>NZ_FNDQ01000058.1 GCF_900099675.1 Myroides phaeus
AGAAAACACAAGGGAAAAGCGTAGTCAACGAGATTATACTTTAGGCTTTAAATTACAAGTTGTATCAGAAGTAGAAAAAGGCGATTATACCTATAAACAAGCTCAAAAACATTATGGTATTCAAGGTCGTAGTACAGTTTTGGTTTGGTTGCGAAAATATGGTAATTTAGATTGGAGTAAACCAATATTACGACAAGCAATGAAATCTAAAGACGAATCACCAGCTCAAAAGATAAAACGTTTAGAACGTGAGTTATCAGATGAAAAACTAAAGAATAGAGTTCTTAATGCAATGATTGATCTGTCAGACCGATCGTATGGCACCCAAATAAGAAAAAAGTATTCTACCCAACAGCCTTTGGACTCCAAGAAAAAGGAGTAAGTTTATCACGCGTTTGTTCACTGTTTGGGATAAGTAGACAAGCTCTATATCAATATAGAACGCAACAAGAATATCGTGAAAAAGAGTTTTTACAAGTAAAGGAATTAGTCCTAAAGATAAGGGCTATTACTCCTCGCTTAGGTACGCGAAAGCTCTATTACTTATTAAAAAAAGAATTTATAAAGTTAAATATCAAAATAGGTAGAGATGCTTTGTTTAAGTATTTAAAACGTGAGAATCTATCTATTAAGCCTAAAAAAAATTATACTAAAACCACTAACTCAAAACATTGGTTAACTAAACATCCTAACCTTTTAAAAAACTTAGCAATAACTCAACAAGAACAAGTTTTTGTAAGCGATATTACTTATGTAAAGACTAAAACAAATACATATTATTTATCCCTAGTTACTGATGCTTATAGCAGAAAGATTATGGGATATCATTTAAGTGAAGACATGAGCGCTAAAAGTATTGGTAAAGCTTTAGAAATGACTATCAAAAATAGAATAACTAAAAATAAAGCAATCCATCACTCAGATAGAGGATTACAATACTGTTCTGAACATTATCAGCTTCTATTAAATAAAAACAATATTATTCCTTCTATGACAGATGGGTATGATTGTTATCAAAATGCTTTAGCTGAAAGAATTAATGGAATATTAAAACAAGAATTTTTACTCTTTAAAACAAATACTAAACAAGAATTAGAACAACTAATAAAACAAAGTAT
>NZ_FNDQ01000057.1 GCF_900099675.1 Myroides phaeus
GCAAAAGTTGGGGACTAAGCAAAAAGTTTCGTCAATCTAAACAGGAAAAATGACTTATCTCTTACACCTCTATACATCATTCTAAAGTACTTAATTTTTGCATTAAAGGACTCCGCAGATGCGTTGGTACTTCTGTCATTAAAATAGTTCAATATATCTGCGTAGTGTAACATAAAGGTTTTAATAACAGTATTGAACTGTTTAAGGTTCGTATTTTCTACTTGATTGAACCAATAAGCAAGTTTGGTCATAGCGACTTCCTTTGGAATAAGTTGATTGTATATTGCTCTTAACTTGTTTGTTAAGCCATATGCTTGTTCAATTTCGGGATATAATTCAAATAATAGTTTAGCTCTATCTTGTTGGTCTATTGTCCAGTTATTAGGACTTTTGTATAGTAAATGTCTAGATCTGGCTAATAATTGTTTTTTTGTATCTCCATTGGATAAGGTATCAGGAGTATAGGTTTCATTTGTACTCTTAGCCTGGGTAATAGCATTATTTTCATTATCCATTTCAATCCAACGATGTTTAATTCTAATATTCTGAAGTGCTTCGCTAGCAAGTTTTTGCACGTGGAAACGATCGATAACTTGTATAGCGTTCGTGAAGCATTTTTTTGCTATCTGTTTCATAGAACCAGCCATATCAAGGGTTATCTCTTTTACTTTTTTTCTAAGGGATTGGGGGATTTTTAATAGATGTTCTACAACTGTTTCAGATTTTGTTCCTTTTACAACAGCAACAATGGTGTTTTTCTTGCCTTTGCCAGCTTTAGAGGTAACGATGGTATATAATTCTCCTTTAGACAAACAGACTTCGTCTATGGATAGTTTTTCTGTAATATTCTGTGGGTATAATAACCAATCTTTGGCGTGCTCTCGTTGATTCCAAGTCTTAAACTCACTGGTTTTATTTTTGTATTGACGTTGGAATTTCTTCCCGTCAACTCCAAATAATTCACCTATAGCTTTACAACTAAGTATTTTAGTATCGGCTAATTTTTTTTAAGAACTCCGAAAACTCTTTAGTCATTCGGGTTCCTTCAGCAATCACATTCCAATCTCTAGCGATTATTTCTCCTGTTTGTTTATCTGTCCAGCGACGACGTTGAACATGCAGTTTTACTGATTTCCCACGTAATGGAAAATCTTCGATGGTAGTCATAGGATAAAATCCTTTGGAAACTAATTGTTTATCTGGAAGTTGAT
>NZ_FNDQ01000056.1 GCF_900099675.1 Myroides phaeus
TCGCATTAATTTAAATGGAATGAGCCCGGTAGAATACCGAGCTCATTATATTAAAAAGATTGCATAACTTCGTCCAACTTTTTGGGGTCAGTCCAAAAGAGAACTCTTTTTTTATAATTAGTAATATAGGTACAAGGTTTTCTAATGCAACAGGTATTTATTTAATGAATATTGATGCTGCAGGGGAGAAGGTGCGGTTTAAATTAGCTAAGAAATAAGCGATATTACATAATATGAAAAAATAAAAAGGCCACTTAACACTTGTGTTAAGTGGCCTTTTTGTTTGACGTTAGTACAGGATCTCTTGCTTGGGTTTGTGATGGTAAGTAGTACAAATAGCTAATAGTATGGTGATTATTAGTAGTGAAAAAGGTTTTTACGAAGTTCTAATAAGGGCTTTTTTATATGTTTTATGCTCTGGATAGTTTGTAAAGACTGGTCTTAGGTAGTATTTATTACTATCTCATACGGTATTAAGTCGTAATTAGTTCGTAATTAAGTCGTAATTAAGTCGTAATTAAGTCGTAATTAAGTCGTAATTAAGTCGTAATTAAGTCGTAATTAAGTCGTAATTAAGTCGTAATTAGTTCGCGAAAAAGGCCTTTAGGTGAGGTAATTACGACTTATTTGCGACTAAATGTCATTTGAAACCCTTTCAATCCCTTTGTTTGTAAGGGTTTGCGGAGATTTTAGTACAAAAGTGGGACAGCGTTTATAGTGCATATGATGTCATTTGATAACAAATGATAGCAAAATAACCGCTTTATAATACCTGTAGAAGTAATATAGGTAACTTTGTACTATGTATAAGGAGAGTAATAAGAATGCATATATATAATGAGGAATAACTTTAATAAAGAAGTCTAGACCTATTTGAACCAATAAAAACAAAAAGTAAAAAAACTTTCAGAGGTAAGAGGCAACATAACAACACGTTATAAAAAACCTTTCAAAAAAGGAGTTGTAAAGTTTGGAAATAGCCAAAAAGATACTACTTTTGCATCCGCATTACAGCAGACGATCATACACAAATAGTGAAGGAGTAAAGATAAAAAAGTAACGTTATCTCGCTTTGAAAAAAATAAGAAATTAAATTTGGATAAGTAAAAAATAAGGTTGTATCTTTGCAGTCCGTTTCAGTAAATACGGCGGTTTAGTGATAAAAACAAAATGAAATTTATTTCAAAAAAGTTTTGCTAAATTAAAAAAAGTTATTTACTTTTGCACTCGCTTTGAAAGACAAGTGAGATTATAATTAAGAAGACACGTTCATAGACATATTGGATTGACAGCAAAAAT
>NZ_FNDQ01000055.1 GCF_900099675.1 Myroides phaeus
TATATTAGCCCCTAAATAAGCTGGAGTTAAATTAATAAATTAATTACATAACTTTGGACTTATGAAATACAAGAAATGGAGCTTATCAGATAAGCTATCAATTTTACAAGAAGCAGAAGAAAATGGGGCAATAGAGACTTGTCGTAAACACAGTTTAAGTACAGGTACTTTCTACTCATGGAAGAAGAAATTCGATTCCCAAGGAGAATCAGGATTAATGCCTGCTGTTTCTGACAAATCAAAAGAACTTAAAAAAGCAGAAGAAGAGAATAAGATTCTTCGCAAACTACTAAGTGATAAAGAAATAGAATTAGAAGTTCAACGCGAACTACTAAAAAAAAAGTTTGGGACATCCGATCCAAAAAAGATCTGGTAGACTACTTTTATACTAAATATCACATAAGTAAAGCTAAACTAATTCATTGGGTTGGCTTAAGTGATAGTACGTACTATTTCAAGGGTTCTGGCAAACCAAAAGGTAATAAAGCTACTTTATTAACCTACCATAAAACCCAAGGCTGGGTTAATGAGCAAACTGTTGTAGAGTCAATTAAAGAGCTTTTAGAGGATGATTTTATGGATTGTGGTTACCGCATAATGTGCGAGTATCTTAAACGCGATGGGTATACTATTAATCACAAAAAAGTATACCGTATTATGAAAACTGCTAAGCTTTTACAAACTCGTATAGCTAGAGATCACTCAGACAAGAAGTATGTTAAGCATCGTAAAGTAAAGACTACAAGACCCTTAGAGTGTGTTGAAATGGATATTAAGATGGTATGGATACCACAAAAAGGGAAAAATGCTTATTTACTTTCTGTAATTGATGTACATACTCGAAGAATATTAAAAGACTACTTCAGCTTTAATATTAAACAAAAGCAGGTAATAGAACTACTATCAGAACTTTTTGATGAGTTAGATTACCCTAAAAATGTAGTGATTAGATCGGATAATGGTAGTCAATTTATCGCCAACAATGTAAGAGAATATCTTTCTTTAATCGGTGTATCACAAGAGTTTACACACATAGCAACACCGGAAGAAAATGCTCACATAGAAGCTTATCATGGGACTCTAAGAAGAGAGGTTTTTACTAAATATGAATACTTTACTTTTGGACAAATAGAGCAAATATTAAAGAACTACGTAGTGTTTTATAATAACAAAAGACTACATGGATTGCTTGGAAAGATCACTCCAATGGAGAAATGGGAAAAGGACAAACACTTGATTTTAAACAGAAAAAAAGCAGCCTAAAACATTACACTTTAAAAAATTAAAAATACTCTAGGTTTATAGGGGTCAAAACA
>NZ_FNDQ01000053.1 GCF_900099675.1 Myroides phaeus
CTGGAGGTCAATTAGATATTCTAAATAAACGTGCTTGGGCTTGTGGTATGGGAGTTAGTGAATTATATTATGATGGAAATACGCTCGGAAATATTTATGCAAGAAGAGTTTATGGAAATATGATAAGTAACTTATTATCAGAAGATTCTAATGCTCAGCCTCTTGCTTCAGCTTTTATAGATAATCCTTCTATAAATATTAGAGAGAATAATGGTAATGACAACCTTATTAATGCGTTATTAAATAAAAACCCGCAAAACCAATTCCCTAATATTGATGATATCACTGACTTAGCTAATCAAATTAATGCTTATCTAAATAGTGTGGAGAAAACGGCTGATCAAGCTATCACTTTGAGTGAAAAAACAAAATATAGTGATGTCGTTTCTCAATTAAAAGAATTCATTACAAAATCATTAAATGCTAATCATGGTATTGGTAATGTCAAACATTTCTTAGGTGATTTAAAAGAGCAGTTAACTATTTTCTTTAAGGAAATGGATGAAGAAGAAGAAAGCTTTATTAAAGAAAAACAGAATAATGAAAATGCTATTAAGAATGAAATAGAGAGTTTACAAAACATTTCTACAGGATTAGCTTCTTTTTTAAAGAAATCATCTATAAATGAAAGTAAAGAAGGTTTAGGAGACTTAGTTAATCGCCAAGCAATTACTATTAATGAAATTAAAAGACGGGTTTTCGCTAAGCAATTCTTAACAAAATTAATTGATAATGTAAATGATTATCAAACAACCATTGCTACACTTATTAGTAAATTAACACAAGTTAAAGAGAGTGCTACAAGCTTTGTTAATAGCATCATTAACTCAACGAATGAAAAACAAAAAACATTTATCATTGACTTGCACAAAGAAGATTTAGACAAGACATATGCTAAAGATGGAGACTTTTTAATTGCTGATTTCATTGCTACATTTAACGATACGCTTGATAATGGTATGTTATCTTTTGAAACATTAAAAAACGAGCAAATCGAAAAGATATTCTGGAAATATACAAAAGGACTACCTAAAGCTTTAGCTTTTAAAAATAAATCAATTGACGATGTATTAAGAGACTTATCTCCTGAGAAAACAAATGAAATAGCGAATAAGCTTATTGCTAAATCTCACGCATTATGGCAACAAAGCTCTAAGGGATACGCTATTGGTCAGCAATTATTTGATTATTTCGTTATTGGTTTACCTACAGCAAACTCAACTTTTAAAGACTCTTTTAAAAATTTAGTTCAAAATCAAAATATAGAATACGTTTCTACAGGAATTCACAATAAAGTTATTTGCTATAGAATGGAAGCTGCTTCTCCTATTTTTGGAGTTTTAGATGTAGAAGGATATGCTAGAGACCACGATAAAATTAAAGAGAATTCAAACTCTATGATTTACCATATTGACAAAAATTGGTTGACAAAAATGGAACGAACAAACTTCTCTATCTGGCCTGCAAAAAAAGAAGACAACAGCTTACAGGCTTGGGTATTAGCTTTTGGTTATGATCTTATTAAATTAGAGCCTACTACCAATAAATATAAAATATATTCGACCAAACAAGGTGACGCTTTAGATGGTTATTGGCTTGAGCTTTCTGAATATAGAGATGAATCTTTTGACATATTTAAAAGAGGCAAATTTATTGATGAAATCATTAGTAGTATTGAAGCAAAACAAGCACAAGATGGTGAACAACAAAGTAGTGTGCTAATCGCTGATATAAAAATGAACTATATCACAAATTATGCTCAGATAAATATTAGTCGTGATGATTTGAAAAAATCAATCTACAGCAAAGTTGCTGACTTA
>NZ_FNDQ01000051.1 GCF_900099675.1 Myroides phaeus
CTTCGAAAACTCCATAATACGTATTAAGCTTCCTACGGTTCCGTTCAACGGGCTTTCATCTCGTGCCCTCCGGGCAAGACGAAAGCTTAGTTATTGTACGACGTAGTTATGTTTTGGGTTTTAGTCCAGCTAAATATTTTCGTATGTCATTTTCTAATTTATCCGGGTATTTGTACTCTAATTTTTTTGACAATTCAGTTCCTATTTCTGAAACTAAATCAGTCATTGAAAATAGAGCAGTCCAATTTTCCTTTATATTGCTCCCTGAAAATGTTTGTTCTGTTTTAGCCCACATTTCCTGGTTAAGATACTTTTTGAAAAGTCGTCCATATTTATTGGTCGTTATGTTCCAATTGTGTTCACTTGCAATGTGCCATTCAATTAAAGGAATTAAATATTCTGTGCGAATAACGGTTTCCGACATAAATTTCGCATAGAATATTTCATCTCTCACAAGACACTTTGCCACGTAAGTTGTGTCCCACCAAAAATCGTTTATTAGATTTTGAAACTCTTTTTCAGACGGTTTTTTGATAATGGAAATTTGATAAGTTGGTTTCAGCATTTGCTTTGTAATACCATCTTTATCAATTAAAATTTTATAACCAATATCCCAATCTTCTGGTAATTCTTTCTCTTGCGTTTCCTTTATAAATTTTGATTTGCTGTAAAGTTTAAAATCTACTTTCACACCGTCTTCATAAAGTAGCATTTTCATTGCGTGTTTATGGTTAAAACAACTTTCGTCTTCTTCAATCATAGCAATTGGATTTCCGAATTTAAGCGTCCAGCTTTTGTCTGAAATGTAATTTGTATTATCCTCAAAAACAAATTCAATGTCTAAATCACTAAATTCGTCAACAAGTGCTAAAGGATTTACAAGTGAACTTGTCAGAAGAAGAACTCTTACATCTTCGTTTTTCTCCGACCATTCTATAATTGTTCTTAACTTTTCTTCTCTGACTTTCATTTTGTTTGGTTCGGTTTTACTATGTCGTACAACGTTTGGCAAATTGGCGATGGAGCCGACTTTTAGCACAAATGTTGAATAGAATTACTAATCTTCAACATTGCACAAAAGTTCAATAGAAGTACTTCACCGGCTCTATTGCCAATTTGTTTGTTATGTGCCGTTTTATTCCATTTTATACATTTAACAATTGCTGAAACGTAAAGTCGGGTTTAAACATTTCAATTTCGTTTTGAGTTGATTCTTCTTGTGCTTCTTTGCCATAGATAAACATTTGCTGTTCATAATTTTTAACAGCCTCTTCAATGCTATTAAATTTTCCATCGGCTAGATTATCAGACAATATCAAGGCATCCACCAACCCACTATTTACTCCCTGCCCTGCAAAAGGCGGCATCAAATGTGCGGCATCCCCAATCATTGTTATGGGTAATGGGCGCTTGCTTTTCCAAGGCTTTTCTAAAGG
Source organism: Myroides phaeus (assembly GCF_900099675.1). Lineage (GTDB taxonomy): Bacteria > Bacteroidota > Bacteroidia > Flavobacteriales > Flavobacteriaceae > Flavobacterium > Flavobacterium phaeum. The sequence goes on from NZ_FNDQ01000051.1 coordinate 1,437, forward strand.
AAATATCCGTGTAGCCAATCCTACAAATGACAACGTCGTATGAATCAATTCTTTGTAGCGTTCGTCCCAATCGGAAAATTCTTTCAGAAGAAAATCAACGACACTATTTCTGTTTTGAAAATCTACCTGCGTTTGGTTTTTCCATTCATCAGGTGTTTTAAAACTTATTCCAAAATGCAATGCACCATTATTATTGGGGTTAGCAAATAATAAATTACCTTGGTGAGATGCCATTAGCCGGTTTCCATTGCATAGCTGAAAAAATCCAGGACAGTTTATCTCTGGTTGATGAATATCGGCTTGTATATTGAAAGTACCTGTTTCTTCAACTTCCGTGTCGGTAACAAATTTTCTTACCTTGGACATCCCGCCATTGGCAAGAATAACCAAATCTGCTGTTTCACTCGGTTTATTCTCAAAAGTTAGTGTCCACTTCTTCTTACCAGGTTCAAGCATAACAAGTTTTCTATCCCAAATAACCGTGTCGTTTTCTAAACTATTCAACAAGATAGCCCTTAAGTCATTTCTGTTTATTTCAGGATTGTCAAATCGATTTTCGGGCTTTACATTTTTTGTGGATAAAATATTGCCTTTTTCATCAGCAATATTTACACCCATTGGTAAGGCTAAGTCATAATAAGTTTGTAACAATCCCGCTTTTTTCATTGCTTCCTGACCTGAACCTTTGTGTAGGTCAAGGGTTCCACCAAAAATTCTTGCCTCTCGGTCGTTGTCTCTTTCGTAAACTGAAACGTCTATGCCGTTTTGCTGTAATAATTTTGCCATAGTCAGTCCAACGGGTCCACCACCAATTATTGCAACGTTCTTATCACTAAGTAAATTCATTTGTTTGTCTGTATCTATTCGCATTGTCATTCAAAAATGGCACATAACGGAAAAAGTATTGGCGAAGTGCGGGAATTCGGAGAACTGAAAGTTCAAGAATTCACAATCGGAGCCGATATTTTTTCCGTGAACTAAATTACAAAAATATCGTGAACGGAAAAATATTCGGCGGATTATTTTTCCAAAAGTTCAACTTTGCACTTCCTCCCGCATTTTGCCAATACAATGTTGAACTAAACCTTCGGTAGCTTTTCCGTTAGAAGTCATATATTTAGGATATTAAAAAAATAAAATTATGGTAACTAAAAAAAATCTCCGGAG
>NZ_FNDQ01000050.1 GCF_900099675.1 Myroides phaeus
ATTAAGTACTTTAGAATGATGTATAGAGGTGTAAGAGATAAGTCATTTTTCCTGTTTAGATTGACGAAACTTTTTGCTTAGTCCCCAACTTTTGCACCTGATCCTTTGTTTTAGGGGGGCGTGTGCATTGTAGTTGACCTCAAAGAAGGGGTATATAGATATAAAAAAAGGACATAATCTGTAGATTATGTCCTTTTACCTTGTAGCGAAGACGGGAGTTGAACCCGTGACCTCAGGGTTATGAATCCTGCGCTCTAACCAACTGAGCTACCTCGCCATATAGACTGCTATTACTTCTGTAATGCGAGTGCAAATATAGAACAAAAAGATTACAATGCAAGCGCTAACACTGATAAATGCTGATTTTTTTTAAAGTTTTTCATTTTGAAGAGACTTTTTAATTTAGCGTATTGAGTGATTTTATTTGTAGGTATTTAAAAATGAAAAGATTAAGGTTGGTGTGTCTTCTGTAGCTATTAAAATAACTTTTTAAAAATATTTTATTTTTTTTGTGTATCAAGTTTAGCAAGTGATTTTATTTCTGATTTGTTGTTTGTATGATGAATATTGTAAACTTTAAAATGTTGATTGGAGTGGATGAAAGGTAATTTATCTATGATTGGTTATAACAAACAAGTTTTTCTGTGAATGAATGAGCAGATTAGTGCAACAAATTAGCTGTTTATAATTTGTTTGTTAATCCTATTAATTTGGTACAAATTATTTAAATAGCGAAAAACTCCATAGAGATAAGAACCTACGAATAATGCCATAGCTATTTTTAAAAATAAGTAGATAAGCCATCCTATCAAAGGTAGAAATAAGAAAAATTTTGAAGTAAAATTGTGCAGTAGTTTCCAACCAGCAACAAATGAAGCACCTACATAAAATGCCGCTCCATAAAGAGATAAAAGGGAGTTCCAAGTAAATAATTCTTTAGAAGGAAATGAAGGACGGGTTACCATAACATATGCAAGTAAAACCATAATAATTCCACCGATTAGCATATCTCTATTGTCTTTTTTAAGAGCTTCTTTTTTGTTTAATAGGTTATAATATTGAGAATCCATTTTCTATTTTTTTAAATTGTCTTTTAATATATAGCCAGTCATTACCCCACTTTCAGTTGTTACATTTACTTTGAAAAAATATTTAGTAGTACTAATGCTGTCAACTTTATGTCCTTCTCCTAATGTTGCTATAGGAGATGTTTGTATATCCGGTACTTTAAATAGCTTGGTTGCAGTTGAAGTTTGCCAAGACGCTTGTTCAAAGTTTTTTGCTGGCGTTACGGCACTTTCACTTTGAAAAGGAGAGAAGAATAATATAATTAGAAATGCTGCGCCAACAAGCTTTGCAATATTACTTATAGAAAGGTTTTTTTTAGGCTGAGTTTTATTGAAATAAGACAGTTTACTTTTATAAGAGTTTATTTGTTCTGCTATTTTATGGTGATTTTTAATCCACTTTTCAATTTCTGGATTAAAAACGACTCTCTTGTAGTTTGACTGAGTAGACGAATATGAATTCGCGTTTTGTTGATTAAACTCAGATGATGTAGAAGAAGATGAAAGAAGTGTATTGTATGCAGTATTTATTTTCTTAAACATATTGGTTAAAAACTCATCACCCCCTGTTTTATCAGGATGATACTGTTTTGTTAATTTTCGATAAGCAACTTTGATTTCATCTATTGAAGCATTTTCCTCAAGGCCTAAAATTGTATATGACTCTCTTTTATTCATTCCTTTTTATTTAGTTTGATGCCAATTAGTAACTTTATCCTCCCAAATATTAATAATCAATTGAGAGCTTCCATTAGCACCATATTTCCATACTTGTCCTTTGTTTGTATTAAAAACAATATCATTAGGAGGTCCCATAGCTACTTTAAGTAAAATTAAAGGCATGTTTTCAAATATATATCCTTTAAGAGCTTTTTCAATCCAAGCTGAAGAAAAGTGCTTGGCTAACTCATTTTTTAAAAGATATTCATTGTTTTGATTTGTTTTTTCAGCTTGAAGTAGATTATTTTTTAATAATTGAATATGTAGATTTCGTCTTGTTTTTTGTTTTCTATCTTGATAAAACCAATAAAAAAAGTAACATGCAACGATGAGTAATCCAATGTAAAAAAGAGGTTCTTCAGGTTTTACTGCTTCATTCATAATGTTTTGGAATAGTAATATTCATAAAAATACACTATTTGATTAGAAAAACTATTTTAATAATATATTGTTAAAGTTGTAAGGGGGTAAAGTAAAAGAAACGGACTTATTTTTTATACATAGGTTTGGGTGGGTAATTTTATATGTAAAATTATTCTAATTAATATTAACGTATAGTGTGTTAAAGACTTATGTGGAAATTAATATTGTATAAGGGGGGGAAGAATAGATAAAAAGTTATAAGTTTTTTATTAGTAGTAATTACTATTTTCTTTTTAGAAGATCTAAACTTTTTGAATAGTATCCAGCTTTCGGATCAAGCACAAAAGTTGGGGAGGAAGTTGTAAAATAATATATTTGCACCATGATGGATAGCAAAGAAATACTAAAACTAATCCTACCTGAGTACTTGGTAGAGCATTTCAATATTACAAAAGTTGAAGAATTAAATAGTCGTT
>NZ_FNDQ01000049.1 GCF_900099675.1 Myroides phaeus
GCTTATCTGATAAGCTCCATTTCTTGTATTTCATAAGTCCAAAGTTATGTAATTAATTTATTAATTTAACTCCAGCTTATTTAGGGGCTAATATATTTTGATTATTGAGTTGCGAGTTTTGTTCACGATATTTACTCATTGGTGACAAACTTATTTTACTGCGAGGATCATTCGTTCTATCATGTCGAGAAACAACAATATGCACATGATAATTAACTACTCCTTTAGCAACTCCTTCTTTGATTACTTCTCCAGAGAAATAATCTTTATATAAAGATTCTTGTAAAATTTTTATTCGCTTTACATCTTTGGTCTTCTCAATTTTTTTAAAAAGTTTTTTATTTACTAAAACTTGACTGTCTTTAAAATTGTACGTACGTTGCGTTTCAACTCGACCGTAATACATTAAATTTTCATCAGTAATTTTCTTTCCATTAATTTCACGATCAAAGTTTTTAGCATATTCTTTCATGACCTCTCTACTATAATTCATAAGCATATCACGCATCATAACATCACGTACATTTGCTAAATCTTTGTCAAATAATTTGATTTTTTCATTCTTCATTTTATCCTCTAAAAACTGATCAATTCTTTTTAAAAGATGTTTCTGTTCTAAATAAGAAGGTGAAATATTAACCATATAAAAGTTTGATTCTTTTATTCCTCTTTTACCTCTATTATTATCAATATTTTCAATCACTGTATTTTTAGGAATATTGATATTTTGTTGATCAAAAAAACCAATTGATTCTTTATTTTCATCTTTGAAAATAGATTCCTCTTGAACAAATCCTTGCTCTTCTTTTTCTAAATATTCAAATATATTCGCACAAGAAGAAGCGTTTGAATTGTTCACGTTTGCTTTATGTGGAGTAAAATTGATATACATTATTTATTGATTAATTGTTTTAATTCATTTAATCTTTCGGGAGAAATAGTAGCTTCAACTTTTGAACCCATTAATCCAGATTTAGTAGAAAGAGAATTTAAAATCTCATTAACCAATGGACGTAAATTATTCAATTCATTGAAATATAAATCACGACTTTTTTTGATCTGTGCTAATTCGATTTTATATTTTTCAATATCAGTTTCTGTAGAACTATTTACTTCCAAATCTTTTTTTACTTCATCAATAACATCAGCTTTAAAATTCGCATCGTTATTGTGATACATATCATACACTTGATTGCGAATTGGGATGACAGATTCCTTTTCAATATTTCGAATAATTCGAATCACATCTTCAATTCTTTTCAACGTTTTGTCATTCGATTTTTCTATTACATTGTGCCAGTCTTCAGTATAATTTCGATTCAAATCGAAGTTATTATCTATAATAAAAGAAGTCATTTTTTCTACAACTTCCGCAAAAGTTTTGATGCGATAATTTTCTTTTAACTGATCAAGCTTTAACTTTGTAGAAACATCAATACGAACAACATTAGACATAAGTTACAGATTTTAATACAGTTAAATTACTAATTTTCAAACTAATAAGCAAATTTAGTTACATATTTGTTTACAAATTACTTTATAGTGTATGTTATTTTATTGATTTTCAATAATTTATTAATTACGGGGTATATTTGCCCCGTATCCTCTCGCTAAACATACACTTTAACTTTAACCCTAGATTGATCATATAATACAAAACGCCAATTCAATCGAAATAAGAATTTTATTAAACAATAAAATTTTTGTATTTTTAGAAATCACTTTAATTAACATTAAATTTTTTTATTAGCTATGGAAGAAAAAAATGTAAAGAAAATTTCATTGAGATTGTACAAGGTTCAAACACAATTAGAAGCCTTAAATGATGAAAATTTAAAACCGCTTATCAAAGAAATTGAATCCATTGATAAGGATCTTTTGAAAGAAAATAATTTAAAATTTTCAACAAAAATAAAGAAAGAAATTCTTGATTTTATGTAAAAAAAAACACTCGGTCGAGTGTTTTTTTTTTACATTGAATAATTATATTATCTAATACTTTTCTAATTTGTTACTTTTAGTAATTAATTTATTATTGATATTCTATTCAAACTCTGCTCTTATAAGGTCTTCAACTTTTTTATGAAATTCGGTGTCTTTTATCAACGTTTGAGGTTTAAAACCGAAAGGATTACAGTATAATTCTGCTTTTATAGCTTTAATATAATCTTCTTTAGTTTCATAAATCATAATTTCTCCCGAATCGTAAAAAGTTATTTTACCTACTACATCTTTTTTTGCTTTATTAATTGTCTTTTCAAAAAACGAACTATTCTTTGAAGCAAGAGCTTGGTCTTTTTCTGTAGCTTTTTGATCGGTCTGTAAAGCATCGGAACTATTTTTTAGATTTTTCATGATTCTAATTTTTGTGTTGTTGTTTTATATTGAACATTCTTCGTGAGTGGTCGCTTATGGCTTTTCTGTGCCAAATGATAAGATTGCATACGGAGATTTTAATAAAGGCAAGCAAACCGTTTAGCTGCTCCATTTTTTAATGGACCGATACACGGTTTACGAAACGGTAAATTAATTTCGGAGCATCTGCGAATTAGAAGTTGAAGGAAATGCAAGGTTGGAACCGGCGGAATTTTTTACAAAAATTATGACTGTTACAAATGCAGCAGTACCGTATAAATTCTTATGAAGTGAAACCTAAATTAATTTTTAATAAAATCGACTTGCAATAATTTTGCACCAAGAAAACCATAGTTAAGGCGGATACTGGCGATAGAATGCTTAAAAACAACAACAGTACAGATTGGGAAAAATCACTTAAAACCCGATGATTAAAGACTGGACAAAAGCTTTTATTTTTAAATAAAAAATTAATCTTACCTTTGCAAAAATTTAAAAAACCTTGGAAAACATTAAATTTTTTTATTAGCTATGGAAGAAAAGAATGTAAAGAAAATTTCATTGAGATTGTACAAACTTCAAACACAATTAGAAGCGTTAAATGATGAAAATTTAAAACCATTTATTAAAGAAATAGAATCCATTGATTATATTAGCCCCTAAATAAGCTGGAGTTAAATTAATAAATTAATTACATAACTTTGGACTTATGAAATACAAGAAATGGAGCTTATCAGATAAGC
>NZ_FNDQ01000048.1 GCF_900099675.1 Myroides phaeus
CTCCGGAGATTTTTTTTAGTTACCATAATTTTATTTTTTTAATATCCTAAATATATGACTTCTAACGGAAAAGCTACCGAAGGTTTAGTTCAACATCGCATTGGCAAAATGGCGGGTTAAGTACAAAATTCAACTTTTGTGCTTTTTATTCCGCCGAATGTGTTCCACATTCAGCTTTTTTTTAATAATTTAGCTTCTGTGGAAACACATCGGCTACGTTACTGCTAAATTGAACTTTCGGTTCAATTTATCCGCCACTTCGCCAATGCGTTTCCCGTTAGTGGCAACAAAAACAAACGATAATTAGACAATAAATGAAAAATATTTTATTTGTAGTTTTTATTTCAATGATATTTTTATTTGTTTGCTGTAACACAACAACGAATAAAAACATAATTGAAACAGAAATTTCTGATTTTGACAAAATTTTAGATAGTTTTCAAGTAAATGGTTCAATTCTAATTTATGATAACGACAAGAATACTTTTTACTCAAATGACTTTGATTGGGCTAAAAACGGAAAATTACCTGCATCAACATTCAAAATTCCAAATTCTATAATTGCTGTTGAATTAGGCATTATTGAAAATGATACAACTATTTTAAAATGGAATGGCGAGCAGAGAAAAATGGATATTTGGGAAAAAGATTTATCATTTAAAGATGCTTTTAGAATTTCCTGTGTTCCTTGCTATCAGGAAATTGCAAGGAAAATCGGAACAATTAAAATGAAAGAATATTTAGAAAAATTTGAGTATAAAAATATGATTTTTGACAGTTTAACGATTGACAATTTTTGGCTTGAAGGAAATTCAAAAATATCTCAAAAACAACAAATCGACTTTTTGAGGAAATTCTATTTTTCAAAATTTCCAATTTCTGATAGGACAATAAAGATTGTCAAAAATATTATGGAAATTGAGCGAACTGAAAATTACATTTTAAGCGGTAAGACTGGATTAAGTTCGATAGAAGAAAAATATAATGGTTGGTTTGTTGGTTATGTTGAAACAAAATCTAATGTTTATTTTTTTGCAACAAATGTAATTCCGACAGACGGATTGAATGTTGATGATTTTATTTCATCGAGAATTAATGTAACAAAAAATGCGTTAAAGCAAATGAATATAATGAAATGATAAATGCCACTAACATATGGTAGCCGATAATTGCCGGCTTTCGTGCCAACTTGATACTTTGGTGCTTTTAACGAACCGAAGTGCTAAATTGATACGAAAGTGCTGTAAATCCGGCAACTACGGCTACCATTTTTCGTTACCTGCAAGCTGAAACCAAAAATCCGACAAAATAAAATGGTTGAAACATTGATAAAAACATTGCAACAAAAATATCTTATCAAAACAAACACAATTTCTAAACAAAAAGGTGGTTGGGCTTCTTTGGCTTATAAAATAGAAGATGAAAACGAGCATTTTTATTTTTTAAAAGTTTATGAAAAAAGTCGAAAATCAACTTCTTATTTAACGGAACACATCGACCTTTATCTTCCCATTGTGGATTGGCTTGATAATCAAACTCTGCTGAAAGGAAAAATCATTCGATTGATTAAAACGCAATCTGATGATTTTAGGTGCGAAGATGAAAATTATATATATGTTTTGTTTGATTACATTAAAGGAGAAACAGTTGGGGGAAAAAATTTAACCAAAGAACAAATAACTCAATTAGCCGAAATTGTCAGTCAGTTACATCATTTAAAAAAAACTCCTTTTGACCTTTCGCAGATTTCTGAAACATTTGACCTTTCGTTTATTTCTAAACTAAACAATTGGATAGACAAAAACCTTGACCAACTAAAAACGGAAATCAAAACGGTACTGCAACCTAATCTTTCAATTATAAAAAATCAAATCAACGAATGGTATAATTTATCAAATGCTTTAAAGGAAAAAGATTTAAAATATTGTTTATGTCATACAGATATTCATCATTGGAATCTTATCACAGACAAACAAAAATTATATCTTTTGGATTGGGAAGGAATAAAGTTTGCACCACCCGAAGCCGATATTTTCAGCATTTATCAGCAACCTTATTTTGATTTGTTTATCAAAAGATATTATGAACTCAATCCTGATTATCAGATCAATGAAACGGTTTTACAATATTATCTGACAAGTAGAAAACTTCAAGATATTTTTGAGTTTATCGAACAATTACAATTTGACGAACTCAATTCGGAAGAATACAAAATCAACTTAAACTATCTGAAAAAAGAAGTTGATAACATAATATCCAAACCTAAAAACACAGCCAGCAGGTAACAAGGGTTTTGCAAGAGCGGGGCGAAAATACTCCGTTGGAGATTTTCGCTATATTTGTAGCTTAGTGCTTCGGTCGATATTTTCTGCTGAAAATCCCCGCCCTCGCAAAGCCCAAACCGTTAGCGGTAATTTTACCAAACAGAATGTTGAACATAAAAAAATATAATCCGATGAAGCTATAAGTAACTGTCCAAAATATATAAACTTAAACCTTTTCATTGCTTTCAAAAAGTAATGGAATTTTCTATTATTAACTTTTAAAAATTAGAAAAAATGACACAGTTACAAATGATTAACAAAACAAAATCTATAGCTCAACAAGACGAAAATATTTCCGCTGTTTTTATGTATGGTTCATTTACCAAAAACGAAGGAGACAAATATTCTGACATCGAATTTTACATCTTTGTAAAAAATAAAGAAAATTTCTCAGCAGAAAAATGGGTAAATCAAATTCATCCTGTGGCTTTATATTTTATAAATGAATATGGAACCGAAGTTGCTATTTTTGAGAATTTGGTTAGAGGAGAATTTCATTTTTTAAAAACAGAGGAAATTGAAATTATCAAATCTTGGGACGGAATAGTTACATTTAGCGATTTTGACCAAATGAACCTAATCGACAAAGACGGACATTTAACGAAAACACTAAATCAAATCAAAACGAAATCGCCCGAAAGAATAACAAATGAAAACATCTTGTGGTTAAGTCAATCATTACTGAATGTTATACTGACAACAAGCAACTTAATTAAGCGAGAAGAATTTGCTCATGCTCATCATAGTTTATCAAATGTTCAGAAATATTTGCTTTGGCTTATTAGAGCAAGAACAAACAAAACCCAACATTGGGAAAGTCCAACTAAAAGTCTTGAAAAGGATATTGATACGACTTGGTATTTTGCGTATAAAACAGTAACATCGGATTTAAATCCTAAAAATATAATTTTAGCTTTTGAAAACTCATTAAATTTATCGGAGAAACTATTTGACGAACTAAATATTGAACCAAAAATGAAAGAAATCCTACACGAAATAAGAAAAAACTACCGCTAATAACTAAGCTTTCGTCTTGCCCGGAGGGCACGAGATGAAAGCCCGTTGAACGGAACCGTAGGAAGCTTAATACGTATTATGGAGTTTTCGAA
>NZ_FNDQ01000052.1 GCF_900099675.1 Myroides phaeus
AATAACTAAGCTTTCGTCTTGCCCGGAGGGCACGAGATGAAAGCCCGTTGAACGGAACCGTAGGAAGCTTAATACGTATTATGGAGTTTTCGAAGTATGACTTTAAGATATACCAGCAGTAATTTTAGGATTACTGCTTTTTTTATGGTTAAAGTTGTGCTGTTTCAATTGTTTTTTGGTGTTTTTTGGAACAATTAAACACAGGTTCCCTTACCCGTAAAACCTAATTCACAGAAGCAATTGTGTTTTCGATAAGATATGCTTTTGGCGGACCTCTTTGCCCAAAAACATGTAACGTAACCAAATTACCAACTTTGCAACAATAACATTTTCGATGTTGTGTTTTAGGTTCAACTATCGGTCGAATGATATTTAAATCTTCTTGTAATTGTTGCAATTTACCCCGTTTCCAACTGCTACTTAAAATACCGTAATGCCTAATTCGAACAAAGCGTTTAGGCAGAATATGTAAACTAAAGCGGCGGGCAAATTCTTCGTTTTTTAATGTTAATTGCTTGGTTTTACTGTGGTCTTTATAATCTTTGTAATGAATGGTAACCTCTTGATGAGTTACGTTTTTAATCCGATGGTTGCTAATAGCCACCTTGTGCGTATATCTCCCTAAATATTCAATGACTTGTTTGGGACCACCAAAGGGGCGCTTGGCATAAACCACCCAATCCTTTTCAAACAAACTTTGCAAGACTTGAGCATCTGCCAATTTTTCTTTGCGCAACAAGGCTACATATTTGGCACGAAAAACCTTACTCAAGGCTTTTACTGCAAACAAGTATCTATCGGTTTTTATCTTTCGTTTCCACTTACCATTTGCATCAATTCCTCCACCTGGAACAATACAATGTAGATGCGGATGCAAACTCAAATTTTGTCCCCAAGTATGTAAAATAGCAATCATACCCAATTGCAAACCGTCGGTTTTACCAAATTGAGAAAGCGTTGCCCAAACCGAATCAAACAAGATTTTATAAATCAATTGTGGTTGATGAATCGCCAAACCATTAAGCGAATCTGGAATAGTAAAAACCACATGATAATACGAACAGGGCAATAAATCATGTTCGCGCGCCTGAATCCATTCTTCTCGTTTATGACCTTGGCATTTCGGGCAATGCCTGTTGCGACAACTGTTGTAACTGATGTTGATGTTTCCACAGGTATCACACGCATCTACATGTCCGCCCAAAGCAGCAGTTCGGCATAAAGTCAGTGCTCGGAGTGTTTTCTCCTGATGAACCGTGAAGTTTTGATGGGATAAATCAACTTTTCTCAGCACATCAGCTACTTCCCATTGCGGCTGCATAGCGCAAAAACGGTATCAATTGGACTGTGTATTTTTTGGTTTTCGAGCTGACAAACATGTAAATATTCCATCGTAGTTTCGATGCGTTCATGCCCCATCAATTTCTGAACTTGCAGAATATTTACACCATCTTCCAATAAATGGGTCGCATAGCTGTGGCGCAGCGTGTGTGTATGCACATCTTTTAAAATACCTGCTTTTTTACAAACCGATTGAATCGCCCATTGAACACCGCGTTGGCTGTATCGAGAATCAAATCCTTTGGTATCTTTGGTATTACCCGTAAATAAAAATGTGGTGGGATGTTCGACTGAAATATATTTTTTAATCCCTCGAATGATATGATCAGAAAGCGGAACATAACGATCCTTCTTCCCTTTACTTTGAACGATATGAAGGAGTTTCCGATCAAAATCTAAATGCTTTAATTCGATGTTTCTCACTTCCATACAACGAAGTCCACAACTGTAAATCAAACCAATTAAAATGCGATGTTTAAGTAAATCGGCATGTTGAAGCAATTTCCAAATCTCATCTCGACTAAGAATTACGGGAAGTTTTTTTTCTTTAGGAATGGAAGGTAAATGAAGATAATCGTACGGAAGATTTTCGGTTTTTAATAGAAACCTTAGTCCGTAAACCGTGTGTTTAAAATACGATTGAGAAGGAGAATTCGACCGTTGTTGTAGTTCAAAAAGATAGTCTTTAACTTGTTCGGGATCTAATTCGGTAGGTAAACAGCCAAAATGAAGTGCCATTGCAGCCACATGGCGGGAATAATTATCAAAAGTGCGTTTACTTCTACCTAAAATGGAAATATTTCGTTCGAAACGTTGCAGAAGTTCAGAGAAACCATTAATTTCACTACAAGCGCGATTCAAATATTTGTTCGCTCTTAATTCCTCCGGAGATTTTTTTTAGTTACCATAATTTTATTTTTTTAATATCCTAAATATATGACTTCTAACGGAAAAGCTACCGAAGGTTTAGTTCAACA
>NZ_FNDQ01000047.1 GCF_900099675.1 Myroides phaeus
TGCTCACTCCAAATTATGTGCATAAAAAAATCCAGAGAGAAAATCCCTCTGGATGTATTGTTTAAAAACTTGTCAATCTATTTTAGGACTAGTCAGATCTACTTTATCTCTGCTTCAATAACTACTGTTGTCTCTTTGGAATCAGAAGATGAAGTACATGTACATGTAGTGCATGTAGTTGTTGTACAACGTGCAGCAGCTAAAGCTGATTCACTCAAAAAGGTAGGGATATTTCTATTTTCCACTTCTTGAATTGTTAATTTAACATCTTTTTTCATGATAATTAAAGTTTAAAAAGGTTAGACACTGAATTCAAAAATATAAAAATTTATTAAAAAAAGTAAAATAAAATCATAAAAAAAAATAAAACACTACTTTTTATACGTATTTATATATTGCTAAAACTATTTATTCAAATAAAAAACCACACCAAAATAAAGCATTACACCAGGAAAAAACTCCGAATAGATCTTGCTATAGTCGGTGTTGTAAACAATATTTCTCTCATTATTTCTATTGAACACATTATTTATAGATAAAAATGATACTAGCTTATTTTTTCCAATATCTAAAGACTTATTGATACTTATATCTACTCTAAAATAATTATCTAATTGTTTGGAGTTAAATAAATCTGAAAAGATTGGTTCATATGCCATTGCCTCAGAATTGAAAATAGAAGACACGACATCTGTATAGTATGTTCCTGGCCTAGTAGTAGATGAAATCGCTAGATTCCAACCTTTTTTATAATATGAGAGCGAGCCTTTAATAAAATATTTTAAATCATTTGATGCACGAGATGTTTCACCCCTATAGTTAAGTTCAGAATTCAGAAATGTATAAGACGCATTTAACTTTAAATCTTTCGTTATGTTATTCTCAAATTGGAACTCTAATCCATATATAGCACTATCATCAACTATATTATTCACTAACTCAAAAGAATTATTGATAACTCCCTTTTCTCTTTTTGAATAAATGGATGTCTTTATCTGAGTACTTCCTTTTTGGTAAGTATAATCTAATGAAACTTGAATGGAAGAGTTCAACGAAATTCTCTGATTAATAATACTTGGATTACTATAGCTATGATATTTACCCGCAGATAAAATAACGTTGTTATATTTATTTATGTTCCATCGAAGAAATGATTGGTAACTTAAATAATCATCTTTAAATTGAGTTTCATTAATACTATTATTTACAGGAAAATTCTTTCTAATGCCAGCTGACAAAACAAAATCACTGAAATTAATTTTCCCATATAAATACCCCTCTAGCATGTTAGTTTTTAGTTCATTATTTATATATGATATTGGTGATTGAGGTGTGAATGCGTAGAAAAAATCAGGATAATAACCTGAAAAATTACGTCTCAAATAATTATATGTATATCCCGTTTTTAAAAATAAACTTTCTAAATTAAAACTGAAATTTAATGAAGAATAAATACTTCCATCTCTTAATGTAATATCTATATTAGACAATGAAGCAGGGCTTTTAGAATAATCATACCCATTATTAAATGTTATTTTAAAGTTTTCAAATATTTTAGAGTAATTCACAACCATAAAGAATTGTGTTTTTGAGGCTTTATTTACAGCTACGGTGTTTAAAATTGATGTGTCTGCTTCAGAATTTTCCTTTATAAGATATGAAAATATATTAAAATAAGAATTATCTTTGTTAGATATCCGAATATTTGCTCCCATGTCAAAAGAAGAGAAATCCTTGAGAAAATCTATTCTCTCTTTATTGACATCTAAAAATAGAGTTGAAAATTGCTTGTTACTATATGCCTGAATAAAACTATCATTCCCAATCTTTCTACTCATCAAAAAACCTACACTTGCCAGTGAGAGAGAAACTTGAGAAGTATTATTGATGTCTTTTGATGTTTCTATTTCCACAATTCCAGCAGTACTATTACCATAGATTAAAGGTGGATTACTAGGGTATATTAATTGTTTGTCAAGCATTTCAGTATTAAATAAGCTGAAATTACCCAATCCATTTATTTGATTATTTCGCACAGGATTAAAGACTGGAACGCCATTTAATATAACTCTTGATTTATCTGGGTTACTTCCTCTAAATGAAGGATTAGCAGTTTCATCAGTATTAGTAGAATAAGGGTATATTAAAATAGCTTTTAAAGGATCAGCACTTGCAGTCGGATTAGAATATATATCTATCTTATCTAAATTTAAGACAGTATACTCTTTCGAAGCATTACTCTCGGAATTAAGTATTATTTCACTTAATATTTGAAATTCTTCTTCTAAAACAATACTTAATTCAATATTACTTTTTTTTCCTAAACATATCTTCTGTGTTTTAAAGCCCAATGCCGAAAACACCAAAATAAATGTCTCCTGTCCATTGAGCAGATCCTCTTTTATTTTTAATTCATAATTTCCATCGTAATCAGTTAATGTCCCCACTTCTGTTTTTGTATCTAAATACACGTTGGCAAAAGGAATCAAGCCTCCTCTTGTATCAGATAAATTACCTTTTATTGTAACTTTTTGAGCATAATTTGAGTTAACAATTCCTAACCCTAGGATAAGTATTACATTTATAAAAAGCTGCTTCATAAAAATAAAAAATCTCATATAATTTTTTTAAACAAGCGATTCAATTGATAATCATTTGGGAATTTTTCAATAGCTATTTTATAATATTCTTTTGCTTTTTCCTTATCTCCTTTTTCTATAAAGTATTTAATTATTATTTCATAAGCCATATTTCTTCCCCAAGAAGGTAATATAGGGTTTTTTATTGGCTGATTAGGTTGCTCCAAAGCTTTAATAATTAGACTTTCAGTTTCTTTTTTTCCCCCATACTTCTCAGGTGTATAATAATCTAAAGAGGCTAATCCTAAATAAGCTCTTAAATTCTTAGATTCTAATTCTATAGCTTTTTTAAAATTATTTTTTGCTTTATTACCAATTACACCAGCTTTCATCGGAGATTTAAATTGTATAGAAAAACTCTGTAAAGTTCCTAATAAAGCGTAACTTTCAGAGGATTTAGAAGTTTGTTCTAAATTTTCAATACTCTCATCAATTAGCTTTTCACTTTGCTCTTTGTTGTTATTTGCTATATAATAAATACCTTTATTATATTTTGCATATGCTTGCCAATAATTAGATATAGGACTATTTATTTGCTCTAATTTAGAAATGATTTGGTCTAATTTTTCAGTGTTTTTATTTACAAACGCCTTCTCAAATTCCAAGTCAATTTTATTTTGAATATCAAAAAGAAGAGAATCTTTTTGTTGTACATTAACTCTAGTAAATTCTGTATATGATATATCTTTTACACCTTTATCAGAGACACAACCATTAGTTATAGAAAAAAATGTAGAAGTAATTATAAGAATAAATTTCATAGTATTAAATTTAAATTTTATGCAATATATATAAATATCGTGAAAATTTAAATAAATTTTATGTTTTTATTAACCATTTAAATGTATCTCCGTTTAGTATCATAAGTGTATATTTTTAGTCTAAAGAAGAAAAGCCTCTATGAATATATTCACCTTTACCGCAGAATTTACA
>NZ_FNDQ01000019.1 GCF_900099675.1 Myroides phaeus
TTAGCTGAAAGAATTAATGGAATATTAAAACAAGAATTTTTACTCTTTAAAACAAATACTAAACAAGAATTAGAACAACTAATAAAACAAAGTATACCCGTTGTGCATTTTAGATAATCGATTTCTTTAAGGTGCTTATAATCTAATTGATTTTTTCTTTTAGGAGTACTTAATTCAATATTAGCACTCTCAAATAGATCTAATTGTACAGTACTTGATAAATAACCTTTATCTCCAATTAACACACAATCATTCATTTGGTATTTTACATCCTCTAAATATTTGATATCATGTACAGAAGCCTTAGTTAAATCTATACTGTGAAAAACACCTTCAAACGAACATATAGCATGTAATTTATATCCATAAAAATGCATAGATTGAGATGCACAATAGCCTTGATTAGGAGAAGTATCGTATTGTTCTTTACAAATCTTAGCTCTATTACTTCTTGATAGTTTACAAACCTCTAGTGGCATGCTATCAATAATATAATGAGTTTGAATATTCGTTACCAATTCTGATATTTTGACTCTCAAAGCTTCAATATGAAAAAACAATCGACGTTTTCTTCTATTATAAACACTGCGATCTATTTTTTGTTTTAATTCCTTAGGTAAAAGTGTAAACAAATAATTCTCACTATCTATACCAAGATATTCTGCTGTTAAGCAAAGACTTATCAGTTCAATATCACTTAGTTTAGGTTTGCGTCTTTGATAAGAAAGTAAAGTATTTTCACTCATTGATTGTAATACTTCTAAGATTCTTCCGTAATTTGCAAGCAAGTTGTCCATTGGTAAATTTTTGGGTCGAATCTTAAATTTACTGCTTATTATAAGCATGGACAACTTTTTTTATTTCTTATTCATAATGCACAACGGGTAAAGTATTTATATTTATAATAACTTTAGACCTCATTTAGGATTAAATATGCTCACTCCAAATTATGTGCATAAAAAAATCCAGAGAGAAAATCCCTCAGGATGTATTGTTTAAAAACTTGTCAATCTATTTTAGGACTAGTCATGTTTACTCAAAAAAAGATCGTATTTACTAAATTTTATTATTATTACTCCTTTTTCATTTCTATTTTTAGCACAAGAAATTTTTTTTATTATGGATAGTCAAGTAATCAAACGCGTAATCACTGAAACTAATTTTATCAACGAATATAGCAACAAAGATTTACAATATAGAGACACTGTAAGTTTTGAAAACCTGTGGTGGAACAAAGCTACATTATTAGAATTTAGAAATAATCATCAAATCTCAAGAGATGAGGAGATTTTTCTAATTTTTAATTACAAAATTTTTCATAAAGGTGATTTTTTCACTGCTGATCGAACATATTGTTTTTGTACAATGTTTTTTAAAAATAGAATTTCCTTTTTCAAAACTGTAAATACAACCGGTTGGGATAAAGAAAAGGATCTTTTAGATCATCTAGAAATTGATAGTATAGAAAGCGTCGAAGTCTACGAAGAAAGCATTAGATTTTATTTTTATAATGAAAATAATTATAGCGATTATCCCTCAGCTTGTTTTGGGAAAAAGACTTTTACCCCACATGTAAGAAAAACCTTAGAAGATTTTTTTACAAAACTAATTCAAGTAAAAAAAGAAATAGAAACTGATCAAGACGATTATTTTAAAGAATATACAAATAATTTTAATGAGGCTATTACAAATAGTGATTTTAGTAAGGCACTCGAAATATCAAATTCTTATAACGATTTAGAACCCTATTTTTCATATCAATTTGATAGAGGGCATCTATTTCTATTAACAAATAAGTTTTCTGAATCTTTTGATATATTACAAACTTTAAGAGAAACATCTCTTGATTTAGAAAATGAACATTGGTATAGTAGAGCAACTATATTACAATCAGAATTATATGAAATTAATGAAGACTACTATACAGCACTTGAATTATTTGAAGATGGTTTTAAACTATATGATGATCCTGAAAGAAGTGGTTTTTGGAGTAAAGAAAGAGCATACAATCTTTATCAAAAATATATAAATATTTTTCCATCATTACAATACAAAGAGAAAAAAGTTATTTATTTAAGCAGTAATAATGAAAAATATAAAACGGATAATTTAGTTGTTCTTGAAGTTAATAATTTACCCAATATAAAATTCCCTCCTCATCATCCTATTAAAAATGAATTATATATTGGTCACCCTTTTAATGAAAATTGTTATGTCTCAATTAATAATTATGATTATGAATTATTAACTGATCGCATTAATGAATATTGTTATTTATTACAATGCCTTGGAGCTTCAAGTATTTCTATTGAAAATATTAAAGGAGAAGATTCCTTCAATAGTGAAGAAATCAAAAAACACATTAATGTAGATGCATCAGTTATAAAAGCTGGAATTAATGTCGATCATTCAAGTAGTAACAATACTTTTGATGAAAAGCAGAACAAATTAAAAGTTGCCAAAAGTCAGAATTTTAACCCTACTAAAGAACCTTATATTCCAGCTGGATTAGTATGGTATCCTCATGAAACAAGTTGGCAACGCCTTGCTGAACAACGTCTCCAAGGAAATTTATTAGATCACACTGAATTAATCTCTTCACAAGAGAGTCAAATTCTTAATACAAATGAAATTAATGACCTTAAAGTTGATGTTTCTGCATATTTAGCTAAAGTTAATGTTGAAAACCAAAAAGAAGTTACTATTCAAATAAAAAATAGCTCAATCACTGAATGGCGTGTTAAAGTAGTTTTTAGACCCATTTCTGACATTAGAAATAGTAATGACTTAGAACCAACAAAGACAATTATTCAAATAGACCAAACAGAAGAAGAATATTTAGAAGAATTAGACTTTCTATTAGAAGAAAGTGATCAGCTTTTAGAAAGAGATTTAAGAATACTTGATAGGCATCGTACTCGCTTAGGTATATCTGAAGAGAGAGCGAAAGAACTAATAGATAGCAGAACAAAACTAACTGATGAAGAATTAGATTTTATTGAAGAAATAAAATTTTATTTAGAAGATGGTGAAATTTCGGAAAGAGAAGAATTACTTTTAATAAGACTCGGAAAAAGATTAGGACTTGAAGAAGATAACTGTAGGAAACTAATTTCAAAATATAATTAAGTATTTATATTTTGAAAAAGCTACTCAACGAATTGAGTAGCTTTTTTTATTTTTATATTGTGTAATTAGGCATAGTAACTTTCAATAGAGTATAGAATATAACGATTAAAGTAAATCCTTATAACACCACAAAAAAAGGCTGTTTTGAAAACTCAAAACAGCCTTTTTTATAATATAATATCACATTACTACTCAATAATACATTGAAAACTAATCTGATCTTCTTTATTTTTAATCATATAATGATTGCTATTACCCTCTTTAGATTTGAATACAGAATACTCCTCTTTAAAGCGCAATTCCTTTTGAAAAACCATATCTACCACTTTAATCGAGTCGATATGGATATCATTCATTTTAACGGCATCTACAATCCACTCTAAGTATTTAATATTAGTTACGTGATTTACCATATCTAAATCAGAATATTGCACTTGCGAATCAACTAATTTATCTAAGGCTTCAGGCTTTGCATATTTGACAAACTCTCCATCTATACTTTTTTTATCTGTGTATTTAATAAAGTGATCGTGTGGTAGCGTCATCATTTCAGGACGACGTCTAACCGTATTCAAAATTACCCAAAGCGAACTCGCACCAGCTACTTTCTCATCTTCAATGAACACTTCAAAATTTCTAACAGAGCGAATACCATCTAACTTCTCAATCCACGTAACAACTCTAATCTCTTCCTGCCATTTTGGAACTCTTGTTATCTCAACCCTGAATTTGTTTACAACCCAAGCTTGGTTAACTGTTTGCAAGTCCCAAAAGCTAATTCCTCCTAAAACTGAATGCTGCGCTGACGCAATCTGTATTAACTTACAAAAATCTACAATATTAAGATTTCCTTCCGTATCACAATCAAAATAATCAACTATAAAACGTTGTTCATAGATAGATGTAAAAGTAGGAGCAATAGGCATATTAGTTCATTTTTAGGTTTATAGCATCAATAATCTTTTCAATAGGAGTAAGGTAATTAAACCAAGTAACTCCATCTGTTCGTTTAAACCAAGTTATCTGTCTTTTAGCAAAACGGCGTGTATTCTTTTTTATCTCTTCAATTGCGAAATCTAAATCGTAATCTTTGTCGAAATACGCAAATAACTCACGGTATCCCACCGTCTGTAACGCGTTTATCTCTCTATGTGGATACATCTCTGCGGCTTCCTTCAGCAAACCTTTCTCCATCATAATATCAACACGCTTATTGATTCTATTGTACATTTCTTCTCTATCTGCCTCCAATCCGACAACAATAGGAGTGAAGTTACGCGTATTCTCTTTCTTGTTTAAAAACGATGAATAAGGTTGTCCTGTACCAATACAAATCTCTAAAGCACGTGTAACGCGTTGTGGGTTATCAATAGCTACTTTTTCATAGTGCACAGGATCTAACTCCTTCAACATCTCTTGTAAGTATCCTAATCCCTTTTCAGCTAAGTCTTTGTTTAAGCCTTCGCGAATAGCCGGATCAATATCTGGAAACTCATCTAAACCATTTAAAACAGCATTCACAAATAAACCTGAACCACCTACCATTACTTGAACGGGATTCTCCTTAAACAATTCGTTTAACTTAACAATTGCATCTCGCTCAAAATCCCCCACAGAATAAGGAGTTTCAATACTAATATTTTGTATAAAATGGTGCTTTGCAGCCTTTAATTCATCTTCCGTTGGAACAGCAGTTCCTATTGCCATCTCTTTATAAAACTGGCGACTATCACACGAGATGATATCACAGTTAAAATGATTAGCTATTTTAATTCCTAAAGCCGTTTTACCAATAGCAGTAGGACCAATCACAACAATTAAATAATTCTTATTTTCCGTAAACATCTCCTAATTTTTGACCGCAATTATAACAGTAGTTAGCATCCTCATCATAAATCGTAGTAGTACAAGAAGAACAGTTTCTTCTTTTCTTAGCATCTAATCTATTTCGTTTAATATTTGAAAACTCAGCTGTTACAATTCCTGTTGGCACGGCGATGATACCATAACCCATAATCATAATCAAAGAAGCAATCATCTGACCTAAGGTACTTTGTGGAGCAATATCTCCATAACCTACCGTTGTCATCGTAACGATACACCAATAAATACTACGCGGAATACTACTAAAGCCACTATCTTTTCCTTCAATTACATACATCAAGGCCCCCAATAAAATAGAAACAACCAAAATGAAGTAAACGAATACAATAATCTTAGTTCTACTTGCTTTAATCGCCAATTTTAAATGTGATTCTTGTCCGATATAAGGTACTAAGTTTAGAATACCAAATAAACGAAGTAAACGCAGCGCTCTTACTACTGTAAGCACACGAGAACCAGGTATAAAGAACGACAAATACATCGGTAAAATAGATATTAAATCCACAATACCATAGAAACTAAAAATATACCTTAACGGTTTTTTATTACATAAAATTCGAAGAGCATATTCTAAAGAGAAGAAAACTGTAATAACCCACTCACAGATCAGAAGACCTTTATGGTGTTTTAAATCATAACTCTCAATTGACTCAAGCATTACCAATAAAACACTCAATAGGATAACTCCTAAAAGTGCAAGGTCAAACAATTTACCTGCAAAAGTATTAGAACCATAAATAATGATATAAATCTTCTGCTTTAAAATATCCCATTTATTTTTTAATCTCCGTCTCACTAATAATAGTTTTTAATAGTGTATTAATTTATAACCAACTTTCTTATTCAAATAGTTCAGAATGATATTGCGATTATTTCTATTAAAAGAAATAGGCGTTAAGTTCGCAGCAATACGTCCTGGATCATTTACCTGATAATTCAAGTTAAAAAAGCAAAAACCACTTAGTTTACCCATTGCTAAGGCAACAGCACTTTTCTCCTCTATTTTTCTTCCCTTGTCAATTATCAATAGATTGTGATCATCAATATTATACGTATTCAACAAAGAGGTTACTTGCATATTATATTCTTCAAACGTTGCCTCTAAAGTATCCGAGAAATTCTCTTCCGTTACCTTATTTGATTTCTTTTCATAAATAAAATCTACAAATGGTTGCACTTCATCCTTACTAAATACCTTTGTAATGAATTTACGTGCTTCATTAGGAGAAGTAAAAGCCATTAGGTTTTTCTTTCTTCCATCTGTTTTTTCAATTGCTAAATAAACAAAACCTGCTTGATTATATTTCAAGTACAAAGAGTAGGGGAATACACTCTTCTTTGCCACTTTATTATACCTCGGTTTATTTACAGCAATTTCCTCAGCCTCTTTTAATAGTGCAATCAACTCATTTCCTGTTTTTTCAAAAGTAACAGTATAGGTTTCTTGCTGAACCTTTTTAAACGTAGGAGAATTACTTGTAAAGTGTTGCAACACTTTCTTCTTTATATTCCTACTTTTTCCGATATAAATAATCTTCCCTAAGTTGTCGTGTATGTAGTAAATACCAACATTTGATGGCAATGTATCTACAATATCTAAGAACTTTGGGTTCAAGCCTACTTTTATATCAGACTTAATCATAGAAGTTAAGATTGTCTTTTCGTGATCTTTAGATAATAATAACTCAAACAATTTAACCGTAGCAGAGGCATCACCACTTGCTCTATGCCTATCAGCAATAGGAATACCTAAAGAACGTACTAGTTTTCCCAAACTATACGACTGCATATCTGGTAAAAGCTTCTGAGACAATTCGACTGTACACAACGTATTGCGAGCAAAATCATATCCTAAGCGCCTGAATTCATTGCGAATAACACGGTAATCAAACTCAGCATTATGTGCTACAATAACACAATTCTCTGTTATTTCAATAATACGCTTAGCCACCTCATAAAACTTAGGTGCTAATCGCAGCATTGCGTTGTTGATTCCCGTTAATTTCACAACAAACGGTTGAATTTCCTTCTCTGGATTTACTAAACTGATAAACTGATCTACAATTTGATTACCATCAAACTTGTAGATTGCAATCTCTGTGATTCCCTCTTCATTAAACTGCCCACCAGTAGTTTCTATATCTAAAATCGCGTACAACTTATTCTCTCTATTTATTAATAATTACGACTTCCAAAAATGTTACTTCCAATTCTAACCATCGTACTTCCACATTCTATTGCAATAGGATAATCGTTACTCATTCCCATTGACACTGTTTGCAACTCCACGTTATCCATCTCGTTGTAATACATTTTACAATGGTCAAAAGTTTCTTTCAAAGAAGTAAACTCTCTTTTCACTTCTTCCTGATCATCTGTAAAAGTAGCCATACCCATAAGTCCCACTATTTTTACATTCTCAAGAGCTTCGAATTCTTCACTTGAAAAGATATCGTCTAATTCATTTTGGTCAAGTCCAAACTTCGTTTCTTCTTGTGCAATAAACACTTGTAACAAACAATTAATAACGCGGTTATTGTTCTTTGCCTGTTTATTGATTTCCTTTAACAACTTAAAACTGTCTACCCCGTGAATCAACGAAACATAAGGAGCCATATACTTCACCTTATTGCGTTGCACGTGGCCAATCATATGCCACTCAATATCTTTTGGAAGAGCCTCATACTTTTCCGTCATCTCTTGAATCTTATTCTCACCAAAAATTCTTTGTCCCGCTTCATAAGCTTCTAAAATATCCTCATTCGGCTTAGTTTTAGAAACTGCTACAAGCGTTACATGTCCAGGTAAGGTCTCTTTAACCTGTTTTAAATTCTGTGTAATAGACATAATCTTTTTATTTTAAATTTCATAAATAAGCAACCCGTTCATAAACTTTGGCTCTATATATGTACTCTTAGGTGGCATAATAAGCTCGTTATTAGCAACCTCTTTAATCTCTTCAACATTAGTAGGATAAAGCATAAAACCAACCTCATACTCACCATCATCTACTAATTCTTTGATATTTACGATTGACTCATTACCAGGAACATAGTCAATTCTTGCATCATTACGCAAATCATCTAATCCCAAAATAGGGTGTAGCACTTCATCATATAAAATCTGTGCATCCAATTGCTGTAATATATCAGACGTTTCTTTTACTTCTTTCAATTTCAAAGCATAGAAATCCCCATCTAAATACATACCAAACTCCATCTTTTTGGTCGGTTTCCACAATTGTTGCTCCTTATTCTCGACAATAAACTTCTCCTGTAACAAGGCTAAGAACTCCTCTTTTGTATGATTATTCAAATCGTGAATAATTCTGTTAAACTCATAAATCTTAATATTGTTTTCCGCAATTAAGAAAGTCATTACAGAGTTATCGTGTCCTTGCGGATTATCTTTGTGTTCTGTCTGCAACAATTCAGCAGAAGCACATCGGTGATGTCCATCAGCAATATAAATTTCATCTACTTTCTCAAACTGTTGACACAGCCAACTAATATCTGAGTCCTCATCAATCTTCCAAATAGTATGGCGTTCCTTTGTAACCGTCGTAAAATCATACAAAGGTTTATTCGCTTTGTGATTAGTAATCCACAGATCAATATCTTTCTGATCAGGGTACATCATCAATACAGGCTCTGTGTTAAATCTGCTGTGGTATAAATACTCCTTAAACAATTTAACCCTGTATTCAAGAGTATCCTCGTGTTTTTTTATCACATTACTCTGATAATCCTCAATAGAAGTACCCGCCACAATACCTGTAAATTGCCATGATTTAGTCGTAATCTGATATAAATAAAAGATAGGCTTATCCTCTGTAACAAGAATACCTTCTTTTTTAAAATCTTTTAGCTTTGCAGCCACCATTTTAAACCTCTTATCATACGTAACTTTCTGAGGATTAACATATGCAGGGTTCAACACGTGTAAAAAAGAATACGGATTGTAATCTAATAAATACGCAATTTCCACTGCATTGTAGTCCTCAAAAGATCTACAACTCACCAAACTAACTTTATCACGCGTAGGGCGCAAACCTTTAAAGGGGATAATCTTTGCCATTCTAATATGGTATCAAAAATATTAAACCCAAACTGCACAACAGATCTTTTTACCGGTAGTTAGAAATACTTTATAATTATTCTTAAGCTAATCAGAAATAAGGGGTTATCTCTATTTAGCCGTAACAACTACCAAGCATCACAATCTCACCTATACATCTCCTGTGTAATTTGGGTTAAAAAGTGTCTGACCAAGGCAAACACTCTTCTGTTTTATAAATTATTTTGTTTCTTCAATTCTTACTTAAGAAAACATTTTAGCTACTTTTTCAGCCTTTTTGCTTTCGCTGTAATCGTAAAATCCTTCACCAGATTTCACTCCTAATTTACCTGCCATTACCATATTTACTAACAATGGACAAGGCGCGTATTTAGGATTTTTAAATCCATCATACATTACGTTTAAGATAGATAAACAAACATCAAGACCGATAAAATCAGCTAATTGTAACGGTCCCATTGGGTGAGCCATACCTAACTTCATTACAGTATCAATTTCCTCTACACCTGCTACACCATTATAAAGAGTTTCAATAGCCTCGTTAATCATTGGCATTAAAATACGGTTAGCTACAAACCCAGGGTAATCATTTACCTCAGTAGGTACTTTATCTAAAGCTTTAGACAAGTCCATGATTTTCTTAGTAACCTCGTCAGAAGTATTGTAACCTCTAATAATTTCAACCAATTTCATAATAGGCACTGGATTCATAAAGTGCATACCAATCACTCGTTCTGGGTTTTTTACCACAGAAGCAATCTGTGTAATAGAGATAGAAGAAGTGTTAGACGCCAAAATAACGTTCTCATCACAAACTTCGCTCAACTGTTTAAATATATTAAGTTTTAATTGTACGTTTTCAGTAGCAGCTTCTACAACTAAGTCAGCGTTTACCACACCATCTTTTACATCTGTAAAAGTAACTATGTTTTCAATAGTAGCTTTTTTATCAGCTTCAGTAATTGTTCCTTTAGAAATCATACGATCTAAGTTTTTCAAGATTGTATTCATTCCTCTTTCAATCGCTTTATCAGAGATATCAATTAAAAGAACTTTAAAACCTTTTTGAGCAAAAGTATGAGCAATACCATTCCCCATAGTTCCTGCACCAATAACGGCAATATTTTTCATAATGATTGTTTTTAGTTAATATTATTTACCAAAAGCATCGATAATTTGGTGAGCCAAGCGCAAAGCTTTCGTACCATCTTCTAACGTTACAATTGGAGTTGTTTTATTTACAATAGCATCGTGGAAAGTTTCCAACTCATCTAATATAGCATTATTCGCTAAAATTTCTGGGTTGTCATAATAGATTTGTTTCTTAACACCTTCTGCATTTTGAAGAATAAGGTCAAAATCACCCGGAACTTCAGGAGCATCCTTCATCTTAACCACCTCACAAGTCTTCTCTAAATAATCAACAGAAATATAAGCATCTCTTTGGAAGAAACGAGATTTTCTCATATTTTTCATTGAAATACGGCTTGCAGTAACATTAGCCACACATCCGTTTTCAAATTCGATACGTGCATTAGCAATATCTGGAGACTCGCTCAAAATAGACACACCAGAAGCACTAACGTGTTTAACAGGCGATTTAACAACGCTTAAAATAGCATCTAAATCGTGAATCATTAAATCCAACACTACAGGTACATCCGTTCCACGAGGGTTAAACTCTGCCAAACGGTGTGTTTCAATAAACATTGGATTTTCAATTTTAGAACTTATCGCTTGAAAAGCAGGGTTAAAACGCTCTACGTGCCCCACTTGTCCAAGAACATTATGCTTCTTAGCTAAAGCAATTATTTCTTCTGCTTCTTCAACTGTATTTGTAATAGGCTTTTCAAGGAATACGTGTTTCCCAGACTCAATAGCCAACTTAGCACAGTCAAAGTGAGATAGAGTAGGAGTTACAATATCAATAACATCTACAGCATCAATTAATTCTTGTATTGATTCGAAATTCTTATATCCAAATTCAGCAGCAACTTTCTCTGCATTCTCTTTAAAAGGATCATAAAATCCTACTAATTCATATTTTTCAGATTGGTTAAGCAAACGAAGGTGAATTTTACCTAAATGTCCTGCTCCCAATACTCCAACTTTAAGCATAAAACCAGATTTTGAAAACAAAAATATAATTTATTTAGCGAATGTTTCAATATATTAAGCTAAACTTTTTTTCATTTCTTTTTATCGCCCTTTTAAAGATTGCTTTTAATATAAAATATTGCTTATTTTGCAGGAAATAACCATTTAAAAGTGAGAGATTCTGCAAAACACCAAGGTCTTAGGAACCAGTTAGTTGAAATACTTAGACAAAAAGGAATTGTTGATTCAAATGTTTTAGAAGCCATTAGAAGAGTGCCAAGACATTTATTTTTAGACTCAAGCTTCGAGGATTACGCTTATCAAGACACTGCTTTTCCTATCGGAGCTGGACAAACCATATCACATCCTTATACTGTAGCTTTTCAGTCTCAGCTACTACAAGTAAAGAAAGACGATAAAATATTAGAAATAGGAACGGGAAGTGGCTACCAAACTGCCGTTTTAGTAGCAATGGGGGCAAGAGTTTACAGTGTTGAACGCCAAAGTGAATTATTTAGAAAAACATCTACCTTATTGCCTAAATTGGGTATTAGACCTAAATTAATGACCTTTGGAGATGGCTATAAAGGATTACCTAATTACGCGCCGTTTGACGGTGTAATCGTAACAGCAGGGGCTCCTTTTATTCCACAACCTTTAATGGCACAATTAAACGTAGGAGGTAGGTTGATTATTCCAATTGGCGATAATGATCAAACAATGACGGAATTAATTCGCGTCAGTGAAACACATTTTGAAAAATACGAACACGGAGATTTTAAATTTGTTCCCATGTTAGAAAATAAAAACTAAATAAAAAGAGGCTGTAATTATTAAGATTACAGCCTCTTTTTTGTATTACATTAAGTCAATATTAATGTGATTTTTTCAAACGATCAATATCGCGTTTCGTATCTCTATCTTTTATAGTTTCACGTTTATCGTAGTTTTTCTTACCACGACAAAGAGCAATTTCTAATTTTGCTAAACCACGTTCATTTAAGAATAATCTCAACGGAACAATTGTCAGACCTTTGTTCTGCACACTTTTCAAAAGAGACTTTAATTCCTTTTTATTCAAAAGTAACTTTCTCTCCGTCTTTGCCTTGTGGTTAAAATGTTTACTATGTGCGTATTCTTCTATCTGTGTATTAATAGCAAATAATTCGTGTCCTTGAAACTCACAAAAGCTTTCAGCAATATTAGCCTTACCCAATCGGATAGACTTAATCTCAGTTCCCGTTAATACAATACCAGCCGTGTACTTGTCCAGTATCTCATAATCGAACCTTGCTCTTTTATTTAATATGTTTATATTCTTTTGCATAGCACAAAAATAAGAAATTTTTAATGTGAGTAGAATATATTTAAAACAAAAAGAGCTGTATTTACACACAGCTCTTTGAATTATTATTTAACTCGTTCAGTTATAGGAAGAAATATCCTAAAGAAACCATCCAAGTATTAGGTTTTGTCTTAAAATCCTTACTTACGTTGTTAAAACCACCGTCATAAGAAACGTCTAAAGTAAACTTTAAAACATCAACACCAACACCAACACGGTATCCGATATTGTTCTTATCAAAGTTGTCAAACACCTCACCAACTTGTTTCACTTTAAAGTTATCTCCAACCATATTTGTATAAACACCACCTGCATAACCTCTTAAATGAAGCAAAGGAAGGTTGATAAATTTATAACCAATTACTAATGGCACTTCTAAGTTTTTCATTTTAGATGTTACATCAGAAGCTCCTTCAAACTTTACATTTTTTTCAGAATAAAGAAGTTCAGCTTGTAAATACGTTTTTTTAATATCAAAACGCGCCATTGCTCCAACTGCAAACCCCGTAGCACTTTTACTGTTGTAGTCTTTTAAAGAAGTTGACATATCTGTGAAGTTAGCACCTGCTTTGATCCCCACGTGTAGTGGTGAAGGGGATTGAGCTTGAACACTAAAACCAGCCAATGATACTGCCGCAACTAATGCATAAAAGTAGTTTTTCATAGGTATTGTTTTTTATATTTCAGGGCTAATTTAGGTATAATTTAAGGTATATGTATCTTTTTATTGCAGATTTTGCAATTTAAGAGAAAATAAACCTTGTTTTTTATTCTATTAAATCTGTACTCTATGGGAAGTATTTAGCAACCTAATAAGCTACTACTTTCTTAATAAGAACATCTTTCCTTTATACTTTACACTATATATAATCAGCTTTTGTTTGCACCATCTACCACATTCCTTCGACACAAGTACCACATTCCCTCGGAAATAAGCTTTTTTACCGAAGGAGTGTGGTAGCAATGTGGTATTAGTGTCGAACTTGGTTCGACTAAATCAATACTAATACGTTTAAAGAAATGAATAAACAATTTAATAAGTCATATACTAAAACAACTTTACTTATTGTTTATTAATTAGTTGAAGTCCCTTTTTACTAAGAATACTTCATTTCTCAGGTAATCTTACACCTTTCATTTGCAGATTTGATGAAAAAAGAATTAAATTGCAAGAAGAAAAACACGCGAAAAACTATATTATCATGTCACAAAAACTTACATCAGCGCAAGCGATTGAATTAGAAAATAAATACGGAGCACACAACTATCACCCACTTCCAGTAGTATTAGCTAAAGGAGAAGGAGTATATGTATGGGATGTTGAAGGTAAAAAATACTATGACTTCTTATCTGCTTACTCAGCAGTAAACCAAGGTCACTGTCACCCAACTATCGTAAAAGCAATTACAGATCAAGCAAATACATTAATGCTTACATCACGTGCTTTCTACAACGATAAATTAGGGGTATATGAAGAAAAAATCACAAAACTTTTCGGTTTTGATAAAGTATTACCAATGAATTCAGGGGCTGAAGCTGTTGAAACAGCTTTAAAACTTGCAAGAAAATGGTCTTACGAGAAAAAAGGAGTTGCTGAGAACCAAGCAAAAATTATCGTTTGTGAAAACAACTTCCACGGACGTACTACAACAATTATTTCTTTCTCAAATGATCCTGATGCCCGTAAAAACTACGGACCTTACACAGATGGTTTCATTAGAGTAGAATACAACAACCTTGATGCATTACGCGCAGCTTTAGAAGAAAACAGTGCTGATATTGCTGCTTTCTTAGTTGAACCAATTCAAGGAGAAGCTGGGGTATATGTACCAGACGCTGGATATTTAGCTGAAGCTAAAGCTTTATGTGCACAACACAATGTATTATTCATTGCTGACGAAGTACAAACAGGTATTGCACGTACAGGAAAAATGTTGGCTATTGACCACGAAAATGTACAAGCAGACATTCTTGTATTAGGTAAAGCATTGTCTGGTGGTGCATATCCAATCTCTGCTGTATTAGCAAATGATGAGATTATGAACGTAATCAAACCAGGACAACACGGTTCTACTTTTGGAGGTAACCCAACTGCTGCTGCTGTTGCAATTGCTGCATTAGACGTTGTTCTTGATGAGAAATTAGCTGATAATGCTGAGAAATTAGGACAAGTATTTAGAGCTGAATTAAACAAATACATTGCAAATAGTAATATTTGTTCAATGGTAAGAGGTAAAGGGTTATTAAATGCTATTCTTATCAATGATACAGAAGAAAGTGATACTGCTTGGAATATCTGTTTAAAATTACGCGACAACGGATTATTAGCTAAGCCTACACACGGAAACATTATTCGTTTTGCGCCACCTTTAGTAATGAACGAAGAACAATTATTAGACTGTGTACGTATCATCACTGAAACATTAAAAGAATTTGAAAGATAGGACTTAACAGTCATTACTATAGAAAACTCGCACTATTTCAGTGCGAGTTTTTTTATGCTATTTAATTAGTTGAGCCATTTCACATAGTTTACACGTTGTATTCCAGTTTCGCGTTGTAGCTAATACACCTAATTTCTTTTTAAAATAATTATCTTTCTTACAAAGTAATGGCATATTGTAGCAGATAAAATAAAGTGATTGCTTACAAGGTGGATTGTTTTACGCGCAAACTAAATAAAACAACATTATCTTTGTAGGCAACACTATTTCAATTTACTGCACAATGCAACAAGTAGCACTCGTATCGGGAGGAAACGGACATTTAGGCAATAACCTAATAAGACTACTCTTATCAAAGGGAATCAAAGTAAGAACAACTGTTCGCAATATAAACAATACAAAACCATTTGAGGGATTGGATTGTGAAATTGTCTATGCCGATTTGTTAGACAAGGCATCCTTTGTCAAAGCATTAGAAGGAGTCGATGTGTTTTATGCGGTTGCTGCCAATTTTAAACTTTGGGCAAAGAACCCTCAGAAAGAAATTTACGACAACAACCTAATGGGTACGCGAAATGTGATTGAAGCAGCTTATGAGGCAGGAGTAAAGCGCATTGTTTACGTTAGCTCAATTGCTGCATTAAACTACGATCAAATGCCTACCAAAGAGGTTAATGGGTACAATACAAATCGTTTAGATACCTATTACAACTCTAAAAACGATAGCGAAAAGCTCGCCTTTGACTTAGCTAAAGAGTATGGTATTGCGCTAACAGCTGTTATGCCATCTGCTATGATTGGAAGTAAAGCCTTTGCACCAATAAACACTTCCTATAACGTATTGCAGACCATTTTAAAAAATCGCGTACCGGTAGATACGGGAATTACGGTCAATTGGGTAGATGTAAAAGACGTTGCCGAAGGTTGTTGGCTTGCAGCGGAAAAAGGAAGGGCAGGGGAACGCTATATTTTAGCAAATGAAAAGTGTTTAACCCTCACACAAACAATACAAATAGCACAACAACTTTACCCGGAGTTAAAACTGATAACACCGATGAAAGTGCCCAAATCTATTCTGTTAGCATCAGCTTGGCTATTGGAAATGCTTTCTAAAATTAGTGGCAAAGCACCGATGGTTACCCCAAAAGAGATTAAAATGTTTGCAGGATTACAACAAGATTTTGACATTACAAAAGCTAAAACAGAATTAGGGTTTAGTCCTAAATCAGGTACACAGGCAGTTATAGAAGCCTTGGTGTACTTACAAGAGGAGTATAATAAATAGCTCTTAAACAGAATTCAAACGCTTTAGTAGTAGCCCTTACCACAATAGAAATACGAGCTATTTTTTGTATTTTTGAACATTCAGACGACTTTTTTCAAGCAATTTGAAAAAAACTATTTAACTACCAAATATATTATACACGATGAAAGCACTTTTAGTTGTTGATTTACAATATGATTTCCTGCCAGGCGGAAGTCTTGCTGTAACAGATGGAGATAAGATTATTGATGTTATTAATGATATTCAACCCAACTTTGATTTAATTGTAGCCACACAAGATTGGCATCCTGCTAATCACAAAAGTTTTGCTGTGCAACATCCTACTCATCAATTATTTGACGTAATCGATTTAAATAGCATTCCTCAAGTATTGTGGCCAGAACATTGTGTTCAAGGTACAAAAGGAGCAGAATTTACTTCAGCGTGGGACAACAATAAAGTGGCCGCTATCTTTAGAAAGGGAATGAATGTAGAAGTAGATTCGTACAGCGGCTTTTATGACAATAACAAATTGTCAAACACCGGATTATTAGGCTATTTAAACGATAAAAACATAACTGAATTATACATCTGCGGATTAGCAGCAGAATTTTGTGTGTTTTTTACAGCAAAAGATGCCAAAGAAGCAGGAATAGAAACTTACTTCCTTGACTTTGCAACCAAACCAATCACAGCAGAAGGATTGGTACAAGCCAAAGCTACTATGCAAGAGCTTGGAATTAATATAATTGAAGATAAAAAAGACCTTTTTTAGAATGAAAAAATACAATAAACACAATTTTTTTAAGCATACTTACTGTGAATGGAAAGAAATTTCTAATTCTTTTATAGCTGGTCGTGAGCCGAGTTATAAGAGCAAAGCAGGGAGTATGTATTACTTTGACGAAAACGGTGTAGCCAGATACGCAAACCACTGGGGTAGAGCAGCTAACTGCCGTTGGAAGTTAATCAGTACAGAGAAAAAAAACAATGTTTATTGCTTAGCTTATGCTACGTGGGATAGCTTCTTTCCCAACAATGAAAACGAAGCTTTATATGCAATTATCTATAATTCAGTAAAAAAAGATGTGACTTTTAAGCACAAAGGTTGTCTTAATAGTGAAAACAATCTGCTAAGGACTGCAAATGAGACTGCCAAGAGGATCACAAAACTCAAGGAAATAGTAGAATCAGACCAGTGGTACAAGCATTTTGACTTCATTGACATAGAAGAGGCGAGAGCATACTTTATTGAAGGCTTAATTAACACCAATAAGGACTTTTTATTGCTAAAAAGAGAATTATTGTCACAAAATTAGTTAATCTAATAATTATTTTCAGTAAATTAGCACTCGTTACTTTTAAGTTTAAAAGGCAAATTAAAAACTAAACATTGAAATTTATGAAAAAAATTACTTTATTAGCAGCTTTATTAGTAGGTGGAATCTTAACTTCTAATGCACAAAGCAAATTACCAGTAGAGACTCCAAAATTGTCTGCAAAAGTTGGAGAAACACCAATTAAACAAGGAAATTGGATTGTAGGTGGTGCGTTAGGTTCTACAGGATATAGCTTTGAAGAAGAAAGTTTCAATATCAACTTTACACCAAGAGCTGGTTACTTCGTATCTGATGGAATTGCAGTTGGTTTAGAATTAGGAGCTGGATTACAAACAGTAAAAGGTGATGATAATGAGTGGAATTACAAAGTAATGCCTTTCGTTAGATACTACTTTCCTGAAGGAGCAAGTGAAACAGGAAGATTCTTTGGACAAGGTGCTGTAGGTATCTCAGGTGCTGAAGTTTCAGGAGATAGCGATACTTCTTTTGCATTCAATATCAATGCAGGGTACTCTCACTTCGTTAGCCGTAACGTTGCTTTAGAAGCAATTGTAGGATATAACTACAGTAAATCTAATCAAGCAAGTGCTTCTGCACACAATGGTTTAGGTTTATCTTTAGGTTTCCAAATTTTCTTAGGGAAATAATTATTGAAATAAATAAAATACTATTATTAGAAAGCCCGACTTATGCAGTCGGGCTTTTTATTTTTATATCACTTTTACGTTTCTTAATCGTGACACTCCATCATTAATAAATCACCTTCTTCATAAGTAATTGTAACGAGTCCGTCTGCCAAAACAGAATTACTACTTCCTGTACGTACACCCAAAATAAGAGATTCATTCTTTAACGGATACAACAAGTTTTCAGTTACAATACCCTTTACAGTACCAATAGGAATTAAAGAGATAATTGTATCCTTTTCATACCATTTCTTAAACAATTTTGGCAAAGGATAAATTCTTGAGTGGTCGTCAAACAATGTAATTTTAAGTTGATCCTTAAACCTCACAATATTTGTGATATTCGTAATTGTGTGATCAGCACGCTTACCCGTTGCCCAAATAACATTTGCAGCCGGAATACCACGTTTAATTAAATATCTAAATGCTTTTTCTAAATCAGTTGACTCCTGATCTGCCAGATGTACAATCTCAATAGGGTATTGTTTTTTGCGATAAGCATCCGCATCAAACCCTCTATCAAAATCACCGATTAAAACATCTATCTTAATCCCTAATTCCATAACCCTCTCAATAGCAGAATCTAACACTACCACAAGAGGAGACCACTCTAATAATTGATCCATTAAATTTCGGTCGCAGGCCTCTCCATTAGCAATAATTAAAGCAGGCTCTTGGTCGTCTCTGACGATATGATGTGATGACATTGTCTTAGTTTTAAAAAGCAAATTAAAGTATAAAGGTTAACATTTACTCAAAAAAATAAAAAAAAGTTCGTCAAACAACAGAATAACTTTATATTTGGATACTTAACATTAGATTTGAAAAAATGGCAAATTTATCACAAGAGCAGTGGTGGGAAAATGCGCAAGCAGACGCTAACGCTGTTATATTAGACGTTCGTACAGAAGAAGAAGTAGAAGAAAAATCAATTCCTGGAGCAATCAATATAGATATCTACCAAGGACAAGGATTCTTAGACGAAATCGAAAAATTAGATAAAACAAAAAGTTACTACGTATACTGTAAATCAGGAGGTAGAAGTAACCAAGCTTGTTTATTAATGGGACAATTAGGTTTTGATAGCACTTTCAACCTTTTAGGAGGAATTACAGAGTGGGAAGGACCAATTAAATAAAGTATTAAGTCAACTTCGGTTGGCTTTTTTTCTTTTTAGTTCTATTATCTTTTTTAAGTAGTATATACAGTTTTGCCTTTGTATATTTGCCCAATCAAAGCATAAACAAACGTGTTTTAAAGATTTCAATGCTTTAGTATTAGTAATTATGACAAAAATATATTTTATCGTTAATCCAATTTCAGGAAAAGGCAAACACAATATTACATTAGATTACATCAAGCCTTTTTTTGATGAATCACAATATGATATACACGTATCATTTTCTACTTATAAAAAGCATGCTATCGAATTAACGCAACAAGCGATTGCTGCACAAGCGGATATTATTGTAGCTTGTGGAGGAGATGGAACCATTCACGAAGTAGCAACAGAATTAGTTGGCACAAATATTGCGTTTGGTGTTGTACCTGTTGGTTCTGGAAATGGGCTTGCTTCAAACCTTTCTATTCCTAAAGACATCGAACAAGCAATTAAGCGTGTTAGAGATGGTAAAATCTTTAGTATGGATGTAGGAAGTGTTAATGGGGAGTATTTTTTCAGTAATATGGGCTTCGGAATTGATGCAACGATTATTGATAAGTATGAAAAGTCAGGGAAACGCAAATTAGGTGCGTATATCAATGCTGCTTTAAACTCAGCACAAGAATACGTAGCTAAAAAAATGCTTGTTACCTATAATGGCAAAACAAAAGAAGTAAATCCTTTACTACTGTTCATCTCAAATTCAAATGAGATGGGCTATAATATGTCATTAACGCCTAAAGCGAGTTTGACAGATGGAAAATTAGATTATTTAATGGTTCCAAGAATTGGACTATTAAAGCAATTAACGTTTGGATTGTACGTACTGCTTAAAAAAACAGAGAAGTTTAGAAAGACAGATTACGTTCAAACAGATGTAATACAAGTAGAGATAGTAGACCAACAAAAGAATGGTTTACAAATGGATGGAGAGTATTATGAATATGACACAAATAAATTTGAAATAAAAGTTTCACAAGGAGCATTAAAAGTCTTGTGTTAATAAGGGTTTTCTTACCTTTTAAGGGTAAACTTTAGCCTATTATTTTCCTTTACTTATATAAAAAGTGTAACTTTGTAGAATTAAGTAAAACAACAAAAAAAGAAAAAAATATATTATGAATTCATTTGACGTAGTTGTAATTGGTTCTGGACCTGGAGGATATGTGTCTGCTATTCGTTGTGCACAATTAGGATTTAAAACAGCAATTGTAGAGAAGTACCCTACATTAGGAGGAACTTGTTTAAACGTAGGATGTATTCCATCAAAAGCATTATTATCTTCTTCTCACTTAGTAGAAGAGTTCGGACATTTTGCTGATCATGGAATCGAAGTTGCAGGAGACTTAAAAGTTGATTTAGCAAAGATGATCGAGCGTAAACAAGCGGTAGTAGATCAAACGTGTGCTGGTGTTAAGTTCTTAATGGACAAAAACAAAATCACTGTTTTTGAAGGAGTTGGATCATTTGAAAATGCAACTACTATCAATGTAACTAAGAATGACGGATCTGTTGAAACAATCACTGCTAAAAACACGATTATTGCAACGGGGTCTAAACCATCTACATTGCCATTTATCACTTTAGATAAAGAAAGAATCATCACTTCTACTGAAGCGTTAAAATTACCTGAAGTACCTAAACACTTAATCATTATTGGTGGTGGAGTAATCGGTCTTGAATTAGGACAAGTTTACTTAAGATTAGGAGCTCAAGTTTCTGTAGTTGAGTACGCTGACAGAATTTTACCAACTATGGATGGTGCTTTGTCAAAAGAATTACAAAAAGTATTGAAAAAACAAGGAATGAAATTCTACACTACTCACAAAGTTCAAGGTGTTGAGCGTGAAGGAGATGTAGTTAAAGTTTCTGCGTTAGATAAAAAAGGAGAATTAGTAACTTTAGAAGGTGACTACACTTTAGTAGCTGTAGGTCGTCGTCCTTATACTGATGGATTAAATGCTGAAAAAGCAGGAATCAAATTAACAGAAAGAGGACAAGTAGAAGTTAACGATCATTTACAAACTACTGCGCCAAACGTTTACGCTATTGGTGACGTTATTCGTGGTGCTATGTTAGCTCACAAATCTGAAGAAGAAGGTGTGATGGTAGCTGAGTTCTTAGCTGGTCAAAAACCACACATTAACTATAACTTAATTCCTGGTGTTATTTACACTTGGCCTGAGGTTGCTGCTGTTGGAAAAACAGAAGAGCAATTAAAAGCTGAAGGAGTAGAGTACAAAGCAGGAAGTTTCCCATTCAGAGCTTTAGGACGTGCAAGAGCAAGTGCTGACACTGATGGGTTAGTGAAAATCTTAGCTGATAAAAACACTGACGAGATCTTAGGTATCCATATGATCGGAGCTCGTTGTGCTGACTTAATCGCTGAGGCTGTAGTAGCAATGGAGTACAGAGCATCTGCTGAAGATTTAGCAAGAATGTCTCACGCTCACCCAACTTTTGCAGAAGCTATCAAAGAAGCTGCATTAGCTGCAACTGACAACAGAGCAATTCACTCATAATTGTAATAAATTATAATCAACATAAAAAAAGGTTTAAACTTAACGGTTTAAACCTTTTTTTATGTCATTTAGTTTTAGTTATATTTGCATTAACAACGAATTAACAATAAAAAATGAAAAATACTTTTCTATTCTTGGCTACATTGGCCTTAATCACTTCGTGTTCAAGCAGTGATGATAATTCACCTTTAGATCCTATAAGCTCACAGCCTTATAATCCATTAACAAGTTTAACAGAATTAGAAGATGGAAAATATCAATATGTAGGAAATGACATCGGTAATGGTAAAGTTGGGATAGTAAATCCTACTTCTGGAACTTGTAAAGAAAATGATTTATTAGTTGTTTATAAAACAGATCAAAAATTAGACAGTATAACTTATGCTAATTATAAAACTGTAATAGGTAAAAAAAATGAAATAAAATGTGAGAAGATTGGTGGAGAATATGATCGAGTATTAAGAAATAACAGATTAAACGCTACTGGAGTTTTAAGTACTCAAATGACTGAAGATGCCAAGATACCATTGACTGAAGAAGAAAAAAAAGAAAACCCAGGAAAAGAATTTAAAATTGAACGTAATCTTATTTATAAAGGGACAGTTGAAATAGGAAAGCAAGGAGGTTATTTAAGAATTGAAGATCATTTATCTGGATACAAACCAGGATCCCAAATAAAAGGGAAACCATATTTATACTTCAAAAAAATAAATGAATAAATATTTTTATTATCATTCTGTAAATTATGATAATAATATGTGAGTTTTTATTAAAAATACAAAAGGTTTAAGCTAAATAGTTTAAACCTTTTTTTATTGACAACATTTACATACATTAGTGCTTAACAAACCATTAACAATTGTGTTATGAAAAAATATTTATTCTTAATCGCTTCTATAGCAACAGTAGTTGCGTGCTCAAATAGTGATAATAGCGAACCAGAAGATCCAATATCAAGTAAAGTATATACACCGTTAAAAAGCATTGAAGATTTACCAGAAGGTAAATATCAATATATCGGTAACGATCTTGGAAGTGGGAAAGTCGGTATAGCTAAGAAAGCTTCGGGAACTTGTAAAGAGAGAGATTATATTTTAATATATAAAAAAACAAGCCAAAAAATTGACAGTATTTTATATTATAGCCATACACCAGTTATTAGTCAATTTAATGATTTAGAATGTCCATTAGTAAGTAATGTGCCTCGTGTATTAAGAATGAATAATCTTTTAGCTGCGGGTATTTTAAAAACAAATATAACTGAAGATTTTTATGAGTTTTTTGGAGCAGATGAAAATTCAGGTTCTACCCGTGAATTAAGGCGTAAAGGTATTTATTCTGGTAACATAGAAATTGGCGAACAGGCTGGCTATTTAAGGATTGAAGATAGATTAAGCAACTTTAAATATGGAACACAAACTGCTTCAAAACCATATTTATACTTTAAAAAAATGTAGAACTTCTGAATTTAAATATTCTAAATACTAACATTCTATTAGCTAATTTATGTAGTATTTATTGTTAGATTTGTTTTTTAATCAAAGACAAAAAATAGCTAAATGATTTCATTTAATAAAGACACTAAACAATTAGAAATAAATGATAACTATAAAGGTAGACTAACCTCTTCAAGGATTATGTCTACCTTTATTCTTGTTATGGGAATTGTAAGACTTACTACTGCCAATTGGAATACACCAAAAGAAATGGACTATGTATTTACTGGTATTGTAGCTTATTTTTTATATATAACAGTTAAAAACTTCTTATTAAAAACAGCAGGTAATAAGATTGATAAAACTGCTATCAAATATGTTAAACTCCCTAAAGGATTGGCTACAAAAGCAGTAATAAAATTAAACAACAAAAAATCAAGAGAGGTTTTTGGTCTGAAAACAGCTGAACAACGCACTGCTTTTAAAAAGGTATTAACTGATGCGAAAATAAAAGTAACGAACTAGTATATGGCAGTAAAAAAACACTACTGTGATTTTTGTAATGAATTGCCTGAAAAAACAGACAATCCAAACAAATACTACCACGATTACGAATATGGTTTCGAATTATCAGATGATACTGAATTATTTGAACGTTTAATCTTAGAAATAAATCAAGCAGGGTTAAGTTGGAATACAATCTTGCAAAAAAGAGTGAACTTTAAAAGAGCTTATGAGGAATTTGACATACCAACTGTAGCAAATTTTTCAGAAGATAAAATTACGTCTCTTTTACAAGATAGTGGTATCATTCGCAATCGTTTAAAGATAAACGCAGCAATTTACAATGCAAAGAAAATCATGGAATTGCAAGAAGAGTTTGGAAGTTTCAAAAATTGGTTAGATTTGCACATACAATTCGATTTAGAACAATGGCTCAAATTATTTAAAAAGCAATTTAAGTTTGTAGGTAAAGAAATTGTCAATGAATTTTTAATGAGTACAGGATATTTAGACGGAGCACATTTAGAGAACTGTCCTATCTATAAAAACACAAAATTTCATAAAAAGGTTTAAAATAATATTCTTTTACTTAGATATAACAAGTAAATAAATAAAAAAGAAAAAAATTAACTCTCATCGTGATTAGCGATGAGGGTTTTTTGGTTAATATTGCAACATACTTTTAAAGAAAAAAAAAGATAATTAATGGGTAATTTATCTAAGCTAAGAACAGTAACGGTAACAAGATACATCACTCCTTTGAGAGAGGGTGGATCATTACCTGCCTTAGCAGAAGCAGATGATGATTTTAAATATGTACTTAAATTCAGAGGTGCCGGTCACGGGGTAAAGGCCCTAATCGCTGAGCTGCTTGGAGGTTTAATTGCACAAAAACTGGAATTAAAAGTTCCTGAA
Source organism: Myroides phaeus (assembly GCF_900099675.1). GTDB lineage: Bacteria > Bacteroidota > Bacteroidia > Flavobacteriales > Flavobacteriaceae > Flavobacterium > Flavobacterium phaeum. The sequence goes on from NZ_FNDQ01000019.1 coordinate 24,806, forward strand.
CTCGTATTTGCTGAGCTTGATGAAGCTTTTGGTAGAACAGAAGCGGATGAAGAAATTCAAGACTTGCTACAATTTAGTAAAGGGTTAAACTTAGCTTTACACTTTTTATCAGGAGCATTAACTTATGATCCAGAAGCATTGACGATTGACCCAAAGTTATCTTCTCAAATCGTATGGTTAGATTCATTTATAACAAATGTAGATAGAACATTTAGAAACACCAATATGCTCATTTGGCATAAAGAATTGTGGTTAATTGACCACGGAGCAGCTTTCTATTTCCATCATTCATTTACCAATTGGGAAAAAAGTGCACTAACACCTTTTTCATTTATAAAAGACCACGTTTTACTTCCACAAGCCAAACAACTTGATGAAGTAGATACAGCTTTTAAACAGCTTCTCACAGAAAAAGACCTGAAAGAAATAACAGATACAATTCCATCAGATTGGTTAGAGTGGGAGGACGTAGATTTAACTCCAGAAGAAATTAGAGAGGTTTACTTTCTATTCTTAAAAACAAGATTAGAAAATTCTCATTTATTCGTTAACGAAGCTAAAAAATTTCGAGATGCACGTATATGAGTATTCAGTCATAAGACTTGTTCCTAAAATAGAGCGAGAGGAATTTATCAATATAGGTTTGCTTGTTTTCTCTAAGTCAAAAAGAAAACTATTAGCAAAGTTTCATTTAGATGAAAAAAAGATAACTTGTTTTTCAAGTGAAATAGATTTTGAAATACTTCAAAAGCACGTAAAAGCTTTTGAAGCAATAGCTTTAGGAACATCAACTAACAATCCTATAGCTACTCTTGAAGTAGACGAAAGATTTAGGTGGTTAACTGCAGTTAAGAGTTCGTGTATTCAGGCTTCGCGTCCTCATCCCGGGATGACAATGGATTTAGAAGTATTGTTTAAAAATCTTTATCAAGAATTAGTTTTATAAAATGCCACTATATTACTTAAAAGATAACCTACAAAAGAAACTAACGTATGCTTTAATACGTTTACCTTTTGTCATTAGTTTTATAACCTTATTCATTTTAATTTATGACTTAGGGTTTAATACTTTAAATGATTACCACGCTCAGCTAAACTCTCTGTACAATATCTGTTTAACTATTGGTATGATCGCCATTGCTCGTAGGTATTTTAGCAAGGATAATTATGAGAGTTTAGGTGTTAAGATATTCGACATATTTAGCGTTGTTCTATTTTTAATACTTATTATAGCGCGGTGGCAACCAGAACATACTAATAGATTCTTTGACAGTAGTGCTGTAATCTTTTTTGGTGTATTCTTAATGGTTGTACGGGAGTTCTCTATGCTTCAGCTTAACCTAAAGCAAACAAGAATGAATCCCGCTCAGTTATTTATAGTCAGCTTTTTACTGATTATTTTTATAGGAGCCTTTATGCTGTCTTTTCCAAAGGCAACGGTTACACCAGGTAGTTTACGATATATAGACGCCTTATTTACAGCAACAAGTGCTGTTTGCGTAACAGGGTTATCAACCGTAGATATAGGAAGTCAGTTTACTTTATTTGGAAAAACAGTAATGATTTTCTTGATGGAATGTGGGGGACTGGGAATTATGACAATTGCAAGTTACTTTAGTTATTTCTTCCGTGGAAAAGCATCGTATGGAAATCAACTGGTACTGAAAGATATGTCTTATATAGATAAATTAGGAGATGTATTTGCCACTTTAAAACGCATCATCATTATCTCAGGTATCATACAGTTCATAGGTATGGTCGGGATTTTTATCAGTATCCGCCACCAAGAATTTACATCAATTTACCAACGTATATTTTTCTCTATATTTCACGCTGTATCAGCTTTCTGTAATGCAGGATTTTCTACTTTACCTGAAAACCTTTACACTTTAGAATATAGATTTAATTATCCTTTACACTTAATTATTGCAGGTTTGTTTATTATGGGAGGACTTGGTTTTCCTATCGTTTTCAATGTTTACAAATACATTAAGCACCTTATAATAAATAGACTTCTTCCTTTCAGTATGAAAGAAGCAAGTACTTACTTACCAAGGGTGATTAATTTAAGTACGCGAATTATTTTAATTACAACTATTGCATTAATAGTTGGTGGTACATTCTTAGTTTATGTCTTAGAGTACAACAATACATTAGCAGAGCACGAAGGAATAGGAAAGTTAGTTACTGCATTTTTTACAGCAACAACACCACGTACTGCTGGATTTGCAACAGTAGATAATAATATATTTAGTATATCGACCTTCTTATTGATTATATTTTTAATGTGGATTGGAGCCTCTCCAATATCAACTGGAGGGGGTATTAAAACCAGTACATTTGCCATTGCAGTACTGAATATTTGGACTTTGATGAAAGGTAAATCACGTATTGAAATATACAGACGAGAAGTAGATGAACTATCTGTTCAACGTGCCTTTGCAATTATTATCCTATCTTTATTTGTAATTGGAATTGCCATATTTGCGCTTTCCTTTTTTGAACCTAAGATAGAATTGATTAAACTGGCGTATGAAGCTTTTTCAGCTTATAGTACATCAGGATTAAGTACAGGAATTACAGCTAAATTAACCGATCCAAGTAAGGTAACGTTAATCATGCTTATGTTTATAGGACGTGTGAGTATGCTTACTATCTTAATTGCAATTAGCAAAAAAGAAACTTTAGTAAACTACAGATATCCTACAGAAGAAATATTGATAAATTAAGACATTTAGAACATGAAATATATAATTATTGGTTTAGGAAACTTTGGTGCTTCATTGGCAAAAAAATTGACAGAACAAGGAAATGAAGTTATCGGTGTAGACAAAAGCATGGCACGTGTAGATGCTAATAAAGATATGATCTCGCATACTATTTGTCTTGATTCAACAGATCAATATATGATGTCAGGATTACCGTTAGCAAATACAGACATTGTTATTGTAGCCATTGGTGAAGACCAAGGGGCAAATATTATGACAACAGCTGTATTAAAAAACCTAAATGTGAAGCGCTTGATTAGTCGTGCTATTACTCCTTTACACGAAAACGTATTACAAGCAATAGGAGTAGATGAAATTGTCCACCCAGAAGAAGAAACAGCTGAACGTTGGGCTAAAAAACTATGTATAAAAGGAGTAGTGGACTCATACGAAATTAACGGACGATACAGTATTGTTGAAATCACTGTATCAGAACGTTTCGCAGGTAAAACATTAGGAGAAATAGGCTTTAGAAGTAACTACAACTTGGTTGTACTAACAACTTTAAAAATTAGAGAAGAAACAAACTTTTTAGGTTTATCTAAAAAAATACATGAAGTGCAAGGAATAGCCTCATATGAAACTGTATTAAATAAAGGAGACATCATGGTAATCTATGGTGACAACAAGGATATTAAAAAGATTTTAGCATCATAAGTATGTCAATAAATCAGAAACAAGTAATAGAAAACCTTTTGTCCTTTCCGGATAAAGGGTTTACTATGCCTGCATTATTTGTAGGGCATGGTTCTCCTATGAATGCTATTGAAGAGAATGAGTTTTCTCTTTATTGGCAAAAATTAGGTAAACAACTTCCAAAACCAGAAGCTATTCTTGTTATATCTGCTCATTGGCTAACCCAAGGAACATATGTTACCTCAAATACCAACTTAGAAACAATACACGATTTTAGAGGGTTCCCTCAAGAGCTTTTTAATGTAGAATACAATGTAGAAGGATCTCCTGCATTAGTAAAAGACATTGTAACATCTTCTGCTGATATACATGAAAACCTTGATTGGGGATTAGACCACGGGGCTTGGTCTATACTTGTTCACTTATTTCCAGAAGCAAATATTCCAGTAATACAGTTAAGTATAGATTACTACAAAGAATCAAATTACCACTTTGAAATAGGTAAACAATTAGCACGACTTCGTAAAAAAGGTGTTTTAATAATAGGAAGTGGAAATATAGTTCATAATTTATCTGCTATAGACTGGCACAAAATGCACGAAGATAATTATGGCTTTGATTGGGCAATAGAAAGTAATGAATTAATTAAAGAAACCGTTTACTCACGAGACTTTACTAATTTAATTCGCTATGATAAACTTGGTCTTGCTGTACAGTCTGCTATACCAACACCTGATCATTACTTTCCACTATTATATGTTTTAGGATTAGTTACTAAAAAAGATGAAGTAACAACATTTAATGATAAATATCTAGGAGGCTCTTTAAGTATGACTTCCTTTATATTTAATTCTTAAGATAAATAGAGTTCCATTTCAACCTGTTCTTGGTATGACTCAGCACCCATAGAGCGAAAAAAAGAGTGTATTCCAAAGTTTTGTCCATCAATATTCGTTACATAAAAAGAAGCGTTGTTTCCAAATACTTCATGAACCATAAATGATGCTATTCCCATACGTCTATGTGCTTCTTTAACCCATATTTGTAATATTCTATTTTCAATAGGATTATAAATAATGTAACCTGCTGTTGTATTTTCAAACATAACTTTTTTACGAACAACAACACGGTCATTATTATTAATACAAAACTCACTATTTTGCCAAGTAGGTATTAAATCTTTTTCAATATAAGACACTAAATATTCATAATAAGGCAAATCTCCTATTGTTAAAGTATCCCTTAAACTCTCTTTAACTTTAATCTTTGTTTTCCCCTTAAGAGACTCAACTGTTCTCCATTTTTTAAAACCTATTTTTCTGTATGTACGCATAGCTGATTCGTTAGAAGAATCAACTTCTAAACTTACTTTATCCATTTGAAAACTCTTAAAAAGAGGTATTGCATAATCGTACATTTTAGCTGTTAAATTGTTACCTCTAAAGTCACTCAAGACACCTGTACCTGCGTTATAAAGCTTCTTATTGTTTTTAGCGTGTAAAATAAAACCAACTAATTTCTTTTGATGATAAGCACCAACAGATAAGCTTAAATCAATGCCTTCTGCTTTAATTTTTTCACCTAACTGCTCTTTAGTTAAAATAGTTGGTACAAAGAATTCTGAAGTAGCATTATTAAACACTTCTAAAAACTCTTCTATTTTTACATTCTTTAAAAACTTGAATTGAAAACTGCTACTCATAAATTTCTTTAATCAGATTATTAATTAATAAGCTTGTTTTATCTATTTTAGAATAGTGTGCATTGAAACCACACCATGAAGAGTTAAAGTTATAAATATTTTTCCTCTTTGCAAATTTTCTTACATTTTCTGTTAAAACATATTAAATACAAAAGTTTAGCACATAAACATGATTATTTGACACAAATAGCACGAAAAAACAAGTAATTACTCTATCCCATTTATCACAAAAAGCTTTTATTAAAACAGTTTTAACAGGTATTTCTTTACTTAAAACCTCTTTGTGACAAAAATTTGCCAAACTTTCTTCTGCTATGATAAAATATGAACTACATTTAGGATAGTATCCTTTTAAATAAGCCACACCTTTGCCATATTTATATACTTCTACTACATAAATAACATTACTATTTACACCTGCTTCAACAAACTATAAATTAGTTGCATCACATATTACTTTTGATCTAAATAAAAAACTTCTTTAAGCAGTTCTACTTTAACTATTAAATTTACAACTTTTTGACCTAATGTAGAAATTTCTTTACTTATAAAACATTTAAATGTTAAAATACCTTATTTTAATACCCTCATAGTAAAAGAACTGTTACATTATGTTCTTTAGATATAATCTGAACCAGTAGTAAGAGACAATTCTCTTAAAACCTAATGTACTACATCAAATTCATACTTATTGATAGTAACAATATAATATCAGAATAGATTTACAATAAAGGGTAGTTGATCAATAACTTTGTTTCTTAAAATCGACTATTTGCAAATAATGAGTAATTTCACAAGTGGCGAAGTATCATTATTATTTGCAAATAGTAGCTGCCATCTAAGGGAAGTAACCCTAAACATATGTGGACTTAAATTATGTGATATTGCATATTAATCATAGACAATATTTGTTTCATATCAATAGATTACAATTCAATATCGCCTACAGGATAATCTCCAAAGTGGTGAGATAAACTAATTGTCTTATATGTAGTTCTCGAATATTTGTTTGAGAAAAGAATAATACACGTATTGTCTTTAGCTAAACGAATATATGACGAAGTGTTTCCACGCCACCATCCATTGTGGTAAGTATAAAACTTACCATTTTGCATTTCTATCAAGCGAATACCCAAACCATAATTTCTTATACCTGGATTTTCAAAACTATATCCTTGATAAATCTGATCCTTAACTTTCTTACTTAAAAACGCATCAGAATACATAGCAGTATCAAACTTCAAGAAATCACGGGGAGTAGTAAAGATATTCTTATCCCCATACGTACCATCCATATAATCCCAATCCATCAATCGCATCTTACTTGTAAAAGATTGAGACACCTTATTTTTATTATTAATATCATCAAACACAAAACTATTCGTCATACCAAGTGGTTCAAAGATCAACTCTGCAACCGCCTTTTTAAAAGGCTTTTGTGTTACTCTCTCAACAATTTCCGCCAATACAACATAATTAGTATTACTATATGCAAAGCGAGTATTGGGTTTAAAATCTAATGCAACCGTTTGCTCTTCAATTACCTTAATTACGTCACTATTTGTAATTGTCTTTGTTCTGTCCCAAACATTATCGTAATATCCATAATAACGCAATCCACTGCGATGACTCAACAAAGTACGTACTGTAATCTCTTTATAAGGAAAACGAGGAATAATCTCGGAAACACTCTGATCTAAACTAATTTTGCCTTGATCTACTAATCGCAATACAGTAGTAGCAGTAATCACTTTCCCAACAGAAGCAACGTGGAGTGGGGTATCACTTGTAATTTCCTTTTTACCAGTACGATCATATACACCAGAATAGTCTTCATAGATAATCTTTCCGTTCTTAGCGACAAGAAAACTCCCAGTGTAATCACCCGTTTTAATATTATTGCGATAAAACTCTTCTACTTCTTTCCTTTGCTTTTCTATATAGCTATTTGAAAGCTCATCAAATTCAACCTTATAAGGATTTTCAACTAGAATATTATGTTCTTTATTAATCGCTGTATCGAGTGCTAAATCCTTAGATTTATTTGTGTTATTACACGCACAAAAACATAATGCAGTTAGTAGTGATAATGTTAGTTTGCTTTTTTTAATCATCATTATTGTAAAATACAAAACCAGTTGCCCTTTTACAAGCAACTGGCTAATTGTCTATTCTATTATTTTTATTTAAGCCCTAATTGGTCTTTTGTACTTTTAACTAAGGCATCTTTATGTACTAATACAGAAATAGATTTAAGTTTCATATAAGGAACACTCATATAAATATAACCATCGTTTCCGATGCGTTCACTATTTCCACCCCAAGAGTTTTTAACCTTGTAATAGCTATTTCCCTTTTGGTCTTTTACTTTTCCAACAATATGCATTAAGTGGTCGTCTTGCGTATCAAAGCTATAAAAGTCCTTTAATCTAAGCTCAGCGTCCACAGCTTTTTCAGTGATTATCTCAGTTAAACCTTTCTTTTCATCTTCTTTAGAAGTAGCTACAAAAGCTACACCGTGCTTAGATGAGAAAGTTGCTTCAGAAACATCACAATCTAAAGAAAGGGTAAACCCTTTATCAAGTGCATTGTCAATATTTCTGATGTATTCGTCTAAAGGAAGGTTATACATACTCCCGTTAGAAAAGTTATCAGGAATATTTAAAATAAACGGAGTATAATTCTTCTGGTTTGCAAAAGAAGTAATTGTTACGTAGTCCTCTGGATTAATTCCTGTCATTTTTAAAAATGACTCAGGCGTATATTTCTTTCCTTCATAAGTAAACTCTTTTACTTGCTTACCCATATAAGTATCTAGAATATTTTCAGTGATACTTTTCCAATGCATAGAAATTGGTCCTTTACTTTTAGCATAAGCTTCTATAACACTTTGAAGTGTTTTAAACATTTCACTGTGGTTATACGTTTCTTCCCCCATTAAACCAGAATATGCTTCAATTGGTACAATACCATAATCACGTACGCTATTAATTACATCGTGAGCAAGACCACCTTCACCAAACTGGGCTTTTCCTTGTCTTAAGATATAATTCTCTATTTTCTTTGGATATGTATTACGCACTGTATACATTTCAGATAAATCAATATGTTTGCCCTTTATTCTAATAATCTCGGATTCTAAAAAAGAAGAAGTACTAAAACTCCAACAAGTTCCTGTGTTTCCTTGACTAATTACAGGATTCGCATCAATGTCTATAATATTTTGAAATTCATATTGTTGAGCGTAAGAATTCATCACTGCAAATAACAGTGACATAGAAATTATAAGTTTTTTCATGAGGTATAATCTTTAAGTATTGCAATATAATGCAAAAAATAGGTTATTTTTACCCTAAATTCAAAAAGATTATGAGTAAGATACAATGGGAAACAGCGATCGAGTTTGAAGACATTACATATAAAAAATGTGGTGGAGTAGCTCGTATTGCTTTCAATAGACCAGAAGTTCGTAACGCTTTTAGACCAAAAACGACAAGCGAACTATATCGTGCTTTTTATGATGCACAAGAAGATACATCAATCGGTGTAGTACTTTTATCAGCAGAAGGACCTTCGCCAAAAGATGGAGTTTATTCATTTTGTAGTGGAGGAGACCAAAAAGCAAGAGGTCACCAAGGATACGTAGGAGAAGATGGAATGCACCGTTTAAATATTTTAGAAGTACAACGTTTAATTCGTTTTATGCCTAAAGTAGTTATTGCTGTTATCCCAGGATGGGCAGTTGGAGGAGGACACAGTTTACACGTAGTTTGTGATATGTCATTAGCGAGTAAAGAACACGCTATTTTCAAACAAACTGATGCTGATGTTACAAGTTTTGATGGAGGATACGGATCTGCGTATTTAGCAAAAATGGTTGGACAGAAGAAAGCACGTGAAATTTTCTTCTTAGGAAGAAATTACTCTGCTCAAGAAGCTTTTGAAATGGGAATGGTTAATGCTGTAATTCCGCATGCTGAATTAGAAGATACAGCTTACGAATGGGCTCAAGAAGTATTAGCTAAATCACCTACATCTATTAAAATGTTGAAGTTTGCAATGAACTTAACAGATGACGGAATGGTAGGACAACAAGTATTTGCAGGAGAGGCTACTCGTCTTGCCTATATGACAGATGAAGCAATTGAAGGTAGGAATGCGTTTTTAGAAAAACGTAAACCTAACTTCCCTAAAAAATGGATTCCATAATAAGAATATAAAAGCAGTTGCTTGACAATATTTAAAACCGATTTCACTTATGAAGTCGGTTTTTTTTGTTTAAACATTACTCTAATTCAAATGCAGAAACCAACTTTGAATCTATAATCTCATATTAAAATACTCTACGAAACTTTTCTTTTCACTACAAAAGGTAATGAAATAACATAGCTTGTGTTGTTTTACAAATTACAAACCGAACTAATGAACAGATAAATGTTTTAGATATAGTAATCTACCTTCATACTTTTAGATAATAAAGCTATGAGTGAACTAAAAGCAAGTAAATATAACGATCCTAAAAAGAGGATAAATAGCGCTATTCTAAAGTTTGTTCTTTTAATTCGTATGGAAGAAATCTTTTCAATTACAATGTAAACATATAGCTAAAACCCTAAATAAAGTGTTTAAGCACGCAAAACCATTTGAAAACACACAAACCTATAAGGCTAAACAATAAAGTATCTAAAAAAGAGTCTATATCGTTTACCAGCTGTATTTCTACTTTCTCTGTGAAGACAAAAGTAAAAACAGTCGATCTACTTTCGAACAACAGATAAATAAATCAATACAATTATTGAAGCACAAATAAGTTCTTTTTTAGAACGACTAATATATTTAATCCAAAATAAAAGAGTAGAGGACGCTGCTATAAAAGATATTCTATTTCTAATCAGAGAAGAGTAGAGAATCATAAAAAGAAGCACTATTTATACTTTTAAAAGTAGGGGAATATCTCTTAAAAAAGAGCATCATTTGAGAAATAATTTATATGCTTGTCAAGAATATTTTGTCTAATAAGATATCTAATTGGGTGATAATTCAATGTGTTTTTAGTCCCAAAAAAGCATTTATAAACTCAGAAAAAGAATACCTTTAAATTGATTATTATTACATAAAAAGAGTATATTTGCCCACTTAGACATAGGCTTATACCTTGTTATGAGATGAATATAGATAACTACAATTCCTTCTAAAATCAATTCATCTTATAGTTTAAGTAACTAACATATTTATATTGAAAACCAATAACATACGCTTAATTAATACAATACATAACTTTTAGTTATAAGTGTAAAACAGACTTAAAAACACTGGTTTTTACATCAAAATCACAGCAGCTATAACACTTAAAGCTTCACTTTAACTACTATACCTTAATTTACTACTTCGCAATGCTTTTTTTACAAGTAAAATAAGTTGAATAATTTATTTAGTCAATAGCTTGGGGTATCTTATTATTCAATGTAACTTTACTTCACTTTATAAACCAAAAAAAATGGCCCAATTAATAGTGAGACGCAAAAAAGCAGTTGTAGATAGAAATAGAAACTACAGTGTTTTTTTAGATGGAGATAAGATTGCATTAATACCTAATGGCGAAGAATTGACTTTTAATATCAATGCAGGTAAACATATTATAAGTGCTAAAGTTGATTGGAATTCTTCTAATGCGATTGTTTTTGAAGTACAAGAAAACGATATTATTCATTTCACTTTATCTACTGCAAATCCTTTTTCAGCTATTTATTATACGTTAGTAAAACCAAATAAGTACTTGAAATTTAAGTTGCATAGCATCACAAAATAACATTTATCAAAGCCACATCAGTTCTTCTTTATCTTTTGATTTAAATGCTTTTCTAATAATAAGGAGTAACTTTCATATTTTCTCTTTAATTTTGGACTTTGATTACTGCAAGCAGTAATACAAAAGCTTAAAATAATTAAAAGAGTTTATGACTAAAACTAAAGCGTGGATTAGTGCAGCAAGACTGCGTACACTACCACTTTCAGTATCAGGTATTATAGTTGGATCAGCTTGTGCTTATCCTTTTTTTTCGGCAAATACACTATTCACAAGTATCTTCTTGTTTGCTATTTTGACTACATTATTGCTACAAATACTTTCAAATTTTGCCAATGATTATGGAGATGGTGTAAAGGGAACTGATAACGAAAATCGTATTGGTCCACAACGCGCTGTGCAAAGTGGAATCTTATCTGCTCAACAAATGAAAAAAGGGGTTATTGTAACATCAATCCTTTCTTTAATAGTTGCATTAATCTTAATCTATTTATCATTCGGTAAAGACAATTTTTTTACTTCTTTATTCTTCTTTGTCTTAGGGATTGCGTGTGTAGTTGCTGCAATTAAATACACAGTTGGAAAAGGAGCTTATGGTTACAGAGGCTTAGGTGACTTATTTGTATTCATCTTTTTCGGATTAGTAAGTGTATTAGGCAGTTTCTATTTATACGGGCAAATATTCGATTTCTGGGTTATCTTGCCTGCAGTTGCTATTGGAAACTTGAGTATTGCTGTTTTAAACATTAACAATATGCGAGACTTAGATGCAGATAAAGTAGTAGGCAAAAATACACTTGCTGTTAAATTAGGAAGAGAAGGAGCTAAGAAATACCATTATTTTATCATTCTATTCGCTCTAACCGCATTAGTAGTCTACGGAATACACGCTGGTTTCAGTGCTATTAACTATCTATTTGTAATAGCTTATATTCCTTTGATCAAACATTTAATATTTGTAAAACAAAACACTATTCCTAAAGAATTAGACACACAAATGAAGATTGTTGCTTTATCAACTTTCTTATTGTCTGTTTTATTTTCATTAGCTTTAGTATTCTAAAAAAGATAAATTATGAAAATCACGTATTATGGACATGCATGTATAGGCATTCAAATAGAAGATATTAATATTATTGTTGACCCGTTTATCACAGGAAATCCATTACCTGAGGCAAAAGCAATTGACGTAGATGTAATTAAAGCTGATTACATCTTAATTACCCACGCACATGGTGATCACATCGCAGATGTAGAGCGAATTGCAAAAAATAATCCTGATGCTCTAATTGTATCAAATGCAGAGATTGCAGGGCATTATGAAGCTAAAGGACTTCAAACACATCCAATGAATCATGGAGGTAGCTGGTTGTTTGATTTCGGGAAACTTAAATATACTCCAGCTATACACTCGAGTTCTTTTCCTGATGGTAGTTATGGAGGACAGCCAGGAGGATTTGTTATTGAAAGTAAAAACAAGAATATCTATATCGCAGGAGATACATCATTAACGATGGATATGCAGTTAATACCAATGTTTACTAAACTTGATTTAGCCATTTTACCTATTGGAAGTAATTTTACAATGGATATAAACGAAGCTGTTATTGCTTCAAATTTTGTGCAATGTGATAAGGTTTTAGGTTATCACTTTGATACGTTTGGTTATATTGAAATTGATCATGAAGAAGCTAAACGTAAGTTTTTCGAAAACGGAAAAGATTTAATGCTTTTAAACATTGGAGAAAGCTTAACATTATAATTAGAATTATGAAAGCAAGTTATAAAAGACATTTACTTAAATTTAAGAGACCTTCAGGAACATCAAGAGGGATTCTTACAGAAAAGGAAACGTGGTTTATTAAACTGGAACATAATGGCAAAATAGGAATAGGAGAGTGCGGTATACTGCGCTCTCTTAGTTTTGATGATAGACCTGATTATGAACACAAGCTAAAATGGGTTGTTCAAAATATCCATTTAGGAAAAGAAGTATTATGGAATGAGTTACTTGAATGGCCTTCAATTCAATTTGGAATAGAGCAAGCTTTTCTATCACTTGAAAGTAACAACCCGTATATTTTATTCCCTTCAAAATTTACAAAAGGGGAGGACTCTATTCAAATTAATGGATTGATTTGGATGGGTGAAGAAGGCTTTATGAAAGAGCAAATTGATGAGAAGTTAAAGCAAGGGTTTAAGTGTGTTAAACTTAAAATCGGAGCGATCGATTTTGAAAAAGAACTCGGATTATTGCGTTATATTCGTGAGCATTTTACTTCAAAAGACATTGAATTAAGAGTTGATGCAAATGGTGGTTTCTCCCCAAGTGACGCTTTAAGTAAATTACACCAACTATCTGAATTACAACTACATAGTATCGAACAACCTATCAAACAAAAGCAATATGACAGTATGTCAGTTCTATGTAAAAACACTCCTTTGCCTATTGCACTTGATGAAGAATTAATAGGTGTGATAAACTATCAAGATAAAGCTGATTTATTAGATAAAATTACTCCACAATATATTATCTTAAAGCCAAGTTTAGTTGGTGGAATTAAGGGTACTTTAGAATGGATTAAACTAGCAGAAGAACGTAATATCAGTTGGTGGATTACATCAGCTTTAGAAGGTAATATAGGACTGAATGCAATAGCACAATGGACCTACACTTTGCAGTCAAATTTACCACAGGGATTAGGAACAGGTGCTCTTTATACTAATAATTTTGATTGTCCATTAGAAGTTAAAAATGGAGAGTTGTGGTATAATATAAAAGAGAACTGGAAAGGTACTCTATAAAATTACTTATAAGACCATAACAAATAGCCTGAAAACAAACTAGTTTTCAGGCTATTTGTTATGATTATTATTTACTTCGCCTATATCCATCTGGTGAAATACCTATATGTTTTTTAAAGAATCTTGAAAAATAAGAATTATCTTTAAAACTAAGCTTAAAAGCAATTTCAGCAACACTTAAATTAGTATTTACAAGTAATCTTTTACTTTCTAATAAAATCCTATTTCTAATTAATTCACCTGAAGACTGACCTTTAAATTTCTTACATTTTGAATTCAAATAATTTGGGCTTACATGTAATAGTTTTGCATAGTCGTTAGGAAAGCGCAGCTCATAAAAATGTTTATCTATTAGTTTTTCATAATTATTAACCAAAGCTGAATGGTGTATTATGTCCTCAGACACCTTATTTTTAGCTTCATACAACTCTACAGCTGTCAAAAGTAATTCTAATACATAAATATGTAATAGATTGAATTCCTTTCTTTTATTTTTATTAAAAGCTATTTTTATACTATTGAACATTCTATCAAATTCATTGAAAAATTTATTAACTTTGAACAAATTTTCAGTGTTATGTTGACTAAAGAATTTAAAATTATTTAAAAAGTCCTTATCAACTAAATATGAATAAAAGAAATCAATAGTGAAATTTAATACATAGCCTTGTGTAGACTCATTAAAATCCCATTTATGAACTTGAGCAGGAGCAATAAAGAATAAATCACCTTTATTGATGTTAAATATCTTATTATCAATAAAATGTTTACCTGTTCCATTTGTAATAAATAATATTTGATAAAATAAATGATGGTGGGCAATTGAAACTAAACTGTTTTGAGATTCAATCACTTCCTTTAAATCAAGGATTATACAGTCTTTATGATTATTATATTGATCTAATAAATCACAGCTATTAAAACGAGGAATATTATTCATTTCATTATTTTATAATTACTAATCATAGTGCTTAAAAAAAACACTATCTCTACAAATTTAGTAATTTTTTACAAACAAAATATTTTTAATTAACATATTAAATATACGATAATACATATTATGTAAAATAGATCGTTTTAATTACTCACCTAACACTTCTACATTCTTTTAAATCTTTATATTTGCAACCTAAGTTTTAAAACAATGCTATACCTTATATTGAGTATTATTGGCAGTCTTTCTGTGGGAATTTTATTTAAAATAATCAAAAAACTTCCTATTGATATTTATCAAATAATTATCATTAACTATATTTCAACTGTAGCTTTATCGAGTTTTATTTTTAAACCTAACTATAATATGGTTGATAGTAATTTCCCTTATCTATTGGTCCTAGTTTTAGGACTTTTACTACCATCAATATTTATATTTCAATATTTAAGCATTAAGCATACAGGAATTCTAAAAACAGATATTGCTCAACGAATGTCTCTTTTTATTCCTATTATGGCTTCAATATTTTTTTTTAAAGAGAATATTACACTGTTGAGATATATTTCGTTATTTCTCGGTTTTATAGCAGTTTACTTCATACTTAGTAAAGCAGAAAAAAACGCAATTACTATAAATAGTAAAAATATATTACATCTAATTTTAGTATTTGTAGGTTTTGGTGTAATTGATATTCTATTTAAGCAAATGGCATTATACTCAGTTGTTCCTTATACAACTACTCTATCTTCTGTCTTTATCCTTGCTTTATTACTGTCTTTACTATTTTATGGCATATTCTGCTTTTTCAGTAAAACAAAACTAAATATTACAAAATACACTTTACTTTTTGGGCTAATTATAGGTGTTTTAAATTTTGGTAATATATATTTTTATCTAAATGCTCATAAAGCTTTTGCACAAAACCCAACTATTGTATTTGCAGGAATGAATTATGGTGTTATTGTATTTGGAACTTTAATAGGTTATTTTGGGTTTAAAGAGAAACTTAGTAAAAAGAACGTCTTAGGTTTAATAATTGCCATTATTGCAATTGCGTTATTAATGTATAGTTTATAATAAACTCTTGAATATATCATATCAATAAAAAGCCCTCGAATATCAAGATGTTATTCGAGGGCTTTTATATCTATAAACCTGTATTTCTACTGATTATGTCCTTCAATAATTGTTTTAATTACTTCTGGATTGATTAATGTAGAAACATCTCCAAATTCTTGTGTTTCTCCATTTGAGATAGCTCTAAGTATTCTTCTCATAATCTTTCCAGAACGCGTTTTAGGAAGACTTTCTATAAATAAAATCTTGTCTAATTTGGCAATAGGTCCAATATGACTAGAAATAAGATTATTAATTTCTTTCATAAGGTTTTCACGATCACGGTATTCACCTTCTACTTTAAGCGTAATAAAGCCATATAATGCATTTCCTTTAATGTCGTGCTTATAACCAACAACCGCACTTTCTGCAACTGCTGGGTGTTCATTTATTGCGTCTTCAATTGGAGCTGTACCTAAATTATGTCCTGAAACAATTACAACATCGTCAGCACGACCGGTAATTCTATAATATCCAACTTCATCTCTTAATGCACCATCTCCGGTAAAATATTTACCAGGAAATTGACTAAAATACGTTTCTTGATATCTTTCGTGGTCTCCCCAAATTGTTCTTGCCATAGACGGCCATGGAAACTTGATACACAGAGCTCCATCAATTTGATTATCTTCTATTTCATTTCGTTTTTCATCCATCAAGACAGCTTGAATACCTGGCAATGGCAATGTAGCATAAGTTGGTTTAGTCGGTGTAATAAAAGGCAACGGAGAAATCAAGATACTTCCCGTTTCTGTTTGCCACCAAGTATCCACAATTGGACATCTCTTTTTACCAACATGGTCATTGTACCAGTGCCAAGCTTCTTCGTTAATTGGTTCTCCTACAGACCCAATCACTCTCAAACTTGATAAATCATGTGAATTTACATATTTGTAATCCTCCGTCATTAATGAACGAATTGCTGTTGGTGCAGTATAAAACTGTGTAACTTTATATTTATCAATGATATCCCAAAATCTGCTTGGTGTAGGATAAGAAGGAACTCCCTCAAACATTACAGTTGTAGCACCATTTAATAAAGGACCATAAACAATGTATGAGTGCCCTGTAATCCAACCACAATCTGCTGTACACCAGAAGATATCTTCTTCTTTATAGTCAAAAATATTGCGGAATGAATACGCCGTTTGTACCATATAACCCGCCGTTGTATGAACCATTCCTTTAGGTGAACCTGTAGATCCTGATGTATAAAGAATAAACAGAGGGTCTTCAGCATCCATAACTTGAGCTACGTGATTTGTTGAAGCTTCTTCATATAATGGCTCTATCCATAAATCTCTACCTTCTACCATTTTTGTTTCAGCACCAGTTCTATTTACAACTAATACTCTTTCTACTGAAGGACAGTTAACTAACGCCTCATCAATAATTGGCTTTAACGGAATAGTCTTGCTTCCTCTAAAGCTACCATCTGATGTAATAACAAACTTACATTCAGAATCGTTTACTCGTTTTGAAACAGCAGATGAAGAAAATCCTGCGAATATCACACTGTGAATTGCTCCTATTCTTGCACAAGCTAACATAGCTACAGATAACTCCGGAATCATTGGTAAGTAAATACAAACCCTATCTCCTTTTTTAAGACCTTGATCCTTCAGTACGTTTGCCATTTTACAAACTCTGATATATAAATCGTTATAAGTGATTGTTTGTGCCTCTTCTTCCGGATTATTAGGTTCAAATATTATAGCTGCTTTATCTCCGCGTTTTGCAAGATGTCTATCTATACAATTTTTTACAATATTAAGTTTACCATTTACAAACCATTGAAATTTTGAGTTTTCCATATCAAAGTCAAAAACTTTGTCCCATACTTGATACCATACAAAGTTCTCTTCTGCTATTTTACTCCAAAATTTACGTGGCTCTCGAACAGATTTTTTATAATGTTTAAAATACTGTTCAAGGTTCTCTATTTTATAATAACTCATGGTTTAGTAGTAATATTTTTATGTTATGTTATTTTAAGTTTCTAAATATATGATATTAGAGGTAAAAAACAAAAAAGTCATACATTATTTATAAAAATAATGTATGACTTTTTTATATACTAATTTTCTATGTTAAATATTATAGAGACCTTTTTTCGCTTCGTTATATTCAGCAACTATCTCAGTGATAATATTTTGAACTGTATCTATTTTATTAATAAGACCAACTATCTGACCTATTTCAAGTTCTCCTTCTACAAGATCACCTTCAAACATTCCTTTTTTCGAACGGCCACGTCCTAAGTATTCTCTTAGCTCCTCTACAGAAGCTCCTTTCTTATATAAATCTTGTAATCCTAAATAGAAGTCATTCTTGATAAGTCTAACTGGTGCAAGTTCTTTCAAACTTACCATTGTATCTCCTTCTTGTGTATCTAATAAGAGATTTTTAAAATTATCATGTGCAGAACTCTCCACTGATGCTGCAAAGCGTGTTCCCATCTGAACTCCATCTGCTCCTAAAATCATAGCTGCAAGCATACCCTTTCCTGACGCAATTCCGCCCGCTGCAATCAACGGAATCGAAATTCTCTCTTTAACCATCGGAATTAATGTAAAAGTCGTTGTTTCCTCCCTTCCATTGTGTCCTCCGGCCTCAAATCCTTCTGCTACGATAGCATCTACACCTGCATCTTGTGCTTTTAAAGCAAATTTAGATGAACTCACAACATGAACAACCGTAATTCCGTGTTCCTTTAAAAAAGGGGTCCACGTTTTTGGATTTCCTGCTGATGTAAAAACAATCTTTACGCCTTCTTCTACAAGGATATTCATAATCTCCTCAACGTTAGGATAAAGCATTGGAACATTTACACCAAATGGCTTATTTGTTGCTTTCTTACACTTTTGAATATGTTCTCTAAGTACGTCTGGATACATAGAACCGGCTCCAATAAGACCAAGTCCTCCGCTATTACTTACAGCACTTGCCAAGTTATACCCACTATTCCAGATCATTCCACCTTGAATAATTGGATATTCGATGCCAAAGAGTTCTTTAATTCTATTCATAATTTTTTGATTGGTTGGTTATACTTTTGATATCACCCCCGAACCTATTAGTTCGTCTGCGATATGCCAAGATACAAATTGTCCCTCAGTTATTGCAGATTGTGGCTCATCAAATCGTACATACATACCACTTTTAACTTTATGTAAAGTCGCTTTTTGTAATGGCTGACGGTATCTAATACGTGCATAAATCTCCATAGACTCCCCTTCTTTTAAAGCTAAGTCTTCTCTTATCCAGTGAGTTTCACTCTCTTTTACAAAAAGTGATTTGTGGAATAATCCTGGATGCTGATGCCCTTGACCTGTATAAATCACATTATCTTTGACATCTGTAGCAATGATAAATAAGGGTTCAACCGTACCTCCTACATTAAGTCCCTTGCGCTGACCTGTTGTAAAAAAGTGTGCTCCATAGTGCTCTCCTACTTTCTTACCCATTTCTGGTGTGTACACAAAAGCCTTAGCCTCTGCCTGTAATTGCTCTTCTAAAGTAGCATACTCCACTCCTTCTAATTCTTTAAATACAGGGGCATCTTTAGGAATTTCGTAGATAAACCCGTCTTTTGGTTTCAACTGTTGTTGTAAAAACTCAGGTAAACGCACTTTTCCAATGAAACACAATCCTTGTGAATCTTTCTTGTCTGCCGTAATTAAATCCATTTGAGCTGCAATCTCACGCACTTGTGGTTTTAACAACTCCCCAATTGGAAATAGAGACTTTGCTAACTGCTCTTGTGACAATTGACATAAGAAATAAGATTGGTCTTTATTAGGATCAACACCTGCCAACAATTTATAAACAGTTTCCTCTGTTCCATCAGCTTTAGTGATTACCTCCTCTCCTTTTCTACAATAGTGACCTGTAGCAACATAATCTGCTCCTAAGCTCAACGCTATTTTCATAAAAACGTCAAACTTAATCTCACGATTACATAAAACATCTGGATTTGGTGTACGTCCATTCTCATATTCGTTAAACATATAATCAACGATACGCTCCTTATATTGTTCGCTTAAGTCAACTGTTTGAAATGGAATACCCAATTTCTCAGCCACCATTAAGGCGTCATTACTATCTTCTAACCATGGACATTCATTAGAAATTGTCACTGAATCATCGTGCCAATTCTTCATAAATAATCCAATTACATCATATCCTTGTTCTTTCAGTAAATAAGCGGCAACACTTGAGTCTACCCCTCCTGAAAGTCCTACTACTACTCTTTTTTTCATAATAAAAAATATTGCAACAAATTTACATTAAATGCCACAATACAGAAAGCTTTTCAATTATCTTATCATTTAATTATGATAAGAAAATATTAATATTATTATCCTTACTCTTGATTCATTTTGTTTCCAAGATATTCAGATTGTTCTTTAGCCTTGTTTATTCCTTCAATCAATGATTTTTCAAGATCACATTGATTAAAAAAAGCAATTGCCTTTTCTGTCGTACCTCCTTTTGACGACACTTTAGCTATCCAATCTTGTGTTGATAAAGAGTTGGACTCGTATAATCCCAATGCTCCTGAAATGGTTTGTTTTACCAATAACTCTGCTTGTGAAAGTTCAAATCCAAAATCTAAAGCAGATTGAATCATTGCTTGCATAAAATAAAACACATAAGCTGGTCCACTACCCGATACCGCAGTTGCTGCGTCAATTTTATTTTCTTCTGCAACATAAACAGATTTACCAGTTGTGTTAATTAAGTTTTGAATGATAAATAGCTCTTTTCTATCTAATTCCTCAGAAGCCGTAAATACTGTCATCCCCTTACCTATTTGTGTGGGTAAGTTTGGCATAGAACGCACTACTTTAGTAATACCCAATTTCTCTTTTATTCCTTCAATTGAAATACCTGCCATAACAGAAACTACAATCTGCTCGGGCTTCAAGAAGGGCTTTAAATTTAAAGCCAATTGGTTAAAATCCTGTGGTTTCACAGCAATAATTACGATATCACGATTACTTAATTCGCTATCCAATACATAGCGATAAGAAAGTTGGTGTATGTTTCTACTATCATTTGCTACACGTTGAGAGCGCGTATAGATTAAAACATCTTCTGGAAGAATGAAACGTGAATTGATAAAACCGTTAGCAAAAGTGCTACCCATATTACCCATTCCAATAATTGCTATTTTCATAAAAAAAAACACCCTTGAACTAGATCAAGGGTGTTAAATGTAAAAAAATATATTTGATTATTTCTTTTTATTTTGTTGTTCTTTCAAACGTTGTTGCTCTTGTGCTTGTTCCATCATCTCTTGCATCTTACGTTGAAATCTTCCTTTCGGACGGTCTTTTTTAGTTTTGTTCTCTTCAATCTTAGCTTTAATCTTCTCTTCTTTTACAATGTGATTTTTGATCACATACATAATTCCGATAGTAATAGAGTTAGAAACAAAGTAGTACAAACTCAATCCAGACGCGTAGTTATTAAAGAAGAATAACATCATTAATGGTGAAATATAAATCATCACCTTCATGATTTTACTCATATCTGGCATACCTTCTTGTGCTGGTTGCGCCATTTGTTGATCTCCTGTTGTCATTTTCATATAGATGAAAATTGCAATAGAAGCTAATAATGGGAACAAACTCACGTGACTTCCATAGAATGGAATTTTAAATGGTAATTCTAAAACTGAGTCATATGATGATAAGTCAGTTGCCCATAAGAAACTCTTCTGTCTTAAATCAAAAGCAGACGGGAAGAATTGGAACAACGAGTAGAAAATCGGAATTTGTAACAACGCTGGTACACATCCTGCCATTGGATTAACCCCAGCTTTAGAATACAAGTTCATTGTTTCTTGTTGTTTCTTCATCGGGTCATTTTTGTACTTCTCGTTTAATTCAGTAACCTCTGGACGAATAGCTTTCATTTTAGCTTGAGAAACGTATGACTTGTAAGTTAAAGGTGAAATTAACAATCTCACTAATACTGTCAATACGATAATAGCAATACCGTAAGGTAAGAATGAACTCAATAATCCAAATACTGGAATAAATAAGAAACGGTTAACCCATCCAAAGATTCCCCATCCTAATGGTACGATATTGTCTAAGTTTTTGTCGTATGATTTCAAAATTTTGTAATCAGACGGTCCAAAATACATATTCATATCGTAGTTCAACTCTCCGTTTGAATATTCTAAAGGAATAGTACTTGAGAATTGTTTTGTAAATTCTGTATCTACATCTTCGTCAATTACTAAGTTTTTAGAAACTAAGTCAACAGACGTAAAGTTTTTATTTGTCAATAAGATTGACGTAAAGAAGTGTTGTTTATATGCAATATAAGAAACATCTTTTACTGTTTTATTGTCGTCTTTACTTGTAGGACTTAAATCGTTATCCTTACCTCCTTCATATTCGTAGTATAAACGAGTATAACGGTTTTCGTAAGAAATACTTTTTTCATTAGTATATGATTTTAAATCCCATTTTAACTGTGGAGTTTTACTTAAATCAACAACTTTGTTTAAACCTTGTGTACGGATTGAGAAATCAATCATGTAGTCATTTGGTTTTAAAACGTAACGGTACTCCAAGAATTGGTTTTCCGACACTTTTAAACGCATAGATAACACTTGGTTTTCTCCTTCTTTAGATACTTCAGGTTCAAAATATAAATCTTGTGTATTAAACACACGATTATCTGAAGTATGTAATTCTAAGTTGAAATTTGAATTTCCATCCTTAATTAACTCAACTGTTTTCCCTGAGTTTTTATTAAAACTATCAAATTTATTTACAACTACATTAGATAAGCTACCTCCTTTATTTTCTACTACTAAAGTAAGAAAATCAGTTTTTAACTCTGTTTTCTCCTCTTGAGCAGAAGGTAAAGTTGCACTAAAAGCGAAAGGACCAAGTTTCGAACGTAACGCTTCAGTCATAATAGAATCGTTCTCTACATGATTACTTATTGCATTAGATATACTTTCTGACTCTATCTGTTTAATAACTTCTTTTTGCGCTATCTCTTTGTCCTTTACAATAGCTTCTTGCTCTTTGTTGATATTGTTAAACATCATCCAAATCAGCAATCCGGCTATGACAACAAAGCCGACAATACTGTTACGATCTATTTTTTTTCCTTCCATTATTTAATTTGTAATTTATCAAATGTGTTTTTGAAATTAACCTTCTACTAAGTGATATACTTAGTTAGTTTTTTTCTCCATAGCAGCTTTCACAAAATTCACAAAAAGAGGATGTGGTTTTGCTACTGTACTCTTATATTCTGGGTGGAATTGAACTCCTACAAAGAATGGGTGTGTATTTAATTCTACAATTTCCACTAATCCTGTATCTGGGTTACATCCCGAAGCTACTAATCCTGCTTTCTCGAAATCTTCTAAATATTGATTATTGAACTCATATCTGTGACGGTGACGTTCATTAATCATTGTTTCTCCATAAATATCGAATGCCTTAGTTCCTTCTTTCAATTTACAATCCCATCCACCAAGACGCATTGTTCCTCCCTTATCTGTAATATTCTTTTGTTCTTCCATGAACGTAATTACAGGATATTGAGTACTCTCGTTTACCTCAGTAGTATTAGCATTTGTAAATCCAAGAATGTTTCTTGCATATTCAATAACTGCCATCTGCATACCTAAACAAATACCTAAGAAAGGAATATTATTCTCTCTTACATATTTAATAGTTTCAATTTTTCCTTCAATTCCACGAGAACCAAAACCTGGTGCTACCAATACAGCATCTAAGTTTTTCAATTTCTCTGTAACATTATTTGCAGTAATATTATCTGATTGAATAGAAATAATGTTCACTTTAATTTGGTTTTCAGCACCACCGTGAACTAATGCTTCTAAAATAGATTTGTAAGAATCTTGTAATTCTACATATTTCCCTACTAAACCAATGTTTACTACGTGTTTCGGATTTTTCAAACGGTGAATAAATTCGTTCCATTTTACTAAATCTGGCGTAGTTCTCTCTGGTAAATCTAATTTTTTAAGCGCTACTTTATCTAACCCTTCTTGTAACATTAAGTTAGGCACATCATAGATAGTATCAGCATCGATAGACTGTACTACTGCTTCTGGCTTTACATTACAGAATTGAGCTAATTTTTGACGAATTTCAGTACTTAAGTTGTGCTCAGTTCTACAAACTAAGATATCAGCTTTAATACCACTTTCCATCAATGTTTTAACCGAGTGCTGTGTAGGTTTTGTTTTTAACTCACCTGCAGCTGCTAAATAAGGAACTAATGTCAAGTGAACAACAATTGCATTGTTATCTCCTAACTCCCATAATAACTGTCTAACAGACTCGATGTATGGCAATGATTCAATATCCCCTACAGTACCACCAATTTCAGTAATAACGATGTCATAATCACCTGATTTACCAAGTAATTGCATACGCTCTTTAATTTCATTAGTGATATGAGGAACAACTTGAACAGTTTTACCTAAAAACTCTCCTCTACGTTCTTTCTCGATTACAGATAAATAAACTCTACCTGTTGTAACGTTATTCGCTTGAGATGTTGGCACATTCAAGAAACGCTCATAATGTCCTAAATCCAAATCTGTCTCTGCTCCATCATTAGTAACGAAACACTCTCCGTGCTCATACGGATTTAAAGTTCCTGGATCCACGTTAATGTATGGATCAAACTTTTGAATTGTAGCGGAATACCCACGTGCTTGCAATAGTTTCGCTAACGAAGCAGCGATAATTCCTTTCCCTAAAGAAGATGTAACTCCTCCTGTAACAAAAATATACTTAGTTTGTTTCATTTAGTCGTTTATTTGTTGTGTTGTTAAAAATAAAACTTGGCAAAAATACAACTTTCCAAGCTATTCTTCTAATTTTAGCGAATTTAAAAAAGTCAACTTTACAAGATATAAGAGTAAACTTTTGATTTATAAATACTTTTATAATATTATTAAAGTAAGCTATTTCATTTTTTAAAACATTATGCCTTTTATAGCTCGCTGATTTGCCATTCTACGGTTATTTAAAACAGCAACAACAGCTATTTTTATAACAATAGTTGTTCCAAGAAACAAGTAACTGCCATATTGTACCTTTAAAAAGAGAAAAAACACACCAATACTTATAATGTATTGTTGACAAACTGACTTATTTTTTCACTTTGCAAAATTTCTACAGCATTTTTGACATAGTTTTTAAACAAACTCGTCTAATTGCATTATTCTTAATAATATTCTCTTTACCCCTTACCAAAGAGAATTTAATTTGGTTTTTACACAAATCTACTAAATATAATTCAAGCAAACATACTTAAAATAGTTCGTTTTATTACCTAAAACACATATAAACAAGCATTTTGTTGAATAAAAATTATATTTTATGCGTTTTTACAAATTATAATACAATTTGTTTTTATACTTTTGTACCAAATTTAAGAAATGGAAAAAGGTAAAGACAACTCAAAAGTAATTCGTGGTTTAAAAGCGAGACACATATCTATGATTGCCATAGGTGGATGTATTGGAACAGGACTATTTATGGCAAGTGGAGAAGCAATTCATCAAGCAGGACCTGGAGGGGCTTTATTGGCATATGCGATGATAGGATTAATGGTATATTTCTTAATGACTTCTTTAGGAGAGATGGCTACATACTTACCTGTATCTGGTTCTTTTAGTACGTATGCTGCTCGATTTGTAGATCCTTCACTTGGTTTTGCTTTAGGATGGAACTACTGGTTTAACTGGGTGATTACAGTAGCTGTTGATATATCAATTGCTGCGGTAGTAGTATCTTATTGGGAACCTATGAACTTCTTACCTACGTGGGGCTGGAGCTTGTTATTTTTCTTAATTATTTTTGGATTAAATACGCTATCTGTAAAAGCATATGGAGAGTCAGAATATTGGTTTGCTATAATTAAAGTAGTAACAGTAGTTTTATTTTTAGGTGTAGGACTACTTACTATATTCGGTATTTTAGGAGGTGAATATATTGGTATGAAAAACTTTACATTAGAAGAGGCTCCCTTTTTAGGTGGTGGTTTTTCAGGTAAATTTTTATCTGTTTTAGGTGTATTCTTAATTGCTGGTTTCTCTTTTCAAGGAACTGAACTTATCGGTATTACAGCTGGTGAATCAGAAAATCCAGAGAAAAACATTCCTAAAGCAATCAAACAAGTTTTTTGGAGAATTTTAGTATTTTATATTTTGTCAATCTTTGTAATCGGGTTGATTATTCCGTACACAAGTCCTTCTTTATTAGGAGCTGAGATTACAGAAATTGCAAAGTCTCCGTTCACTTTAGTATTTGAACGCGCTCACTTAGCTATTGCAGCAGCTATTATGAATGCAGTTATTCTAACATCAATCTTATCTGCTGGTAACTCAGGCTTATATGCCTCTACTCGTATGTTGTATGCGATGGGAAAAGAAAAAATGGCTGCAAAAGCATTTGGTACTGCCAACAAGAAAGGAGTTCCAATGATAGCATTAGTTATAACAGGTGTTATTGTATTATTAATTTTCTTAATACAAACAGTCCACCCACAAGCAGTAGACCTAATTCTTGCTGCGTCTGGATTAACTGGATTCATCGCTTGGTTAGGTATTGCAATTAGTCACTACCGTTTTAGAAGAGCTTATACGCGTCAAGGAAAAGACGTTAAAGACTTAGTTTACAAAGCTAAGTGGTTCCCATTTGGACCTTTATTTGCCTTGTTATTGTGTATTTTAGTAATTATCGGACAAGATTCTGAACTAATATTTGAAGGAAAGTTTGATTGGCAAGCAATATTAATTACCTATATGGGTATTCCATTCTTCTTAGCCTTTTATATTTACCATAAGGTAAAACACAAAACAAAACTAATACCATTAGAAGAAGTTGATTTAAGTAAGAAATAAAAAGAGCTAGCCAAAGCCCTAAATAAGGGACTAAATATAAGTATTGCTTTTCTATAAGAAGCAAAATAAACGAAGATGTAAAGTATAATGCATTAGATTATACTTGCAATAAAATACATATCAAAGCTTAATCTTAAACATACCTTGTTTGAGACATTTACCACTCAAGCCCCACAGTGGCTCGAAAAACAACCTTTTTTCCGAAGATATTTGGTATTTGTGTGGTAAATGTCCGAAACAAGTATCAAAGAAGTTATTAATGACATTATTATATAAGTATACCAGATATTAAAAAGACATATGATTCAGCTAGTGATGTGATGTTTTAATAATGTTCACAACACTTCTCTAAAACCGTTTTAAAGACTTCCTAAATATAATACTTAGAAACTATTACTAACTTTAATGATAGAAGTTCAAAAGTTTCTACGGAATCCCTTCATACGAAAGCAAAACACTTTAGATTGTTTTTAAAGAAAAGACATATATAATAGACATGCCCCAAAAAGTTAGACACTTTTTGGGGCATTTTTTATGAGTAGAAAACAGAAATACAATTTTGAATTTAAGTTACGTATAGTAACTATTATTTTGGAAGGGAAAGACAGTATGAGGGGACTTTCTCGATCAGAAAAAATCAGTGAGTTTAACCTTTATTTTTGGCTTAAACTATATGAAGTTTATGGAGAACAAGGATTACATGGAATCTCCAAAAACAAATTCACTATAGAAGAAAAAATTCATATTATTCAGGAACATCAAAATAGTGATTTATCTTTGACAGATACCTGTGTTAGATATAGAATCTCAAATCCTTCTGTCTTATTCCAATGGATAAGAAAATTTAAAAGCAAAGGATTTAAAGGTTTAGAAGACAATCGGGGTGTACATTTAAAGAAAAATAAAACA
>NZ_FNDQ01000009.1 GCF_900099675.1 Myroides phaeus
TTAGAATGATGTATAGAGGTGTAAGAGATAAGTCATTTTTCCTGTTTAGATTGACGAAACTTTTTGCTTAGTCCCCAACTTTTGCACCTGATCCACAATAGGCTTTCTAATTTTAATTACATCCAAGGGATGGTCTTAAATGACTGTCCCTTTTTTAATTCTTACAAACAAAAAAAAGCATCAATCCAAACGGATTAATGCTTCTCTATTACTAAATAAAATAATTATACCACATAAAAAAAGCTCTCCCGCACTAGGAAAGCTTTTCATTGGTCTAACTACTAAACCTTAGTGCTTACGCACTTAACAACACAACTAAATTTTAAGTCCTCAAATAAGTAATTATTAGAGGGCAAAAAAAGCCTCTCAACTACGTGAGAGGCTCCTTTTTTACTGGCGGTCTGGACGGGACTCGAACCCGCGACCCCATGCGTGACAGGCATGTATTCTAACCAACTGAACTACCAAACCAGTTATTTAATGTTTTAAAGCATTGCTTTCTTAACGGTGACAAAGATAACTCTTTTTTTTAAACTTCAAAACTTTTTTTTTATTTTTTTTGAAGTCTCTTTTTTTAAAGAGTGGATTGAAAAGTGTCTCTTTTTTCAAGAGACACTTACTCTCTCCTTTTGCGGTCTGGACGGGACTCGAACCCGCGACCCCATGCGTGACAGGCATGTATTCTAACCAACTGAACTACCAAACCTTTGTCGTTATTGCTGTAATGCGATGCAAATATACAACCATTTTCTACACTTGCAAATCATAGAAACAAAAAAAAACGTTTTTTTTTCAACAAAAAGTGAACCAATCTGAATATCAGTAAGATAAAAACAAAACTTTTTTTTATTTTTTTTCAATCAAAACTTGCAACAACTATAAAAAACTGCAAAACTCAATAAACATCAAGGTTTGCACTTACCTTTTTTCAAAAAAAAAGCCCTCGAATTTCGAGGGCTTTAAATTTTATAGCTCATTATATGACTAAAATAATGCTTCAATTGCATCAACATATGTCTTTTTAGGAGCAACTCCTACTTGGCGACCTACTACTTCACCATCTTTAAAGATTAATACAGTAGGGATATTTCTAATTCCGTATTTAGCAGCGAACTCTTGATTTGTATCCACATCCACTTTACCTACTACAGCTTTCCCTTCCATTTCTGTACTAATTTCTTCTACAACTGGTCCTAACATTTTACAAGGTCCACACCATACTGCCCAAAAGTCAACCATTACTGGTTTATCTGATTTTAATACTACTTCTTCAAAAGTAGCATCTGTTATCTCTAATGCCATTTCTTTTCTTTTTATGTTATACAACAAACTTAATAAAATAATTATACTTATATAAGTGTCTGTAATTATTTTTCTCTATCAATCAATTACTAAAACTAATTCAATTGAAATTTCACCTGTATTCTCTCCAAATCTTCTAATAACTCTGCTGTAATATTTACACGGGAGTTTCTACTATTCATTTCCACTTTATTTACAATGCGGTATTCTTCTCTATCTGGTATAATTTCTATTGCATCCATATCCATTTCAACATCTAAATCATCATCTCCTATATTAGGCAACGCTACTGGTACGATAGGTGTCTCTGCAGCTACAATTACCTTTTCTAACTCAACCACCTCAAAATTCACAAACTTATCTCCTGGGTACTTGTCTAAAATACCCTTTAAGCGTTCTATTTGCTCTTTATATATATCCCGTATATTCATTAAAATAGTAAGGTCTTTAGCAAATGTTGGAATTACCTCGTGCAACAACTTCATTTCCAAAAACTGAATTCGTGGCTCTGACTTTTCACCAGTATCTTTTCTAACCCAACCTTCTTTAACCATCAGCTTCACATAAACAAACGTATTGGTCAACAAAAAATGTCTAAGTTTTAGAAACTCCTCATTAAACATTCTAAACTCATAACTCTCATCATATCCCTCTATAGTAAACATTGCCCAATCCTTACCTTTTGCAGAGGTTCTAAATTGAACATCGCTTATCATACCTCCAAATGTAACAGTACGTCCTGTAAGTTGCTCTAAATTGCTTAATTGATCTAACGTTATATTACAGAAATACTTCAGTTCAAATCTAAAATCATCTAAAGGATGTCCAGAAATATAAATTCCAACCACTTCTTTCTCTTTTGCCAACTTCTCCATTGTGCTCCACTCTTCACAGATAGGCATTATTGGCTCAGGAATTTGAACTTCACTACTATCTCCAAATAAACTAAATTGTGATGAATTATCGTTTTCTTGAGATTTAGCACCATACTTAATTGCCTTTTCAAAAAACAATAGTGTATCACTTGGATCCATATGGAAATACTGAGCGCGGTGTGTATTTTCAAAACAGTCAAAACCACCTGCCAATGCAAGGTTTTCAAATGCCTTCTTATTAGCCGCACGCAAATCAACGCGTTTTGCCATATCAAAAATAGATGTATAACGTCCGCTTTCTCTATTTTCAACAATCGTATTAACTGCTCCTTGACCAACTCCTTTAATCGCCCCCATACCAAAGCGAATCTCATAATTCTCGTTTACAGTAAACTTATAGAACGACTCGTTTACATCAGGTCCTAATACTTGTAACCCCATACGCTTACACTCTTCCATAAAGAACGTAACCTGTTTGATGTCATTCATATTATTTGACAGTACTGCTGCCATATATTCTGCAGGATAATGTGCTTTTAAGAAAGCCGTTTGATAAGCAATCCAAGCATAACACGTCGAGTGAGATTTGTTAAACGCATAAGAAGCGAACGCCTCCCAGTCTTTCCAAATCTTTTCTAAAACAGTTGCATCGTGACCTTTCTCTGAAGCTTGTTGAACAAACTTCGGTTTCATTTTATCAAGTACATCTTTTTGTTTCTTACCCATTGCCTTACGCAGAACGTCGGCCTCACCCTTTGTAAAGCCAGCTAACTTCTGAGAAAGTAACATTACCTGCTCTTGGTAAACAGTAATACCATACGTCTCGTTTAGGTACTCCTCACAAGCATCTAAATCATAAACAATAGGTTCCTCTCCATTCTTACGGCGAATAAACGAAGGAATATACTCCAACGGACCAGGTCTATACAAGGCATTCATCGCAATTAAATCGGCAAATACAGTTGGTTTTAGCTCACGCATATACTTCTGCATACCAGCAGACTCATACTGGAACACCCCAATCGTTTCTCCTCGTTGGAAAAGTTCATACGTCTTGACATCATCAATCGGAATTTCATCCGGATTTATCTCAATTCCCGTTCTATACTTAACTAACTTAATTGTATCCTTAATCAGGGTTAACGTTTTTAACCCCAAAAAGTCCATCTTTAATAACCCAGCACTTTCCGCTACGGAGTTATCAAATTGAGTCACATATAAATCTGAATCTTTAGCTAAAGTAACAGGTACGAATTTAGTAATATCATCAGGCGTAATAATCACACCACAAGCGTGAATTCCAGTATTACGCATTGATCCCTCCAATATTTTTGCTTGCTGAATAGTCTGCCCTGCCAACGAATCCTCTTGCGCAACAGCAATAAGCTCCTTCACTTTTTCAAACTCATCTCCTTTCAAAGCAGCCTTTACTGCATTTTCATCTTCAGATAAAAAACGAGCTAAGTTCCACTTAGAAGGCATCATTGCAGGAATCATCTTAGCAATTCTATCCGCATCAAATAATGGTAAATCTAACACCCTTGCTGTATCACGAATAGCAGACTTCGTCGCCATTTTACCGTACGTAATAATCTGAGCTACTTGATTAGACCCATACTTATTAATTACGTAATCCATAACCTTACTTCGTCCCTCATCATCAAAGTCAATATCAATATCGGGCATCGATACACGGTCAGGATTAAGGAAACGCTCAAAAAGCAAGTCATATTCAATAGGATCTAAGTTTGTAATCCCTAAACAATAGGCCACAGCAGATCCTGCTGCAGATCCACGTCCTGGTCCTACAGAAACCCCCATTTCTCTGGCAGCGGCAATGAAATCCTGAACAATCAAGAAATAACCAGGATACCCAGTTCTTTCAATTGTAGCCAACTCAAAGTCTAATCGCTCCTTTATTTCCTCTGTTACCTCGGGATATCTTCTCTTCGCTCCCTCATAAGTCAGATATTTTAAGAAATTATTCTCTCCTATCTTTCCTGTACCATCTCCTTCCAAATCTCTTGCATCCTGAAATTCTTCAGGAATATCGAACTTTGGAAGTAGTACATCGCGGTGTAACACAAAAGGCTCCACCTTATCTACAATCTCTTGAATATTATAAATTGCATCCGGATAATCCTCAAAAAGAGCTTTCATCTCATCTCCAGACTTATAATAATACTCTTGATTAGGCAGACCATATCTATAACCTCTACCCCTACCAATAGGCGTAGTTTGTTTTTCACCATCTTTCACACACAACAAAATATCGTGTGCATTTGCATCTTTTTTATCAAGATAATACGAGTTATTCGTTGCTATCAACTTAACATCGTGCTTTCTTGACAATTCAACTAAACCTTGATTAACGCGATTTTCATCTTCCTGATTATGTCGCATTATCTCAATATAAAGATCCTCTCCAAACTGTTCTTTCCACCAAAGCAAAGCCTCCTCCGCTTGGCGTTCACCAACATTCAATATCTTAGACGGAACCTCACCTTGTAAGTTACCCGTTAAGACAATCACATCTTCTTTATATTGCTTTACAACTTCCTTATCAATACGAGGAACATAATAAAAACCATCCGTATAAGCGATAGACGCCATTTTAGCCAAGTTGTGATAACCGTGTTTATTTTTAGCAAGCATCACAACCTGATACCCATTATCCTTTTTACTTTTATCCTGATGATTTTCACAAATAAAGAACTCACACCCAACAATAGGAGTCATTAGTTCCAATGGCTCTTGCCCTTGTTCCACCAACTCTTTATTCTTAGCTTGAATTCCCTTATTGTAATCACTAACCTCCTTAACAAATAAGAAAGCCCCCATCATATTTCCGTGGTCAGTCATTGCAACAGCAGGCATATTATACTCCGCTGTCTTCTTAACTAACGACTTAATAGAAATAGTAGATTGTAAAATAGAAAACTGTGTATGTACATGTAAGTGGGCAAACTTAGCCTTGTTAAATCGCTCCAAAGCCTCATCAGAAATCGTTTCTGATGTATCCCCTTGCAGCTTAGCTAATTTTTTACGAATATTTTCAGAAGCCTTCTGTAAGTTAATATGCTTTAACCCAATTAACTTAAAAGGTTCTGGATTTGCTTGCTTATAGCGTTGAATATAAGTATCGTCACACTGTAACTCCTCTTTAGAGAAAACACCTAATTTAATCAACTCTAAGAAACAACGAGTCGTTGCTTCCACATCGGCAGTTGCATTATGCGCTTCACCAAAAGGAACTCCAAACAAATATGTATGTAATTCAGTCAGTGTAGGAAGTTTAAATCGACCTCCTCTACCTCCTGGTAATTTTAATAACTCAGCTGTAACCTCAGTACAAGTATCTAATACGGGTAAATCAGCCATAATACTATCAACACCCATACGGTGAAATTCACACCCCATGATGTTAACATCAAACCCTAAGTTTTGACCAACGATAAATTTGGTCTTTGAAAGAGCTATATTGAACTTCTCTAAAACCTCTTTCAGCGGAATACCCTCTGCTTCTGCCAACTCAGTAGAAATTCCGTGAATACGCTCAGCATCATAAGGAATATTATACCCCTCAGGCTTTACTAAATAATCTTGATGTTCAATCAAATTCCCATACTCATCGTGCAATTGCCAAGCAATCTGAACACAGCGAGGCCAGTTATCTACATCAGTAATAGGAGCTGACCAACTCTTAGGAAGACCAGTAGTTTCGGTATCAAAAATTAAATACATAGTTGATTTTAAGAAATGTAGCCTTTAAACAAGGCTTTATAGTACGATAAACAAAGTTATAAAAAAAAGACTGCTTTTAAATCAAAGCAGTCTTTTAAGTATGTTAAACCAATAAACGGATGTTTTATTATTTTGCAGCCTCAAGCTTAATTCTAAAAAACACTCCATCGTGAAATGACTTTTTATCTCTCAACTTATCCACTCTTATCTTTTGAGCAGGAGTTAATTTATTTTTATCCTCATCAGACATTTCAATCTTCTTTAAATTAGCATAGAAAGTACCAGAAATAGTACCCGGAACTTGCTTTTCTTCAGCATCAAAAACAACTATTCCTACATCTGTAATTTCTTTATTACTATCTTGAGTAACATATTTTCCTAAAACTTTTCTATCAATATTATCTAAAAGATAATATTGAGCATAACCAGCTAAACCTTCAACTCCTTCTTGTTTTCCAAGTTTACCCACATCACCCAAGTATAACTTCTCTTTAGAATCATTACTAAATAAAGTATAAGGCACACGAAGAACAAATCTTGTTGAATCTGTTTCTGCTACTAAACTTAGTATATTATCTTGATTAACGCTTGCTCTATTATATTGTGGCCTCCAAGTTTCAAACTTCACACCAGTTGTAAACTCTTCATTATTTGCCATTGCTTGAATACCTGGATCACTTGTAGTTGACTCATTTTCACAAGAAAACAACCCAACTGCTAACAATAATATCCCAAAAACCTTTCTCATATTCTTTTTTATAACTTGTATTATAACCTAAGGCACAAAATTATAGTATTTACAAATAGAAAAAAAGCTTTTAATTAATAAAATTTTAACTTTTTACAACAAAACACTAAAACAATAATTTACTATTTATCAATACATTAAAAATCAAAATAGACTTCGATTTTTATTTTTCTCACATCTATTATATACGCTATTTACATTATATAAAATCGCTATTCTAATGTCAGGATTAAAATAGTCTGACCTGTTCTGAAATAACTGTACAGTACAAAACAGGATTATCAACTATAACTGTACAGCTATAATAGGACGAGACAAGGACGAGACATGTTTTATTCAGACTGCTTGTATAGTGTATGTATAATGTATGTATAGTGCTTGTATACTTTTTATGTAAAAAGATACAAGCACTATACATTTAATCTAAAAACTATATACATACACCAAAAGTAATATTGTACTATGATTAATTCTCAATTACCCGAATAATCCTAAACCTATCTATCTACAAACAAATAGACCCTTATTTGAGATAACCAGCTGAAAATCTTTTTACAAGGACTAATAATATCTAAAGAGCAAGTAATTCTATTACTGTGTTATATATTAGATACTTACAAAAAATCTTATTTGATAAAAAATAATCATACTAAACAAAAAAGCTTTATATTTGCAAAAATTTTAAAACCGAGGTCGGGTACCTCAATTAATTAAATTAATTATGTCTGTAAAAATTAGATTACAAAGACACGGTAAAAAAGGGAAACCTTTTTACTGGGTAGTAGCTGCTGATGCACGCGCGAAAAGAGATGGTAAATACTTACAAAAAATTGGTACTTACAATCCTAACACTAACCCTGCAACTGTAGACATCAATGTTGATGCTGCTGTTCAATGGTTATTCAACGGTGCTCAACCAACAGATACTGCAAGAACTTTACTTTCTTACAAAGGAGTTATGTTGAAACATCACTTACAAGGTGGAGTTAGAAAAGGTGCGCTTACTCAAGAGCAAGCTGACGCTAAATTTACTGCTTGGTTAGAAGAGAAAGAAAACAAAATCAACGCTAAGAAAGAAGGTTTATCTTCTTCTAAAGCTGCTGACAAAGCAACAAGATTAGCTGCAGAGAAAGAAGTAAACGCTAAACGCGCTGCTGCTGCTGCTGAAGCTAAAGCTGCTGCTGAGGCTGCAACTGCTGAAGCTGCTGTTGAAGCAACTGAAGAAAACAACGAAGAAACTCAAGCATAATTTTTCAGCGATATGCATAAAAAAGATTGTTTCTATTTAGGCAAAATCGCGAAAAAATTTAGCTTCAAAGGGGAGGTTCTGGCATATCTGGATACCGATGAACCAGAGTTATATCAAAATTTGGAATCAGTTTTCGTCGATTTCGACGGACAGCTGATTCCTTTTTTTATTCAAGAAGCTTCATTGCATAAAAGCGATTTTTTAAGAGTTAAATTTGAAGACTGTAATTCTGAAGAGGATGCTGACAGATTAATTAACTCTGAACTATATCTTCCTCTTTCAATGTTGCCAAAACTTGAAGGAAATAAATTTTACTACCACGAAATTACTGGGTTTGATGTAGAAGATACTAAACTTGGTAATGTAGGAAAACTTATTAGAGTTAATGATAGTAACTATCAAGCTCTCTTTGAAATAGATCATTTTGGAACTCAAGTTTTAGTACCTATGATTGATCAATTCATCGAACTTGTAGATCGTGAGAATAAGAAATTAGTACTTAATATTCCTGATGGATTATTAGACTTATATTTGAATAAATAATATTCTTTTCTTTAAAGATATAAAATACTTAAAGCATCTGTAAAGTGTACTCTACAGATGCTTTTTTTATTGATACCCCTCTTCCTTTTTCGTACTTTTGACACAATAATTATAATCACTTCTAAATGTTTAAATTCAAACAATTTACTATTGAACAAGATAAATGTGCTATGAAAGTAGGCACTGACGGTGTTTTACTTGGTGCATGGACTCCTGTTGACAATAATCCTTACGCTATTTTAGATATTGGTTCAGGTACTGGTTTACTTGCTTTAATGATGGCACAGCGTACGGATGCAGAACAAATAGACGGTGTTGAAATAGATGAAGCTGCACACGAACAAGCCATTAATAACTTCGAAAATAGTCCTTGGGGAGATAGACTTTTCTGTTACCACGCAGGGTTAGAGCAATTTGCCACTGAAATTGATGAAGAGTACGATTTAATTATTTCCAATCCTCCTTTCTTTAGTGAAGATGTACTTTCTAATGATACCCAAAGAGATACTGCACGTTTTCAAGAGGCACTTCCTTTTGATTTGCTAATAGAGGCAGTAGAATTTTTCTTATCTGAAAAAGGAATTTTCAGCGTAATTATACCGGCTAAAGAAGAAGATAAATTAATACACTTAGCAGCAGAATTTGGTATTTATCCAATGAAAGTTACGCGTGTTAGAGGACATAAAGACGCCGAAATTAAACGTAGTCTTATTGCTTTTTCAAGAACATTTATAGAGAAAATCCCTTTAGATGAGTTAATAATCGAAATTGACAGACACGTGTATACCCCTGAATTTACGGCACTTGTGAAAGATTTTTATTTAAAAATGTAAAAAAAGTTTAAAAAACTTTGCTTTTATTAATTTATTTTTTTGATATTTGTTCCATCAAATAGAGATAAAAAGATATGAATTTAAGATTAACAAATATGCAAGCTATGATGATGATGTGGAGAAATCCGCAGGGCTTGTTATTTGCATAATCCAAAATATATAATAGCATTAAAAAGCCCTTGTAAATCACAAGGGCTTTTTTTTTGACTTAATTCAAACAGTATATAATTAGAATAAATATAATACCATGATTTTCAATACTAACACAATGATGATGGCAATGATGATGATGAACATGATGATGTTCACGCACTCCTATTGCCTAAAGTCACCGAGTTAGTATCGTTCAAATAGATAACTAAAACTTTGAGTCCTTTCGGCAATTGCTGAAAGGACTTTTTTTTTACAACAACTTTTTAAAAAAAAACATATAAAACACAAAATTATGAGCAACTTCAATTTTTCAACACAGGCATTACACGCAGGACACGATGTACAAGCAACAGCAGGAACAAGAGCTGTACCGATTTACCAAACATCGTCTTACGTATTTGAAAACGCAGATCACGCAGCAGGAGCATTTAACTTGTCAATCCCTGCATACATCTATACAAGATTAAACAATCCGACGAATGATATTCTTGAAAAAAGATTAGCTGCTTTAGAAGGTGGAATCGGAGCTGTAGTAACCTCATCAGGAGCAGCGGCAATTTCAACTGCTTTGCTTACATTATTAAAAGCAGGTGATCACATTGTATCATCAAGCAGTTTATATGGAGGAACTTACAACCTTTTCAATGTTACATTACCTCGTTTTGGAATCAATACAACTTTCGTAGATTCTTCTGACATTGAAAACTTCAAGAAAAATATTTTGCCAAATACAAAGGCAATATTCATTGAAAGCTTAGGTAACCCTAAACTTGACATTATCGATATACAGGCAGTTTCTAAAATTGCAAAAGAGTTTAAAATTCCGTTAATCGTTGATAATACAGTTGCTTCGCCTTCTTTACTTAGACCTATTGAACACGGGGCAAACATTGTAATTCACTCTCTAACAAAATACATTACTGGAAACGGGACATCTTTAGGAGGCGCAATCATAGATGCTGGAACATTCGACTGGAGCAGTGGTAAGTTCCCCGAATTTACAGAACCTTCACCAGGATACCACGGATTAATCTACCACGAAGCACTTGGAAATGCTGCATTCATTGCTAAAGTAAGAGTGGAGGGATTAAGAGATTTAGGTGCTGCATTAAGCCCTTTCAATGCTTTTCAAATCATTCAAGGTTTAGAAACTTTACCGATCAGAATTAAAAAACACAGTGAAAATGCACTTGAATTAGCTGAATGGTTAGAAAAACAAGAAGAAGTAGCTTGGGTAAACTACCCTGGTTTAAAATCAAGTCCTTATTACGATTTAGCAAAAAAATATCTACCTGAAGGACAAAGTGGTGTGGTTACTTTCGGATTGAAAAAAGGATTTGAAGCAGCTAAAAAAGTAGCAAATGAAACGGTTCTTTTCTCTTTGCTTGCTAATATCGGAGATACTAAGTCATTGATTATTCACCCTGCTTCTACAACTCACCAACAACTAAGCGTAAACGAACAAAAAGCAACAGGTGTTTCTCCTGATTTAATTAGACTTTCTGTTGGTATTGAAAATATTGAAGACCTGAAAACTGATTTGAAAAACGTATTTAAAAAACTATAATTTATGAGTACCCAAACTGACATATTAAACAATATTCCTATTGACCCTCATACTGGTGCTATTGCGGTTCCTATTTATCAAACAACAACATTTGCTCAAGAAGCTCCTGGAGTAAACAAAGGTTTTGATTACTCTCGTACTAATAATCCGACAAGACAAGTGCTTGAGAACTTAGTTGCATCCTTAGAAAATGGTACAAATGGATTTGCTTTCGGAAGTGGTTTAGCGGCAATTGATGCCATATTTAAAACGCTTTCTACCAATGACGAAGTAATTGCAGTAGCTAATATTTATGGAGGTACTTATAGATTATTAAATGATGTATATGCCAAGTTTGGGATTAAAACAACTTACGTTGATACGACAAATGCACAAAATGTAAAAGATGCTATTACAGCTAAGACCAAAATCATTTGGATTGAAAGTCCCACAAATCCAACGTTGCGAATTTCTGACATTCAAGCAATTGCCAAAATAGCAACAGAAGCAAAAGTGTTACTATGTGTTGACAATACATTTGCAACACCAATCGCACAGAAGCCTCTTGACTTAGGAGCTGACATAGTAATTCACAGTGCTACAAAATACATCGCAGGGCACTCAGACGTAGTTGCTGGATTAGTAATAACCAAAACAGAAGAGTTGGGAAGAACAATCAAGTTTCACCAAAACGCCACAGGTGCAATCCTAAGTCCATTTGATAGTTTTCTAACCACTCGCGGCATTGAGACCTTGTTGTTGAGATACAAAGGGTATTCTGAAAACGCTCAAAAAATAGCAGAGTACCTCAGCACGCATCCAAAGATAAACAACATTTATTATCCTGGTTTACCAACACACGAAGGACACGAATTAGCTAAAAAACAACAGAAATACTTTGGAGGTGTTATAAGTTTTGATTTAAAAGATAACACAGAAAAAGCTGCGTTTAAATTGATTAAAAACCTACAACAATTCACCTTAACAGAGGGCTTAGGAGGAATTAAAAGCTTAAGTAATTATCCCTATAAAATGTCTCACGGTTCTGTTCCTACAGCCATTAAAGAGAAAGTAGGAATATCAAAAAGTTTAATCCGATTATCCATCGGCTTAGAAGAAACAGAAGACTTATTAAAAGATATAGAGCAAGCATTAGCAAAACTATAAAGACCATTTACAATGAATAGCTTAAAAGAAATAACATTAACCAACTACGTTATACCAAACGCCAAAACACAAGACTTTACCTTAACCTACCAAGTTTTTGGACAACCACTACATACAGCTCCAATTGTAGTGATAAACCACGCTTTAACAGGGAATAGTGATGTGAGTGGCGAAAATGGTTGGTGGAAAAGCTTAGTGGGAACAAATCAAGTAATTGACCTAAAACGTTATACTGTTATTGCTTTTGACATACCTGGTAATGGTTATAATCAAAATCCATCCCACCTAATCACTGATTACAAAATAATCACAACTCAACTAATAGCTGATTTATTTTGGAAAGGTTTACAAACAATAGGTGTTGATAACTTATACGCTGTAGTTGGTGGTAGTTTAGGAGGTAGTATCGCTTGGGAAATGGCATTGCAAAAGCCAAATGCAATACAACATTTAATTCCTATTGCTACAAGTATTCGAGCATCGGATTGGCTTATAGGCAATGCTTTAGTACAAGACAGTATTCTAACAAACTCTACTAACCCTATTGAGGATGCCAGAATGCACGCTATGCTTTTATATCGCACACCTGCTTCTCTTCAGTTGAAGTTCAACAATCAAATTAAAGAACAAGAAGAACAATACGCAATCGAAAGTTGGTTAAAGTACCACGGAAAAACATTGAATAATCGCTTTACTCTGTCTTCTTATAAGCTAATGAATCACCTATTAAAAACAATAGGACATCACTTGACAGAAGAAACGTTAGAACAGTTTGCCAAACAAAGCTCCACAAACATTCTAAGTATAGCGGTTGACAGTGACTATATGTTTACCAGCACAGAACAAAAACAAATTGTAGAACGCATTAAAAAACATAAAAAAAATATAGCGTTCAAAGAAATTCAATCAATACACGGACACGATGCCTTTTTGATAGAATACGAACAATTAAACCATTTATTAACAGACATATTTTAAATCAGCATAAAATGAAAATATTAAAGTTTGGAGGGAAATCCCTTGCATCAGGACAAGCTTTTGACAATGTAATCAACATCATTACAGATAAAGCAAACCAAGGACGTATCGCTATTGTTGTTTCAGCTATTGGAGACACAACAGATACATTAGAAAATATATTAGAATTAGCCAAAACACAACAAGACTATAATACTGCCTTTGAAGCTTTTAAAAACAGAAGCTATCACCAATTAGCAGATATTAAAAAAGAGCTTGATGTATTGAGCAAATTATATGAAGGGGTTTCTTTAATTGAAGACTACAACTTAAAAATTAAAGATCAAGTACTTGCACAAGGAGAAGTTATTTCCAGTAAGATATTGGCCAAACAATTGACCGACAGAGGCTTTAAAGCAGTTGCTGTGGATAGTCGCCAATTTTTTATCACAGATAACAATTTCGGAAGTGCACAAGCCAATGAAGAACTATCAAAAGAAAAAACACAAGCTTATTTTAAATCATTAGATCAAAATACTATTGCTGTTGTAACTGGTTTTATTGGTTCTACCGAAAAAGGAGAAACAGTAACATTAGGCCGAAATGGAAGTAATTACTCTGCTGCATTATTAGCCAACTTCACTAACGCTGATGAATTGCAAAACTACACTCACGTAGATGGAATTTACACTGCTAATCCAGATTGGGTAAAGAATGCTCAGAAAATTGAAGAATTACACTTTGACGAAGCGAATGAATTAGCCAATTTTGGAGCCTCTATTTTACACGCAAAAACAATACTACCTCTTGTTGAAAATAATATTCCACTAAGAATATTAAACACATTAAATCCAAGAAGTACAGGTACATTAATTTCAGGTAAACAAACAATACAAGGAATTAAATCACTTTCTGTACAATCTGATGTAGCATTAATTCAATTTGAAGGAAGAGGATTATTGGGAATTGCAGGGGTCGATGCAAGAATATTTACAGCCTTAGCTAATGAAGAAATAAGTGTTGGTGTTATCTCACAGGGTTCTTCTGAAAGAGGAATAGGGTTTATTGTTGAAGCACAAGACGCTGAATTAGCAGCAGAAGCACTACAAAAAGAGTTTCAAAATGACTTCTATACAAAAGACGTAAACCGCATTTCTATCTTAAAAGATATTGCTGTTATTTCAATCATCGGACAAGACTTAAGCACCTTTGACAAACCTTATGCTGCCTTAGTTAAAAATAAGATTGTTCCTATTCTTTTCAACAATACGGTAACGGGTAAAAACGTGAGTTTAGTGGTTAAAAAAGAAGAAGCTAAGAAAGCATTAAATGTAATTCACGGACAAATATTTGGTATCGCTAAAAAAATAAACATTGCTGTATTTGGACACGGACTTGTAGGTGGTACTTTAATTGACCAAGTACTACAATCTGCTGAATCAATTGCTGTAAAAAAGAATATTGCCTTGAACATTTTTGCAATTGGAAACTCTAAGAAAGTCTTATTATCAGATAATGGAATTACGGCTAATTGGAGAGATCAACTTGTAAGCGATAGTATTCCTTATACAATTAAAGATGTTGTTGACTTTGCAAATCAAAATCACTTAGAGAACTTAATTGCTATTGACAATACAGCTTCAGGTGAATTTGTAAAAAACTATATTCCTTTAGTTGAGAATGGCTTTGACCTTATTTCTTCTAACAAAATTGGAAATACCATCTCTTATGATTTTTACAAACAATTGAGAGATACCTTAAAAGCAAATCACAAAGAGTATTTATATGAAACCAATGTAGGTGCAGGATTACCATTAATAGATACAATTAAGTTATTACACCTATCTGGCGAGAATATAACAAAGATAAAAGGTGTATTCTCTGGTAGTTTAAGTTACATATTCAACACATATTCAGTAGAAAACCGCCCATTTAGTGCTGTATTAAAAGAAGCAATTGACAAAGGCTTTACAGAACCTGATCCAAGAGAAGATTTATCTGGAAACGATGTAGGTCGTAAACTATTAATCTTAGCCAGAGAATTAGACTTACAAAATGAGTTTGAAGAAATAAACATTCAGAACCTAATTCCTACAGATTTACAAACAATAGATACGCCAACATTCTTACAAAGTTTAGAAAAGTTAAACCCTTATTTCGACAAAATAAAAGAAGGTCTAAAGCCAAACACTGTATTGAGATATGTAGGAGAACTATCAGGAGATTTACAAAAAGACAAAGGTATTTTAGAAACTAAATTGGTAGAAGTGCCAACTAATTCTGCCTTAGGTCAATTAAAAGGTTCTGACAGTTTATTTGAAATATACACTGAAAGTTACGGAGAAAATCCAATTATTATCCAAGGTGCTGGTGCTGGTGCATCAGTTACAGCAAGAGGAGTATTTGGAGATATACTAAGACTTGCTGACAAATAAAAAGACTGTTAACGGTTTATAGTTAACAACTGTAAACCGTTTTATACACTATCCCATACCCCAAAAACTAAAAAATGAGTACAACAACCCCCAACAATGAGTTTTGTTTTGAAACACAAGCCATCCGGACCCAAATAGAAAGAAGTCAATTTAACGAGCACTCTGCCCCTCTTTATTTGACATCAAGCTTTGTCTTTGATGATGCAGAAAATATGAGAGCAGTATTTGCAGATGAAATTGTGCAACACTCTTACTCTCGATTTACTAATCCCAACCAAACAGAATTAGTAGATAAGATATGTTTATTTGAAAAAGCAGAAGCAGGTTATGCTTTCGCTACGGGGATGGCGGCTATCTATTGTAGTTTGTTTCCATTACTAAAAACTGGAGACCACGTTATTTCCTGTTCAAACATATTTGGTTCAACAAGGTCATTACTAAGTAACCTTTTTCCAGAATGGGGAGTAACAACAAGCTATTTTGACGTCAACGAGATAGCGATTGTAGAGAGTTTAATACAACCAAATACTAAAATACTATTTGCTGAGAGTCCAACTAACCCTGGTGTAGATATTTT
Source organism: Myroides phaeus (assembly GCF_900099675.1). GTDB lineage: Bacteria > Bacteroidota > Bacteroidia > Flavobacteriales > Flavobacteriaceae > Flavobacterium > Flavobacterium phaeum. The sequence goes on from NZ_FNDQ01000009.1 coordinate 16,130, forward strand.
AGATTTAGCTTTATTAGGAGAAGTTGCAAAAAAACACAACTTAATCTTCATTGTTGATAACACCTTTGCAACACCATATTTACAAAACCCGATTGATTTTGGTGCGCATCTTGTGGTTCATTCAACAACAAAGTTAATTGATGGACAAGGGAGAGTTTGTGGAGGGGTAACAGTTGGCAATAAAGACCTCATTCAAAAGATATACCTATTTGCCCGTACAATTGGAACAGCAATCTCACCTTTTAATGCTTGGATAGTATCAAAAAGCTTAGAGACACTTGCTGTACGTGTAGATAGACATTGTGAAAATGCATTAGCTATTGCACAATTTTTAGAAAAGAACCCTAACGTAGAATTTATTAAATACCCGTTTCTTCCAAGTCATCCACAATATGAGATAGCAAAGAAACAAATGAAACAAGGAGGTAATATTATTGCTTTCGGCATTAAAGGAGGATTAGATGCAGGTCGAAACTTTATCAATGCTGTAAAGCTATGTAGTTGTTCTGCCAACTTAGGAGATAGCAGAACAATTGTTACCCACCCCGCTTCTACCACCCATAGTAAGGTTCCTCCGGCAGAAAAAATTGCCACAGGTATAACAGATAACCTGATTCGTCTGTCTGTGGGCTTAGAAAATGTAAAAGATATTATCAGTGATTTAGACCAAGCACTTCGTGCAAAGTAAAATCAAAAAGGAACAAATGAAGAACGAAAAAAAAGAAGAATTATGTCAACAATACAAACCAAAACGGATATTAGAGAACTGCTAAAAGAAAGAACATTGGTACTTGATGGAGCAATGGGTACAATGTTGCAGACATATCAGTTTACGGAAGAAGACTTTAGAGGAGAGCGCTTTGCTGATTTTGCACATTCTCTTAAAGGAAACAATGACTTGTTGTCTATAACTCAACCTGAAGCTGTAAAAGAAGTTCATCGAAAATATCTTTTAGCCGGAGCGGACATACTATCTACTAATACTTTCTCAGGCACAACCATTGCAATGGCCGATTATCACTTAGAAGACCTTGTGTACGAATTAAACTATCAGTCGGCAAAAATTGCAAGAGAAGTTGCTGATGAAGTTGAAGCATTAACTCCTGACAAACCCCGCTTTGTAGCTGGAGCTATTGGCCCAACCAACAAAACAGCAAGTTTATCTCCCGATGTTAATAACCCGGGGTATCGCGCAATTACCTTTGAAGAATTACGCATTGCTTATAAACAACAAGCAGAAGCTTTATTAGATGGCGGTTGCGATTTATTATTAGTAGAAACAATCTTTGATACTCTGAATGCAAAAGCAGCTTTATTTGCTTTAGACGAGATACGTGAAGAAAGAAATATTGATATTCCGATTATGATTTCGGGAACAATTACTGATGCTTCTGGACGTACTTTATCAGGACAAACAGTAGAGGCTTTCTTAATATCTATTTCACATATTCCCTTGTTAAGCATCGGATTTAACTGTGCTTTGGGAGCAGAACAGTTAGAGCCCTATGTCAAACAATTATCACAACATACGGCTGTCAATATTTCAGCACATCCAAATGCAGGATTGCCAAATGCTTTTGGTGAATACGACGAAACACCGGAAGAAATGAGAGCGTTAATCAATAGTTTTCTAAGTCAAAACTTAGTACAAATTATTGGTGGATGTTGTGGTACTACACCAGATCACATTAAGTTAATTGCCGAGGCAGTAGAAGAAAATCAAAGTGCACGTAAGGCATTTCCTAAAAGCACTCCTAAACCAGTTTTAGCATTATCTGGACTTGAACCACTCTACGTAACTGCTGAAGCTAACTTTATCAATATTGGCGAACGTACGAATGTAACGGGGTCACGACGTTTTCTTCGTTTAATCAAAGAAGAGAAGTTTGACGAAGCACTTGCTGTTGCTCGTGAACAAGTAGAAGGTGGAGCACAAATTATAGACATAAATATGGATGAAGGTTTGTTAGACGGTGTACACTGTATGACTAACTTTCTAAACTTAATAGCATCAGAACCTGATATTGCAAAAGTTCCAATTATGATTGATAGTTCCAAATGGGAGATTATTGAGGCTGGATTGCGAGTGGTACAAGGAAAGGCAATTGTCAATTCTATTAGCTTAAAAGAAGGAGAAGCATTATTTATTGAACACGCTAAATTAATTAGACGTTATGGCGCTGCCTCAGTAGTAATGGCTTTTGATGAAAATGGACAAGCTGATTCTTATGAGAGAAGAATTGAAATCTGTAAACGCTCGTATGATATCTTGGTTAATGAAGTAGGCTTTCCTCCTCAAGATATAATCTTTGACCCAAATATATTCCCGGTTGCAACAGGAATGGAGGAACACAACAACAATGCATTGGACTTTTTTAATGCGACGAAATGGATTCGGGAAAACCTTCCTTATGCCAATGTAAGTGGTGGTGTAAGTAATGTTTCCTTTTCCTTTCGTGGTAATAATAAAGTACGTGAAGCTATGCACGCTGCCTTCCTATACCACGCTATTCAAAATGGAATGAATATGGGAATTGTTAATCCTGAAATGTTAGAGATATACGATGAAGTTGATCCTGATTTAATGAGATATGTAGAAGACGTATTGTTAAACAGAAAAGAAGATGCAACAGAAAGACTATTAGACTTTGCAGAAAGTATCAAATCAGATGTAACAAGTAATACCTCAACTCAAAAAATTGAAGAATGGCGCGCTGGTACTATTCAAGAGCGATTGACACACTCTCTTGTGAAAGGCGTTGAAACCTACATTGAAGTCGATGTTGAAGAAGCAAGATTAAGTGTTGATCAACCTATCAAGGTTATTGAGGGTTATTTAATGACTGGAATGAACGTAGTAGGTGATTTATTTGGTGCAGGAAAGATGTTTTTACCACAAGTTGTGAAGTCTGCTCGAGTAATGAAAAAAGCAGTAGCTTACCTCCTTCCCTATATTGAAGAAAGTAAACGTTTAAATGCTACAGCCTCTACAGGTAATGCGGGAAAAATACTTATGGCAACCGTACGTGGGGATGTTCACGATATTGGAAAGAATATAGTAGCTGTCGTTTTAGCGTGTAACAATTATGAGATTGTGGATTTAGGTGTAATGGTCTCTCCTGAAAAAATCATTGAAACAGCCATAAAAGAAAATGTTGATGTAATTGGGTTAAGTGGTCTTATTACCCCCTCTTTAGACGAGATGGTTCACTTAGCAAAAGAACTAAACAAAATTGAAAGTAATATTCCAATTATGATTGGTGGTGCAACAACCTCAAGGGTACATACAGCTGTAAAAATTGCCCCTGAGTACGACAATTGTGTTGTTCACGTTCACGACGCTTCCCGCTCGGTAACAACTGTCAATCAATTACTTCAAAAAGAAATAAAAGAAGAGTTTAAAACCTCTTTAAAAGAAGAATATGATAAACTAAGACAAGACTACTTAGGTAGAGCAAGGGATAAGAGCTATGTTACCTTAAAACAAGCAAGAGCCAATAAGTTTAAAATTGAATGGAAACAAGAAGATATTGTTCAACCAAACTTTATAGGTACACAACAGGTATCTGTTGAATTAGATGAATTATTACCATTTATAGATTGGGCTCCTTTCTTCCGTTCATGGCAATTATTTGGAAAGTTTCCAGCTATTTTAGAAGATGAAGTCGTTGGAGAAACAGCCTCACAACTCTATGAAGATGCCTTAGTGATGTTAGATAAAATCATCCAAGAACGCTGGTTTGAAGCGAAAGGAATTATTGGAATATTTCCAGCAAACCAAGTTAATGACGATGATATAGAAGTGTACAATGAAAAAGGAGAAGTTATCAACACCCTATTAACATTGCGCCAGCAGTCATTAAAAAATGTCAAAGCACCCAATATTGCCTTAGCAGACTTTATTGCTCCAAAAGAAACAGGACTACAAGATTATATAGGTCTTTTTTGCGTTACAACTGGATTTGGAGTAGATGAAATTGCCAAAGCCTATGAAAATGACTTAGATGATTACAATGCAATTATGGTTAAAGCATTAGCCGATAGATTAGTTGAAGCATTTGCTGAATTTCTACACCACAAGGTAAGAAAGGAGATTTGGGGATATGCCCAAACAGAAGAGTTATCTAATGAAGAATTAATAAAAGAACACTATCAAGGTATCAGACCTGCCCCTGGATATCCAGCTTGTCCGGACCACCTTGAGAAAGGAACTATCTGGGAACTGCTACAAGTAGAACAAGAAATTGGCGTAAAGCTAACTGAGAGTTACGCTATGTTTCCTGCAGCAGCTGTTTCGGGTTACTATTTTGCTCACCCTCAAAGTAGATACTTTGGTTTAGGAAAAATAGAACAAGATCAATTGAAAGATTATGCAAATAGAAGAAGTATCTCTGTAGAAGATGCTGAAAAGTGGCTTGCCCCCAACTTAGCCCAAAATAAGAATTTAATACCAAGCTAACTATGAAAGTAACAGAACACATCAAAAATGCAAAAGGAAAGACACAAGTTTCATTTGAAGTACTACCTCCATTAAAAGGTCAAAACATAAAAGGAATTTTTGATTCTATAGAGCCTTTAATGGAGTTTAATCCCCCTTTTATAGATGTAACTTATCACAGAGAAGAATACGAATACAAAGATGCTGGAAATGGCTTATGGGAAAAAAGAGTCGTTAGAAAACGCCCTGGTACTGTTGGCATTTGTTCAGCTATTCAAAATAAATTTAAAGTAGATGCTGTTCCACATATTCTTTGTGGTGGTTTTACAAAAGAAGATACCGAGAACTTTTTAATTGACTTAGACTTTTTGGGAATTGACAATGTTGTTGCGCTAAGAGGAGATGCTGTAAAAAATGAAACCTATTTCAAAGCAGAACCAAAGGGTAATAAATATGCTTCCGAGTTAGTTGCTCAAATATCAGATTTGAACAATGGTATTTACTTAGACCCTGAACTTGAAAATACAAGCAAGACAGACTTCTGTATTGGTGTTGCAGGATATCCTGAAAAACACATGGAGGCACCTAACTTTGATACAGATTTAAAGTTTTTGAAACAAAAAATAGACAATGGGGCTGAATATATCGTTACTCAAATGTTCTTTGACAATACTAAATTCTTTGAGTTTGTTAAACGTTGTAGAGAAATTGGTATTGATGCACCTATTATTCCTGGATTAAAACCATTAGCGACTTTAAATCAGTTGAATTTATTACCTCATCGTTTTAAAGTTGACTTACCAGACGAATTGGTAGCAGAAGTTTTAAAAGCAAAAGATAACGCCGCAATTCGTCAAATAGGAATAGATTGGTGTATTCAACAATCCAAAGAACTCATACAAGCAGGCTTGCCTATAATCCATTATTACTCTATGGGGAAAGCAGATAATATTAAAAAAATTATTCAATCAAGCTTATAGCTATAATTCAAATTAGGCTGCTTCATTTTATATGAAGTAGCCTTTTTTATATAAAACTTGTTGTTTTATATCCCCTACTTAATTTCTTTACAAATAAATATCCTCTAAAATCAACTCGTCGAATTAAACACCCTCTCATAAGTAGAGGTTATCGTTACAAAAGTTGCATATATTCAAAATATAGTTATTTTTGTTTCTCAACCAATAAACCAAAAAACATTATGAGACCAGACTTGTTTCAAGCACCTGACTATTACTTATTAGACGATTTATTAACAGAGGAACATAAACTTATCCGTGATACAGCAAGAGCATGGGTAAAAAAAGAAGTTTCTCCTGTTATAGAAGACTTTGCTCAAAGAGCTGAATTTCCAAAACACCTTGTACCTGGATTAGCAGAAATAGGTGGTTTTGGTCCCTATATACCAACAGAGTACGGAGGTGCAGGGTTAGACCAAATTTCTTATGGTTTAATTATGCAAGAGATTGAAAGAGGAGATTCTGGAATTCGTTCAACTTCATCTGTGCAATCTTCTTTAGTTATGTATCCTATTTGGAAATATGGTAATGAAGACCAACGCAATAAATACTTACCTAAACTTGCTTCAGGAGAATTCATTGGATGTTTTGGATTAACAGAACCTGATTATGGTTCTAATCCAGGAGGTATGATTACTAATTTTAAAGATATGGGAGACCATTATCTTCTAAATGGAGCCAAAATGTGGATTTCTAACGCACCTTTCGCTGATATTGCAGTGGTTTGGGCTAAAAATGAAGAAGGAAGAATACACGGGTTAATCGTTGAAAGAGGAATGGAAGGTTTTTCAACTCCTGAAACACACAATAAATGGTCATTAAGAGCTTCTGCAACAGGAGAGTTAATTTTTGACAACGTAAAAGTTCCAAAAGAAAACCTATTACCAAATAAATCTGGATTAGGAGCGCCACTTGGTTGCCTTGATTCAGCTCGTTATGGTATTGCTTGGGGAGCAATTGGTGCTGCAATGGATTGTTACGACACTGCCTTGAGATACTCACAAGAACGCGTTCAATTTGACAAACCAATCGGAGCAACACAATTACAACAAAAGAAATTAGCTGAAATGATTACTGAAATCACGAAAGCACAATTACTAACTTGGCGTTTAGGTGTTCTTAGGAATGAAGGAAGAGCAACTACCGCACAGATATCAATGGCTAAACGAAATAACGTAGCTATGGCATTAGACATTGCACGTGATGCTCGTCAGATGTTAGGAGGAATGGGAATTACAGGAGAATACTCAATTATGCGTCATATGATGAATTTAGAATCAGTAGTTACTTATGAAGGAACACACGATATTCACTTGTTAATAACAGGAATGGATGTAACTGGTTTCCCTGCATTTAAATAAAAAACATTAAAATAGATAAAGTTTATTAAAAGAGCTTCTCTTAATGGAGAAGCTTTTTTAATTTTGCGTAAAATATTATCAGAATGACTATTCAAGAAATTAACGCACAGATTGCTGAGGAAAGAAATGCTCTTCTTCAACATCCATTATATGGTAAAATTAAAACTATTCCAAACTTATGTGCTTTCATGGAAGGACACGTATATGCCGTTTGGGATTTTATGTCATTACTAAAAGCACTTCAACAAAAGTTGACTTGTACAACAACGCCGTGGTTTGCTTCAGAACATCCACAAACGCGTTATCTAATTAATGAAATAGTACTTGCTGAAGAATCTGACTTAGCTATAGACGGAAGTCGTTTAAGTCATTTTGAAATGTATTTAGATTCAATGCACGCAGCTAAAGCTGATACAACGGCTATTGAAGCATTGATTACTACTCTTAAAAAAGGGATGCCAATTACAGAGGCAATTGACAATACAACACTTGACCAAAATATTAAAGAATTCTTACACTTTACATTTGACGTCATAGAAAGAGGACAAACACACGAAATTGCTGCCGCTTTTACATTTGGTAGAGAAGATTTAATTCCTGCTATGTTCACTGAAATCTTACGTGGTTTCCAGGCAAACTTCCCAGAAACAGACTTAACAAAACTTGTTTATTACTTTGAAAGACACATTGAACTTGATGGTGATGAACACGGACCAATGGCAATGCAAATGATTGTAGAACTTTGTGGTACAGACGCTCAGAAATGGGAAGATGTAGTTAGAGTATCTAAACAAGCATTAGTAAAACGTTACAAATTATGGAATGCAATTGAAAATGCTATCCAATTGCAATAAGGTTAACATTTATTAAACACTTTAAACATAAGTTTTTATTTATATTTACCAAAAAGCACCAATATGAAGAATTTAAAAGGAAAAAAAGCAATTATTACTGGAGGAGGAAGAGGATTAGGAAAAGCTACAGCAATAGCTTTTGCACAAGAAGGAATTGACGTTGCTATCACAGGACGAAATGAAAAGACTCTTCAAGCAACTGTAAAAGAAATTGAAGCATTAGGCGTGAAAGCTACTTATGCCGTTTTTGATGTAACAGATAAAGCAAAAGTAAAAAGTGAAATCGCTGCTGTAATCGAAAGATTAGGTGGTGTAGATATTATAGTAAACAATGCAGGTATCTCTGAATTCGGTAAATTTACTGATATGCCAGCAGAACGTTGGGAAGAAATCCTATTAACAAATGTTATGGGAGTTTACAATGTTACAAGAGAAGTATTACCACATTTAATAGATAAAAACGAAGGAGATATCTTTAACGTTGCTTCTACAGCGGGGTTAAATGGAAATGCAACAACATCTGCATATTCAGCTTCTAAATTTGCCGTTATCGGTTTATCTGAGTCATTAATGAAAGAGGTTCGTAAAAACAATATCCGTGTATGTACATTGACACCAAGTACAATTGCATCAGATATGTCTATTGAATTAGGATTAACAGATGGTAATCCTGACCATATTTTACAACCAGAAGATTTTGCAGAATTAATTGTTGCAACATTGAGATTACCAAGAAGAGCTATGGTTAAAACAGCATCGCTGTGGACTACCAATCCTCAATAATTTAGAGAGAAAAGAGAATTTATTTCCCTCTTATTACTTATTTTAAATACAGAAAAAACTCACTTTAATTAGTGAGTTTTTTTTTATTCGTATTTTTATCAAACAGTAGTAATTTTACTTACTTTTATCCGATTTTTAAAACGCCCTTTTAGGTATGCTACGAAGACTTACAAGATTCATTTTCAAAATATTAATTCTATTTTTTGGACTTAGTATTTTTTCAGTTATCTTTTTCAGGTTTGTTCCCATTCCTTTTACTCCATTAATGTTTATTAGAGTATATGAACAAGTAAAAGATGACAAGCAAATTAAACTTGAACACAAATGGGTTTCAATTGACCAAATAAGCGTCAATCTCCAAAAAGCAGTAATTGCAAGTGAAGATGGTCATTTCTTAAAACACAATGGTTTTGATTTTAAAGCGATTGAAAAAGCAATGAAAAATAACGAGAAAGGTAAACGTATTAAAGGAGGTAGTACTATTTCTCAACAAACAGCTAAAAATGTTTTTCTATGGCCTGGAAGAAGCTATGTTAGAAAAGGATTCGAAGCTTATTTTACCGTTTTAATTGAACTTTTATGGTCCAAAGAACGTATTTTGGAAGTATACCTCAATAGCATAGAAATGGGAGATGGTGTTTATGGAGCACAAGCAGCAGCTAAACACTGGTATAAAAAAGATGCAAACAAATTGACACCAACAGAAGCTGCAGGAATTGCTGTAATTCTACCAAATCCAAGAAAATACAAAGCAACAAATTCAGGGCCATATATCACTAAGCGAAAACAAACTATAACAAGATATATCAATGGTTTTGGCCCACTCAATTTAAAAAAAGTAGAGAAAAGCACTAAAAAATAGAGAAATAAAGAAGTATAATTATTTTTTGATACAAATTTTATAATAATTATATTTTTTAATAACTTTGAAGAAATATATATTTTAAAAATAAATTACTATGAAAAAATTATTGTTATCATTGGCCGTTGTTGGAATGTTATTTGCTACATCATGTAAAGATACTAAAGCAGAAGAAGGAGCTCAAGTTGAAGCTACTACTGATTTAAGTTCTTTCGAAAACGCAACTAAAGAAGCTGAAGCTAAATTAGAAGAAGCTAAAAAAGCTGTAGAAGCTGCTGCTGCTGCTGGAGATGAAAAAGCTAAAGAAGAAGCTCAAAAAGCTTTAGATGCTGCTCAAAAAACTTGGGATGAAGCTAAAGCTAAATTAGAAGAAGCTACTGCTGCTACTGAGAAATTAGCTACTGAAACTACAGAAAATGCTAAACAAGCTGTAGAAGATGTTAAAGACGCTGCTGCTGAAAAAGTAGAAGATGCTAAAAAAGCTGTAGAAGAAACTAAAGAAGCTGCTGCTGAAAAAGTAGAAGATGCTAAAAAAGCTGTAGAGGATACTAAAGACGCTGCTGCTAAAAAAGTAGAAGAAACTAAAGAAGCTGCAAACGAAGCTAAGAAGTCATTGAAAAATGCTGCTGACGCTTTCAAAAAGTAATCAGTTTTACACCTTATAAATTAAAGGAGCTATTTTAGCTCCTTTTTTTTTGCTCATATGCCAAAACAACTCCTATATCATATTCATTGTCAATAGCTAAATAATTTTATTCAATCAAAATCAGTTTCTATTTTCTTGTTGAGTGAGTAATTTTACATCAACAAAAAAAATGAATAACTATGAAAACAAATATTGGAATTACACAGGAAGCTCGTCAATCAATTACAGACATTTTATCACAATTATTAGCTGACGAATTTGTCCTATTTACAAAAACAAGAAATGCACATTACAATGTCGAAGGGATTGACTTTCACGCTATGCATTTATTCTTTGAAACACAATATGACGAATTAGAAGAAAGAATAGATGCAGTAGCAGAAAGAATTCGCCATTTAGGTCATTATGCTCCTTCTTCATTAAAAGACTACCTTAGATTGACTCATTTAAGTGAAGAAAGAGACAACGAAGGAAATGATAGTGCTTCTTGGATAAAAGACTTAACGAAAGATCACGAGACTATCATCATCTTCATCAGAGAGAATATTGAAAAAATAGAAGAACTTAATGATGCTGGAACAGCAGATTTCTTAATTGGATTAATGGAAGAACACGAAAAAGCAGCGTGGATGCTACGTGCACATATTAAATAAACTAAAGTTTTAAGAAAAAATAAAAGACTTGCCTATGAATAGGCGAGTCTTTTACTTTATACCTACTTCAATAAAGTATAGTATATTTACAAATCACAAACACTAAAGTAATATGAAAAAATTCATCGCTATGGCAATGTTAGCCTTAGTTGGAGTAGCTTGCTCAAACAATCAACAATCAGAAGAAGCACGTGCTGAACAATTTCAAAAAAACTTAAATAAGGAATTTAGTGATGCTAAGTCTTCTCCTCTTCCTAAAGATGCTCTTAAAAAGTTTAAATCATTAGATTACTTTCCTATCTCTGAAGATTTCGTCATTGAAGGAATATTTGTAAGAACTCCCGATGAACAACCTTTCGAAATGCCAACTACAACGCACAGAAAACCTGTTTATGTAAAATATGGGGAGATAAACTTTTCATTAAACAATAAAAATTTCAAGCTTGATGTTTTCCAAGATGTGGCATTACGTGAAAAGAGAGAATATGTTAATCATTTATTCCTTCCTTTTACAGACTTGACATCTGGAGTTACTTCATACGGAGGAGGAAGGTATATAGATTTAGAAATACCCGAAGGAGATAAAATTATAATCAACTTTAATTTAGCGTATAACCCATATTGTGTTTATAATCCTAAATTTTCTTGTCCAATTCCACCTGAACAAAATTTCATTGAAGCAGATATTAATGCGGGAGTAAAAGACTACAAATACGAATAAAAAAAAGCCGAGTTAATTAACTCGGCTTTTCTGTTTATAATAAATCGACTATTATTTCAATTTTTTTATTCCCATACTATACAATGTGAATGCTTGTAGATCAACATTCTCTTGTATTTGTTGCGCTATCGACTTACCAGCACCATGACCAGCATTTGTTTCGATACGAATCAACATAGGGTTAGTTCCTTTGTTTTTCTCTTGTAACGTAGCAGCAAATTTAAAACTGTGTGCAGGTACAACTCTATCATCGTGATCTCCAGTAGTAACCATAGTTGCAGGATAAGCAATCTCTTTTACATTATGAAGAGGAGAATACCCTTTTAAATACTCAAACATTTCTTTACTATCTTCAGATGTTCCATAATCATAAGCCCATCCCGCTCCAGCTGTAAACGTATGGTAACGCAACATATCTAATACCCCAACTGCAGGTAAAGCTACTTTCATTAAGTCAGGACGTTGAGTCATTGTCGCTCCAACTAATAATCCTCCATTAGAACCTCCTTTAATAGCAAGGAAATCAGAAGAAGTATACTTATTATCAATTAAATATTGTCCAGCAGCAATAAAGTCATCAAATACATTTTGTTTCTGCATTTTAGTTCCAGCTACGTGCCATTCTTTACCGTATTCACCTCCACCTCTCAAGTTAGGAACAGCATAAATACCTCCGTTTTCTAACCAAATAGCATTAGCAATACTGAAAGACGGCGTTAAGCTAATATTAAATCCACCATAAGCATAAAGCATTGTAGGATTCTTCCCATTTAACTCAATACCCTTCTTATGTGTAATAATCATTGGAACTTTAGTACCATCTTTAGAAGTATAGAATACTTGTTTAGACTCATACTGAGAAGAATCAAACTTAACTTTTGGTTGCTCATAAACTTTAGAAATCCCCTCTTTTGCATCAAAAGCGTAAATAGTTCCAGGAGTAATATAATTTGTAAAAGAATAATACAACGTAGTATCTTCTTTTTTACCTCCAAAACCACTTACAGTTCCAATTCCTGGTAACTCTACCACTCTAACTTCTTTTCCTGTATAATCGTATTGTTTAACAACAGACACAGCATCTTGTAAATAGTTAGCAAAGATATATCCAGCACCTTTTGTTGGTGTTAGAACATTTTTTGTCTCCGGAATAAAATCAACCCAATTTGTTTGAGCAGCGTTGTTAGCATCAACTGTTACAACACGTGTATTTGGTGCTTTATAATCAGTAGCAATAAACAACTTACCATCTTTACTATCTAAAATACCACTACTACTTTCAAAGTTATTAACAATGTTAATAATTGGGCTATTTGTTTTAGTTAAGTCTTGGATATACAATTCATTTCCATAAGTAGAATTTGCAGCTGTAATAACTAAATACTTATTATCACCTGTAACATAACCACCTACATACCTTCTCTTTTTATCTTTTCCAAAAATAAGAGCATCCTCTTTTTGTGCCGTACCTAATTTGTGGTAATATAATTTATGTTGGTCAGTCTTAGCAGACAATTCACTTCCCTCAGGCTTGTCATAACTCGAATAATAAAATCCTTCATTACCAAACCAAGAAACACCGCTAAACTTAACATCAACAAGCGTATCCCCAATTACCTTTTTTGTTTCAGCATCTAAAACAATAATCTTTCTCCAATCACTTCCTCCTTCAGAAATTGCGTAAGCAACTTTAGATCCATCTTCAGAGAAATCAACACTTCCTAAAGAAGTTGTTCCATCCTTAGAAAACTTATTTGGATCTAAAAAGACTTCTTCCTTGCCAGCCTCGTCTTTTCTATATAAGATAGATTGATTTTGTAAACCATCATTTTTAAAGAAATAAGTATATTTCCCTTCTTTAAAAGGCGCACCAATTTTCTCGTAATTCCAGGCTTCCTCCATTTGTTTTTTCAAATCATCTCGGAAAGGAATTTGAGCTAAATAATTGTAAGTAACCTCATTCTCTGCTTTCACCCAAGCTGCAGTTTCTTCAGAGCGGTCATCTTCTAACCAACGATAAGGATCAGCAACATCAACTCCAAAATAAGTATCTACTACTTCACCTTTATTAGTTACTGGGTACTTCAATGCCTCAGCACTTGAACTATCTCCTTGTTTACACGATATAACGATTGTAGCAACAAGCAGTGTCATAAATGTTTTTCTCATAAATAGGGTAATAATTAGTTATAAAAACAAATATAAATAAATATAGGTAGTAATCCATCTTTATGGCACTATACCAAAAGCAAAAAGCAAGGATATCCTTGCTTTTTGTTATTATATTAATGATTATGGTCGTGATCTCCTTCTTCGTGGTCATGGTCGTGGTCGTGTCCACTATTACCTTCACCAGGTCCAACAATTTCAATGTTTCTAAAAACCATTGTTTGGTTTCCTGCCTTATCAAGAACCTGAACCATAAAATGATATGCTCCACGTTTTACGTCTGCAGGAATAACAATTTCGTGATGATGAACATTTGCATTTCTCTGTCCATAAATATCATCCCATACGCGGAAAAACTTAAAAGCCTTACGGTTGTCATTTTCATCATCGTCATCGTGATCATGATCATCGTGTAATACTACAATCGAATGAGATTCATTATGACTTCCATGATCATGCCCGTCAAAATTACTGTGTATATCTACTTTATAACGTCCTAAAGCGATATTATCCGATAATTCCATATCAAAGTGAATATCTTTTCCCGCTTCAAGTTTTGCCCCTTCAACGGGTGCATTTAATATTACTACTGGTTTTTCTGTATCGATACCGTCATCACCAGTGGTACATGAACTAAAACCTACTATACTTAAAATTGATAAAACGAATATATTTTTTACTGTTTTCATTTTTTTACTTTTTTACTATTAAAATTTCTTTGTTTTGATAATTGAGTTTTCTAAATGTAAAATACATTTGGAGGTCCTCTCAACCAATAGAAATTAATAGTATTCAGTAGGGTAAGACATTCATTAAAGACAGCTTTTTCAATATACTGATGTACATAGAAAGGCTCCCATTCAACAATATCAATAACAAAAGCTGGTGATATTTTATATAGATATTGATCACAATAATGAACAGTATCTGCATCAACCCACTCTGTTTTATTAGTTCGAACACCATATTGGTGCTCTATGATGACATAGTGTAAAAGATTACTTATATGTGGGACTAAAAAAACCACATACATGAAGGCGAACCAAATTACACGTATGCTTCTTTTTGTCATTAAAACGGAATCTGTATCATCAATTGAATTGATCTACCTAGCTCCGGAATCTCTAATGGGCGATAGAAACTCATATGATTTAATATCTTAGTGTCAAAGATATTTGTTGCTGTTAAGCTTGCTTTCGCTTCAAACTTACCAAATAATAAAGTAGAAGAAATACCTGCTCCAAAGCTTTGTGAACTTGGAGTTATAGCTTCACCTTGAGCAATTCTCTCTTGTCTTGCAAACCACTTCCCATTAAAATGAACTTCCGGTTGTTTTAAAAATCTCCAGTCATTAAAAGTATATTTCAACTCCCCATAAAAGTTCATCGGAGGAGAAAAAGGCAATGGATAGTCTCCTTTTTTACCATTAGACAATTGTCGATTATAAATATATTCAAACACTCCCTCAAACGTAAAGTCCTTCAAGAATTGCTTTTCAACCTTCCATTCAAAACCAGTAATTAATGCTTTAGACTGTGAATATTGATAAATTTGCCCACTATCAGGTAATACAGAGAAAGTACCAGTAGGTCTTAAAAAAATATAATTTGTAAAGTAATAAGCATAAGGACTTACAGAAGTATTAAAACCTTCCGTTTCATAACTTGCTCTAAAATCAAAAGCAACTCCTTGTTCTGGTTTTAAATTTGCATACCCCTTTTCGTGTCTAAACGCTCCGTGATGCACACCATTTGAAGCCAACTCAATTGCAGTTGGGAATCTAAAGTTTGTTCCGAAAGTACTTGCTAATTGAATTTTAGAAGTAAGTTCATACTTAGCACCAATCATTCCATTAAAACTCGTAAAGTTTTTATCTAACTTACTACTGCGTTGTGCATAATCTCCAGCGAAATTAGGAGAATGTCCTAAGTCAACTAAATAATCATACAACACATTATCATAAAAAGGTTTTATATGAATTTCTGCGTAGTCAACTCTTGCTCCTGCTTCCCAAGACAATCTATCATTTACAAAATGTTCGTGCATTGCAAAAGCACCTACTCCAAAACGATTAAATTTAGGAAGTAAGAATCCGTATCCATCAATTACATTATTCTGATAATTATATTGAACACCAATTGTAGATTTGTGATTATTTGGAGAAATATATTCATACTTAGCAGAAGCATCAAATGTATTTAAAGTAAACTGTAACTCTAAATTAGGGTCCTTTTCTGGAGCAACTTGATCTTCAAAGTGAGTATGAAATTTACTCATCTCCTGGCGCTTATTATTTTGAAAAGCCAATACAAAACTCAACTTCTCTCTATCAGATAAATTAAACGTTGATGTATTTACAATCTTAAAGTGATTTACACTTTGATTAGGTAATTCTATATTTCTATGATTTCCATCATCAACTACAGAAGCGATATTTGGCAATCCGTGTGAACCAGGAAAGAAACCACTCTTATCATAAACATCACTAACGCTTAAAATATTAGAAAAGTCATTAGATACATACCCAACTTGTCCATACAACGCAAAACCTTTTCCTGCCGTATTTTTCATACGTCTACCATAAATAGGAATGGTTGTATCTAAGTAATTTATACGATCTGTCGGAACACGGTAATCCCCATATTCTTGTCCTGTTGCTTTAAACTTATAGAACAACTTATCTTCTCTTGCCTTTAGCTGCACAGACGCCCCATAAGAATCGTTTACCGTTTTACCAAATATAGTAGCATTCCCTGCAAATGAGTGTACTTGAGGTATCTTTTCATTATTAATTTTAATTACACCTCCAATTGCATCACTACCATACTCAATAGCTCCAACTCCTTTAATAATCTCAACTTCTTCTGTACTAAAAGCATCAATCTCTAATCCGTGATCTGCCCCCCATTGTTGTCCCTCTTGCTTTGCTCCATTTTCAGCAACAGCAATTCTATTAAACCCAAGTCCACGGATAATTGGCTTAGAAGCTCCTGCTCCAATTTCCATAGCATTCACACCAGGTACTGATGCTAATGTCTTTGCAAAAGATCCTGAGAAATTCTCAACCAACTTCTCATTAGACACTTTTTCTGTATTACTAATTGTTTTTAATCCAGCAGTAGATACCACTACTTGATCTAAAAGAGTCGAATCCTCTTTCAAATGGAAATGCAAAGTAACATCAGACTTTACATTTAAAAGTGTATCAATTGGCATATACCCTAAATAAGATATACTTAAACGGTAAGTTCCTTCGACAACAGGGTTAAAGATAAATCTACCTTTTAAATCAGACATAAGTGACTGATCTTTAAAAGATATAGTACTTCCCACTAATGCTTCTCCATTAAAATTAGAAACGTCACCTTTAACTGTATAAGTTTGGCCAAACGTAAGTACTGAAAACATTAGTGAAAACACAATAAATAGCATTCTCATTTGATTGCAATAATTTAATTAAACGTAAAAAATACGGTAGGTCTACAAAGACGTACCAAACGAAAATTAAACGTTTGCAGGAGGTGCCCTTAAAGAATAGTAAACATGGGATAATGGAGTAAACTCAAGAATTGCTAAATCCTGAACCTTTTGAGATAGTTCAAAATTCACAAAATCTACTTCCATAATGTTCGCCTGAATATATGGCGTAATGATTACGTCACAAGCAAAACATTTTTCAAGCTGACCATGGTGTTCTTTTAATTGAAAAGTATGTCCATTGTCACTTCTCTTCTCATGAAAGTGTGCATGTGAACTATGCTCTTTTTCGTAAGTAGAAGAAGAAAAGATATGCTCATAACTATGCACAAATTGAAAAACAATGGTAAACATAAATGCCACCATTAACAAAATTCTTGCTATGTTCTTCTTTCTTTGCATAATGGCAAATATAGACAGAATATTAATTAGTTTACACTTTTTCTAAATTTTTTACAAAAAGGAAAGTAATTGATTATCTGATTAAGCCAAATCCTTTCTTACCTTTGCAAGCAAACAAGAATTTAATTATGAATAGTAAACTTTTAGGTAGCATATTGATTATTGCAGGATCATCTATTGGAGGAGGAATGCTTGCAATGCCCATTACTTCTGCAGGAGTAGGTTTTTTAGGTACACTATTATTGCTATTCGTAATTTGGTTTGCTATGTGCTATACAGCCTTGTTAATGGTTCGCATATACGATTTCAATTTACCGACAGATGGTTTTGATACATTGACAAAAAAATATGCAGGTATGGTAGTCAATCGAATTGCAGGACTAAGTTTAATGTTTTTAATTTATGGTCTTACTGCTGCTTATATGACAGGAGGAGGAACAATTCTTAAAACTAATGCAGACCAACTTTTTGATACAAATATTGATAGCAGATTAGCAATTCTTATTTTCTCCATTCTTTTCAGTAGTATTGTTCTGATTGGAACACGATGGGTTGACTTATTTACAAGGGGATTATTTATAGCAAAACTTATTTTCCTATTTTTACTTGTTGTGTTGATGACTCCTCTAATACAAGGAATAAACTTATTAAGTATGCCTTTATCACAAGGCTTAATCGTTACCGCTATACCTGCTATTTTTACTTCATTCGGTTTTCATGGAAGTATTCCGAGTATAGTAACCTATTTAGATGGAGATAAAAAACTACTTAAAAAAGCTTTTATCTTAGGGAGCTTATTACCTTTAGCTATCTATTTAATTTGGCAAACAGTTGTATTAGGAAGTTTAGATCAAACTTCATTTATGCAAATATTGAACGATAACTTAGGGTTAAAAGGATTAATATTAAGTGTTCGAGAAATGGCACAATCCCCTTCTGTAGAAACCTTATTTAGCTTTTTCGCAGCAGCGGCATTAGGAACTTCATTCTTAGGAGTAAGTATTGGCCTTTACGATTACTATAAAGATTTGTTTAAAAATAAACAGAAGCAATTCATCAAACCTCTATCGGGAGCACTAACCTTTTTACCTCCATTAATGTTCGCCTTATTTTATCCAGAAGGTTTCATTCTTGCATTAGGTTATGCAGCAATTGCAGGAGTTATCTTAGCTTTAATCATACCAAGTATTTTATATATTAATGCAATGAGATTTCACAACATTGCAATCCCTATGTATCAATATCTCTTATTGGCAATGATTTTTATTTTCTCAGTTATCATTGTATATGCACAGCTAATCGTAGTCCAAAACCAATAATTCTTAATATAAACCAAAACACTGCCAAATAACGTTAATCAATTCTTCTAAAGGCCGTTATTTACTAATATTGAAAACTTGAAGACTTAGAATTTTTGTATCTTTGCAGCTTATTTTTTCCGTATATGATAAAAAATTCCTTACTAATAAAATCCTTATTTATCTTTCTGTTTTTCAGTACAATATCTTTTTCACAAAAAAAAACAGATATTTCTTTAGCAAAGATAGAGAACGACTCAGTCTTTGAGAAACAAAAGTTTTTTGACCGTATTGTTAGTTATTTTGAAGAAGCTAAAAAAGATAAATCTCAAAGTAAATTTGATCTTTCTTTTATTGGTGGACCGAGTTATTCTGTTGACACAAAACTTGGGCTGGGGATTGTTGCTTCTGGTCTATACCGTTTAGACAAAGAAGATCTTACACTTAATCCTTCTAATGTTTCAATTTATACTAATTTCACTACCAGTGGTTTCTTTTCTATTGGAATTGAAAATACCACAATTTTTCCTAATGATGACTATCGTATATTTTATGATATGGCTTTTCAATATATGCCAAGTAAATTCTATGGTATTGGTTATGAAGCAGGAAATAAAGGAGATTATACAAAATATGATAACTACCAATTAGGCTTAAAATTTGACTTATTGCGCAAAATATTACCTAATACATATGTTGGGTTAACTTTTTCTGCTCAGAACATCAAAAGTAGAAACTTTGACGATGAAAGTATGAGACCAGAGGCTAATCCCAAAAACACAGCTATTGGTGGTGGTTTTTTAGCGACTTATGATTCAAGAGACTTTATCCCAAATCCATCTCGAGGATTATACCTAAAATATGAACAAACGTTCTTTCCTAAATCATTAGGAAGCAATAAACATTTTGGACGTATCGACTTTACAGCAAGAGCATATAAAGAAATATGGACAAACGCTACGTTAGCTTTTGATTTAAATGGAATTTTTAACAATGGAGAAGTACCTTGGTCAATGCTATCTCAAATTGGTGGCTCTCGCCAAATGAGAGGATACTACACAGGTCAATATAGAGATAGGAAACAAATTAACTCTCAAGTAGAATTACGTCAAAAAATATATAACAGACATGGTATAGCTGTTTGGGGAGGTGCAGGAAATGTTTTTGAAAACTTTAAAAACTTTGATTGGAATCATACCTTACCAGCTTATGGTATCGGTTATAGATGGGAATTTAAAAACAGGGTAAATATTCGACTTGACTACGGATTAGGTAAAGGTCAAAGCGGATTCTATTTTAATATTAATGAATCATTCTAATTTGTATAGCATGGAAAATGGCGTTGCAAAAAAAAGTCTTCTAATAAGACTAATCAATAATCCTATAATATTATTCTGGTTTTATATTGCGGTAAATATGGCTCCAACTATATTTTTTGCGTTTACCCAACCTGTTAACATAATTGGAAAGTTAGTTATTATTATTTTTCCTTTAGGACTTTATATGCTGATATTCTCAGTTGTTAAGAATACTGGATTCTTACAAATCTTATTCTTCCCTTTATTATTTTTACATGCTTTTCAGATTGTCCTTTTTTACTTATTTGGAGAGGATGTTATTGCAGCAGATATGTTTTTAAATGTAGCTACAACAAATACTTCTGAAATCAACGAGCTATTGGGGAGTCTAATTCCATCTATCATTTTGGTTTGTGTTTTATACATTCCTCCAACTATTTTCGCAATTTTACAGTGGAAACGCAAAAACTTTTTAGATGTAAAATTCAGAAAAAGAAAAGTTCTCCCAGCTTTAGTTTTATTACTTACCTCATTAGTTCTTTCATTTGCTAGTGCCAATAATAATACAAACACTTTTGCTTTTAACCAAGATGTTTACCCTATAAATGCAATACACAACCTTGGTTTTGCTGTAAACAAATGGGATAAAGTAAAGCGTTATCCTTTAACATCTGCAGACTTTTCTTACAAAGCTGTAAAAGACACCACTGTAACTCCTAACAGACAAATCTATGTGCTGATTGTTGGTGAAACGAGTAGAGCAGATAATTGGTCTTTATATGGTTATAACAGAGAAACTAACCCTAATTTAAGTAAACAAGAAAACCTTGTGGTATTTAATGATGCTTTAACTCAATCAAATACTACACATAAAAGTGTTTCAATTATACTTTCAGATGCTGAAGCTGAAAACTACAATTTAATCTATCAAAGAAAAGGAATTATTCACGCTTTTAAGGAGGCTGGTTTTACAACAATCTGTCTCTCTAATCAAGCTGAGAACTCTTCTTTTATAGAATACTTCACTAAAGAAGCTGATATCTATCAAACAATCCGTAAAACGCATAGTGGGACTGGAATGACAGAGAATCATTATGACGAAGAGTTAATTGCTCTAATGGAAAATAAAATAGCTGAAAATGATGGAGATTTATTCATTTTACTACACACATATGGTTCTCATTTTAATTATATGGAGAGATATCCTGAATCTTTCCAAAAGTTTATGCCCGATGCAGTGGCAGGAGTTAGTAAATCTGAGAAAGAACATTTAGTGAATGCTTATGATAATTCAATTTTATATACAGATCACTTCCTTTCAGGGACTATAGATGCTTTAAAAAGAACAAACTCATCTGTTGTTATGCTTTACACTTCAGATCATGGAGAAGATTTATTTGATGATGAAAGAGGTCGTTTCTTACATGCTTCACCAAGCCCAACTTACTATCAATTAAGAATTCCAATTATTATGTGGTTTTCTGATTTATATAAGCAAGAATTTCCTGAAAAAGTCAAAATGGCAAATGTAAATAAAGAAAAACCGATTTCAACAAATGCTGTTTTCCACACAATGATAGATGCATCAACGATACATACACCTTATTTAGAGGAAGATCTGTCATTAGTAAATCCTGATTTTGCAATTAGAGATAGAATGTACTTAAATGATCACGACATTGCAATTCCATATCTAAAAATGAACTTGAAGAAACAAGACTTCAATATGTTGAAAAAAAATAACATCAAAAAATAATACGAAATATTATGTCTAAACTTAATAAGCAATTGCTTTTATCATCATTACTTTTCTTATTTGCTTTTGTTGCTAAAGCACAAAATGAAAAAGTAGAATTACTTCCTTTAGGAAATATGAATAATTGGATGGTTCGCGAAATAAAAGAATCTTTTATTATCGGTGGAAACACACAATACCTGTATGAAATTACAGAGAAGAAAGACACTTTAAAAGACAATACTCCATATAAAAACATAAAATCTCCTTGGGCTACCTCTTCTGTATTAGCTACAGTAAGTGGTATTACAAAAGGAAGTGTAACTGTTTATCCTGAAAAAAGAGACAAGGGATTTGCTGCGCGCTTAGAGACACGTATTGAACGAGTAAAAGTTCTTGGAGTTATCAATATTAATGTATTAGCAAGTGGTACAATTTTCTTAGGAGAAATGATAGAACCAATTACAGATACTAAAAATCCTCAGAGTAAATTAGTAACAGGTATTCCTTTTACTAAAAAGCCAAAAGCAATGCAATATGACTATAAGGTTACAACAGGAGGTCCATCACGTCGAGTAAATGGAATGGGAAAAGGTTCTGAAGTAAACAGAAATGATATGGCAGAAATTCAAATTTTACTTCAAAAGAGATGGGAAGATAGCAATGGAAATGTACATGCTAAAAGAGTTGGTACTGGATGGGAGCGCTTTGATAAATCAGTTAAAACTTGGCAAAACAAACATCGTTTAAATGTTAACTACGGTGATATTAGTAAAGAAAAATTCTATGGTTCACACATGGCACTTCGCAAAGGAGAAGATGCTTACTATACAAGAAATAGCAAAGGAAAAATGGTTCCCATAATTGAAGAAGGATGGGGAACAGCAGACGATGAAGTAACTCACTTAATTATTCAGTTCTCTTCAAGTAATGGAGGTGCATACATTGGAAATACTGATAGTAGATTATGGATTGACAATGTTGGTTTAGTTTATTAAAAAACAATATAAAGAAAAAGCGCGTTTAAGTTTAAACGCGCTTTTTCTTTATATTTAAAATAGCAATAAATAGTATTCAATTCTATTTTACTTTTTCCTTAAACTATCATGGCTATGAGTCTCAATACCTCCATTCCACAATGTTAGAATATCCGTAGCAACAGCAGCGCCACTACCAGCAGCAATTGCTAACTGACTACGGTGTCCTGCTAAAGTTCCCGCTACATATAAACCTTCTCTTACTAAATGATCTTCATTCATTAATTGAATGCGATTTTTAGTTGGCAATGACTTCTTATGAGGTTCTACATACTGCATTAAACCATCAATATCAAATGAAGGGCTTGAATTAGTAGCAACTACAACAGCATTCGCTTGATAACTTGCTCTATTTGTGGTTACCTCAAAATACCCTTGTTGTGGATAAACAGAAACAACCTTCTCTCCCTTAATTTGTTCAATGTCTTGATAGTAAGCTAAATCTTTTTGTGATTGTTCTAAAAGATCTCTACCTAAAGTACCTAATTTAATACCGTAAGCATTAAAGAAAACAGCATCTTGCAACATTGAAGCTTTTTGATGCATTATAATTCCAACCTTCTTATCTTTTACAAAGTCCTTTTTAAAAGCACTCCCTAAAACCTGAGCACAAGAAACTCCTGCCACACCGCCTCCAATAATAAGTATGTCAAAAATTGCCATGATCTTTATTTAGTTTTGTCGTCTATTACTTTTGAAGTACGATAAATTAGTACGATACATACTGCACAAAGTAGTGCAACAATCCCTATAATAGCGATTAAACTATCTCCTTGAAACAAGTTGCTAAAGTCCAACATCGTTATGTTTAAAATCATTAATGCCGCAGCAAATACAATGATAACGTAGCTAAATATTTTCATTATGAATGATAAAGAATTTAATTTTACTCTTCGAAAGTACAAAAATATTACCTAGTCAAACAAGCCTTTAACATTAGTACTAAATAATTTAACAGCAATCGCAAGTAGTACTACTCCGAATATTTTACGTATAACACTCAATCCTCCAGCACCTAAGAGCTTTTCAATTTTAGAAGATGACTTTAATACTAAAAACACTAATACAAGATTAACAATTATACCAATGATGATATTAGCATTTGAATACTGTGAACGCAACGATAAAATAGTTGTTAAAACTCCAGTACCTGCAATTAGAGGGAATGCCAAAGGTACAATAGAGGCGGTAGTTGGAGTATCATCTCTATAAATTCTAATACCTAATATCATTTCTAATGCTAAAAAAAATAGTACAAAAGCTCCTGCTACAGCAAAAGAACTTACATCAATACCTATCAACCTCAACATCTGCTCTCCTAAAAATAAAAAAGCAATCATGATTACACCTGATACTAAGGTTGCCTTTTCAGACTCTATATATCCTACCCTATTTCGTAAATCTACGATAATTGGTATTGCACCCATAATATCAATAACAGCAAACAATATCATTGTTATACTAACAATGTCTCGAACATTCACATCCATAAACAAAGCTTTAAAAAGAATACTTATAAAAATATCCTTTTTTTTTATTTTTTACGACTTATAAGTAAAAAATTTAAATAACCTCATTAAAACAAATAACTTACATATTACAAAAACCTCTACGAAGAAGGGAAATATATATGCATTTCCCTCGTCTAATTTACCTTTACCTTCTTTATACCTGAGTTATAAAACTGCCCTATAAACAAAAGATATGAAACTTTATTTTCAATAAACTCTTAATGACAAACAGTAGAAATGAGATTACCTTCATATCGTAAAAAGTGCATATTACCCCTTCCTTTTATTTAGCATCAATATAAAAAACACATAACAGTTTTACAGACAGAATTATTAGATTAAAGATTTGTAGTTTTGCACACATTAATTTACGAATATTATGTTTCAGATAGGAAAAACGATTGTATCAGAGGATGTTCTTGAAAAAGAATTTGTTTGCAACCTTTCAGCTTGTAAAGGGGAATGCTGTATTGATGGAGATGCTGGTGCACCCGTTGAAAAAGGAGAAGTTGATATTTTAAATAAAGTATATGAACACGTAAAGCCTTTCTTGCGTCCAGAAGGAATAGAAGCTATTGAAGCACAAGGTACTTCTATAATTGGTGAAGACGGTGAATTAGAAACACCTCTTATCGAAGGAGGAGAATGTGCTTATGTTATATACGAAAATGAAATGGCTTTATGTGGAATTGAAAAAGCGTATAACGAAGGTTTAATTGATTGGAAAAAGCCTATTTCTTGTCATTTATACCCTATTCGTATCAAAGAATTTTCGTCATTTGAAGCTGTTAACTATCACAAATGGCACATCTGTGGAGATGCTTGTACATTAGGACAAGAGTTAGGTGTACCAGTATATAAATTTTTAAAAGATCCTTTAATCCGAAAATACGGAGAAGACTGGTATAAAGAACTGGAATTAGTGGCAGACGAATACACTAAATTTAAAAAATAAACTACTTGATATAAAGTACTTTTTCTTTATAGTCAATAATAGCCTCTCCTTGTAATAGCACATCAGAGCCTATAATACCATGTACCGTTTTTGTACCGTATTCCGTTAACGCTACATTGACGTGGGTAAGATCTAATAATACAAGATTAAACTCTTTATTATGCCAACGACTCATCTGTAAATGGTTATTATAGGCTACTTGTGTATGCATCCCATTCGCTCCTGCTCCAGAAGCTTTCGTTGTAGACTCTAAAGGTGTAATATTGAACAAATCAATATGAGCAAAATCAATACAACTATTCGAAGCTCCTGTATCTATAATAAAATCTCCAATTGCTCCGTTTACTTTTGCCCGAACAAAAAGATGATGTGTTTTAGAGATTTTAAATGGAATTCTCTTGTAACCTTCCTTTTTTAGTACTTCTTTTATTTTTTCCATTGAACAATTATAGTTTAAATTCTTTTTATAAGGTACTTTTGTATCTTAAAATAGCATTTTATACAAAATACCCCTTTAGAATGATTTTTACCGATACGCATACACACCTTTATTCAGACGCGTTTAAAGATGATCGAAAAGAAACAATTAATCGCGCAATAGCGAATGGAGTGACGCGTTTTTTTATACCAGCTATTGATTCCAGTTATACAAGTGCAATGTATGAATTAGAATCAGAATTTCCCGATAATATTTTCTTAATGATGGGGCTACATCCTACAGATGTTAAACCAGAAACATATAAGTCTGAATTAGCTTTTGTAGAAAAAGAATTAGCAAGAAGAAAATTTTATGCTGTAGGAGAAATTGGAATTGACCTATATTGGGATAAATCAACTTTACAAATTCAGCAAGAAGCCTTTCAGTACCAAATCCAACTTGCAAAAAAATATAAACTACCAATCAATATACATTGTCGCGATGCTTTTGATGAAGTTTTTGAAGTATTAGAAAAAGAAAAAGGCGATGACCTAAAAGGAATTTTCCATTGTTTTACAGGAACACAAGAACAAGCAGAAAAAGCTATTTCATACAACCTTAAATTAGGAATAGGGGGAGTATCTACTTTTAAGAATGGGCAGATTGACAAGTTCTTAAATAAAATCTCAATTAGAGACATCGTATTAGAGACTGATTCTCCGTATCTTGCACCGGTCCCTTTTAGAGGAAAAAGAAATGAAAGTGCCTACATTGTAAATATTGCTGAAAAATTAGCTGATATTTACGATCTTTCATTAGCTGAAATAGCAAAACAAACAACAGCCAATTCACAAGCTGTTTTTGGAATTTAACAACAGAAAGCAACATTAATTTGTTTACATAATAAAGTACACTAATGTCTAAGTTTGATTCAATACGTCATTACAAAGATCTTGAGGTAAACGAAGTCTTACAACAGATTTCTAAACACCCAATGATAAAAGCGTTAATGGGTTTTACTTTTCCTAACCAAACCGAAGAAGAATGGATGGAAAGGTTAAGGGAAATAAAATCTATACAGCAATTTCAAGATAACTTTGCTTATCATTCTATTCAAAAGATTTTGGAAAAAAGCTCAAGTGGCTTGACAACTTCAGGTTTTGAAAAATTAGAAAAACATACACCCTATTTATATATATCTAATCACCGTGATATTCTTATGGATACGTCTCTGTTAAACGTAGCCTTGAAAGATAATGGTTTGATTATGACAGCTTCTGCTATTGGAGATAATCTGGTGCAGAAATCTTTTCTTTTAGCATTAGCAAAAGTAAATAGAAACTTTTTAGTAAAACGCGGATTACCTCCTCGTGAATTACTAGAGAGTTCAAAAGTAATGTCTGAATATATTCAGCACTTACTTACGGTAGAAAATCGTTCTGTGTGGATTGCACAAAGAGAAGGACGTACTAAAGACGGTAATGATGCTACTCACCAAGGAGTTTTAAAGATGCTTGCAATGGCAAGTGGAGAAATAAATCCTATTGAGTATCTAAAAAAGATTAAAATAGTACCTGTTTCTATCTCTTATGAATATGACCCTACGGATGCACTAAAAATGCCACAAATACTTGCTAAAGCTAATGACGAAGTTTATGTAAAAGATAAAAATGAAGACTTCATTAATCTTTATAGTGGTATAATTGGCCAAAAGAGAGGTATTCATATTCATGTTGGAGAAGTTTTAGACCATGAATTAGATTGTTTAATTAATAGCTCAGAAAAAGTCAATAAACAAATGCAAGCTGTAGCTACAATTATAGACAAGTCTATAATTAAAAATTATCACCTATGGCCTACTAATTATATTGCTTATGATTTATTACACAAAACGAATAAATATGCTGATAAATACACTGAAAAAGAAAAACAACTTTTTGAAAGACGTTTAGAATTACGTGTAGATAAAGCAAATAAAGTAGTTGTTGAAAATTTCTTAGCAATGTATGCTAACCCTGTAATTAATAAGTTAAAACTGAATAATGAACAATAAACCTGCAATTCTGCTTATTTATACTGGTGGTACTATTGGTATGGTTAAGGATTTTAAGACAGGGGCATTACGCGCCTTCAATTTTGACCAACTTGTTGAACGTATTCCAGAGTTACACTTATTAGAATGTTCTATTGAAACATACTCTTTTGAGGTACCAATCGACTCATCTGATATGCGTCCTGAAATGTGGGTTCAAATGGCAAGTGTTATTGAAGAAAATTATAAAAAGTTTGATGGTTTTGTTATCCTACATGGTTCTGATACGATGTCATATTCTGCATCTGCTCTTAGTTTTATGTTAGAAAACACACGAAAACCAATTATCTTGACAGGATCTCAATTGCCAATTGGAGATTTGCGTACGGATGCTAAAGAGAATTTAATTACAGCTATTCAAATCGCAGCATTACAAGAAAATAACAAACCTGTTATTCAAGAAGTATGTTTATATTTTGAATATAAATTATATCGTGGAAATAGAACATCTAAAGTGAGTTCTGAATTATTTAATGCGTTTACCTCACCAAATATTCCACATTTGGCAGAGTCAGGTGTAAACTTGAGAGTAAACAAGGCTTTATTAGAATACAAAAATGAAACATTACCCTTGACTGTTCATAAAGAGATGTCGAGAAATGTAATGATCTTAAAGGTATTCCCTGGTATTCAACAAAAAGTACTAAAAGCAATTTTAAACATTGAAGACTTAGAGGGGATAGTATTAGAAACTTACGGTTCTGGTAATGCTCCTACAGAGTCTTGGTTCTTAAATACTCTGGCAGAAGCTATCGCAAAAGGATTAAAAGTAATTAATGTTACACAATGCTCAAGTGGTAGTGTTCATATGGGGAAATACGAAACAAGTACTGAATTAAAAGAAATTGGCGTAATCTCAGGAAAAGATATCACTACTGAAGCAGCTATTACAAAACTGATGTTTTTATTGGCTCAAAAAAATGTTGTAGACTTTAAAGAAGCATTTGAAACTCCTATTTGTGGAGAAATGGAACTTTAAATCACTATATTAGGCGTATTAGAGGGGTGGCCGAGCGGTCGAAGGCGCACGCCTGGAAAGTGTGTATACAGCAATGTATCGAGGGTTCGAATCCCTTCTCCTCTGCATATCGTATAAGCTACCGTAACAGGTAGCTTTTTTATATTACACCTATTTTTCACAGAATTATAAATGTTCAAAATATGCCTTGACTAATAAAATAAGTGTACTGAAAATATTGTCTGTTTTTTTTACTATTACTTCACTATCACTTTTTTTCAAAGCTTTAAAAGTATAAATATCTGTCATCGTAGTTATAGTCCCTATAAACTCCTTATCATTTATAAACTCTCCCTCCATCAAATAAGGTTCTGACTTGTAAAAAGAAGAGCAAATAAACCCATTAGTAGTCATAACTCCCTCAAAACCCTGTTCTGCTGGTATAATACTTCCAAATATTTCATTGTCTTTCCTAAATAATTGTAGACTCTCAAATCTATCAATATTATGTCTAAAAAGATCAGCAGTATTTTTTAAATTTTTCAAAGTATCATATTGCAATAACCATATCCCATCAGGTATAATTGAGGTAGGTTTTTTTATTTCTGTAAATCTTAAATCGTTTGATTTATGTGCAGTAAAAAGTGCTTCTAAATAACTATCTGAAAATCTTTTACGTAGCTTTCCGTTGATTATATTGCCGTTGATCTTCCCTTCTAATACATCCTCTTGATCATAAGACAACTCAACCCTAAAGTTCTTTCCTTGCATATGTACTGTTTCAAGTTGCTCATACTGATCTCCATTCACAACTACAACGCGATACCCATAAACATTTGCTTGTTCTTTCTCTAAGGAAAAAACAAATGGGACTTTTCTATTTTGAACAATAAATTCACCCCTCCAACGATTTGAAAGCAATGTATTATCAACTTTTTTCATTTCGTAAGTACACCCTATTAACAAATAGGTAGAAAGAAGAATTAAAGCAATGTAAATTAACTTTCTCATCTTTTTATAACTTTGAATTTTTCTACCTAGTAAATGTAAGCTTTTCAAACTTACATCAATTCTTTTGTTTTTAACAAAAACTGATTTACAACATAAACAAAAAAAGGTAGCATCTCTTAGAAATACTACCTTTTACAAAACCGATAAATAAATAACAATATTTTATCTTGTATTAAATACAGCACAAAACTAATAGTCAATAGCTACTCTTTCTGTAACCACAGATTTAATAAAATCAACAACTTTTAAATGCTCGGGATGATTTGCATATATTGCTAAATCATTAAAATTTAAAAACTCAGTATAAAGCATAACATCAAAATTTGCTTGAGTAGCTTCTATGTGATTAAACTCTACAGAAATAGCTTTCAACGCCTCAATTTTATCTTTTAATGCCATTAATTGATTTTTCATTTCAATCTTATTAGCCTCTTTATTTTCTTCTTTAAGACGCCACATCACAATGTGTTTTAACATAATATCTTATTTTTATTTCCTGAACAATTTATTAAAAAACCTTCGCTTCTGGAAGTATTTGCTTTATTTTTTCAATTTATCTTTTATGCGATTAGCTTCTTTGATAAACCCAGCTAATTGAGCTGTATCCTTATTTTCTAAATAAGTTCTAAACATATTTAACTTCTCTAAATAAATATCTAAAATAGGTAAAATATGCTCTGTATTTTGTTCAAAAATAGGTAGCCACATATCTACAGAACTTTTAGCAAGTCGAACTGTTGAAGCAAATCCTCCAGCCGCCAAATTAAATATAGCTGTATCATCTTTTTCTTTATCTAATACTGCTACCGCTAAAGCATAAGATATTGCATGTGATAAATGAGACACATAACCAACGTGTTCATCGTGTGAATTTGCATCCATTAAAATCAAACGCGTATCTAAATGATAATACAACTCAGAAATCTGATTTAAGGCTTTAGGAGATGATTTCTCAGGATTACAGATAATTGCTACTCTTTCTTTAAAAAGCCCCTTAAAAGCAGCCTCTGGCCCACTATATTCAGTTCCTGCCATTGGGTGTGTTGCTACAAAGGCCCCCCTATTTGGATGCTCATCTATCTTTTTAGATAATAACGATTTTGTAGATCCAACATCCATAATATATGCTCCCTTTCTAATATTATCTAAAGCATAAGGCATCAATTCAATTGTTACATTCACAGGTGTCGCCATTACTACAATATCTGCCTGTTGTAATAACTCATCTAATGAAACTATCTCATCTATTATATTTAATTCTAAAGCTTTCTCTGCATTTGTTAATGATGCATCAAAACCAATTACCTTGTTAGCAAAACCTTTTGTTTTCAAGTCTAAGGCCATTGATCCCCCAATCAAACCAATTCCTATAAAACCTATTGTTTTTATCATTACATACTTTTTAATTCGTTATCAACATACAGCTAAACAATGTTAATAACTATTTTACTCTCCTATAGCAAAGAGCTTGGACAAACAAATTCTGTTTTGTCTAAAGCTGTTTCTTTACTAATTGCATTGTATCCTCCTATAACATCCACAATATTAGTTACTCCTTTTTTATATAATAAAGAAGAGGCAATCATACTTCTATATCCTCCTGCACAATAAATTATATATTTATTATGCTTTGCAAGATCTTCAGACTGCTTATTTAAAGTATTTAGTGGAATATTTATTGACTCTTCTAAATGTTCTGATTTAAACTCATTAACTTTTCTTACATCTAAAAGTGTAGTATCATTCTTAAAAAATGCTTCATCCATCTGTTTTGGAGTAATACGAGTAATAGTATTTACTGGTAAACCAGCATTTTTCCAAACTAACAATCCTCCTTTCAAGAAACCGATTGTATTATCATACCCTACGCGAGATAAACGAATCATACTTTCTTCTTCTTTCCCTTCTTCTGTAACTAAAACTATAGGCTGTTTGATATTACTAATCATTTCTCCAACCCACACAGCAAAAGGCCCATTTAATCCAATATTTAAACTATTAGGAATAAATCCTTCTGAAAAAGTTTGAGGATCACGTGTATCTAATATCAAAACCTCATCATTTTTAATAACTTCTTGAAACTCATCTAAAGTAAAAGGGGTATTCCCTCGTTTCAAAATATCATCTAAATGCTCATAACCTTGAATATTCATTAAAACGTTTTTAGGAAAATATTGTGGAGGTGTTGCTAAACCAGACAACAATTCCTTTACAAATTCATCCTCAGTCATATCAGCTCTTAACGCATAATTCGTTGCTTTTTGATTTCCTAAAGTATCTGTTGTCTCTTTACTCATATTTTTCCCACAAGCACTACCTGCTCCATGGTTTGGATAAACAATTAAATCATCTGGCAATGGCATAATCTTATTTCGAAGAGATTTAAATAAATGACGAGCAAGTATTTCTTCTGTAATTTCAGACTTTACTAATTGAACTAAATCAGGTCTTCCTACATCACCTATAAACAATGTGTCTCCTGTTATAATTGCATGCTTTTTATTATTTTCATCTATAATCAAATAAGTTGTACTTTCCATTGTGTGTCCTGGCGTATGAAGGACCTGTATCTTAATGTTCCCTAAATCAAATATCTGATTGTCTTCAGCAATAATTGCTTGATAATTAGGCTGTGCTGTAGGTCCGAAAACAACTTGTGCTCCTGTTTTTTCAACTAAATCTAAATGTCCACTTACAAAATCTGCATGAAAATGTGTTTCAAATACATACTTAACTTTTGCTTTATCACTATTTGCTCTATCAATGTAAGGTTGTACATCTCTTAGAGGATCAAAAATCGCTGCTTCACCATTACTTTCAACATAATAAGCTGCGTGAGCAATACATCCGGTATAAATCTGTTCTATTTTCATAATAATTCATTTTTAGAAAAGTAAATTTACATTTCAACATAGGCAATTAAAATGATAACTATCATATTAACTATTCAATAACCACCTTATTATCAACAACTTCTTATAAACAACTAAATAACTCCCATTCCTATTAAACTATATATCAAAAAACTATATATCAAAAAAAAGCTTCCAATAGAATATTCTATTGGAAGCTTTTTTTTGATATACCCCTTATAAACTAAACAAAACCTTGCTTAATAACCTCTTGAACTAAAGTTGCTGTATCTGCCACTTCAAATACTTGCTTCATTTTAGCTAAACGCTTTTTTATAGTAGGATTTGAAAGAGGAATATGATTATCTAACTCTTGAAGTTTATATCCTTTTGAAAGTAAAACTAATATTTCTCTATTAAAATCATCATACATCATTTCTTTACGTACAATCTCACTTAAACAATGCTTAACTATCTCACTTTGATATCTCTCTCCACTACAAACCTTTCTTACAATATCAATCAAATTTTCTGGTGTAATTTCGTGTTTACTTACTAAGCCATTAGGCTTAATATTTTTAAAAATATTATAAAGAGTAATTACTTCTGTATGTCCTGTCAATATAATTGTCTTACACGAAGGCATAACTTTCTGAATATACTTAACTATATCTCCTCCATCTTCCCACTTAAAAGCCTCATTTTTGGGTAAAGAAAAATCAATAATGGCCAAATCATAAAAAAGTCCAATATCAACAGCGTTATCAATTTTCTCCTTTGCATTTGTACAATCAAAGGACTTCTCGAAAGTAATATCGCCCCAATATTCCAAATCTTTAGAAAGAGCTAATACATACCCTTCAACAATAAGTGGATGGTCGTCAACTAATAGTATTCTACTCATTATTTTACTTGTTTTTTAAAATACCGTTTATTGTAATATTTATTACATCTTTTTTGTATTCTCTATAAGAACACAATGCAAATCTAACCTTAAAAATACAAACTTTTAACTACTTATTCTAATAAAACAAAAAAAGAGTCTTAGTAAACAACACTAAGACTCTTTTTTTTACAAAGTAAAATAAATTTATACTAATTTATTAGCAACAAGATATTCTGCAATTTGAATTGTATTTGTTGCTGCCCCCTTGCGAAGATTATCTGCAACGATCCACATATTAACTGCATTATCTCTCGTAAAATCTCTACGAATACGTCCCACAAATACATCATCTTTCCCTTCTGCATATAAAGGCATTGGATAAGTATTAGTATCTGTATTATCCTGAACAACTATACCAGGAGTATCGTGCAATATTCTACGAATATCATTAACATCATAATCCTTAGTAAACTCTATATTTACTGTTTCACTATGCCCACCAACAACAGGAATTCTCACAGCTGTCGCAGCAACTAAAACAGAATCATCACATAAGATTTTCTTTGTCTCATTTGCAAGCTTCATCTCTTCTTTTGTGTAACCGTTCTCTTCAAAAACATCACAATGTGGCAATGCATTTCTGTGTATTGGATAAGGATATGCCATCTCTCCTTTTTCATTAGCGTATTCATTTTCAAGCTGTTTTACAGCTTTAACACCAGTTCCTGTTATTGATTGATATGTAGAAACAATCACTCGCTTTATACCATACTTTTTATGTAAAGGAGCAAGTGTCATCACCAACTGAATAGTAGAACAGTTCGGGTTTGCTATTATCTTATCTTCTTTTGTTAATTGACTTGCATTAATTTCAGGTACAACTAATTTTTTTGTTGGATCCATTCGCCACGCAGAAGAATTATCAATTACAGTTGTCCCAACAGCTGCAAACTTAGGAGCCCACTCTAAAGATGTTGAACCACCTGCAGAAAACAAAGCAATTTCAGGTTTCATATTAACAGCATCTTCCATGGACATAATGGTATACTTCTTACCATTAAATTCAATCTGCTTCCCAACTGATCTTTCAGAAGCAACTGGTATTAAATCAGTTATTGGAAAATTTCTCTCTGCTAATACTTTTAGCATAATCTCTCCTACCATTCCGGTAGCCCCTACTACTGCTATTCTCATCTTTTACAATTTATAATTGATTATTTTTTTATATTGTATGGTATAAAAATAAGATATTTTTTATCACCACGATAATTGCATATCTTTTATTTGAACCTGAATACTTACTTTATTTCGCCATTTGTTTTCTTCTATTGAATAAACAATATCTAAAAACTGCTTTTCTTTTACCTTTTCGAATTGCCTACCTAAATTAAAACCTATTGCAGGAAACTTTTTATTTGATACTCCTCTTTGTTTTAAAGTCATCTTTAAGTGTTCTCCATTCACACCAGCCGTTTTTGCATAACCTGTATCAAAAGCTTGTTTACTCATAAAAACAGGACTTGGATTCCCTGGTCCAAAAGGTTCAAACTGTTTTAAAACTCTTAAAAACTTATCCGTTATATTTGAAAATCTTATAATAGAGTCTATTTCAATCTCTGGTATCAAATCAGTCTCTTGGATTGTATCCTCTACTACTTGTTCAAACTTGCTTTTGAAAGCTTCAAAGTTTTCTTTTTTCATGGTCAATCCAGCGGCATACATATGCCCACCGAATTGAATTAAGTATTCCGAACATACTTCTAAAGCTTGATAAATATCGAAATTCTTAACTGACCTTGCTGAAGCTGCTAAATATTCACCACTATCAGTAAAAACTAACGTGGGCCTATAATATGTATCTATCAATCTTGAGGCTACAATTCCTATTACTCCTTTGTGCCAAGATGGACTATAAACAATAGTGCTTTTAGTGTTTATAGTCTTTTGATCAATAATTTGTTTTAAAGCTTCTTCAGTTATACCTTGATCAAGAGTTCTTCTTTCTACATTTATTTCAACAATCTTCTTAACCGTTTGTTTAGCTTCTTCAATTGTAAACTTTGTTAATAGATCAACTGTATAATTACCGTGCTCTATCCTACCTGCAGCATTGATTTTAGGAGCTAACTTAAAAACAATATCACTCATCGTATATGGTTTTATATCATATAAATCCATTAACGCTTCAATTCCTGGTCGAGGAGTATTATTAATAACTTTCAATCCATAATAAGCTAAAATACGATTCTCTCCTGTGATAGGAACAACATCAGCTGCAATTGCAGTAGCCACTAAATCTAAATAAGGTATAATCTTCTCAATTGGTTGCTTTAGATGCATTGAATGTGCTTGGATCAATTTAAAACCTACTCCACACCCACATAACTCTTTATAAGGATAGTTACAATCTTCTCTTTTAGGATCTAAAACTGCTGTTGCATTAGGAATTACGTCACTTGGCAAATGGTGATCGCATATAATAAAGTCTATCCCTAAACCTTTCGCATAATCAATATGCTCAATTGATTTTATTCCACAATCTAAAGCAATAATAAGTGTAATATTCTTTTGCTTTGCATAGTCAATTCCTTGATATGAAACTCCATATCCCTCGTTATAACGATCAGGAATATACGTTTCAATATTAATATCAAAACTTTTAAGATAAGAGTACATCAAAGCAACGGAAGTAGTTCCATCAACATCATAATCTCCAAAAACTAAAATAGACTCTTTTTTATTAAGTGCCTCTTCAATACGCATAACTGCTTTATCCATATCCTTCATCAAATATGGATCATGTAAATCACTCAAAGAAGGCCTAAAAAAGCTTTTTGCTTCTTCATAATTCTTAATATCCCTCTGTGCTAAGAGCTTAGCTATAACATTATCAACACCTAAAACATTTTGTAAATGAGTAACAATTTCTTTGTCTGGATCTTCTTTTAAATTCCAGCGCATAGTTTACTCTTTATGATAAAAAATATTTGTTTGTACCTCAGAAAATTCTTTAAACATATCCATTACCCCACAATACTTCTCAATTGACAAGTCTACTGCACGTTTCAACTTTGCCTCATCTAAATTCTTTCCAGTGAAATGATACTCTAATATTACAGTGTGATAAGTTGCTGGATCTGAATCAGTCAGAAGTCCTTCTGTTTCCATTCTAAAAGCTTCAACATCTAATCTCATTTTTTTTATTAAATGAGCAATATCTAACCCAGAACACCCTGCTAATGCAGACAACATAAGTGCTTTTGGTCGCAACCCCATATTATCTCCTCCATTTTCAGGTCCTGCATCAATTCTAATTGTTCCTCCACTTGGGTTAGTAGATTCAAATTGCATATTTTCAATCCAACTTGTTGTTACTTTATGTGACATAATTTATACTGTTTTTACCAAATGTATCAAAAAAAAATCAATGTTCGATATTTGTAAAAATATTAAACATTGATTCTTTTTATTAAATTTCGATATAGTCTATTTTCCTTTCCCCCCTACAATCACAACTATTTCTCCTTTGGGAGGTTTAGCTTCAAAGTGAGATAATACCTCTATTACAGTTCCTCTTACAGTTTCTTCGTGAAGCTTAGATAATTCTCGTGAAACAGAAATCTGACGTTCTTCTCCAAAGTATTCTTTAAACTCTTGTAATGTTTTAACAAGCTTATGAGGAGAAACGTAAATAATCATCGTTCGTGTCTCTTCTGCTAAAACTAAATATCTTGTCTGTCTTCCCTTTTTATCTGGTAAAAACCCTTCAAATACAAACTTATCATTGGGTAATCCACTATTAACAAGTGCAGGCACAAAAGCTGTTGCTCCTGGCAAACACTCAACCTCTACCCCTGCTTCAACACAAGCTCGTGTTAATAAAAATCCTGGATCAGAAATAGCAGGTGTTCCCGCATCAGATATCAATGCAAAAGTTTCTCCTGACTGAATTCTTTTCACTATCCCTTCAACAGTCTTGTGCTCGTTATGCATATGATGACTCGCCATTGGAGTCATAATTTCAAAATGCTTTAATAACTTTCCACTATTACGTGTATCTTCTGCTAATATATAATCTACTTCTTTAAGTACTTTAATAGCACGAAAAGTCATATCATCTAAATTTCCAATTGGTGTTGGTACTAAATATAATTTTCCCATAATTAAATAAAGCGTTTTTCTACTAACGCGATAAAACGTTCTTCATATTCATCTTTACCTTCCCAGTTATTATATTCTGGCTTCACAAGGTGCTCTATTAAACTCATTGCTTCATCAAACGTACTTACTGTATTTAATTGAGACAATACCCTATTAAAGTCCTCTGCACTATTTCCGAATAAATGCTTTTCAAAAGCTATTCTATCATTCAATCCTACAGTAATCGTAGTATTATAGATATCATTAATTGATTTTGGTTTTACAATTTTAGGCTCCTTCACTGACATATGCTCAACGTCAAATAATGTATTAGGAGTTACTTGCTCTACTGAATTTGAACTCTCTTCATTATTCTTATACTCAACAGTATTTTCTTCTTGTAAATTTGATGTAGCCTCTACATCTATTTTTTCTTCTGCAACAACATCTTCAACACGAACAAACTCTACATCGCCAAAATCAAATCCAAAGAAAGGATCTAACTCATTTTTAGGTTGTTCCTTTTGTTTTTGTGCTTCAACTATTTCTTTTGAAAAGAAAAAAGAAGTAGTACGATCTACTTGTTCTTCCTTAGAATTGAGATTATTATCTTCTTGCTTTAATTGTTCTTCTTTTACTTCTAATGCTCTTTGTAAAAGTTCTTCTTTTTCTCTTTCCTCTTCTTGAATTAGAAATTCTAAATAATCTTCTTCTTCTTGCTTAAGCTTTATTTCTTTTGCTTGTTCATCACTTAATCGTGCCTGTTCTGCTTGCTCTGCCACTTCAGCTTCTAATCTTAATCTTTCCGCTTCAATTGCCTCAAGTCGTGCTTCTTCTTTTGCTTGCAATTCAGCTTCAATACGACGTGCTTCCTCTTCTGCTATGCGTGCTGCTTCAAGCTCCTCTGCCTCAATACGACGTGCTTCCTCTTCTGCTATGCGTGCTGCTTCAAGCTCCTCTGCCTCAATACGGCGTGCTTCCTCTTCTGCTATGCGTGCTGCTTCAAGCTCCTCTGCCTCAATACGACGTGCTTCCTCTTCTGCTATGCGTGCTGCTTCAAGCTCCTCTGCCTCAATACGGCGTGCTTCCTCTTCTGCTATGCGTGCTGCTTCAAGCTCCTCTGCCTCAATACGACGTGCTTCCTCTTCCGCTATGCGTGCTACTTCAAGCTCCTCTGCCTCAATACGGCGTGCTTCCTCTTCCGCTATGCGTGCTGCTTCAAGTGTTTTTGATTCTGTCTCTCTCAGCATTGCCTCATGTTCATCTAAAAAACGATTTAACTCTGCATCTTCCTCTTCATTTGTAAAATCTTCATGAATAGCATCAGTCAAAAACGGTTTATTATAATTCATTTCTTCACTAATAAGAAATTCTTTTTCTTCAATTTCTGGTGCTATCTTATTTACAATATCTGCAATAAAGCTATCCTCTCCCATTACCGTTGCTTCAACTTCATTATCAACAACAATTGGATAGTCTTCTTCTACCAAATCATTTGGCATCTGATGACGATCTATATTACCAACTACAACTTGTTCTCCTAAAGAAACAGCTGTTAATGCATTCTCAAGTTGCTCGTTTGTAACATCTTTAATCTGTCCTCCCACTAAATGATCTTGATAAAACTTCATTATCAAAAGCTTCTCATATAACTCTTTTGCTTCTATTAAGAGATTGCTTACATCCTTCTCTTTCATCTGTAAAACACGGTGAGCAAGACTTAATAACTCTCCCTCCAAGACTTTCTTCATAACTTTTATTTTGCATTAGTAAATTGACGAGCTTTTTTTGATAAATTTGCTCATTACAAAAATAACAGAAAAAACTGCTGGTTTCAGCTTGAAATTTACAAAATGTTTCTCGAAAATCCCGTTAATCACAAAGAACAATTTGGTTCAATCGAAGTAATCTGTGGTTCAATGTTCTCTGGTAAGACTGAAGAACTGATTCGCAGACTGAAAAGAGCTAATTTTGCCAAACAAAAAGTCGAAATATTTAAACCGGCTATTGATACCCGTTATGACGACGAATACGTTGTATCTCATGATTCAAACGAAATTCGTTCTACTCCAGTACCCGCCGCAGCTAACATTAGATTATTGGCTGATGGTTGTGATGTTATTGGAATTGATGAAGCTCAATTTTTTGACGACGAAATAGTAAGTGTTTGTAATGATTTAGCAAACTCTGGCATTCGTGTTATTGTAGCAGGACTTGATATGGACTTTAAAGGAAATCCTTTCGGACCAATGCCTGCACTTATGGCAACAGCTGAATATGTAACAAAAGTTCATGCTATTTGTACAAGGACAGGAAACCTTGCTAATTATAGCTTTAGAAAGGCCGCAAGTGAGGATATTGTAATGCTTGGAGAAACTCAAGAATACGAACCTTTGAGTAGAGCGGCTTACTTTAATGCTATGCGTGAGGCCGAAAAATTAAAAAAAGAAAGTCAAACAAATACTTCTTCAGATCATAATAAAGACTAATCCCTTTTAAAAACCACCACTCTTATGAAAAAAATCTACCAAATCTATTTAGATTCTTACCGAGGTTTATCATCTGCCTCATGGATGTTAGCAATTGTAATGTTAATAAATAGAGCTGGTTCTATGGTTTTTCCTTTCTTAGGAGTTTATATGACACAAAAGCTAAACTTTACAGACGAGCAAACTGGATATGTATTAGCTTGCTATGGTGTAGGATCTATTATTGGTTCTACTTTTGGTGGATGGGTAACTGACAAAATAGGAAACTACAAAGTACAATACCTAAGCTTATTGGGTAGTATCCCTATCTTCATTATGCTTCCTTATTTTACAACAGTTTGGAGCTTAGCGCTAATGATTCTTTTCCAAAGCACGGTAAGCGAATCTTTTAGACCTGCCAATTCTGTTGCAATTACAATGTATGCAAAACCAGAAAACATAACACGTGCTTTTTCACTAAATAGAATGGCTGTTAATCTTGGTTTCTCTATTGGTCCTGCTATGGGAGGATTGTTAGCAGCTATTTCATATACATTGTTGTTTCAAATAAATGCAGCTGCTGCATTTGTTGCTGCCATCGTTTTTATTGCCTTCTTTAGAGGACGAAAAACAACAAAAGATCTTAAAAAAGACGCAGCAGATGAAATAAACAATACTTCACACGAAGACATTGAAATAGGAAGTGGAGCAAATCAATCTCCTTATAAGGATAAAATGTTTCTTATTTTTAGTGTTTTTTGTACATTATACTCAATTGCTTTTTTACAATTATTTAGTACCATACCTCTCTTCTACAGAAAAATAGGTGGTCTTAACGAAGCACAAATTGGTCTTGTTTTAGGTTACAGTGGATTACTAATCTTCTTAACTGAGATGTTACTTGTACACCTTGCTGATAAATACTTATCGATTAAACAAACCATATTTTATGGTGTGCTAATCAGCTCAATAGCTTTCGGTATCTTAATCTTTGATCACAGTATTTATACGATTTATTTCTCTATTTCAATGCTATGTGTTTCTGAAATGTTAGCAATGCCATATACGTCAACTGTAACAGCAATGCGTGCTGCAGCTAACAGCAAAGGAGCTTATATGGGGGTAAATGGTCTTACATTTGCTGTAGGGTTCATCATTTCTCCGGTAGTTGGTACAAAAGTAGCTGCAACTTTCGGCTATAATGTATTATGGGTTGGAACTGCCGTAATCATTGCAATTGCAGCATTTG
This sequence comes from Myroides phaeus, assembly GCF_900099675.1. Taxonomy (GTDB): domain Bacteria; phylum Bacteroidota; class Bacteroidia; order Flavobacteriales; family Flavobacteriaceae; genus Flavobacterium; species Flavobacterium phaeum. Next base: position 57,423 of record NZ_FNDQ01000009.1, read on the forward strand.
GATTAAATTACTCTGTGAAGAAAATGATTGAAGAATAACAGACATATTTCTTAACTAATACACTTACTCTTATTGTTAAACATTTGTACAAATTACACGTACTCTGGTGCATATATCCCAAAATAAAATATATTTGTAACATATATGTTTAAGCAAAATAAAATCATCGCTTGGTCTTTAGTGATTATATTCGCTATTTTCGGTATTGAAAAACTTAATTTCATTACCGAAGAGACGTGTGATAAAAAACTAATGTTTTGTCCAACAGCAAATATGTATGTTTATACTGTTTTAAACACTGATAATCAAAATACAAACGAACAACAGACTGAGCAAAAAACAAATAAAATAGTTAATATTAATTGTGAAACCTTTTTTATAAATCAAATTATTTCTCAACAAGAAGTTAATGATTCTCATTTTTTCAATAGCAATCAGTATTTTTTCAAACCTGTCATCCATTCGACACCATATATAACTCTTATTGACCCACCTCCAATATATAAGAGTTCTTTATTCTTAATAACTTAAATAGCTAATTGGCTATTTTTTTTTGCTCTAAACTTAAAACTAAGTATTATGCTTTGCCGTTTTATCTTTTGTATTGCACATAAAAAGATTTAATTGTTACATTTGAATAAAACCATTTATTATGAATACAGATAAAAAACAACCTTATATTAATTCTTCTATAACTAATAAAATTGCTACAATTACATTTTATACACCAGCCAGCAATTCATTCCCAAGTCTTTATTTGACAAAGCTTACTGACACAATTGAAGAAATAAGTAAAAACAAAGAGATTACTACAATTATATTAAAGAGTGAAGGAGAAGGAGCTTTTTGTGCTGGTGCTTCTTTTGACGAATTACTTTCTATAAAAGATTCTGTTACTGGAAAAAAATTCTTTTCAGGTTTTGCAACTGTAATAGATGCTATGCGCAGAAGTCCTAAAATATTTATCGGTAGAATTCACGGAAAAACAGTAGGTGGTGGTGTCGGATTAGCTGCTGCCTGTGATTATTGTTTTGCAACTGAAAAAGCTTCTATTAAACTCTCTGAACTTGCTATTGGAATAGGTCCTTTCGTCATTGAACCTGCTGTATCTCGTAAGATAGGAAAAACCGCTTTTACTCAAATGTCTCTTGCAGCACACGAATGGAAAACAGCAACTTGGGCATATAATCACGGTTTATATTCTGAATTATACGAAACGACTGAAATGATGGATATAGAAATTGACTCTTTTTCTAAAAGAGTTAGTGAATATAACCCTGATGCTTTACTTGAAATGAAAAAAATATTTTGGGAAGGAACAGAAAACTGGACAGAATTATTACATAAAAGAGCAGAAATATCTGGTAAATTAGTTTTATCTGAATTTACAATTAATGCCCTAAATCAATTTAAAAACAAATAATTACAAGCTGCTACTAAGCAGCTTTTTTATTTTTAATAACACAACATTAACATATTTCCTAAATATACTCTATCTTTACTTCCTAAAAGAGTATGCAAAAAACACTACTAACTATCTGTGGGTACTTATTACTTTCACAAACTTCTTTCGCTAATATTGAAAACACTGTTGTAGAGAAAGACATTCCTACACACGAAAAAAAGCAACGCACTGCCCATTTCACTGACAAAAGCTTCAGTCATTTAAACGTTTCCGTTGGTGTATCAACCTTAGGTATTAATATTGAAGCAGCAACACCTTTAACTAAAAACCTAAAACTTAGAGGGGGACTTAATTTCTTCAATCTCAATAGCAGTAAATACGACATTGATATTGATGACGAAAATGGTACACTATATGAAGCTTTTGGTATTTCTCCTACCTATGAAATGAAAGCGCAATTCAATACATTCCACACACACGCTTTAGTAGATTATTACCCATTCAAAAAAGGAATATTTCATCTAACTGGAGGTTTTTATATTGGTAATACGAAAATTAAAGCTAATGGTTTTTTAACTGATGGTAATGGAACAGCTGTAACAATTAAACCTGGTTATGATTGGCCTACACTTGAATTCGACGGGAAAGAATTAGATATTACAAATGGAGAGCTTAATGCAGAACTAACATTAGGCAATACAATTAAACCTTATTTAGGAGTAGGATTAGGCCGAGCAGTTTCTAAAAGAAAATTTGGTGTAAAATTCGAATTAGGTGTATTATATCAAGGAGAATATACTTTAAAACAAAACAACAAAAAAGTAGCTTCTACTTCTGATATTTCTGCTTCAATCGAAGATGCAGATAAATACACAAAATGGATGAATTGGTGGCCTATGGTTAACTTACAATTAAACTATAGAATCTTCTAAGAAACAAAAGCGTACTGCAAAAAATTTAAAGGACTATATTTTTCCTTACCTTTGCCAAAATTTTTAGTTATGCCTAAGATTAGAATTACAAAGCAGTTTACATTTGAAACAGGTCATGCTTTATATGGTTATGATGGTAAATGTAGAAACGTACATGGTCACAGTTATAAGTTAGGAGTTACAGTTATTGGGACACCTATTGATGACATTAACAATGTGAAATATGGAATGGTTATCGACTTTGGAGATTTAAAGAAAATCGTAAAAGAAGATATCGTTGATGTATTTGACCATGCAACTGTTTTTAATAAAAATACTCCACACGTAGAACTTGCTAAAGAACTTAAAGATCGTGGTCATCACGTTATTTTAGTTGACTATCAACCTACAAGTGAAAATATGGTAATTGACTTTGCTGCTAAAATTAAAAGTAGATTACCAGAAGGAATTGAATTATACTCATTGCGTTTGCAAGAAACTGAATCATCATATGCTGAATGGCATCAATCTGATAATTTATAAGCATTGAATTTTACAATCAATACAAATAAAAGTATATACTTTGCTTCAGATCAACACTTCGGAGCACCTACACGTGAAAAAAGCTTTCCTCGTGAACAACTGTTTTTACAATGGTTGAAGGAGAAAGAAGAGGATATGGGAGCTTTATTCATCTTAGGAGATCTATTTGATTTCTGGTTTGAATATAAAACTGTTGTACCTAAAGGTTTTGTAAGAATATTAGGAAAATTAGCTGAACTAAAAGACAAAGGTATTCCTATCTTTTTCTTTGTTGGTAATCACGATTTATGGATGGATGACTACTTCCAAACAGAATTAGGCATTCCTGTATTCCACGAATCCCAAACCTTTGAAATCAATGGTAAGTCTCTTTTTATAGCTCATGGTGATGGATTAGGCCCTGGTGATATGGGATATAAAAGAATGAAAAAAGTATTCACTAATAAATTCTCAAAATGGTTATTTAGATGGCTTCACCCAGATATTGGTGTTAAGTTAGGCTCTTACCTCTCTGTAAAAAATAAACTAATATCAGGAGATGAGGATATTAAATTTTTAGGTGAAGATAAAGAATGGCTAATTTTATATGCGAAACGCAAATTAGAAACTCAACACTTTGATTACTTTGTTTTTGGTCATAGACATTTACCAATGATTATCAATTTAAACGAGAAGTCTAAATATATTAATTTAGGGGATTGGATAGGTTATTTTACTTATGGTAAATTAGATACTGAATTTCACTTAATTGAATATAAAAAAGAACTACAATCAAGATAAATAAAAAAAGCGTACTTATAGTGCGCTTTTTTTATGAATAGCCTTTTCTTATTAAAATGGCTTCTCCAATATCCAATCACAATGTTTAAAGTAGTCCCATTTCACATTTCCTAAATCTACCTTGTGATCTACAAATCTACTTAAATCACGTCGATTGATAGATACATAACTCTCCGCATATACTGCAACATCCTCTCCTCTATCAGCATACTCCTTTTTAATATATTGAGCCATTTGCCATATCATATCTGGAGATGTTAACCTTGCTTCTTGTTTCTTAGTCAAAACATTCTCTATATCGTAATAACGACGTTCTCCCGTCTTTTTATTCTCCACAATATAGTTAGTATAACCGGCTCTTGATCGTAGCATCATACGCCAGCTTAAACGATGCGCTTCATCTGTCCATAACACATCTCCTTCTATAAAATGCATACGCAAAGGTAAAACCAATTGAACAAATGCAAATACACTAACAATAATTAAAGATATTTTAGAAAGAGTTTCCTCTTTAAATTGTTGAGAACTAATAGTGCTAATATCAAAAACAGGTTTCTTCTTGAAAAACAATGCACGTATCTGCTCAGGCTCGTAAAAAAACACAGCAAAACTCAACGCAAAGTATGGGAATATACCAATATGTAACGTAATAGAATTAAACAAGTGAAAAATTAAAGAAGCAACCAATGCCCAGGTTCTTGTTCGTTTAAAAAGCAGTAAAGGCACGATTAACCCATCAAACAAAATACCTAAATAGGCAATTGAAATATAAAACCACTTCGCAGTAAACATCTCTTTAAAAACAGACGGAATATTAGCCCCTTCATACATCAATTTAGTAAATGTACCATCAAGCCAATCAGGATAAAATTTAGCAACTGTTCCAAAAATATACAAGATTGAAACTTGAAATATAAATATCCAAGAAACATACTGATTCATAAACAATACCTGACTCACCCTTCCTTGCTTAACATCAAGAGAAGCATACTTATTTGCAGGTAGAAAACACATATAAAAACAAATAACCAATAACATATAATAGTGGTTATTATAAGAAGTCTTTTGAATAAAATAGGCACCCGCCCATAAAATGGTAAGTAATACTATGCTTAACCTGTATCTATATCCTAACATTACGGCAACAGATACACAGCCCATTAATGCAAAATACACATACATTTGTGGTCCTACAAGTACTTGTAAAAAGTCCATATAAATATGTGAGAATGTAAGATTTACATCAACTAAATTACTTTTTACCCACCCTGTAGCTAATGCCCCGAAAGATTCGCAAGCAAATAAAAAACCGAATAATATCCTAAAAATTACTAATGGAGAATTATCAATTGGTTGAAATGCCTTTTTCCACATACTGTTCAAAATACTCCCGAGTTATGTGTTCGTCATTTTGTAAACACGCTACTAACTCGTCAAGTCCGTTAAATTTTAATTCATCTCTAATCCTGTCTAAGATACGAACTTTTAACGTTTTGTCGTATAAATCACCATTCCAATCTAAATAATTTACTTCAATAGTATAAGGGTGACCTTCAAAGGTTGGATTAATACCTACACTCATCATCCCTTTTACTTTCTCTCCATTAATAGTAGATTCAACGATATAAACACCGTTCTTAGGAATCATTTTATAATCTTCATCTATTGAAATATTAGCTGTAGGAAAACCAAGCTTTCTTCCTAATTTTTTTCCATGAACAACCATTCCTGAAAAATAGAAATCATACCCTAAAAACTCATTTGCTAAAGCTATATCTCCATCTAAAAGCGCTTGTCTAATTTTAGTCGAACTAATAGAAACGTGATCTATCTCTTGAGCTGAAATTTCTTCTACTTCAAATCCAAATTTCTCACCATACTTTTTCAAATCACTAATGTCTGCCGTACGATTTTTTCCAAAACGATGATCATAACCAATAATGATCTTACTTATATTGAATTTATCAACTAAAATACGCTTTACAAATTCCTCTGCACTTAATTGAGAAAACTCGTAATCAAATTTCTGCACAACAAGGTTATCAAGTCCTAAATCTTCTAAAAGCTCTTTCTTCTCTTCCAAAGTATTCAGCAAGCGAATAGAATGATCTTGTTTCAAAACCATACGTGGATGTGGAAAAAAAGTTAGCACCAAACTTTCAGCACCACTTTCTTTAGCTGAATCAACTATTTTTTTGATAATCATTTGATGACCAATATGTACCCCATCAAAAGTACCTAATGTTGCTACAACTTTTTTGTTCGTCTGAAAATTATTAATAGAAGAAAATGTTTTCACTTTGTAAAGTTTATTCAATTACATCACTATTTTTGCCGTTCCTTTTAAATGAACCCAAAAATAAATTCGTGTAAAAATACATCATTTTTACTAATCAACTTTATAAAAAACACCTAAATACTCCCCCATTAACAAATTTCAAAATGCCTAAATTCAAGTTTTTAAAACTATTAATCGTCCTTATTTTTACAACTCTTCTTTCATCACACCTGTTTTCGCAAGTTAAAGTGATGACTTGGAATTTACAGAATATTGGTAAAAGTAAATCAGACGAAACTATTACTTACATAGCCAAAGTAATAAAACAAACAGATATTATTGCTATTCAAGAAGTAGTTACTAATCCAAGTGGCGCACAAGCAATTGCAAAGTTACACGACGAGTTAAACCGAAAATCAGGAGCTAAATGGGAATATGTCATCAGTGATCCTACGGAGAGTTCTCCATACAGATCTGAACGTTATGCCTATCTTTGGAAAACAAAAACAGTCAAGATAAAAGGAAAACCTTTCTTAGAGCCAACCTATAAAGAGGACATAGAAAGAGAACCCTACTTCGCTACATTTATATACAAAGGAAAAGAGTTTACTATAAGTAGTTTACACGCTTTGCCTAAAAAGCATCAACCTGAAACTGAAATTAAATACTTGAAATTTCTACCAGACTTATATCCAGATCATAATTTAATTTTCTTAGGAGATTTTAATTTACCTGAAAGTCATTCAGTCTTTAATCCGCTAAAGAAACAAGGATATATTTCATCTTTCGAAAAACAAAAAACAAGTTTGAGACAAAAATGTATTAATGGAGATTGTTTAGCTTCTGAATACGACAATATACTAATACACCCTAAAAAAGTAGATTTAGTCAAAGCTAAACCTATCTATTTCTTTGAAGACTTCGAAGATATAGCAGAAGCAAGAAAAGTCTCTGATCACATTCCAATTATGATTGAAATTAATCTATTATAAACAAAAATAAGCCTCTTTAAAGAGGCTTATTTTTGTTTATAATAAAGGATTATTATCTTCTTCCCATATAAATCATTACATAGTACAACAACGTACCTAAAGAAGAGATTGCAGCAACAACATATGTACGAGCTGCCCAAGACAAAGCATCCTTCGCTCCAGCATACTCTTGTTGATTAACCATATTCTTGCTCTGAAGCCATTTTAAGGCACGATTACTTGCATCATACTCAACTGGCAAGGTAATAAAAGAAAACAGCGTTGTAAGAGCAAATAAAACAATACCTAACAACAATAACTGTGGAAATGTATTAATCATCAATACTCCTCCTAATAATATAAAAGGCATAACACGAGAGCTAATGCTAACCGCTGGAACTAATTTAGAACGCATAGTTAACCAATGATAAGCTTGTGCGTGTTGAACAGCATGACCTACCTCGTGTGCTGCCACAGCCGCTGCCGCTGCATTGCGCTCATTATATACTGCTTCACTTAAATTTACCGTTTTGTCAGCAGGATTATAGTGGTCTGTCAATCTCCCTGGAGTAGATATAACCTTAACATCTCTTATTCCATGGTCAAACAACATCTTCTGTGCAATTTCAGCACCACTCATTCCATTTTGTAAATGCACCTTAGAGTACTTATCAAATTTAGATTGTAAGCGGTTACCTACAAACCAACTTACTCCCATAATAAGTATCATAAAAATCCAAATTCCCATAACACGTTTTTTTTTAGTTATATACAAATATAACATCAAATGACAAGCCAAACTTTAAAAATGACACAATGGCATAAAAAAAAGGGGCTACTTTCGTAACCCCTATCTAATAATATATTACTATTTAAGTTTTTTCTTAACTTCCACTTCTTGGAATGCTTCAATAACATCGTATTCTTTAATGTCATTGTAGTTTTTAATTTGAATACCACAATCATATCCTTTAGCAACTTCTTTAACATCGTCTTTGAAACGTTTTAAAGCAAGTAACTCACCAGTATAGATAACAACACCTTCACGGATTAAGCGGATTCTTGAAGAACGGAAGATCTTACCATCAGTAACCATACATCCAGCAATTGTTCCAACTTTAGAAATTTTGAACAACTCACGAATTTCAGCACTTCCTGTAACTTCTTCTTTCATCTCTGGAGATAACATACCTTCCATTGCATCTTTCAAGTCATCAATTGCATCATAGATGATTGAGTAATTACGGATATCGATCTCTTCCTTATCAGCTAATTGTTTAGCAGATGCCATAGGACGAACGTTAAATCCGATAATAATTGCATCAGAAGCAGAAGCTAACAACACGTCAGATTCTGTAATCGCACCAACACCTTTATGAATGATATTAATTTGAATTTCTTCAGTAGATAATTTAGAGAATGAATCAGATAATGCCTCAACAGAACCGTCCACGTCTCCTTTTAAGATAATATTCAATTCTTTGAAATCTCCTAAAGCAATACGACGTCCGATCTCTGCCAATGTAATATGACGTTGAGCACGTACAGATTGTTCACGAACTAACTGAGTACGTTTAGCAGCAATTTGTTTAGCTTCTTTTTCCTCTTCAAATACGTTGAATTTATCACCAGCAGTAGGAGCACCATCTAAACCTAATACAGAGATTGGTCTTGAAGGTCCAGCTTCTTTAACTGAATTACCACGTTCATCATGCATAGCACGAACCTTACCATGGTTACGACCAGCTAATAAGTAATCACCTACTTTTAATGTACCAGCTTGAACTAATACAGTAGATACATATCCTCTACCTTTATCTAAGAATGCTTCAACAACAGTACCAACAGCTGCTTTATTAGGGTTAGCTTTTAACTCTAACATTTCAGCTTCAAGAAGAACTTTTTCAAGTAATTCTTTCATACCAATACCTTGTTTAGCAGAAATATCTTGTGATTGATAAGTACCTCCCCACTCTTCAACTAATAAGTTCATAGAAGCTAAACGCTCTTTAATCTTATCAGGATTTGCAGTTGGTTTATCAACTTTATTAATTGCGAAAATAATTGGCACACCAGCCGCTTGAGCGTGGCTAATCGCCTCTTTTGTTTGTGGCATAATGTCATCATCCGCTGCAATTACGATAATAACAATATCTGTAACTTGAGCACCACGAGCACGCATTGCTGTAAAGGCCTCGTGACCAGGAGTATCTAAGAATGTAATCTTTTGTCCTCCTTCTAACGTTACACCATACGCACCAATGTGTTGTGTAATTCCACCAGACTCACCAGCAATTACGTTAGCTTTACGAACGTAATCCAATAAAGATGTTTTACCGTGATCCACGTGTCCCATTACTGTAACAATAGGAGCTCTTGGTAGTAAATCTTCTTCTCTATCTGGAGTTTCTTCAATAGCTTCGTCAATATCAGCAGTTGTAAAATCTACTTCATATCCAAATTCATCAGCAACAATAGTCAATGTCTCAGCATCTAAACGTTGATTCATCGTAACCATAATTCCCAATGACATACAACTACCAATTACTTTAGTAATAGGCACATCCATCATCGTAGCAACTTCACCTACAGTAACGAATTCCGTTACTTTCAAGATTCTGCTTCCAGCTTCGATTTCTAACTGCTCCATATCCGTTTTCTTACGGTGTGTATCACGTTTATCACGACGATACTTAGCAGCTTTTGACTTATTACCTTTACCTTGAAGACGCTCAAGTGTCTCCTTAATTTGGTTTTTAACTTCTTCTTCAGTCGGCTCAGCTTTTACAATAGGAGCAGTATTTCTTCTTTGGTTATTCTTATTACCAAATTTTCCACCACCACTATTATTCTTGTTGTGACCTCCTTTGTTATTGTTGTTATTTCCTCCTGTATTGTTAGAATTAGCATTATTAGTATTCGTCCCCTCACCAGGTTTTGCAATACGTTTTCTCTTATTCTTGTTAGCACCCTGAGTACCTTCTTTTTTGTTATCTTTATTAGAAGCGTTACCATTTCCTTTTTTAGGATCTTCTTTTTTCTTCTTAGGCTTATTAAATTGAGACAAGTCAATTGTTTGTCCTGTAAAAGTAGTTCCTGAAAGCTTTTGGTAATTTGTTTTGATTACTTCATCTCCAACTTTTGCATCTGCATTGTTAGTCTCTTCTACTTTTTTAGAATCAACCTTTTTAAATGAAGCATCTTTACCTCCTGTAGATTCCTTTTGTTTTGGTTTTTCTACCTCTTTTTTACCTTCCACTTGTTTACCTGGGTTCGTTACTTTAGACGCCTCTTTCTTAACTTCAGTTTTAGGAGCAGTTTCTTTTTTGCTTTCTACAACTGTGTTAGACTCTTTACCCTTACTATCTTTAGCAGGAGCTTTAGCATCTTTTTCTAAAGTTTTATTCACTTTATTTACATCTTCTGAAGGAGCTTTAGTTTTCTTAGGCTCAAGATCAATTTTACCAACCGTCTTTATAGCAGCAATCTCTTCAGCCTTAGCTCTAATGATTTCTTGCTCACGTTTGATACGTAATTCTTCTTGCTTTTTCTTTTCCTCTAGCTCTTTCTCGCGCTCCAATTTAAAAGCCTCTTTCTCTTTCTTTTTCTCTTCACTCACCTCAATAGATGCCTCTTTCTTACCTTTATCGGCAGAAAATTGTTTACACAAAACGCTATATTCTACCTCAGAAATTTTAGCATTAGGTGTTGCGTCGATATCATGCCCTTTACCTTTTAAAAAGTCAACGGCTCTATCTAGAGAAATATTCAATTCCCTTAAAACTTTATTTATTCTTATTGCTCTTTCTTCAGACATATTATCTTTTTAGTGTATTTAAATGTGTTGTGTTGTTTTGCTGGTGTTAATCTTCGAACTCTTCCTTCAAGATTCTCATCACATCTTCAATTGTTTCCTCTTCAAGATCAGTTCGTTTCATCAACTCATCAACACTAAGACTTAAAACGCTTTTTGCTGTATCCAAACCAATTCTTGCAAATTCTTCAATAACCCATTCGTCAATTTCATCTTTGAATTCTTTTAATTCAACGTCATCATCTTCAGGGTTTAGTTCTCTCATAACATCAATATCGTATCCAGTTAACATACCAGCCAACTTGATGTTTTGACCTCCACGACCAATCGCACGAGATACCTCTTCTAAATCTAAATAAACATTTGCTTTTTTAGCTTCCTCATCGATAACAACTTTGTTAACACGAGCTGGAGCTAATGCACGTTTAATAAATAAATCTACATTGTTTGTAAAGTTAATAACGTCAATATTCTCGTTTCCTAACTCACGAACAATCCCATGAATACGAGACCCTTTCATACCTACACAAGCACCAACTGGGTCAATTCGATCATCAAATGTATCTACAGCAACTTTCGCTTTTTCTCCTGGAATTCTCACTACTTTTTTTACAGAGATGTGACCATCTGCAATTTCTGGAATCTCTTGTTCAAACAATTTTTCCAAAAATTTAATAGAAGTACGAGACATGATGATTTGTGGTTTTGTACCTTTCAATTCAACAGACTCAATAATACCTCTTACTGTATCACCTTTTCTAAAAAAGTCAGATGCAATCTGTTTTTCTTTCGGTAATACGATTTCATTTCCTTCTTCATCCATCAAAATTACAACTTTTGGACGGATGTGATGCACTTCAGCAGAATAAACTTCACCTACGATGTCTTTAAACTGTTTGTACAAAGTAGTATTATCATGTTCAGTAACTTTAGAGTTTAAGTTCTGACGCAATGCTAAGATAGCACGTCTTCCCAATTGCTCCAATTTCACTTCTTCAGAAACTTCTTCTCCTACCTCAAAATCTGGTTCGATTTTACGTGCCTGTGATAATGATATTTCATAATTATCATCCTCTACTTCACCATCATTTACAACAGTACGGTTTCTAAATATCTGGCAATCACCTTTATCTGGATTAACAATAATATCAAAATTATCATCAGCTCCAAATCTTTTTTTCAACGCATTTCTAAATACATCTTCTAAAATAGCCATCAGCGTTACACGCTCGATATCTTTTTCGTCTTTAAATTCTGAGAATGAATCTACTAAATCTCTATTCTCCATGTGATCTTTATATTTTTAAAATGAAATTATAACATTCGCTTCTTTAATATTCTCAAAAGGAATTACAGCTTCTTTTTCTACTGTAACTTTTCCTTTCCCGACAGGTTTTGGTTCTCTCGTTTTCCACTTAAGAACTATCTTATCGTCTACGATACTATCTAATGTAGCTTCGTACTTTTCTTGTTCGTGTGTTACCACTTTTAACTTTCTACCAATATTCTTGTTATACTGGCGGAACAATTTTATTGGTGAAGTTGCTCCTGCTGAGGCTACTTCAAGAGAAAAATCTTCTTCTTCTCTATCCAAATTGTGCTCAATAGCGCGACTAAAATTGATACAATCTTGTAATACTACGCCTTCATCACCATCTATAATAACAGTAATTTTATTATCAGACGATATAGTAAAATCTATGATAAATATAGACGGATACTGCTCTAATGCCTGATCAATTAATTGTTGTACTTTACTTTTTAATGTCATATGCTATAAAAAGAGGGGACATCTATGTCCCCTCATTATTTAACTTGTTTTAATAAATAACAGCACAAAGATATTAATTTTTTTATTACAAATAAAACTTTTGCCTATTGATAATTATATTCTTAACTTTAAATCACACAAATAAATAGATAAAACAACTAATAATACCATGAAAAAAATACTTGTCCCAACAGACTTTTCTTCTCAAGCCTATAATGCTATAAAAATAGCAGCAGTTCTTGCAAAAAAATCGAACTCAGAAATATTATTATTGCACGTTCTTGATTTACCACAACAGGGTAGCGACAGCATAAGTAAAGGCTCTCCTATTCCTGAGGTTATGTTCTTTAAAAATGCCGCAGAACACAAACTAAAAGAGCTTGCTTTATCTGAAATATTCAACGGAGTAAATGTATCTACCAGCTTAATTCTTGAAAGAACTTCGCCTGGTGTTGTCAAAACAGCCGAAACAAATGATGTGGATTTAATCGTTATGGGATCTCATGGTGTAAGTGGAGCTAAAGAATACTTTGTTGGTTCTAACACACAAAAAGTAGTTCGCACTTCTGATATCCCTGTTCTTGTAATCAAAGGAGACGATGAAGAATTTAACATCAATGATATCGTTTTTGCATCTGACTTCTCTGATAATATGAAAGAACCTTTCAAAAGAATTTTACGTTTAAACAGCCTATTAAACGCAAATTTACACTTGCTAATGGTTAATACTCCAAATAGTTTTAAACCGACACACGTAGCAGAAGAAATTTTAAATGACTTCTTACAGGATACTACTGATAACTCATTTGACCTTTCAATATATAATGATTTGAATGTTGAAAAGGGAATAATCAATTTCTCTAAAAAGATTAATGCTGATTTAATTACTATTGCTACACACGGCAGAACGGGATTATCTCATTTCTTCAACGGAAGCATTAGCGAAGATTTAGTAAATCACTCAAAAATATCAGTTTTAACAATCAAAATTGACTAATTATTCTTGACTTGTTTTAAACAAACAAAGTAATTTAATTATACAACAGTAGTAGACATCCGTTTACTACTGTTTTTTTTGTACTATTTAAAACTACATTACCCCCACATAAACTGAACAACCACAAGGCTAATGCGTATCTTGTACAGCACTCGTACCACACATCTTCGACATATAGCCCACATTCACTCGGAAAACACCCCTCTTTTCCGAACAAGTGTGGTACTAATGTGGTATTAATGTGGTACAAGTGTCGACTAAGCATAAAACAAAAGCCTCTTCACTTTCGAACACCTCTTCTTTTACACCCTATCATATAAAGAAATACAAGTTCTCTATTAAACAACAAGTCCCCTTTCCCTTTTCAATGTCTCCAACAAAAAACTACATAAAAAAAACTGCACCCATACTTTCGTATATGATGCAGTTTAAAAAATATATATTCTTTTGTGCTACGTTGCCAATTATTATCTATGCAACAATCGCCCAATTCTATTTTATTATTTCAATATGACTTTCTGAAACTTTTGCTATTGGCAAATAATGCTTTTTCCCTTCTACTAATAAACACAAATAGATATTATCTATAGAAATCACATATCCTTCTAATCCATCTATTCGAATCAATTGACCAAGTTCTAAGTTCTTTCTCGCATAAAATGAATATAGTAATCTTGTAATAACATCTTTAGAACCTAATCCTAAAGACAGAGCTACTGTTAACAACAAAGCTCCTATTATAATAGAAATATTACTTGTGATAATATCAGTATTTATACCCATTTGATTTAACGTAGTAATAATTACAAACACTAAAATCAAATAGAAAAGTATATTCCCAATCATACGAGCGCCACTAAAATCAACGGCTTTCAAAACTCCTACAACTGCTTTCTTAATCCAAGAAGCAAAATATAGTCCCCCTACAAAGATTAGCAATGCTACAAAAACCTTAGGAACATAAAGCATTAAATTTCCTACTTCTCGAGAAACAATATCAAGCCCGAATAACTCAGCTCCGACAACGACCATAAGAAAGACAACAAAAATCTTTACAAAAAAGATTAATATACTGTCTACTTTTATTGCAAAGTTTAGCTTACTTAAAAACTCATTTTCGTTTATTAATTTCTGTATCTTATCTAATCTAATTACTTTAAAAACTTTCTTTAAAACATAAGAAAGCAACTTTACCACTAACCAGCAAAGCAAAATATAACCTACTAAAAAAACAAAGCCCATCAATCCCTTTAACAAAGATCCTGTTACTGAGCTAATCATTTGGCTTGGATACTCAAAACTATAAAGTTCCATCATTCTTACTATTTTTAATTTTCTCGATTATTTCGTTTTCTCTTTTTGTATCTTTTTCTCCCATTAAGCTTTGAATTGTCTGAGGAATTTTTACTGTGTATAACTCTGACATATCCAATGACAACTTAATAAAATTAAGATTATCTATTACCCTATCCTTTAAGTAATCTGGTAATTTTTCATCCTGAAGTATTTTTTTGAACGGATTATCCATAATTACAATGAGTTATAAATTTCTACAATTCTTTTCTTAGCTCTATGAAGACGCATCTTAACAGCGCTTTCTCCCAAATCTAACAAGGCAGATATTTCCTTAATAGGCTTATCATCTTGATATTTCATCAATAATAGAATCTTATCTTCAGAATCAAGCCTCACTAAAGACTCTTGTAACTTACCAACACTTAATGCAAAGATTTCTTCATCACTGATTTCATCTTCAACTGCAATATCATATTGATTTTCGTCGCTCAAATTCTCTTCTTTTCTCTTTTTCTTTAAAACCGATTTAGAATAATTTACACAATGGTTATATGCAAATGAGTAAATCCAAGTAGAAAACTTTGAATCCCCTCTAAAGTTTTTCAAATTCAAATATAGCTTAACAAAGATATCTTGTGTTAAATCTTCTGCTACATCTCTTGACTCTGCAAAACCCAGACATTTTCCAAAAACTTTCTGCGCATACCTATCGTAAAGTATTCCAAATAAATTAGTATTACCGCTATGAACAATAAACTGAACCAGTTCTTCATCATTCATTGCCGCAAAATTACTATTCTGTGAATTAAACTTCATACTTATTATTTACGCATACAAATTAAACCTTTTTATAGATAAAAGCTAAAAATGTAAAACTATAATTTACCAGCACTCATCAACTTAGCAACATATTTACCAACCACATCAAACTCAAGATTTACTTTTGTTCCTATTGTATAGTTCTTAAATATCGTATGCTCTAATGTAAACGGAATAATGGCTACTTTAAATGTATTAACCCCAGAGTCAACAACTGTTAAACTCGTTCCATCAATCGTAATTGATCCTTTTTCAATAGTAACGTGTTGTGAATCATTTTTATATTCAAAGCCAAAATAGGTACTCCCTCCTGCTTCTTCAATAGAAACACACTCACCAATATGATCTACGTGTCCCTGAACTATATGCCCATCTAATCGTCCATTAAACAGCATTGCTCTTTCCAAATTCAATTCTTGTCCTTCTTGCCAATAACCTACAGTTGTTACAGCTATTGTCTCTTTAATAGCAGTTACACGGTAACAATCACCATCAATAGCAACAACCGTTAAACAAATACCATTGTGTAAAACACTCTGATCTACCTTAAGTTCTTGTGCAAAACCACATTGTACAGTAATATGTAAATTCTCTTGTTCTTTTACAATACTTTTTATTTTTCCGATGTTTTCAACAATACCTGTAAACATAACTCCATTTATTTTTATTAAATTTGCTTTCAAAAGTAGCAATAATTTAAACGAAACTATGAGCCAGAAAGAAGAAATTATAAAAGTAGGGATCTCAATAGGAGACCTAAATGGAATTGGCAGTGAAGTTATACTCAAATGTTTCGAGGACAGCAGAATGCTTGAAATTTGCACTCCTATAATATTTGGAAATTCAAAACCTCTATCATACGTTAAAAAAACAATAGGCAATAATACAGCTATTCAAGGGATAGATAGCCTATCACAAGTTATACCCAATAAATTAAACGTTTACAATCTTTGGAAAGAAAACATCAATATTTCTTTTGGGAAAAATGATCCATTAATTGGAAAGTATGCTATTAAATCATTTATAAGCGCTACTGAAGCATTAAAAAATGGTGAAATTGACGTTTTAGTTACAGCACCTATTAATAAATACAACAGTGTTGATGAGGAGTTCAAATACCCTGGTCATACAGATTACTTAAACGAACAATTAGAAGGAGATGCTTTAATGTTCTTAGTTAGTGATGAATTAAAAATTGGATTACTTACAGACCATCTACCTATCCAAGATGTAGCAAAAGCAATCACACCTGAATTGATAGAACAAAAGGTTAAAACAATCAATAGTACCTTAAAAAAGGACTTTAACGTATTTACTCCAAAAATTGCTGTATTAGGATTAAACCCACACGCTGGAGATGGAGGTGTTATCGGTAAAGAAGAAATAGAAACAATTATCCCTACCGTTAAAAAATTACACGAAGAAGGTATTTTAGTATCTGGTCCCTTTGCCGCTGATGGATTCTTTGGCTCTGAAACCTATAAACATTTTGATGCAGTAATTGCTTGTTACCACGACCAAGGTTTAGCTCCTTTTAAAGCAATTTCGTTTGGAAAAGGTGTAAATTATACAGCGGGACTTGACAAAATTAGAACCTCTCCTGATCACGGAACAGCTTATGAAATAGCAGGAAAAGGATTAGCAGACGTAACTTCTTTTAGAGAAGCTGTGTACTTAGCTATAGATATCTACAATAATAGAAACAGAAATTTAGAATCTGCTAATAACCCATTACAGCCTCAAGAAAAAGATTTTAGTACAAAAAAAATTGATAATTAGCTTGTAATTGTAATTATTTTTTATCTTTGCACGCTCAAATCATGTATTCCATGAATATTGAAAAAAACTTTTCAATTCACTTTACTGGATTGAAAAACGGTAAGCATACGTTTGAATTTAAAGTTGACAATAGTTTTTTTGAAAACTATAATTATGACGATTTCAACAACATAAATGCTGATATAACAGTACTTCTTGACAAAAAAAGTACACTGTTAGAATTAAATATCGCAGTAAATGGTATTGCAAATGTACCTTGCGATGTAACAAATGTAGATTTTGACCTTCCGATTGAAGGAAAGATCGACATAATTGTTAAGTTTGGCGAAGAATACAACGATGACCACGATGAGATATTAATTATCCCATTTTCTGAACATCAGGTAAACGTCGCTCAATACATATATGAAATAATTGCTCTGGCTATACCACAAAAAAGGGTTCACCCTGGTGTTTTAGATGGAACATTAGATTCTGAAGCTTTAGATATATTAGGATATCGAGGTGCTTATGATCAAGAAATAGACGACTTGTTTGAAGACGATGATTTATTTGATGATTTAGATCTTGACGATATTGATGAAGAGGAAGAAACAGAAGAAGATATTAAAGATAATGACAATATTGACCCTCGTTGGTCAGAATTAAAGAAACTATTAACGGATAAATAATATAGTAAAATGGCACATCCTAAGAGAAAAACCTCGAAAACAAGAAGAGATAAGAGAAGAACTCATTACAAAGCAGTAGCTCCAACTATCGCTACTTGTCCAGTAACAGGAGAAGCTCACTTATTCCACAGAGCTTACTGGCATGAAGGAAAACTTTACTACAGAGGGCAAGTTGTAATTGACAAGACTGCTGCAGTAGAGGCATAACTTTTGAAAAGTACAGATTAACTCTCACAATGTGTGAGAGTTTTTTTTTGGATATAAAAAGCCAAAAAAAGTACTTTATAACCCAGAAAGGTCGAAAATTCGTTTTTTTTTTGTAATTTTCGTCTCTTTTTGGAATGTTTTTATAAAGTAAAGCAACACCATATGACAAAAATACATGCAGCCATTACCGCAGTTGGATGTTACCTACCGGAAGATAAGCTTACAAATGCTCTTCTGGAAAAGATGGTTGACACTAACGACGAATGGATAACTAGTCGAACAGGAATCAAGGAAAGAAGAATTCTTAAAGCACCTGGTGCTGGAGCTTCTTTTATGGCTATAAAAGCTGCCGAAGATTTACTACAAAAATCAGGAACCGATCCTAAAGACATCGATTTAATCATTTTATCTACTGCTACTCCAGATATGCCAGTTGCTTCAACAGGTGTATATGTAGCAACAAAAATTGGAGCAGTAAATGCTTTTGCTTTTGACTTACAAGCGGCTTGCTCCAGCTTCCTATACGGAATGTCTGTAGCTTCTGCTTATATTGAATCAGGTAAATACAAAAAAGTATTATTAATTGGTTCTGATAAAATGTCATCAATTATCGACTATACTGATCGTGCAACTTGTATTATTTTTGGAGATGCTGCTGGTGCAGTATTATTCGAACCTAACTCAGAAGGTTTAGGGATACAAGATGAGTACTTACGCAGTGACGGTATCGGTCGTGAATATCTTAAAATTGACGCAGGTGGTTCTATTTTACCTGCCAATGCCGAAACAGTAGCTAACAAACAACATTACGTATTCCAAGATGGAAAAACAGTATTTAAATATGCTGTTTCAAATATGGCTGATGTTAGTGAAAAAATTATGCAACGCAACAACCTTACACACGATGATGTAACTTGGCTTGCTGCGCATCAGGCAAACAAACGAATCATTGACGCCACTGCTCACAGAATGGGACTTGATGATTCTAAAGTATTAATGAATATCGAAAGATACGGAAATACAACATCTGCCACTTTACCACTATTACTTTGCGATTACGAACACCTACTTAAGAAAGGAGATAATATTATTTTCGCTACTTTTGGAGGAGGATTTACGTGGGGTTCTATTTATTTAAAATGGGCATATACAAAAAAGTAAAAAACAACTAACCAATACATTAGGTATGGATATTAAAGAAATTCAAAATTTAATCAAATTTGTAGCAAAATCAGGTGCTACAGAAGTGAAATTAGAAATGGATGATTTTAAAATCACCATTAAAACAACTGAAGCAGGTAACACTGAGACAACTTACATTCAACAAGTACCTGTTGCTTCAACTATGGCTCAAGCGCCTGTTGCTCAACAAGGTGTTGCTCCTGTAGCAGCTCCAGTTGCTACTGAAGTTAAAGCAGATGATGACTCAAAATTCATTACTGTTAAATCCCCTATTATCGGTACTTTCTACAGAAAACCAGCTCCAGATAAAGAGCCTTTCGCAGAAGTTGGAAAAACAATCAAAACAGGAGATGTAGTTTGTGTAATTGAAGCAATGAAATTATTCAACGAAATCGAATCTGAAATTTCAGGAAAAATCGTTAAAGTATTAGTTGACGACGCTTCACCAGTAGAATTTGACCAACCATTATTCTTGGTAGATCCATCTTAAGAAATTTTTAAAAACAAACTATCGCACTATTTTATAGTACGAATTAACAAGAGTACAAATTAAAGTTTCAAGAGATGTTTAAAAAAATATTAATCGCTAATAGAGGTGAAATTGCCCTACGTGTTATTAGAACATGTAAAGAAATGGGCATTAAAACTGTAGCAGTTTATTCTACTGCAGATGCAGATAGCTTACACGTTCGCTTTGCTGACGAAGCTGTTTGTATTGGACCAGCTCCAAGTAACCTATCTTATTTAAAGATTTCAAATATTATTGCAGCTGCTGAGATTACAAATGCAGACGCAATTCATCCAGGTTATGGTTTCTTAGCTGAGAACGCTAAATTCTCTAAAATTTGTCAAGAACACGGTGTTAAGTTCATTGGAGCTGGACCTGAAATGATTGAACAAATGGGAGACAAAGCAACTGCTAAAGAAACAATGAAAAAAGCAGGTGTTCCAACGGTTCCTGGTTCTGACGGACTTATCGAATCATTAGAACACGCTAAAAAAGTAGCCAAAGAAATTGGTTTCCCTGTTATGATGAAAGCTACTGCCGGTGGTGGTGGTAGAGGTATGAGAGAGCTTTGGAAAGAAGAGGATGTTGAAAAAGCTTGGGAAAGTGCAAGACAAGAAGCAGCTGCTGCTTTTGGAAACGACGGTATGTACATGGAAAAACTTATTGTAGATCCACGTCACATTGAAATCCAAGTTATTGGTGACCAATATGGAAAAGCTTGTCACTTATCTGAACGTGACTGTTCTATCCAAAGAAGACACCAAAAATTAACTGAAGAAACACCTTCACCATTTATGACAGATGATTTACGTCAAAGAATGGGTGAAGCTGCTGTAAAAGCAACAGAATACATTAAATACGAAGGTGCAGGAACAATTGAGTTCTTAGTTGACCGTGATAGAAACTTCTATTTCATGGAAATGAACACTCGTATTCAAGTTGAACACACAATTACAGAACAAGTAATTGATTACGATTTAATTAGAGAGCAAATTTTAGTGGCTACTGGTACCCCTATTTCTGGTAAAAACTATATCCCTAAATTACACGCTATCGAGTGTCGTATCAATGCAGAGGATCCATTTAATGACTTCAGACCTGCACCAGGTAAAATTACCACGATGCATGCTCCTGGAGGACATGGAGTAAGATTAGACACTCACGTTTATTCTGGATACTCTATTCCACCAAACTACGATTCAATGATTGCTAAGATTATTACTACTGCTCAAACAAGAGAAGAGGCAATCAATAAAATGAAACGTGCGTTAGATGAATTCGTAATTGAAGGTATTAAAACGACTATTCCTTTCCATAGACAACTTATGGATGATCCGAATTATGTAGCAGGAAATTACACTACTGCATTTATGGATACATTCAAAATGAAACCATTGGAAGAAGAATAAAATATAACCGAAAAAGCCAGCTAAATAGCTGGCTTTTTTTTTAACTCTACTCAAAAAGATAAGTAAAACTTCAGAATACATCACTTAAAATTACTTTCATTAACTAAGACCTATCAATCCTTTTTCTTTTAACAAAAAAAAGGATTTAATCACTTTTTTAAAAAAAATTAAAAAAAATTAAATTTAGTTAGAAACAAACGCTATATTTGAACATAATTTATTTATTTCAATACAATGCATACAGGTGTAATTAAGTTCTTCAACGAAGACAAAGGATTTGGCTTTATTACTAACGAAGCTACAAAACAAGACATTTTTGTTCACATCACAGGATTAAAAACTAAAAATGTTAGCCAAGGTGATCACGTTTCTTACAACGAAGAAAAAGGTAAAAAAGGATTGATCGCTGTTGACGTAGAAGTGATAGGAAATTAATTTTACGACATATAATTTTCAATTACTAAAAAGCTATTCTTGTAGAAAGAATAGCTTTTTTTTATGCCTTTATCTTCTATTTAGAGTTAATCTAAATACATATTGACACTATCGAGTTAAATGCTACAACTCATAGAGTTACAAAACTTTGTAAAACGATACTTCGGCAGTATATTTGTATGTTGTATTAATATAAATACTTTAACTTATGCAGTCAAGTCAACTCGATTTTATACCTATTCTGATGCAAATAGCCCTTGCGGCAGGTTTTGTTTCAATGACAATTTGGGTATCTGGTAAATTAGGACCAAAAAAATCTTCTAAAATTAAAGATAGTACTTGGGAATGTGGATTAGAGTCACTTGGTAGTGCTCGAATCCCTTTCAACGTAAAATATTTCCTGGTAGCTATATTATTCGTATTATTTGACGTTGAAGTAATCTTCTTATACCCTTGGGCTATCAATTTCCAAGAATTGGGTTGGGATGGATTAATGAAAATGGGAATCTTTTTATTCCTACTTCTGGTAGGATTACTATATGAATTTAAGAAAAAAGGTCTCGAGTGGGACTAAAAAATCAGAAAGAGATGAGCGATAAAAAATACAATACAGTAGAAGCTCCTGAAGGATATGTAGGAGAAGGATTTTTTGCAACAAAATTAAGTTCTGTAGTCGGATTAGCAAGAGCAAACTCAATGTGGCCGCTTCCTTTTGCAACTTCTTGTTGTGGAATCGAATTTATGGCAACTATGGCTGCTACTTATGATGTGGCACGTTTTGGATCTGAACGTATGAGTTTTTCTCCAAGACAAGCTGATATGTTAATGGTAATGGGTACTATCTCTAAAAAAATGGCTCCTATCTTACGTCAAGTATACGAACAAATGGCGGAACCAAAATGGGTAATCGCAGTTGGTGCTTGTGCTTGTTCAGGAGGAATTTTTGATACTTACTCTGTATTACAAGGAATTGATAAAGTTATCCCTGTTGATGTTTATGTCCCTGGATGTCCTCCAAGACCTGAACAAATTTTAGATGGGGTACTTAGACTACAAGAGATCATAAAATCTGAATCTGTCAACAGACGAGGAAGTAAAGAATATGATGATTTATTAGATTCTTACAACATAAACAAATAGTATGGCATTAGATAATAATACAATTCAAAAGAAACTAATTGACAACTTCGGTATGTCAGTATCAGAATTTCATGAACAACATGGAATGTTAGCATTTGAAGTTGCTTCTAATGACTTACATAACATTATAAAGTTTCTAAAAGAAGATTCAGAAATGAACTTCAATTTCCTAACTGATGTTTGTGGAGTTCACTATGCAGAAAACCCTGATAACAGACAATTAGCGACTGTATATCATATGCATAATTGGATTGATAATGTTAGAATACGCATTAAAACGTATATAGATATTAAAAATCCTGTTGTTGATTCTGTAACAGATTTGTTTAAAAGTGCAAACTGGCAAGAAAGAGAAACGTATGATTTTTATGGAATTACTTTCAAAAATCATCCGCAATTAAAAAGAATCTTGAATATGGACCAAATGGAATCTTTCCCATTGAGAAAAGAGTTCCCTATGGAAGATTCAGGACGTACTGACAAAGATGATAGATTCTTTGGTAGAACAGTTCATAATTCATAATACAAACTGAAAGGAAAAAGATTATGTCAGATTTATTATTACCTCCTGAAGAGCGTTACGCAAAGCTAATTGAAGAGAAGTTTCAAGAAGATGGAACTGAATTACAAATACTAAACTTAGGTCCTACTCACCCTGCTACTCACGGTATTTTTCAAAACATCATTTTACTTGATGGTGAGAAAGTGATTGATGGTGAGGGAACTGTAGGTTATATACATAGAGCATTTGAAAAAATAGCTGAAAACAGACCATTCTTTCAAATCAACGTACTAACAGATCGTTTAAATTACTGTTCGTCTCCTATCAACAATACTGCTTGGTGGATGACTGTTGAAAAAGCATTAGGAATCGAAATTCCAAAAAGAGTTCAATACATGCGAGTAATCGTAATGGAATTAGCTCGTATTGCTGACCATATTGTATGTAGTTCTGTTATGGGAGTAGATACAGGAGCCTTAACTGGTTTCTTATATGTATTCCAATATAGAGAGAAAATATACGAAATATTTGAAGAAATTAGTGGTGCTCGCTTAACTACTAATATGGGACGAATTGGTGGTTTCGAAAGAGACTGGAGTCCTAAAGTATATCAACTTATTGATGAATTCTTAGCTGAATTCCCTGCTATTTGGAGTGAATTTGAAGGTCTATTAACTCGTAATAGAATTTTCATGGACAGAACAATTGGTGTAGGTGGAATATCTGCTGAAGAAGCAATAAACTTTGGTTTTACAGGACCAAACTTAAGAGCTGCAGGTGTAGATTATGACGTTCGTGTTGCAACTCCTTACTGTTCTTATGAAGATTTTGACTTTGAAATCCCTGTAGGAACAAGTGGTGATTGTTATGATAGATTCTGTGTTAGAAATGCAGAGGTTTGGGAGAGTTTAAAAATTATCAAACAAGCTTTAGACAAAATGCCAGAAGGACCTTACCACGCAGATGTACCAGATTACTACCTTCCTCCTAAAGAAGACGTATACACAAATATGGAAGCTCTAATTTATCACTTCAAAATTATTATGGGAGAAATTCCTGTACCTGTTACAGAATTGTATCACCCTGTTGAAGCAGGTAATGGAGAATTAGGTTTCTATCTTATAACTGATGGTAGTAGAACACCTTATCGTTTACACTTTAGAAGACCTTGTTTCATTATCTATCAAGCATATAATGATATCGTAAGAGGCGGAATGCTTTCTGATGCGATTATCACTTTGTCAAGTTTAAATATTATTGCAGGAGAATTAGACGCTTAATATCATGGAAACTAAGAAATATAAACAAAATATCAATATCACAGCAGAGCTTCAACAACGTATTGACGAATTGTTAAGCCACTACCCTGCTGATAAAAAGAAATCAGCTCTATTACCTGTTTTACATGAAGTACAAGATGCTCATGATAATTGGTTAAGTGCTGAACTAATGGATAAAGTAGCAGAAATTTTAGATATAACTCCAATTGAGGTATATGAGGTAGTTACATTTTATACTATGTACAACCAAAAACCAGTTGGTAAATATATGTTCGAATTCTGTTTAACTTCTTGCTGTGGAATTAGAGGCGCTGATGACATGATGGAATATGCATGTGAAAAGCTAAACATCAAACCAGGAGAAACAACTGCTGATGGAATGTTTTCTGTGGTTGGAGTACAATGTTTAGGGGCTTGTGGATATGCTCCAATGATGCAATTAGGAGACTTCTACAAAGAACATCTAACAAGAGAAAAAATAGATCAAATCATCGAAGATTGCAAAGCAGGAAAAGTAATTCTTCACGACAAATAGTAATATGGCAACAAAAATATTATTAGATAAAATCAATATCCCAGGGATTAAGTCTTATGAAGTTTACCGTGAAAATGGTGGATATGCTTCAGTAGAAAAGGCAATTAAAACAATGACTCCTGATGCTATTACAGAAGAAGTAAAAGCTTCTGGATTAAGAGGTCGTGGAGGTGCTGGATTCCCTGTTGGATTAAAATGGAGTTTCATAGACAAAAAATCAGGCAAACCAAGACACTTAGTTTGTAATGCTGATGAGTCTGAACCAGGAACTTTTAAAGATAGATTCTTAATGGAACATATTCCTCACTTATTAATTGAGGGTATGATTACAGCAAGTTATGCTTTAGGAGCAAACCTTTCTTATATCTATATTCGTGGAGAATATATGTGGGTTTTCAAAACATTAGAAAGAGCAATTAAAGAAGCTTATGCTGCCGGATGGTTAGGTAAAAACATATTAGGGTCTGATTACTCTTTAGATTTACATGTACACTGTGGTGCAGGTGCTTATATCTGTGGAGAAGAGACGGCTTTAATTGAATCATTAGAAGGGAAAAGAGGAAATCCTCGTATCAAACCACCATTCCCTGCGGTTAGTGGTCTTTGGGGAAATCCAACTGTAGTAAATAATGTAGAGTCTATTGCTAATGTGCCTTGGATTGTAAACAATTCAGGTGAAGCATATTCTAAAATAGGTTTAGGTAGATCTGCAGGAACTAAATTAATTTCTGCTTCTGGTCATATTAGAAAACCTGGTGTTTATGAAATTGAAATGGGAATCACAGTTGAGGAGTTTATTAATTCTGATGAATATTGTGGTGGTATGATGGATGATAGACCTATTAAGGCTTTAATTCCTGGAGGTTCGTCAGTTCCTATCTTACCAGCTCATTTAATTTATAAAACAGCTAATGGAGAAGATCGTTTAATGACTTACGAATCTTTATCTGACGGAGGTTTTGAAACTGGTTCAATGTTAGGTTCTGGTGGTTTCATCGTTTATAATGATACTGCTTGTATCGTAAGAAATACGTGGAACTTTGCTCGTTTTTATGCACATGAAAGCTGTGGACAATGTTCACCTTGTCGTGAAGGAACGGGATGGTTAGAGAAAGTACTTCACCGTATTGAAACTGGTCACGGTACAATGGAAGACATTGATTTACTATGGAGTATTCAAAGTAACATTGAAGGAAATACTATTTGTCCATTAGGAGATGCTGCTGCTTGGCCAGTTGCTGCTGCTCTTAGACATTTTAGAGAGGAATTTGAATATCACGTTTTATATCCTGAAAAAGTTAAAAACAGAGAGCACTTTGTGAATGAACCTTTTTCATCAGTAAAACATTTGATTAATAAATAATATACGTTGAATAAAAATATTCAACTTAAAAAGCACAGTTTATGAAAGTTACTATAGACGGACATGAAATAGAAGTAGAACCAGGAACATCTATTCTACAAGCAGCAAGAATGATTGGAGGAGAATCAGTACCTCCTGCAATGTGCTATTATTCAAAATTAGAAGGAACAGGTGGTAAATGCCGTGCGTGTTTAGTTGAAGTTTCTAAAGGTAGTGAAGCTGACCCACGTCCTATGCCTAAACTAATGGCTTCTTGTAAAACAGGAGTTATGGATGGTATGGAAGTGAAAAGTATTACTTCACCTCGCGTTTTAGAAGCACGTAAAGCAGTTACTGAGTTCTTATTAATAAATCACCCTTTAGATTGTCCAGTTTGTGACCAAGCAGGAGAATGTGATCTTCAAAACTTAGCCTTTAACCACGGTAAAGAGCAAAAAAGGTTTAAAGAAGAAAAAAGAACTTTTGCCCCAGAGAACATTGGAGATAATATCCAACTTCACATGAACCGTTGTATCTTATGTTATCGTTGTGTAAAAACAGCTGAACAACTGACAGATAAACGTGTACACGGTGTATGTGGACGTGGTGATCACGCACAAATATCAACTTATATTTCAGCAGCAATTGACAATGAATTCTCTGGAAATATGATTGACGTTTGTCCTGTAGGAGCACTTACAGATAAAACATTCCGCTTTAAATCACGTGTTTGGTTTAACAAACCATACAATGCACATAGAAATTGTCCTACTTGTTCAGGAAAAACAACACTTTGGATGTTCGGTGATGAAATACAAAGGGTAACTGCTCGTAAGGACCAATACCACGAAGTTGAAGAGTTTATCTGTAATGAATGTCGTTTTGATCATAAAGATCCTAAAGATTGGGTAATTGAAGGTCCTCGTAAATTCGAAAAGTCTTCAGTTATTAATCAAAATAACTACACTCAGAAGTTAGACAAAGTTGTAATGAAAACTGAAAAACAGATCTTAGAAGGTCGTGATCAAGACCGCCAAAAGATTAGTATGAAAGCTATTCCTTACACAGAAAAAGAATCTAAAGAATAAATTGGCATAAGGATGGATAAAACTATTATTATAGACAAAGCGGTTATCATTGTTGTAGTATTTGCTGTTACAATGCTTATGGCTATGTATGCTACACTTGCAGAACGTAAGATTGCAGCATGGATACAAGATCGTTTAGGACCGAACCGTGCAGGTAAAGGAGGTTTATTACAACCCTTAGCAGATGGTTTAAAACTTTTTGCTAAAGAAGAATATGAACCAAATACACCTAATAAATTCCTATTCAAATTTGGACCTTTCTTAGCAATGACTTTAGCACTTATGACAAGTGCGGTTATTCCATGGGGAGACAAATTCCATTTATTTGGAAGAGATATTATATTACAAGCAGCAGATATCAATGTTGGTTTATTATACATCTTAGCTGTACTATCAGTAGGGGTATATGGAATTATGATTGGTGCTTGGGCTTCTAATAATAAATATTCATTAATGAGTGGTATTCGTGCTGCATCTCAAATGATTTCGTATGAAATTGCAATGGGGTTGTCTCTAATCGGACTACTTTTAATGACTCAAACATTAAGTTTAAGAGAAATAGCTTTACAGCAATCTGGTATGAATTGGAATGTATTCTATCAGCCAGTAGGTTTCTTAATTTTCTTGATTTGTTCTTTTGCAGAAACAAACCGTGCTCCTTTCGATTTAGCAGAATGTGAGCAAGAGTTAATTGGTGGTTTCCACACAGAATACTCTTCAATGAAAATGGGATTCTATTTATTTGCTGAATATGCCAACTTATTTATATCTGCAACAATTATTTCTGTTCTATACTTCGGAGCTTATAACTACCCTGGAATGTCATGGGTTGTAGAAAACTGGGGTGTGAATATCGGAAATACATTAGGTATAATAGCGCTATTTATCAAATTGTGTTTCTTCATTTTTGTTTTCATGTGGGTACGTTGGACTTTACCACGTTTCCGTTATGACCAATTAATGAACTTAGGATGGAAATCTTTAATTCCTCTTGCACTATTAAACTTAGTTATTACAGCTATTGTTATACTACTTATAAAAAACTAAACATGTCATCAAACAATTATTCATTATCAGGAAGAAAAAAGACTGTTTCTAATAAGAAACTGACTTGGACAGAGCGTATCTATCTTGTAGCGATTTTTAAAGGAATGATGGTTACCTTGAAACACATGTTTAAGAAAAAGGTAACAATTGCCTATCCTGAACAAACAAGACCTTTTAGTCCTGTATATAGAGGAAGACACACTTTAATGCGTGACGAAGAAGGAAGAGAGCGTTGTACAGCTTGTGGTCTTTGTGCTCTATCATGTCCAGCTGAAGCTATCTCAATGAAAGCAGCAGAGAGAAAACCAGAAGAAGCGCATTTATATCGCGAAGAGAAATATGCTGAGATTTACGAAATCAATATGTTGCGTTGTATTTTCTGTGGTTTATGTGAAGAAGCTTGTCCTAAACAAGCTATCTATTTAACTAAATCACAACAAATTACAAAAGCAGATATTAATAGAGAAAATTTCATATTTGGAAAAGATAAATTAGTTATGCCTTTGGATGTAGCTAAAGAGAACACTAAAAACATGAAACAAGCTTAATTATGGTAGAAATTTTATTTTATATTCTTTCGACTATAACACTCGGAAGTGCAGCTTTAACCTTATTGAGCAAGAACCCTATTCATAGTGCACTATGGTTAGTGGTAAGTTTCTTCTCAATAGCAGGTCACTATATCCTTTTGAATTCACAATTCTTAGGTATGGTACACATTATGGTTTACTCTGGAGCAATCATGATCTTGATGCTTTTTACTATAATGTTAATGAACTTAAATATTAGCCATGAAGTAGCAAAACCTTTTGTAACAAAATTAATTGCTACAATAGCTTTCTGTTTCATTGGAATTCTATTACTTTCTATAACAATGAGAGGTGCTCAAACTTATGAATTGCAATATGCAGCTCATGGAGAAGATTTCCAGTCAGTTCAAGTTTTAGGAAAAGTTCTTTTAAACGAATATGTAATGCCTTTTGAAATGGTTGCCGTACTATTATTATTAGCTATGATTGGTGCAGTTCTAATTTCTAAAAAGGATAAAACCGAAAAAGCAGCTTAATTATGGAAAATGTAATTGAAATCATCGGTATTGACAGATACATATACTTATCGATCATCTTATTTTGTATCGGAGTATTTGGAATTCTATATAGACGTAACGCAATTGTGATGTTTATGTGTATTGAAATAATGTTGAACTCTGCTAATATGCTATTAGTTGCTTTCTCAACATATCACCAAGATGCACAAGGACAAGTATTCGTATTCTTTACTATGGCAGTAGCAGCAGCAGAAGTTGCAGTCGGACTTGCCATTCTGGTAACGATTTACAGAAATATTGGATCAATTGATATTGATAAATTAAAAAACTTAAAAGGGTAATTCCGCATGGACACAAACGTAATTTTACTTTTATTATTAGTCCCTTTATTAGGGTCTTTAATTAATATTTTCTACGGAAAAAAGTTAGGTAATAGTGCTGGAGTTATAGCAACCTTTGCAGTTTTAATTTCATTCATTGTTACAGTAATAGCTTTTGTACAAGTTAATAGTACGAAAACACCTATTCAAGTAGATTTATTTGAGTGGATCGCAGTAGCTAAATTCAAAATATCTTTTGGATTCTTATTGGATCAACTTTCTCTACTTTGGTTATTATTCGTTACTGGTATTGGTACATTAATACACTGGTATTCGACAAGCTATATGAAAGGTGACGAAAACTATGGTAAGTTCTTTGGATACCTAAACTTATTTATCTTCTTTATGATTGTTTTAGTAGGTGGTAGTAACCTATTGATTACTTTCATTGGCTGGGAAGGTGTAGGTTTATGCTCTTACTTACTAATTGGATTCTGGCACAAAAACCAATCGTATAATGATGCAGCTAAAAAGGCTTTTATCATGAACCGTATTGGAGACTTAGGTTTCTTGGTTGGGGTATTTATCTTAGCATTTTTATTCCAGTCTTTAGACTATATGACTATCAAAGAAGCTCTTTCTACAGGAACAAATCACCAAATTAACACTTGGATTGGTTTTGCAGCTTTAGCTTTATTTATTGGAGCAGTTGGGAAAAGTGCTCAGTTACCATTATACACATGGTTACCTGATGCAATGGCTGGTCCTACTCCTGTTTCTGCTTTAATACACGCAGCAACAATGGTAACAGCAGGTATCTTCTTAATTACGAGATTAAACTTTGTTTTTGACCTTGCTCCTCAAGTACAAAATATAATTGCAATTATTGGAGCCTTTACTGCTCTTTTTGCTGCAACAATTGGTTTAGTACAAAATGACATTAAAAAAGTATTAGCATATTCTACTGTTTCTCAGTTAGGATTAATGTTTATGGCTATCGGTTTTGGAGCTTATGAAATCGCAGTTTTCCACGTAATAACTCACGCTTTCTTTAAAGCTTGTTTATTCTTAGGATCTGGTTCTGTTATACACGCAATGGGCGGAGAACAAGATATGCGTAAAATGGGTGGTCTAAACAAATTTATGAAAGCGACTTATGTTACTTTCTTATTAGCTACACTTGCTATATCAGGTTTCCCATTATTCTCAGGATTCTTCTCAAAAGACGAAATCTTGATGACTGCATTCTTCAATAACCCAACTTTATATGTAATAGGTTCGATTGCATCAATTATGACTGCTTTCTATATGTTCCGCCTATTGTTCTTAACTTTCTTTAAAAACTTCAGAGGTACACAAGAACAAAAGAATCACTTACACGAAAGTCCTGCCTCTATGACTATTCCATTGTGGATTTTAGGAGGTTTATCTGTAATTGGTGGTGTAATTAGTTTACCTGGAAATAGCTGGTTAAACGAATACTTAAAACCAGTCATTGTAAACACGGCTACTAAACATCCTCATGCTTTAGGAACAACTGAATATATTTTAATGGCTGTTGCTACAATTGGTTTCTTAATCGGTTTAGGAATTGCTTATAGCAAATACATTAAAAACAATGAAGTTCCTCAAGAAGACGAAGAAATTGTTGGATTCCACAAAGTTCTTTACAACAAATATTACATTGATGAAATCTATCAAAAACTATTTGTAAAGCCTATTTATGTACTTGCAACTTTCTTTAGAGATGTAGTAGAAGTAGCTTTATCTGGAACTATTTTTGGATTAGGAAAAATAGCAGATGGTTTATCGTTACAAGGTAAAAAAGCACAAAATGGTAACATCGGATTGTACTTATTTGCTTTCGTATTCGGAATCTGTTTGATTTTATATTATTTATTCATTGCAAGATAACTTAGAGAGATGAACGTAACTATATTATTATTAACGTTATTAGTTGGTGCCTTTGCAACCTATTTATCAGGAAAACAGGCCGCTGCTAAAGTAGCTTTGTTATTTGGACTTGTTGCTTTTGTAGAAACTTTAGTCTTAATCTGTTTACATAATTCTGGTACAGACACAGGATTTGTAACGCAATGGATGGTAAACCCAAACATTCATTTAGCATTCCGTGCAGATGGATTAGGATTAGCCTTAGTATTACTTACTACGGCACTAACACCATTGATCATCTTAACATCTTTTGGTGATCATATTGAAAAATCAAATGCTTTTTATGCCTTAGTGATGTTTATGTCATTTGCTATGACAGGAACATTCTTAGCATCAGATGGTTTCTTATATTATATCTTCTGGGAATTAGCATTATTACCAATTTACTTCATTGCTTTACTTTGGGGTAATGACACATTTGAAGCTCGTAAAAAAGCAATTTTAAAATTCTTTATTTACACATTTGCAGGTTCATTGTTTATGCTTGTAGGTTTTATTTACTTATACCAAAAAGCTGGAAGTTTTATGCTTTTAGACTTGTATAATGTAAACTTAACAGCTAAAGAACAATACTGGATATTCTTGGCTTTCTTCTTAGCTTACGCTATTAAGATTCCAGTTTTTCCTTTCCATACTTGGCAGGCTTCAACTTACGAAAAAGCACCAACAGTTGGTACTATGTTACTTGCTGGTATAATGCTTAAAATGGGATTATACTCAATAATTCGTTGGCAATTACCTATTACTTCAACTGCAGCAAAAGACTTAATGCCTACAATCTTAGTATTATGTCTTATCGGAGTAGTTTATGGATCAATAGTAGCTTTGAAACAATCAAACATCAAAAGATTCTTTGCTTACTCTTCATTAGCTCACGTTGGACTAATTGCAGCAGGTTCATACTCATTAACACTTGATGGTTTAAGAGGATCTGTTCTACAAATGATTGCTCACGGTTTTGTAATTGTTGGATTATTCTATGTCGCTGATATCATTTACAAACGTTATGAAACAAGAATGATTGGTGAAATGGGTGGTATCCGTCAACAGGCACCTAAATTTGCTTCATTCTTTATGATATTAATGTTTGCTTCTATTGGTTTACCTGGTACATTCAGTTTCATTGGAGAATTCAGCTTACTTTATGGTTTATCTCAAGTAAACTTATGGTATGCAATTATAGGAGGAACAACAATCATTTTAGGAGCTTTTTACATGTTGAGAATGTTCCAAAAATCAATGTTAGGAGAAACTAATACTAAAACTTTCTTAGACGTAACCACAAAAGAGTCTATTGTTCTTGGTCTTTTAGTAGTAGCTATAATTTTCTTTGGTATTTATCCAAAACCATTATCAGATTTAATCACACCAAGTTTGGTTGAAATAATATCATATATTAAGTAATAAGAAGTCAGTTTATCTGATGTATATAATTCCAAAATATAACAAATGAACACATTAATAGCAATTGGAGTATTAGCGGTCTTAGTACTTGTAGCAGAGATAATCAATTTGCGTAAAATTGTCATTCCTATGACGATTGTTGGTTTATTGGGAATCTTAGTTTACACACTATGTAACATAGATGTGGTTGAAGCATATTATAATAATATGTTTGTTTCTACTAAATTCTCTACCGCATTTTCATCTTTATTCATTGCCCTAACTGTATTTTTAGTTGGGATGAGTAAAGACTTTTATAAAAAAGAATATTCAAAAATAGCAGACTATATTTCTCTGAAACTTTTCTTATTAATGGGAGCCATTTGTATGGTAAGTTTTGGAAATATGGCAATGTTTTTCTTAGGATTAGAAATTCTTTCTATCACTCTTTACATCCTGTGTGGAACAGAGATTAAAAACATTAAGAGTAATGAAGCTGCAATGAAGTACTTCCTTTTAGGTTCGTTTGCTTCAGGTGTTGTGTTATTTGGTATCGCTTTAGTTTATGGAGCAACAGGTTCTTTTGACCTTGTACAAATAACAAAAACAGCATCAACAAGCTCTTTGCCTATTTGGTATCCATTAGGAGTAATAATGATTATCATTGGTATGTTATTCAAAATAGCTGCTGTTCCTTTCCACTTCTGGGCACCAGACGTATATCAAGGAGCACCAAGTTTAACAACTGCAATGATGAGTACTTTAGTTAAAGTAGCTGCTGTAGCAACTTTATACAAATTAAGCTTAGCATTATTTAGTCATATGCCTGAGTACTTTACTGGAGTAATTGTAGTAATTGCAATCTTAACTATGACAGTTGGAAATATTATGGCAATCAGACAAGACAATATGAAGCGTCTTTTAGCATATTCTGGTATTTCTCATGCCGGTTTTATGATGATGGCTCTAACAGCTCTTGGATCTGCTACATCTAACTTATTCTACTATGCATCAGCTTATGCTATTGCAGGTATCGCAGCGTTCTCTGTTTTAATCATTGTTACTAAAAATAAAGACAACGAATTAATTTCTAACTTTTATGGATTAGGAAGAAGAAACCCTCTTTTAGCTGTAGTACTTTCAATTGGTTTATTATCAATGGGAGGTATTCCAATCTTTGCAGGTTTCTTTGGTAAATTCTTCTTGTTCTCTCAAGCGATTTCTAATGGTTACATTGCATTAGTAATCTTTGGGGTAATCAACTCTTTTATCAGTATTTATTATTACTTAAAAGTGATTATAGCTATGTTCTCTAACTATGAAGAAAACACAGACGAATTAGACGTTCCGCTTTCTTACAAAGTAATTGGAGTAACTGCTGTTGCAATTAATATTATTATTGGATTATGTCCTTCTTTATTACTTAATTTATTTAATTAAGAAGTACACCAAATCTTATATAAAAAGCTCTACTTAAAACTAAGTAGAGCTTTTTATATGTAGTATCACTTCTTCTATATTACAAACAAAATAAGAAACTAATCTTTACAAAACCTTAAACATTACTACGCCTTACAAAAGAAATGTAAAGATTTTGTATCTTAGTGTAGATGGGGCAGAATATTTCTCCCCTAAAAAAATTAGACTATGACAGATATCAGTGCAAAACCTTCCGTTGTTTGTTTTGGAGAAGTACTTTGGGACATCTTCCCTACCTATAAAAGAATTGGAGGAGCTCCTCTAAATGTAGCTTTTCATTTACATAAATTCAATATTGATTCACACATCATTACAAAGATTGGCCAAGACGAATTAGGTAGTAAAATTCTTGACAGAATTACAAATGATGGAATACCGACTGCTACTGTACAAGTTGATCCTAATCACCAAACAGGAACTGTCTTTGCAACATTTGACGACAACAATGATGCGTCTTACGAGTTTTTAGATCAAGGAGCCTGGGATTATATTGATTTCAAACAAAGTGATTATGATTTAGTAGCAAAATCAGATGCTTTTGTTTTTGGAACATTAGCAAGTAGAAAAGAACATACAAGAAACACACTTCATCAATTGTTAGAGGCTGCAAAATATAAAGTCTATGATGTAAATTTCAGACCTCCACATTATAATTTGGATTTTGTAACAGAATTAATGAAAAAATCCGACTTATTAAAGATGAATAAGGCTGAATTAAAAGAGATACTTGAATATATTGGTAAAGCATACACAACAGAAGAAGAAGCTGTTAAATACATCCAAGATTACTTTAAATGCAATGAAATTATAGTGTCTAAAGGAAGTAAAGGAGGCATCTACCAAAGCAATGATATTTTCTATCGCTTCCCAGCAGTTGAGATTGTAATCAAAGATACTGTAGGTAGTGGTGATTCTTTCTTAGCAGGCTTTTTAGCTGAAAAAATCAAGAAAAGTAATGACCTTGAAGTTATTAAAAAAGCATCTTCTTTAGGAGCTTACATAACCTCACACGCAGGGGCTTGTCCGCCATATAGATTAGAAGACTTTCACCTCTTCTATGAAGAAAATACATTTCACGATCAAGATATAATACAAGTAAAACTTTAAAAATTAATCAATTAGTATCATAAAAAAGAAAAATATTATTTGTTATCTAATTCTTTTTTTATACTTTAGCATTAACATTTAAAAGAAAATGAATACACAATTCTTAAATACTAATTGGTGGTGGCTTACTCAATCCGACAAAGGGTTTAGTTGGCTATGCTGTGTATTTAAGTAATCTACTCCAAAAAAAGTATATTATTCTTATATATATAAAGGCTCACTGTTAACCCAGTGGGCCTTTTTTTTTGCTTTTTTATAACTCAACATTTATCATATGAATATCACAACACATTATCAGAAACTTCTGGGAGATACCTATACCCCAGTAGAACTTTATCTAAAGTTAAGAGACAAATTTCCTAATAGTCTTCTATTAGAAAGCTCTGACTATAACAGCAAAGAAAACAGCTATTCTTATATCTGTTTAACCCCCCTTGCGTCTATTTGTGTAGAAAAACAATTTACACATATTAACTTAATTGACATTAGTAAGCAGTTTCCTACTAATTCAATTGATATAATTCAGGAATTAAACTCTTTTACACAATCAATTAACCTTAAAAAACCTACTGAACTAAGCTTTATCAATAACGGTCTATTCGGTTATACTTCATATAACAGTATTCCTTTATTACAAG
The DNA here is from genome assembly GCF_900099675.1 of Myroides phaeus. Taxonomy (GTDB): domain Bacteria; phylum Bacteroidota; class Bacteroidia; order Flavobacteriales; family Flavobacteriaceae; genus Flavobacterium; species Flavobacterium phaeum. The sequence continues at coordinate 94,061 of NZ_FNDQ01000009.1, forward strand.
AAATAACAATTGATTCTAACGATTTTGAATTGCCTTTAATGCAATATGCTTTCTATAAAAATCTAATTGTATTCAATCACTTCAAAAATGAATTATACCTCATCGATCACACTATTGAAGAGGAAGAAAACAACATAGAACAACTTAAGAGTCTTATAAACAACAACGCTATTTCTTCTTTTCCTTTCCAAACAAAAGGAGAAGAAAAAACAATGCTTTCAGATGATGAATTTCTATCTACCATCAAAAAAGGAAAAGAACATTGCCAAAATGGTGATGTCTTTCAATTAGTCTTATCACGTAAGTTTAACCAAGAATTTCAAGGTGATGAATTCAATGTGTATAGAACACTTCGATCAATCAACCCCTCTCCTTACCTATTTTTCTTTGACTATGGTGATTTCAAGATATTTGGTTCTTCGCCTGAAGCACAACTGGTCATCAAAGAGAACAAAGCTTACATACATCCAATTGCAGGTACATTTCAACGAAGTGGCGACCCTATAGACGATAAACATATTGCTGAACAATTATTAAATGACCCTAAAGAATCTGCAGAACACGTTATGTTAGTAGACCTTGCGAGAAATGACCTCAGCAAAAACAGTGAGATTGTCCAAGTAGAAAAATTTAAACAAGTAGAATATTACTCTCACGTAATACACCTTGTCTCAAAAGTTAGTGGAACTCTTGCTAATAGTGCTAATCCCATACAAATATTTGCAGATACATTCCCTGCAGGTACACTATCAGGAGCACCTAAACACAAGGCAATGCAACTAATCAATCAATATGAACCTGAAAGTAGAGGCTTCTATGGAGGGGCTGTCGGAATTATTGGATTAGACGGAACACTAAACCAAGCCATTTTCATCCGCTCTGTATTAAGCCACAATAATCACCTTACCTACCAAGCAGGCTGTGGTATAGTCATACAATCAAATGAGAACTTAGAACTACAAGAAATAGACAATAAACTTAGAGCAGTTAGGTCTGCTATTCAACAAGCAGAAAACATATAATTATGAAAATAATAGTTATTGACAATTACGACTCCTTTGTTTATAACATCGTATATGCCCTAAAAGAATTAGGAGCACAACAAGTAGATGTTATTAAAAATGACAAAGTTGAGCTAAAAGACCTTGCTAAATATGATAAAATAGTTATCTCTCCGGGACCAGGAATACCAGTTAATGCTGGTCAAGTAATGAATATTCTAAAAGAATACAGCACTACTAAAAGCATCTTTGGAGTCTGTTTAGGCCATCAAGCTATAGGCGAGTTCTTTAAACACAAGCTAAAACAACTAAATAACCCTTTACACGGCATTCAAGGACAACTACAAATCACACAAGAAGATTACTTGTTAAAAGATATTCCCAACTATACTAAAATTGGTCATTATCACTCGTGGGTTATTGATGAAAAAGACAACTCTGAACTCGATGTTATTGCTTATGATACAAATGGAAACATTATGGCAATCAAACATAAACATTACGATATAAGAGGTGTACAGTTTCACCCAGAATCAATACTAACCGAAAACGGAATACAACTATTAGCTAATTGGATAAAAAATTAAACTATGAAAGAGTTACTTAACAAACTGATACAACATAAAACCCTGACCACAGATGAGGCTAAACAAGTACTACTTGATATGGCAACAGGAGAATATAGCGAACCTCAGCTATCTGCTATTTTAACAACCTACTTAATGCGCTCTATTACTTTAGAAGAACTTACAGGGTTTAGAGAAGCAATGTTACAATTAGCAACTAAGGTAGATTTATCTCAATTCAACCCTATGGATGTTTGTGGTACGGGAGGTGATGGAAAAAACACATTCAATATATCTACCCTAACTTCTTTTGTACTTGCAGGAAACAATATTCCTGTTGCTAAACACGGAAATTACGGAGTATCTTCTGTTTCTGGTTCTTCAAGTGTTCTTGAAAACTTAGGTATTCACTTTAGAAAAACAGAAGCAGAATTGCAAAACCAATTAGCAGAAGCTAACATTTGCTTTATTCACGCCCCCTTGTTTCACCCTGCAATGAAGAGAATTGCTCCTGTGAGAAAATCACTTGGTGTAAAAACCTTTTTCAATATGCTTGGTCCTCTTACAAATCCGGCAGAGCCCAAAGTCCAAATGGTTGGTTTATTCAATCTTGAACTATTGCGTATGTATCAATATTTCTTTCAAAAATCCGACACCCAATATTGCATTATCCACGCCTTAGATGGATATGACGAATGTACACTGACAGACAAATGTAAAATCGTAACAAATACCAAAGAGCAAATAATAGACGCTTCATATTTCAATCAACCTAAAGTCAGTCAAACGGATATCATTGGAGGGAATACTGTTGAAGAATCTGCTTATATCTTTTGGCAAATCCTAAAAGGAAAAGGAACAAATGCACAAAATAGCGTTGTCCTTGCTAATAGTGCTTTAGCAATTAAAACCTATCATCCATCACTAACTATCGAAGAGGCATATAACCAAGCTGAAGAGTCTCTTTTAGGAGGTAATGCAAAAAAGAAATTTGAAATATTGAGAAACTTATGAAACTGATATTAGAGAAAATAAGACGACATAAAGAACAGGAAGTTGCTTACAAAAAATTAAAACAACCTGTAGAAACCTTACAGACAAAGGAACTGTATAACAGACAGTGTACTTCTTTAAAACAAGCGATAATAGCATCAAAAGGCAAAGGGATTATTGCCGAATTCAAAAGACAATCGCCAAGTAAAGGAAATATACATCCTAATGCAGATGTTACGGCCATTGTCCAAGGATATACACAAGAAGGAGCTGCTGCTTTGTCTGTTCTTTTTGACCAACAATTTTTTGGTGCTAAAACAGATGATTTTCTGAAAGCAAGAAAGGCAACAAACCTTCCTCTTTTACAAAAGGAATTTATTGTTGACGAATATCAACTGGAGGAAGCGAAAGCAATTGGAGCTGATGCCATTTTACTAATTGCAAAACTCCACCCTTTAGACAGAATAGTTCAACTCACAGATTATGCACACAAACTTGGTTTAGAAGTACTATTAGAAACACACACAGAAGAGGAAGTTCGTTTATATAGTCATACAAACTTTGACTTAATAGGTATAAACAACAGAAACCTAAACACCTTTGACGTTGACATTGAAAATAGCATTCTATTAGCTTCGTACTTGCCTACTAATGCTGTAAAAATTGCAGAAAGTGGAATATACTCTGCTAACACCATAAAGGAGCTACAACAAGCCGGTTTTGCAGGATATCTTATAGGAGAATATTTTATGAAAGAACACAATCCGCCTGAAATATTAAAACAATTACAAACGGAACTACTATGAAAATAAAGATTTGCGGAATGAAAACTCCTAAAAATATCCAAGAAATAGTTTCATTAAACCCTGATTTAATAGGATTTATCTTTTATAAAAAATCACGTCGGTATATAGATAAATCTACTTTGCAAAGTAGCATTCAAAAGATACCTGCCCCGATAAAGAAAGTAGGTGTGTTTGTCAATGAAACCAATGATGTAATACAAGCTATAGCACAGCAATACGCTTTAGATATTATCCAATTACACGGAGAAGAATCAATTGCCCAATGCCAAGCACTACACGAAAAGGGATTTAATATCATAAAAGCATTCCCCATTCAAGACAAAATAGACATAAAAATACTTGAAACATACATCCCCTATTGCTCGGCTTTTTTATTTGACACGAAAACATCACAGTATGGAGGAAGTGGACAAGCGTTTAATTGGAACATTCTGCAAAACTATACATTAGATAAACCTTTCTACCTCAGCGGAGGAATAGGGTTATCTAATATTACACAAGCATTAAAACTTAAACACCCTGCTTTAATAGGCTTTGATTGCAATAGCCAATTAGAAGATGAAGCAGGACTAAAAAATTACAATCACACAAAACAACTTATAAATACTATTAGAAATGAACACATTTAACCCTACATCAGATGGCTACTACGGAGAATTTGGAGGTGCCTTCATTCCTGAAATGTTGCACGCCAATGTAGCAGAACTACAAGCAAAATACTTAGATATACTTGAAGATAGCAGCTTCCAACAAGAAATGCAGTCCCTCCTAAAAGATTATGTTGGAAGGCCAACCCCGCTGTTCTATTCTGAAAACTTATCAAAACAATACAAAGCTAAGATCTATCTAAAAAGAGAAGATTTAAACCATACAGGGGCTCATAAAATCAATAACACTATAGGACAAGTATTATTAGCTAAACGCCTAAACAAAAAAAGAATCATCGCAGAAACAGGTGCAGGACAACACGGTGTTGCCACTGCCACTACTTGTGCTTTATTAGGTTTAGAGTGCACTGTATTTATGGGAGCAATAGACATCGAAAGACAAAAGCCAAATGTTGAAAGAATGAAAATGCTTGGAGCTACTGTAGTTCCAGCAAATAGTGGTAGTAAAACACTAAAAGATGCTACAAACGAGGCTATCAGAGAATGGATAAACAATCCTACCGATACGCATTATGTAATTGGTTCTGTCGTTGGTCCACACCCTTATCCTGATATGGTAGCTAAATTCCAATCTATTATTAGTAAAGAAATTCAAGAGCAACTATTAGAAAAAGAAAACACAGCAAAACCGGATTATGTAATTGCTTGCGTTGGAGGTGGTAGTAATGCTATGGGAGCTTTCTATCACTTTATAGATAATAATCATACAAAGTTAATTGCTGTTGAAGCAGCCGGAAAAGGAATACAAACGGATAAAACAGCCGCTACAATCGCATTAGGCAAAAAAGGTATTATCCACGGTAGTAAAACCTATCTTATACAAACAGAAGATGGTCAGATAATAGAACCCTATTCTATATCAGCTGGATTAGACTACCCTGGTATTGGTCCTGCTCACGCTTATCTTAATGACACAAATAAAATAATGGTAGGCAGCATCACTGATGATGAGGCTATAAAAGCGGCTTTTCATTTAACCAGAACAGATGGAATTATACCTGCTTTAGAATCGGCTCACGCTTTAGCTTACTTAGAAAAACTAAACTTAAAAGAAAACGACATTGTCATTGTCAACTTATCTGGAAGAGGAGATAAAGATATGCTAACCTATCAAAAATATTTTACCAATGAAAAATAGAATTACAACAACATTCCAACAAAAAAATAAAAATATACTTTCAATCTTTTTTACTGCCGGTTATCCTAACCTAAACGACACACTTTCTATTGTAGAAAACTTAGAAAAAGCAGGAGTAGATATGATTGAAATAGGCATCCCTTTTTCGGATCCCCTTGCCGACGGTCCTGTTATACAAGAAAGTAGTGAGAAAGCCCTTAAAAACGGTATGAGCCTAACTCTTTTGTTTGACCAGCTAACAACACTTAGAAAAAATACAACCATTCCAATTGTATTGATGGGATACCTAAACCCTATCCTACAATACGGCGAAGAAAACTTTGTCAAAAAATGTGCTGAAGTCGGTATTGATGGTTTCATTATCCCAGATTTACCTCTGGATTACTACAAGCAACATCTCAAAGCTTACTGCCAACAATACGGCATCTTAAACATTATGTTGATAAATAATGAAACAGCAGAAGAGCGAATCAAAATGATTGACCAAGAAACAAATGGTTTTATCTATATGGTCTCTTCAAACAGTATAACTGGGGCAAATAAAAACCTGGAAAAACAAACAGATTATTTCCAACGCATTCAAAACCTACAATTAACCAATCCACGATTAGTTGGTTTCGGAATCCACAATGCTGCAACCTTTCAAACCGTTTGCGAATATAGTCAGGGTGCTATTGTCGGTTCTGCTTTTGTCAAGCATATAGAACACAATGGTATTTCACTACCCGCTATACAAGAATTTGTAAACAGCCTAAAACACTAAAAGCGAAAGCCATCTATTTTAGATGGCTTTCGCTTTTTATATATAAATAGTAAACTATATCTCTGTTAAGAGCAACCGCAACTTCCGTTACCACAAGATCCATTCTTGCCTCCCTTATTCTTCCAAAAACTCTTTTTGATAAAATACCCTAAAGCAATAATAACAATCGCATAGGCTATTACTTCTTGGTAGTCCATATTAGTTTATTTTAAAAGTTGATACACTACTAATGCAACAACATAAGCAAACACAGTCATAAACACGACTTGGAATATAGTCCATTTCCAAGACTTTGTTTCTCTTCTGGTAATTGCAACTGTCGAAGCACATTGCATTGCAAATGCATAAAAGAACATCAATGAAAGTCCACTTGCTAAAGTAAATACCTTCTCTCCTGTATCTGGCCAAACCTCAGCCTCCATACGAGCCTTGATTGTTTCTTCTTCTTCACCACTTGATCCCACGTTGTAGATAGTAGCCAATGTTGCCACAAATACTTCACGAGCTACAAATGATGTAATCACTGCAATACCAATTTTCCAATCATACCCTAATGGTTTAATAACAGGTTCAATTGCTTTACCAACAATTCCGATGTATGAATTTTCTAATCTATATCCCGCTACAAAATCATCCATTTCTTCAGCTGTTACAACCTCTCCTTTGTATCTTTCAGCAATAATTTCTTCTGCATTTTCAAAGTTATTTCCAGGTCCATGAGCACCTAAAAACCAAATAATAATTGACAAGAAAAAGATAATCTTACCTGCTCCAACAACGAAAGCTTTAGTCTTTTCATACATTGTAGCAACTACGTTTTTCAATATAGGTGCACGGTAGCTTGGCATCTCAATCACAAAATATGACTTGTGTTTTACGTCAATAAAGTGTTTCAATACCCACGCACCAATCAATGCAGAGAAGAATCCAATTAAATAGAAAAACGTCAGCGTTAACGCCTGCATTCCAAATATACCAATACGAGTATCAGGAATAACCAATGAAATCAAGATGATATAAACTGGAATACGAGCAGAACAAGTAGTAAACGGAGTTACTAAAATTGTCAACAAGCGCTCTTTTGGATTTTCAATATTACGAGCAGACATAATTGCTGGAATCGCACAAGCATTACCTGAGATTAATGGAACAACTGATTTACCACTTAATCCAAAAGGACGCATTAAACGGTCCATTAAAAACACTACTCTACTCATATAACCCGTCTCTTCAAGAATTGAGATGAACATAAATAAAATAGCAATTTGAGGAATGAATGGCATAATACCACCAATACCTGGAACAATACCATCCGCTATTAAGTCAGTTAGTTTTCCTGGTGTCATTACCTCGTGTACCCAAGTTGTCAATGACGCAAATTGATCTTCAATCCAATCCATCGGAATACTTGACCACTCAAATATCGCTTGGAAAACTAATAACATAATTGCAAAGAAGATTACGTAACCCCAAACGCGATGCGTTAAAATACGGTCAACCTTACTTCTAATATCTGTTGCCTTAGAAGAGTCCTTTACATAAGTCTCTTTTAAAACATCATTTATAAATTGATAACGCTTAATCGTTTTCTTATGTTGTAAACGCTTAACCTCATCTTCAGACAGCTTAACTCCCTTAGATTCAATTTCCTTTTTACCTATTCCTCCAATTGTAACCTCTTGCGAGTAAATCATCCATAATTTATACACAGATAAATTAGAGAACGTAAGTGCTAAGCGACCAAAAAACTCCGAATCTACACCCGTAGCGTTCATACACGGTTTTATCGAAAGCTCTTTATAACCTAAAATAGCTTGTTTTATTTCTTGAATACCTAATTTCTTCTTAGCACTCGCTAAAACAATCTTAGTTTTCAACTTTTCTTCTAACTCAGCTACAGCAAGAGTAATCCCCTTCTCTTCCATTCGGTCAGCCATATTCACAACCAATACCGTTGGAATACCTAACTCTTTCACTTGCGTAAATAAAAGTAGATTACGTTTTAAGTTCTCGATATCTACAACAACTACAGCAACATCTGGATAATCTTCATTAGTAGGATCGAACAACAAATCTAAAACGATGCGTTCGTCCAATGAGCTGGCATTGATACTATACGTACCTGGTAAATCTACAATTGTAGCATTTGTGTGTTCATCAAGTTTTGACACACCTGTTTTCTTATCAACAGTAATTCCTGGATAATTCCCTATTTTATGATTAAGTCCAGTTAAAGCATTAAATACTGAGGTTTTCCCTACGTTAGGATTACCTATTAGGGCAACTTTAATATTTTTTTTCATCAACTAATGTAATAATATATTGTACTAATTAACCCTCTACTTCTACAAGTATTTCACGAGCTAATTCTTTACGAATAGATAAATGTGTGTCATTTATACACAAATAAATCGGATCTCCTAATGGGGCTACTTCTAACAACACTACTTCATTGCCAGGTAAACATCCCATCTCTAATAATTTCAAAGGAACCTTATGCATATCAAACTCTGCAATTACTCCTCTTTCGTTTCTTTTTAACAAGTCTAAAGTTGTACTCACTTTATTTAGATTTAATTCACATTACAAAGCTAAGTATAAAAAAAGATAATAGTAGCATAAACACAAGATTTCTTATTATTTAAACTACTATTACCTTTATTATTACCTCTTAACAAGGTTATTTTTTACTCTTTTCGTGCTTGTATAACCATTGGATATCTTCCCACAAATCTTGCATATTTTTAGCCTCTTCATCCTTCGTGTCTAAGTTTGTTCCATCATAGAACCCTCTAATACGACCACTTCCATCAACTAAAATAAAGTTCTCTGTATGCACCATATCGTACATCTCTTCAGGAGAACCTGTCTTCACTGCTAAGTAAGAATTTCTTGCAATATAATAGATATCTCTCTTATCTCCTGTTACTAAATTCCAAATATTATCATCTACCCCTTTGTGAAGAGCGTACTCTTTCAACACTGGAACACTATCAATATCTGGAGTTACAGTATGAGAAAGTAACTTAACACCTGGTAAATCTTTAATCTTATCTTGTAACCACACCATATTATCTCCCATAATAGGACAAATAGTAGGACAAGTAGTAAAAAAGAAATCTGCTACGTAAATATGTCCCTCATAGTCTTTATTAGAAATGGTATCTCCATTTTGATTTACAAACTTAAATGGCGCTATACGGTGTTTCTGTTTATTTGCTTGATGCTGAATCAAACTATCCACCATTTCTGGGTTTACCATTGCTGGAGTATAAACAGGCAATGACTTCCTGTACTTCAATGCATTATAAAACATAATCATTATCCCTGCACACAACAAGAAGAAAAATAAAAAGAAATATCTGTACTTTTTAAAGAACTGTAACATAATTATTTGAGTTTGTGCAAACTTACAAATTCACTTCTAAAAAAAGGTTAAAGACTTTATAAATGCTTCACACTCATTTTACTTTATTAAAAATTATATTAACCAAAGATATTTTCTATTTTTGTTAGCATATCATTAAAAACGAAAATAATCTTAATATTATGAACAAAAAGGTATTATTAACTTCTGCCTTTGCGGTTGTTTCTTTAGTTGCTTGTAAAGACGCTAAAAAAACAGCAGAAGCAGAAGACACGGTAAACCACGGTATTACATTAGAGTATATGGATACTTTAGTAAAGCCAGGTGATGACTTCTTCCGTTATGTAAACGGAACTTGGTTCGACAAGACAGAAATTCCAGCTGACAGAACTCGTTGGGGAAGTTTTGACGAATTAAGACAAAACACAGATAAGGATGCTTTAGCTATTTTAAAAGAAGCTGCACAAAATAAAAAACTTGATCCTAAATCTGACCAAGCAAAAGCTGTTGCAGTTTTTGAGACTTACTTAGATGCTGAAACAAGAAATAAATTAGGGGTTGCTCCTCTTAAACCTTACTTAGATAAAATTAATGCTATTGCTACACCTGCTGATGTAACAAAGTTAATTAATGATTTAGCTGACGAAGGAGGATTAGGATTATACTCTATCTACGTTTATGCGGATGCTAAAAACTCTAACGAAAATGCAGTTTATTTAAGCTTGGGATCTCTTGGTTTACCTGACCGTGATTACTATATCTTAAAAGATAAAGATATGCAAGAAAAACGCGAGCAATATACAGCTCACGTTGCTCGTATGTTAGAAATGGCTGGAGAGTCTAAAGAAGAAGCTACGGCAGATTCTAAAAGAGTACTTGCTATTGAAACTAAAATGGCTGAGCCTCGTTTAACTCGTGTTGAGCGTAGAGATAGCCGTTTAACTTACAATCCTATGACAATTGCTGATTTACAAAAATTAGCTCCTGTTGTAGATTGGAACGCATACATCACTGCAAACGGATTGAAAAACGTTGATAAAGTAATCGTTTCTCAACCTAAATACATCAAGTCATTAAATGAAATCTTGACTACTAAGAATATTGCTGATGTAAAAGCTTACTTAAAATGGACATTAGTTAATAGCTCTGCAAGTTTATTATCTACTGATATGGAAACTGCAAACTGGGAATTCTACTCAAAAACACTTGAAGGTGCTAAAGAGCAAAGACCAGTTGAAGAAAGAGCTTTAGCTGTTGTTAATAGAACTGTTGGTGAAGCTTTAGGACAATTATATGTTGAGAAGAAATTCCCAGCTGAGGCGAAAGCAAAAGCTCAAGCAATGATTAAAAATGTTTTAACAGCATTTGGTGAGCGCATTAAAGCTTTACCTTGGATGGCTGAAGAAACTAAAAAAGGTGCTTTAGAAAAATTAAGCACAACTACAGTTAAGATTGGTTACCCAGACAAATGGGAAGACTATTCTAAAATGACAATCAAATCTGTAGCTGACGGAGGTAATTACTTCGAAAACATGAAAAATGTTGAGAAATGGGAAGTTGCTAAAAATATGGCAGACTTCGGAAAACCAGTTGACAAATCTCGTTGGGGAATGGCACCACAAACAGTGAATGCTTATTTCAACCCATTATATAACGAAATTGTTTTCCCTGCTGCAATCTTACAACCTCCTTTCTATGACTATAAAGCTGATGAGGCAATTAACTACGGTGGTATTGGTGCTGTAATTGGACACGAAATCTCTCATAGTTTTGACGACTCAGGTGCTCGTTATGACAAAGATGGTAACTTAAACAACTGGTGGACTGACGCTGACTTAGAGCGTTTCACTAAATTAGGTAATGCTTTAGCAGATCAGTACAGTGCATTAGAACCTCTACCAGGTGTATTTGTTGACGGTAAATTTACTTTAGGTGAAAACATCGGTGACTTAGGTGGTGTTAATGCGGCTTATGACGGATTACAACTTTATTTAAAAGAAAATGGAAACCCTGGATTAATCGATGGATTTACACCAGAGCAACGTTTCTTTATTTCTTGGGGTACTATTTGGAGAACTAAAGCTCGTGAAGAAGCTATTAAGAACCAAGTAAAAACTGACCCACACGCTCCTGGTCATTACAGAGCTTATGTGCCTTTACAAAATGTTGATGCTTTCTACGAAGCATTCCAAATTAAAGAAGGTGATAAACTTTATATCAAACCAGAAGAGAGAGTTAAAATTTGGTAATTTAACCTATCTATAAATCTAAAAACGGCTTCAAATATTGAAGCCGTTTTTTTTTACGCTATTATGTCGCTATACTGCACAAAAAAAGCCACCAGAATATGGTGACTTTTCAATGTTTACTTCCTGTATTTTTATTTCTTTTTATCTATCGCAATTATCATTGGATCTGTTTTCATCAGCCAAGTATAATATTCATTTGGTCCATACAACTGATTAATAAACTCCGCTGCCAAATACCTCTTAATCAACTCTTTTTTACTATCAAGTTTAAAGAATAAATTACTCGCCTCTAAATGCTTTATAAAGCCCTTATACACTTTATCACTATTCTGAACGTAGGCAAAAACCTCAGCCTGTTTCATAGAAGTAAACTTATTCCTGTCTTTATCTATTTCACCAAAAACAAAGTAATTAACAATATTTGACCTCATCAACATAATTGTATTTTCTTCTCCGTGCTTTTCTGCAATAGGAACAAATAAATCCGGAACTATTCCTCCTCCACCATATACAATCTTACCCTTTAGCGTTTTAAACTGTAAACTATCCGCTACCTTTATACTATCCGCAGCATAGAGTTCACCGTGCTCATAACGGGATTTAAAGTCGTCATTATAACTTTTTATTCCGTTGCTATACGACTTTTGAATAGAACGCCCAGAAGGTGTATAATAACGAGCTGTAGTCAATCGGATAGCCGAACCATCTCCCAACATTAACTCTCGTTGAACAAGACCTTTTCCAAAGCTACGTCTCCCTACTATTACCCCTCTATCATTATCTTGTATAGCCCCAGCAATAATCTCACTGGCTGAAGCAGAATTCTCATCAATTAAAACATACAAAGGTTTCTCCGTAAAAATACCGTTACCTCTACTTTTATTAACCGTTTCTTGACCTCCTTTATTAATTGTTTTTACAACTACAAGACCTTTATCTAATAGATCATCAAGCATTTTAATTGCCTGATCCATATACCCCCCTCCATTATCTCTCAAGTCTAAAACTAACCCAGAAATATCTGCAGCAACTAATTTTTCTAATGCTACTCTAAATTCATTATAAGTTGTACTTGCAAAGCGGTTTATCTTGATATATCCCTTGCCGTCTTCCAATTTTATAGCAACATCAACACTTTTAATCGGAATCGGTTGTCTGTTCACAACAATATCAAAAGTCTTTCCGGTTGTTTTTCTATAAATAGATAATACAACATCCGTATTCTCAGCTCCTCTCAAAACAGCCGCAATCGTATCTGTACTTATATTTTTACCAAAAAGTGTTATATCATCAGCCTTAAGAATTCTATCCCCAGCTTTTACTCCAGCTTTCATCGCAGGTCCATTTGCAATTTCCTTAATAACCGCAATACTATCTTTATAAAAATAATACTGAACTCCAATACCTACAAAGCTTCCTTTCATAGACTCTGTAACTGATTGCATATCGTTCTTTGCAATATAGATAGAGTGTGGGTCAAGTTGTTCTAATATAGTTGACACTGTTTTATCAACAATAGAATCAGTATTGACATTATCAACATACTCTTGCTCAATAAAATCAAGAAGCCTATTTAATTTCAGCTTATTGTGATTAGTATAAAAACCACTTCTACCCTTTTGAGAGGCAGAAACAACAAACCCTCCTAAGAGAACTCCCAGAGCAAGTGATATTGAAATAATCAGTGGCCAGTAATACTTTTTCATCCTTTTGTTTTAATTAATCTAAATCGGGGATATGAACTACTTCCACCCCTGCTTTTTCCAAAAAGTTAATTCCCTCTACATCTTTATACCCTTCCATATAAACTACTCGTTTTATTCCTGCTTGATGGATAAGTTTACTGCAATCTCTACAAGGAGACATTGTAATATAAAGCGTAGCATCCTGACAACTTTGTGTTGAACTTGCTACTTTTAAAATAGCGTTTGCTTCTGCGTGAAGTACATACCAATGTGTATTTTCATTATCATCTTCACAACAATTTTCAAATCCAGTTGGCGTACCATTATACCCATCAGAAATAATCATTCTGTCTTTTACAATAATTGCTCCTACTTGTTTTCTTTTACAGTAAGATAATTGTCCCCACTCACGTGCAATACGCAAATAAGCCTTGTCGTATTTTGTATTTTTATTTGTATCCATAGAAAGTTGTGCTTGTTTTTAAGACGTAAACAGTCAATAAATAACAAAAATAAACATTCCTTTTGTTATTCAAGGGTTTAGTCAAACTTTAAAAAAACTGAACGTAAAGCTTTATATCCCTTAAAATGCCCTTTTCTTCTCTCTTAAACTTTTCATAATACTATCGTTTAATCAAAAGTTTTTTAGCACAATATCAACTAATTTAGTACATTTAATATAGGTTTTACCTAAAAAAAATACTTTGTAAAAAACTAATCAAAATCTATTAACCTATAAACTATTTAAAAATGGCATACTCAGATTTATTTGACAGTGGATTTAAAGACAGAAACAAAGGCCATTTTGCTTCGATTGTACGTGTTGCATTAGCAAATGGGCACTTCAGTCCGGAAGAAAAAGCCTTTTTAGACGAACTTGCGCATCGTTTAGAGATATCTGTGGAAGAATACAATAACATATTAGCAGACCCAGAGAAATATCCTGTAAATCCACCTTACTTAGAAACACATCGTATCGAAAGATTATACGATTTGGCGAGAATGGTTTATGTAAACCACGTATTAGGACCTAAACAAAAAGAGATATTAAAGAAGTTTGCTGTTGCTCTTGGTTTTACACAAAACATCGACTTATTAGTAGATAAAGCATTATCTCTTTTAGTTTTAAATGTAGATATAGACACATTTATTACAGAAATACACAATCTGAAAAAGAAATAATATTCTTATTACAACGGATAGTTGAAATAAACTATTAGTGTAATACTAACAAACTCGAAAGAGGAAACCTTAAAAAAGGTTTCCTCTTTTTTTATTATTAAAATTTTCAACTTTTTAATTACTTCAAAAAAAATCTTATTACCCGATCGCAAAGCAAACTATACTATGTTTTTTTACTGTTTTATAATGAGTGTTTGTATAGTGTTTGTATAGTGTATCTATACCCGTTGTATACTTTCTATGTAAAAGAATACATTCAATATACATAAACTACACAAATTATATACAAGCATACAAATTAGCATACTAATAATTATCAGATAGGATAAACAGAAGTAAGTTTTGAAACACACAAAAAAATCCATAAAAAAAGGAGCTATTTTACAACAGCTCCTTCTATTTATAATCTAAAAATTCTTATTTCTTCATGAATTCTTCAGCCTTTTCTACCATATTTTTACTTCCACAGAAGAAAGGTACTCTTTGATGTAATTCCGTTGGTTCAACCTCCATAATACGTTGGTAACCATCTGATGCTCTACCACCCGCTTGCTCAACAATGAAAGCAATAGGATTACATTCGTACAACAATCTCAATTTACCTTTTGGTGCTTTCGTGCTTGTTGGATAAATATAAATACCTCCTTTTAAAATATTTCTGTGAATATCAGACACTAAACTTCCGATATATCTTGAAGTATATGGACGATCTTGTTCTTCAGCTTGACAGTATTTTAAGTAATCTTTTACTCCTTGTGGAAAATGTACGTAGTTACCTTCATTAATAGAGTAAATATGTCCATCTTCTTTAATTTTCATATTTGGATGAGATAAGAAGAAAGTTCCGATAGCTGGATTTAATGTAAACCCGTGAACTCCATTTCCTGTAGTATAAACTAACATTGTAGAAGACCCATAAACGATATAACCTGCAGCAACTTGATTGTCTCCTTTTTGTAAGAAATCTTCTTTTGTTACTGGTGTTCCAATTGGCGTAACACGTCTGTAAATAGAGAAAATAGTTCCCACTGATACATTCACGTCAATATTAGAAGATCCATCTAAAGGATCCATAAGAACAACATATTTATTGTCGTTGCTTCCATTTCTACCCTGGATTGATATAAAATCATCCTCTTCTTCAGAAGCAATACCACAAACAATCTCTCTATTGATTAATGTTTGAATAAATACTTCATTGGCAAAAACATCTAATTTTTGTTGTTGCTCGCCTTGAACGTTTTGTTTTCCAAAAGCCCCTACGATATCAACTAATCCTGCTTGGTTCACTTGGTGACTTACGACTTTAGCAGCAAGTCTAAGAGAATTGATTAATCTTGATAACT
This sequence comes from Myroides phaeus, assembly GCF_900099675.1. Taxonomy (GTDB): domain Bacteria; phylum Bacteroidota; class Bacteroidia; order Flavobacteriales; family Flavobacteriaceae; genus Flavobacterium; species Flavobacterium phaeum. Next base: position 109,825 of record NZ_FNDQ01000009.1, read on the forward strand.
CACCAGAAGAATATTTAAAATCTTCCTGTTTTTCAATAATAAACTCTCCTAAAGTCTGGTTTCTTTCTGTTGTCATTTTTAAAAATGATTCTTTAGTTGTGTATTTTACACTGCAAATATCGTTAATTTTGTCATTGTATCTATGATATTAACCATTAAATCAACAACACATATGAATATTAGACCGGCAAAAACTGACGATATGTACGATGTGCTTCAATTAATTAAGGAGTTAGCTACTTTTGAGAAGGAGCCAGATGCCGTAGAAATTACGGTTGAGGATTTAATCAGAGATGGGTTTTCCGATACCCCTCTTTTTAATGTAATAGTTGCAGAACACAACCAAAAAATAATTGGAATGGCCTTGTATTACAACCGCTATTCTACGTGGAAAGGAAAAACAATTCACTTAGAAGATCTAATTGTTACTGAAACGATGAGAGGTACAGGAGCAGGATATGCTTTGTATGCCGAAATTATGAACATAGCAAAAAGAGAAGGTGTAAGAAGAGTAGAATGGGTAGTGTTAAACTGGAATGAGGCTGCTATTAATTTCTACAAAAAATCAGGGGCATCTGTATTAGAAGATTGGTACACTGTTCAAATGGATTATAACGGAATAGAAAAATTTAGTAATTCTAAATTATGAGAATATTTAAATTTGGTGGTGCCTCTGTTAGAGACGCAGAAAATGTAAGAAACGTTTGCAAAGTATTGCGAACTGTCGGTTATGAAAATAGCCTTATCGTAGCATCTGCTATGGGTAAAACAACAAATGCCTTAGAGGTTGTTGTACATAATTATTTTCAAAATAGATTTGATTTAGCAGAATCTCTGGATGTTGTAAAAAATTACCACTACCCTATTGTTAATGATTTATTTCCTAACAAAGAGCACGTGATTTATACTAAATTGGAAGAGCTTTTTGAAAATATCACTTACTTTTTACTAAATAATAAATCGCCAAATTACAATTTTGTTTATGACCAAATTGTAAGCTTTGGGGAGGTGATTTCTACAACAATCCTTCATTACTACTTACAAGAAGAACAAATAGTAAACCATTGGATTGATGCGAGAAACTTAGTAAAAACAGATACTGTTTACCGCGATGCTAATGTACATTGGGATATTACTATTGAAAATATTAAAAGAAGTATTAATACCAGCAACTTATATATTACGCAAGGTTTTATTGGGTCTGATTATAACGGATTCTCTACTACTTTAGGCCGTGAAGGCTCAGATTATTCTGCGGCTATTTTTGCATATGCTTTAGATGCTACAAGTGTTACGATATGGAAAGATGTGCCTGGCGTTTTAAATGCTGATCCGAGATATTTTACTGAAACAACTTTGTTAGAGCACATCTCTTATCAAGAGGCTATTGAGCTTGCTTTTTATGGTGCTTCTGTTATCCATCCAAAAACACTGCAACCTCTTAGACAAAAAGAGATTCCGCTTTACGTGAAATCTTTCCTAAATCCTTTATTAGAAGGAACTAATGTTTCTAAAGGTGCGGCACTAACTCCTAATGTTCCTTGCTTTATTGTAAAGAAAAATCAACTGTTGATTTCATTATCTTCTAAAGATTTCTCTTTTATAATGGAACAGAACATTAGTGATATCTTCAAATTGTTTTGCGAATACAATATCAAAGTGAATGTTATTCAAAACTCAGCTATCAGCTTTTCTGTTTGTGTAGAGGATAAATTCAACCACTTTGAAGACTTGAGATTGGTATTAAGCGACAAGTTTAAAGTGAGCTATAATGAAAATGTCTCTTTATACACCATTAGACATTTTGACGACTTATCTGCTCAAAAAGTATTAGGCGATAAAACATTGTTATTAAAACAAGTAAATAGAGAAACAATGCAAATTGTTACGAAAGAATAACTGAAAGGGATACGTTATAGTGTCCCTTTTTATTTCTTTTTCTGAGATGTTCGTTGTTTATATTTTATCTCTTTCCTTTGTAACAAATCATTATCTGTTTTAGTTTCAATTTTTTCAACCACTTCTCCTCTCCAAGTACCTACACCTGTTTTCACCCATTTTATTTCTTTACCAACGACAGACTTTATATAAGCCCAGATACTTAATGTCATCACTAAAGCGAAGAAACCGACAACTAAGTTTACCCAAATAGGCTTTTCTTCTCCATCAAATAAAACGTAAATCAATAACCCGTCAAATAACACCATCAACAAAGGAACAAGCATATTTATACCTACATAAGCCGCTATTTGTTTATAGCGCTTCATAGAATGTCCCATGGCATACATCGTAACTCCAATGAAGAGAAAAATGATAATTGAAAAGAAAAAGATTACCCCTAAAGTCATTGCAATTATTCCAAAAGAAAGGATAGCAATATCAGAACGATCTGCATCAAAATACACTGTTACCTTGTTTCCTATTATCGGTTTTGAACTACTGGAATAATTTAAAGTTTTCTCCATTAACTGACCTTTTGCTGTTGTAAATCGAATGATTGGTGTGTACATCGTAGATGTTCTCCCACTTTCAGAATCATAACTTTCATAAGAGGTATAATCGTAATAAACAGCTTCGTATTTATCTCCTTTTGTGAATGTTCTTGTTTTATCATAAATAGTATCTCCCAATACTAATAACCCAGTTAAGGCAAATGTTGTAATACACCCAACGACTAAAAAAACATAGCCAAATCCAATACAACCAAGGGATGTTCCCTTACTTTGTTTTAATCGTTTACCTATTCGGAAAGTCAGCCACAAACAATATAAAAACCCTAATATTACCGCATATTGGTATGCTGATAATGATAAAATAGAAAGTATGTACATATTGCTAAATATAAGCAATGCTTTCTTATTTTGTTTGATTTAGTTTTCAATAGGTACTTAATTTTGATATATTATTGCACCCCCTACTACTTAGCTATCAATTAATTACAGGTATTTGAGTAAGTAAATATTTTCATTTAATAAAAGAAATTCTAAAATAATGTTTGAAGGACTTCTTTGCTTTACGACAAGGCAAGTAGATTTATCAACTACTGAAAAGTTTGTATAACAACTGATTATCCTAAGTAATTACCTAATTTTGATAGTTTTAAAATAGACAATAATGAAAAAGATATACGCTATTATTTTGCTGTTATTTGTTTCTATTAACTGCAAACCTCAAAATATTGCGATGGATAAACTGCAGAAGAGAAACGGTGTTTTTTATCTTATCAATACGGAAGAAAAATTTAATGGAATTTCATCTGAGTACTATGATAATGGAAGATTAAAATACGAAATAAACTACAAGGATGGAAAACATCACGGGGTCGGGAAATGGTTTTACGAGAATGGTAAATTAAAAGCTGAAGTAAATTCCAAAGAAGGAGAACTTCATAAAATTGGAAAGGAATATCACGAGAATGGAAAACTAAAGATTAAAATAAATTTCCAAGAAGGGAAACCTCAGGGAAGCTCTATAGAATATTATGATAATGGAAAATTAAAAGCTGAAAGAAATTATAAAGATGGTGAACGTGATGGTATTTCTAAAGAGTATTATAGAAATGGTAAATTAAAAGCTGAAGCCAATTACAAAGATGGCGCACGCCACGGGGTTTCTAAAGAGTATTATGAGAATAAACAATTAGAATCGGAAGAGAATTACAAAGATGGAGAACGCCACGGAGTTGCTAAAAAGTATTATACGAATGGCCAATTAGAATCGGAAGAGAATTATAAAGACGGAAAAGAAATTGGTAATTGTAAGTGGTATTATGATAATGGACAATTAAAATCTGAAGTAGATTACAAAGATGGGCAACTGCATGGAGTTTTTAATATGTACTATAAGAACGGGCAATTAGAATCCGAAGAGAATTACATAAACGGAAAACGAAATGAGATATTTAAGAGATATTATGACAATGGACAATTAAAAGCTGAAGAGCACTACAAAGATGGAAATCGCCATGGAAGTGCTAAAGAATATTATGATAATGGACAGTTACATCTTGATAGAAATTACAGAAATGGGGAACTTTATGGAAACTTTAAAGAGTATTATAAGAATGGAAAATTGCGCTTTGAAGAAAATTACAACATCGATGAATATCATATAATCCCAAAAAAAGAAGATTAACTTACGATTTAGAAAAATAGATAATTATTGGTCTTTTCATAGGCTTATAAAGATTATAATCTTTTGACCTCACAATAGGACTCTGATTAAAAGTCATCAGATAGAATTACCTATTTATGAACTATCTTATTAAAGCGATATACTGGTTTAATTACTAATTTAAAACGCTATATCACTTATATTTTGTAACTTAGATAATAACTACATAAAACAACTACAATTATGAAATACGTAAAAGAATTTTCGTCATTAGATTTTGACAACGATGTACTACATGTAACTTTTAATCAACACCAAATTGAACATCCAATGGTTCAAGTTGAAGAGATTATTGATAATTTTGTTTATCAAATTAAGCCATGTAAAATTTTTATTTCAAAGGCTCACAATATTGATATTTACTGCGACGTTCCTTTCAAAGGACGCGTTATCTTGAGATAAGATAACAAAAAAAGGTATCTTAAATTAAGATACCTTTTTTTCCTTTATAACTAACCAAAAAACCGCTAACTCTATTTTCATTTGATTATGAAGCAGCTTTAAAACCTATTACAAAGATACCTCACTCAGTTAGCTCAAAATATGACACTTATCAGCTTGGTTCAAAAAAAACTTTGTTAACTATTTTTTAGGCTTTTTTTCTCAACACGATTTATTTTTTTACTTTTATCCTTAAATAAAATCGTATGCATTCTATTCATAAATATTCTCTGTGCTTTCAGCCCAGTGATCAAATCATTGAGACTGTTAAACAAATGAAGCTAAAGCTTGCTGAAGAAATCGGTTGGTATAATAGCAAAAATTCATTGGCACACTTGACTATTGTTGAATTTCACGCTTCTGAAACTGAAATAAAAAGAGTAAAACTGCAAGTTGAACGATGTTGTAATAGATTTACTCCTACTGGTGTAGTTTTAAACGATTTTGACACCTACCCTAACGGAGCTTTTTTCTTAACTGTTGACACAAATGCAAAGATGATTTTACAAGACTATGTAAAACAGTTACTTGAAACATTACAAATTAAAGTGATAACTAAAAGTTATGACGCTCACTTATCTATAGCGCGTAAATTAGATGCGCAGAAAATAGAAAAAGCATATCAATTATTTGGAAAACAACACTTAGAATTTTTGTGTGATCATATTGCACTTAGAAAATTCAACCTGGAAAGAAGACAGTATGATATAATAGATACGTTTATGTTTCTTTCTCAACCTGATGATCGTCCTATACAAATGGAACTGTTTTAGGGAATACTTCTTTTTTTAAAAAAAATACACCCTCATTTTAAGAACAAAAATTATTGTAATACATTTGAATTAATTCAGTGTATAAAAACAGGATTAACTTAAAAATCAAAAAATGATATTTACTAAGAATGTGCTTTTCCGCTCAATGTCTTTGGGCTTACTTGCTTTAACTTTTGCTTGTAATAGTGATGATAACTCAACTCGAGATGATGAAGGATTTAGAATCATTCCGCCAACGGCAGCTACTCCTTTAATTAAACCAACTGCATTCTACATTGCTAACGAAGATTGGTTTGGACACGATGAAGGTACTGTGAACCAATTAGACTATGCATTACAACCACAGTATAGAATTTATAGAGCAGCTAATTCTGGAAAGAAATTAGGTACAACTTTAGCTTATGCAACAGCTTATGGAGACTATTATTATTTCGTGTCAAAACAAAGAAATCGCTTTGTTGTAACTGATAAGAATTTCAAAGAAGTAAAAACTCTTGAAGATATTAATGGTGATGGACGTGCTTTTGTTGGGGTTTCAGATTCAAAAGGATACATCTCTACTGGAAACGGGATAACTATCTTTGATATTAAAAACCTAAAAACAGCAGGTACAATAGCAGATGTTGCTGGTCAGACTGGAAATATGGTATATGCTGATGGTAAAGTTTATGCAGTTGTTCAAGGAAAAGGACTTGTTATTATTGATACAAAAACAGATGAAGTTAAAATAACATTAGCTGGTAATTATACACAGGTAACGATTGATAGACATGGTGTAATTTGGGCAGGAAAAGAAAAAGAACTTATCCGCATCAACCCAAAAGACTACAATGATATTAAATCTTACGACATTGCTCCATCGAATATACCAGGTACTTGGGGTGCGTGGAATGCTGGTTCATTAACGGCAAGTATGCAAGAGGATGCCTTATATTGGGTTTCTGATGCTGGAGCATGGGGTGGTGGTAACAAAGTTGGTAAATTTGACACTACCACAGGAACGTTAAATACAGAATTCCACCTATTAGGAAATGATGCTGACGGTAATGAACTTACTTTCTATGGAGCTGGTTTACGTGTAGATCCTTTCAATGGAGATATTGTTCTTTTAATCAAAAAAAATGGTTGGGGTCCTAACGGAGGATACAATTGGACAAGAATTTTATCAAATTCAGGTGCTAAAAAAGGAGAAATTTTTATGCAAGGTGGAGAGGCAAATGATAAAAATGGTCATTATTGGTTCCCTTCAATGCCTTTCTTCCAAGATAATAATGCTCCTGAAATATTGCCTAATCAAATTGTACTGAAGCCAAATAAAGAATTCTCTGTTTCTATTGGTGAAGTAATTGTTGATCAAGACTCTCCATTAGGATTAATTGAAAAAACAATTACTAAATTTGATTCTACTTTTGGAACAGCAGTAATTGAAAATGATAAATTGATTTTCAACACAAATGACAAAACAGGAAAATCTTCAATAACTATTCGTGCTAATTCAAACGGAAAAGTTGTTGAAAAAGACATAGAACTTTGGGTTAGAAACTAACCATATTTAAAAAAAGAGGCTACGTAATTGTAGCCTTTTTTAATACTCATAATTTACTACATATCAACACAATAAGTCCTTTCAAAAACTTAATCAAACTAAGAGCTTTTTTTGTATTTTTGATTAAAATTTATATTATGAATTCAAAAAGTTACGTTGCCTTTATTCTTTTATTTCTCGGTCTATTTTTGACGAGTTGTAATGATAAAAATATCAATACTTCAAAAGCGTACTCAACTATTGAAGGCTATTTAAATGAAAAACCTATTTATGAGAGTAATAACTTTCAAATAGGTAAGATGCGACTGAAAACGACAAAAGATAAAGAGCTAATCACTTTTTATAAACAATTGGAAAATGACGGCTATATCTCATTTGAAGAAGAAACTGCTAAAAAGAAATGGTTGTCAAAAGACTCTATTTGGAATGTTACTTTAAAGATGACTGAAAAGTCTCACCCTTTTGTGTTGAGCCAAAAAAATGATAGAGTGAAAGTAAAAACAGTTGTTTATCGCTTAGATAAAAACAGTAATGTACAAATTGAAAATAACGGGAAGAAAACAGCCACTGCTAATGTTATGCTAAACAAAGAGTTTACACCGTTTGCTTTTTTATATAAAGATAAAACTCCGAATACAAAGTTCATCACTAAAAAGTTTAGACTTAAGTATTCAGAAGAAAATGGCTGGAAAGTTACCAATTAGATTATGGCAAAAAAAGTTACATTTCTAATCTTTACGCAATTGCTTTTGTCTTTTGCATCTGCAATGCTTTTTTCTAAAATGTCTTTTGTAGGGCGAGTAAGCATTAGCTTGTTTTACAAAGAATACACAATTTTCAAAACCGTTTGGAAAACAGCTTTAGTGATTTTTGCTATTCAATTGGTGTTGATTTTGATATTAGTCCTTTTTAAAAAATTTTCGTCTAAATGGATATATATCCCTATTGTACTTCTTGCAATTGGTGTTGGTATATATGGTGCCTATTATACATTTCAAGACTTTACTACAACGTCACATAAGCATATGAAAATATACTTTCACGCTGGTGGTTATTTATTTTGGGCTAATTGGCTTATTTCTTGCGTATTCATTATGCTTATAAAAAAACAACAGACAACTGATGTGATAGAATCTATCGATAGTCAGTTTACTATTCCGAAAGCGTCTATAGAGATTATTAAAGAGAGTAATACTTCTACGAATTCATAACCATTCTATTTTGAAAACAGTAATTTTGTGCATTAAGAAATGATAAACATGAAAACAAAAATATTTACTTTACTAACAATCGGAACTGTGTTTATGGCTTCGTGTACTGATAAGAAATCCGAGTCTACAACAAGTACTACTTCTCAAGTGTCAAACAATACTTCTGAACAAACTGATAAAGCTGTAGAAATTCCAATGCATGGAACAAGTGAAAACAGCTCGTCTTCAACAAATCAACGTTTTGAAATGAATGACGATATGAAACAGATGATACAAAACGAGAAGAGCAAATAATTTGCTTCTCCACAGAATTCTATATTAAAAAACAATTCGTTATAATTTCGACTATAAATTATTCTTGTTTACTACACTGTAATCAAGATGATTTAAAATAAATAGATGTATTCCGTTCGTAATGCTTATTTTTGCAGTCTTATTTGAATTGTTTTTTAGAAAACTATAATTGATTTATGATACAAAATCCAAAAAGATACACGCTTACAGCGGCGTTGCCATATACTAATGGTCCTATTCACATTGGACACTTAGCTGGGGTATATGTACCTGCTGATATTTATGCAAGATTTTTACGTTTACAAGGAAAAGACGTAGCTTTTATTTGTGGAAGTGATGAACATGGGGTAGCTATTTCTATGAAAGCGAAAAAAGAAGGTATTACTCCACAACAAGTTATTGATAAATACAACGGAATTATCAAACAATCGTTTGTGGATTTTGGTATTTCTTTTGACAATTACTCAAGAACTTCTTCTTCAATCCATCATCAAACTGCTTCTGAATTTTTCAAAAAGCTTTATAGTGAAGGCAAATTTATTGAAGAAGTTACTGAACAATTATATGATGAACAAGCACAACAGTTTTTGGCAGACCGTTTTGTAACAGGTACTTGTCCAAAATGTGCTAACGAAGAAGCATACGGAGACCAATGTGAAAAATGTGGTACTTCATTAAATGCTACTGATTTAATTAACCCTAAATCGACTATTACAGGCTCTAAACCTATTTTAAAATCAACTAAACACTGGTTTTTACCCCTTGATCAATATGATACATTCTTGCGTGAGTGGATTTTAGATGGTCATAAAAATGACTGGAAACCGAATGTTTATGGTCAGGTTAAATCTTGGTTAGAAGATGGTTTAAAACCACGTGCGGTAACTCGTGACTTGGATTGGGGTATTCCTGTTCCTGTTGAAGGTGCTGATGGAAAAGTTCTTTATGTATGGTTTGATGCTCCAATTGGATATATTTCTTCTACAAAAGAATGGGCAGAAAGAGAAGGAAAAGATTGGGAACCATATTGGAAATCTGATGATACTAAATTAGTGCACTTCATTGGAAAAGATAATATTGTTTTCCACTGTGTTATTTTCCCTGCCATGTTGAAAGCAGAAGGTAGTTATATTCTGCCTGACAACGTTCCTGCAAATGAGTTCTTAAACTTAGAAGGTAATAAGCTTTCTACTTCTAAAAATTGGGCTGTTTGGTTACACGAATATTTAGAAGATTTCCCAGGAAAACAAGATGTTTTACGTTATGCATTGACATCAAATGCTCCTGAAACAAAAGATAACGACTTTACTTGGAAAGATTTTCAAGCAAGAAACAACAATGAGTTAGTTGCTATTTTTGGTAACTTCATCAACCGAGTTGTTGTTTTAACAAATAAATATTACAACGGAATTGTTCCTCATCCAAATGAATTTTCTGATGTTGATATAGCTACTTTACAAGAATTAAGAGCGTACCCAAGTGTTATTGAGAGTTCTGTTGAAAGATACCGCTTTAGAGAAGCATTGTCTGAATTAATGAATGTTGCTCGTCTTGGAAACAAATATCTTGCTGATGAAGAACCTTGGAAGTTGATTAAAGAAAATCCAGAAAGAATAAAAACTCAAATGTATGTAGCTTTACAAATTGCTGCTGCATTAAGTACGCTTGTTGAGCCTTTCTTGCCATTTACTGCTAACAAATTGAAGTCTATCTTAAATATTAGTACTCCTATTTCTTGGAAGTCTATTTCTGAAGATACAGTAATGATTGCAGCAGATCACCAAATTGGACAAGCAGAATTGTTATTCGCTAAGATTGAAGATGAAGAAATTCAAAAACAATTAGACCGCTTAGAAGCTTCTAAAAAAGCTAATGCTGCTGAGAATAAAAAAGTAGAAGAACAAAAAGAAACTGCTACGTTTGAAGACTTCGCTAAATTAGACTTAAGGGTTGGAACTATTCTTGAAGCAGAAAAAATGCCGAAAGCAAACAAACTTTTGGTATTAAAAGTAGATACTGGATTAGATGTTAGAACTATTGTTTCTGGTATTGCTGAACATTTCTCTCCTGAAGAAGTTATTGGGAAAAAGGTTACTGTTCTTGCTAACTTAGCTCCAAGAAAATTAAGAGGCGTTGAAAGTCAAGGTATGATTTTAATGACTGAAGATCCTGATGGAAAATTAGTTTTCGTAAATCCTGATAATGATATTGTGAAAAACGGTTCAACAATAAACTAAATAATGAAAGCGGTTATCTTGGACTGACCCCAAAAAGTTGGACGAAGTTATGCAATCTTTTTAATATAATGAGCTCGGTATTCTACCGGGCTCATTCCATTTAAATTAATGCGA
>NZ_FNDQ01000045.1 GCF_900099675.1 Myroides phaeus
AAGGACAAACACTTGATTTTAAACAGAAAAAAAGCAGCCTAAAACATTACACTTTAAAAAATTAAAAATACTCTAGGTTTATAGGGGTCAAAACACAAAAGAATAAAACAATAGGTTTTAACAGAGATGCTTTTTTTCAAAATGCTGAAAAAACTTTTGATGATTTTTTTAATTATAATCGAGATTATTCTAAATCGTATGAAGCGATGAAGAAAAATGCTAATACAAAAGGATTCCGAGAAAATAATAAAAATGGAATTGTAAAAAATGTGAAAAAAGAATTGAGTAGGTATGTAGGAATACCTATTTCAAATCCATCACATATATTGAAAATGCAGCTGTCACAAAATTTAGGAATGAATATTCCTACGCATTTGAGTATACCAACTAATCCAGCACAGTTAACACTCAAAGTCGCCAAAACTGTAGCTAAAACTATTGAAAAAGGTTACGGAATGTAAATTACTATTGCTATGAATTTATTTGCTGAATTAACTACCGAAAACAAATTAATCGTTTTAATAATGATCTCAGTTTCATTACTTGGCTTTATTTTGCTTTTTCGTAAAGTAATGATAAATCGGATTATTGGAATCTTAATTACCATTGGAATTATAAGTCTATACTTTTATTTTTTTAAAGGAAATAATCTGTTTATCGCTTTATTATTAACTCCTCCGTTTATAATTGGCTTATTGGTTTCATTTTTTAAATCAAAACCGAAAGAACCAAATCCTAAAGAAGTTCATTTCCCTACAAATAGAAAAAATATTTTTATTCCCAATGTAAATACAGGTGTGTTTATCGTGGCAGGTGCAGGGTCTGGAAAAACAGAAAGTCCTATCTATTATTTAATGAAACATTTTGCTGAACATCAGTTTACAGGAGTAATCTATGATTATAAAAATGGAGAGCTTTCTGAAATTGCTTTCGGACTTTTTGGCGATCGTTTAAAACCAATTGCATTACATAATGTGAATTATTCTTATCGAATCAATCCGATGGCTCCAAATTACATCGAAAACGAAGTAGATATTGAAAATATTTCAAAATCTATTTTAGTGAATCTGAAAGGCAAGGATGAAAAGGAGGATTTCTTTTATTCAGCCGGTGCAGGGCTATTTGCGGCCATTATTTTGAAACTTCGCACGTATCACCCAGATATGTGTACTTTACCACATGCAGTTGCCTTTTTTTTAAGTTTAGAAGAGTTATTGAATGCACAGGGTGAAGATAATCCACAACCTTTCAAACCATTAGTAGATTGGTTAAAAACCGACCCAAGAGTTATGAGCCAAGCATCAGCCTTTTTGATGGGTATTCAATCTACTCGACAAACAGCTGCTGTACTAGCTTCATTAGCTTCTTTATTACGAAAGATTGTCAATCTTGAAGCTTTTTATATTTTATCAGGAAATGAAATTGATTTGAATGTTAACGATCCTGAAATTGATATAGTACTATCGGTTATAAATGAGCCAAAAAATGCTTCAGCTTTGACGCCACTTTTGGCGGCCATATTACAAACCACGACTTCTCAAATGATGCAAAGAAACAGAAAGCAAAGTTTTGTATTATTGGATGAAGCACCTACGGTCAAATTACTAAACATGGCGAAAATTCCTGCTACCATGCGAAGCTTTGGTGTAAGTACGGTTTATGCTATCCAAGATATTTCGCAAGGGTATGTACAGTATGGGCGTGATGATTTCCGTGAAATTACCTCCAATTTAGGAACGCAGATTTTGGGAAAATCAAATGATCCAGACACAGCCAAATTTAACGAACAGTACTTTGAGCTCGTAAAGGAGAAACAAGTTTCTAAAAATTTAAAAGGAGGATCGGATTTGTTTGGTTCTACTAATTCTCGAACCATTTCCCAAAGAGAAGTATCAAAAGTCCGGGCGTATGAATTCACGCAATTTAAAGTAGGGCAATTTGCCTTTATTAGCGGAGGAAAATCACAAGTGATACAATTCAGAAAAGCAGAGATAAATAAACCTCAATTAAACCGAGTAAGAACAGTTTCTAAAGAGGATTTAGAATTGCATTTTCAAAAGATATTTGATGATGTGAGGACGTTGTTTTAAAATAAAAAAGAAAAGATCTAACTAGTTGTTTCTTTTACCCACAAAAAAAGCCCTGCAAAACAGCAGAGCACGCTTTTACAATTAATAATTTTCCATTTTTAAACTGTACTTTTTTGGGGAGTTTACAACAGAATTACATTTACAACTTAACCCATCTCTTTGCGAACCGCCGAGTACGTGACCCGTACGCTCGGTGGTGTTTGAAATAAGTGTTTATTTTTTATAGGTATTTCAAGATATCGCTTCGCTAAGTTGAGAGGCGCACTCCGTCAGTTTCTGGCGGAGCCGTCTACTCGATTATCGGCTTTACTTCATTAATTCAATAGTTCGTTCAATATTTATTTCTTGTAAGAACGTTTTATCGTGGGAAATTACAATTAAAGTTCCTTCATATTCATTGATTGCATTGGTTAAAATTTCGATGTTTTGAAGGTCTAAATTATTGGTAGGTTCATCTAAGATAATAATGTCGGGAGATTGATTAGCAATGTTTAAACAACACAACATTAACCGCATTCTTTCTCCGCCACTCAATGTATGACAAGGCTTATCCCAATCATCTTTTGAAAATAAAAAACGGTCTAATCTGATTTTTACTTCGTGTTCCTGAAGGCCGGTTTGATTAAATTCTTGAGCTTGTTCATAAATCTGTAAATGATTATTGATTAAAGAATAATCTTGGTCAATATAAACAGAATGACTTTCAGCAATAAATATTTTTCCTTCCGTTGGTTTAAGTTTTCCGAGTATTATTTGGATAAGTGTGGTTTTTCCTGTTCCATTTTTTCCGTTGATAGCAATTCGTTCACCGCTGACAATTTGAATGTTTAGAGGTTTCTCCCATAATAAACCTCCTGTTCTATATGCGAAATTGATATTTTCTGCTATAAACAGATTTTTACCTTTATGAAGATTGGAAGAATCAAATTCAAATTTCATTTGTTCTATATCAGAAACGGAAAGCCTCAAATCTTGAAGTTCTTCTTTTATACCATTAATTTTATCTGAATGAACTCCGGCAATTTTTGCTGAGCTTCTTTCAGCATTATTCTTCCAAGCATCTGATACTATCTTGGGAAGTCCAGCTTTTCCTAAATTCTTTTTTGCTCGAACATCTAATTTTTGTTGTCGTTCAATTGTTTTTCGCTCCTTTTCTTTCGCCTTTCTAAGTGCTTTTTCTTTGCTCTGAATATCTTGACTTAAGGCGTTTTGTTCAATTTCTTTTTGCTCTTTATAAAATTCATAGTTTCCGCCATAAACTTTAATTTCATTTCTGTTGAGCTCACAAATAGGATTTAATAACTGAAGTAACTCTCGGTCGTGGCTAACGATTATAAAAGTTGCTCTTGAGGTTTGAATAAAATCGTATAGTAAGTCTCTACTGGATTTGTCAAGATGATTACTGGGTTCATCTAATAAAACAAATGATGGTTGATGAATAAATATACCTGCGAGAAAGACTTTTGTTTTTTGTCCTCCACTTAATTCGCTTAATTTTTGAGATAGTGATAAATCAGAAATATCCCAATAGCTTAGGGCTTCTTGACATTTTTCTTCTATCGTCCAATCGTCATTTAAAAGGCTATAATTCTTTTCATCTACACTTCCGTTTAAAATTTCGTGTAAAGCATTGAGTTTGGTTTCAACTTGTAAGGCTTGGGCAATTGTCAAATCATTAAACTGACCGAAAATTTGAGGAATATAATAGGGTTTGGTTTCGGAGGAAATTTGTCCGTCATCAGGTTCTAATTCCTTGGCTATAAGTTTGAGTAAAGTAGATTTTCCAACACCATTATTGCCAATTAATGCAATTTTATCGGAATGGTTTACTGTCATACTTAAATTAGTAAACAGCGTATTTTTATTGGGATGTGAATAGGATAAATTTTGAATCGTAAGCATAATTAATTTCTTTTTGAGTTTAACAAAAGTGGGAGCCCAATTTTTTGAGCTGATTGTTAGATTGTCTAAGAAATTAATTTTTACATTTTCTGCTTACTTTTTATTTATGTTGCAAATATAATATTTTTTCTGAACTACTTTATTTCGTATTGCCGATAACGTTTTGGGTATTGCCGAAGGCGGGGAATTCGAAGCTGAAAGTTTCGATTTTGCACCGAGGCGAGCCAAAACGAATTTTTATGAGTTAAATTTAAAAATAAAAAACGAATAAAATTCGTTTTTGGCGGAGATAGTAGCACAAATTTTGAATTTAGCACTTTAGCCCCGCTTTTGGCAATACCTTGTTGAACTAAACCTTCGGTAGCTTTTCCGTTAGAAGTCATATATTTAGGATATTAAAAAAATAAAATTATGGTAACTAAAAAAAATCTCCGGAG
>NZ_FNDQ01000021.1 GCF_900099675.1 Myroides phaeus
TCGCATTAATTTAAATGGAATGAGCCCGGTAGAATACCGAGCTCATTATATTAAAAAGATTGCATAACTTCGTCCAACTTTTTGGGGTCAGTCCACTTCGGAGTTTTTTTATTCCCATAAACTAATAAAGCTCATCTTATAGATGAGCTTTATATATGCTGATTTAAACTTTAGTCTAAAACTTATTTTACTTCTGAAATACGCAATGTATTAACCATTCCTTTTTCAATTATCGGCATTGCTGCAAGGTTAATTACCATATCTCCTTTTGTAGCAAATCCTTTCTCTTCAACCATACGGTTAATATCTTCAATTGTCTCATCAGTACTTACAAACTTGTCATAATAGAAAGCTTGTACTCCCCACAATAAGTTTAATTGCGTAATAATTCTCTTATTTGATGAGAAAACTAAAATATTACTATTTGGTCTCCAAGCAGAAATTTGGAATGCTGTATATCCACTATTTGTCAATGTACAGATCGCTTTTGCCTCAATATCATTTGCCATTGTAGCAGCGTGATAACAAATATTTTTAGTAATATATCTATTTGTTTTAATTGTAGGCGCACTTTGTGGAACACTAATCAACGGAGAATCCTCAACACTTTGAATAATCTGAGTCATCTTCTCGATTACTTGTACTGGATAACTTCCCACTGAAGTCTCTCCTGATAACATAACAGCATCGGCACCATCCATTACAGAGTTAGCAACGTCGTTAACTTCTGCTCTTGTTGGTGTTAAGCTTGAAATCATTGTTTCCATCATTTGTGTAGCAATAATTACAGGAATTCTTGCATTCTTAGCAACGTGAACAAGTTCTTTCTGAATCAATGGAACTTCTTGTGCAGGAATCTCAACACCTAAATCTCCACGAGCTACCATTAAACCATCACAATAAGCTACCAATTTTTTGATATTTTTAACTGCCTCTGGTTTTTCGATTTTAGCTATAATTGGAATTTTATGATCTGAATGCTCATTAATTAACGCCTGTAAATCCATTAAATCTTCAGGTGTTCTAACAAAAGATAACGCTATCCAATCTACTTGCATTTGACAAGCGAAAATCGCATCCTTGATATCTTTCTCTGTCAATGCTGGCAATGAAACCTTTGTCATTGGTAAGTTAACTCCTTTTTTAGATTTAAGAGGTCCTCCTTGAATAACTTTAGCTTTTACTTCGTCAACTTGATTTGTTTCAACAACCTCAAAAATCAACTTACCATCATCTAATAAAATTCTCTCTCCAGCATTTACATCTGTTGGGAATTTTTTATAATTCATATAAACGCGATTAGCGTCTCCTTTGAATTCTTCTTTTGTAGAAAATACAATTGTATCACCAGGATTAACAATTACATCCTCTGCCATAACACCTACCCTTAATTTAGGACCTTGTAAGTCTCCTAAAATAGACGTTGTATAGCCAAATTCTGCATTTAATGAACGAATTATCTCTATTTTTTCTTGTACATCTGTATAATCTGCATGCGAAAAATTGATTCTAAATACGTTTACACCAGCTTTTATCATATCGTGTAGCACTTCTCTCGAGCTTGAAGCTGGTCCTAATGTTGCTACAATTTTTGTCTTCTTTTGAATTACCATATTTTTAAAAAATTAGGTTATTTTTATTTTTTAACGTCTCCTGCTTTATTTCATAAGCAGTAGAAATTATTTTGATTGAATTTAACTTCTCAATGATTGTACCAATATCAAATTGGTAATCTGCTTCTTCTATCTTAATTAGATAATCGACTACTTTTAATTCCGGAACTAAATATCCTTGCTTTGTTATTGGATGATGAACACTTGTAAATAATGGAGAGTCCACGCCTGATTCTGGGGTTAAAAAGGCTTTATTGGAAACCAACTTCCAATAAACATGATGATCTATATCATCATACTCAAAAAAAGAAAAAGTAGCACGTCCATCTTCTGTATGAATATCTACATCATTCTTACTGCGTTCTAAAAAAATCTCTAAAACTGCATTTATAAAATATACTACTTTATAATCCTCTTTGCGCGAAGAATGAATAGCGATTAATTTGTAATCTTCATAATCAATTAAGTCGTCTAATCGATATTTTACCATACCCATCTGAGAATTGTGTATTACAAATATACAACTTTTATTTTGTCAGTGCCTAAGATTGACTGACAACATAGATTATCAAATTGTTAAGTTTTTATTGATAATTCTATTTTTGTATTTGCTCTTGCAATGCGAAATAAGCTCGTTGAGAAGCTTTTTCTTCTGCTTTTTTCTTTGATGTAGCTCTTGCTCGTGCAATTACTTTATCATCTATATATAGTTTCACTCCGAAATATTTTACATCTTCGGCAGTATCTTCTTCAAATGTATCATACTTAAAAGAATGCTTTCTTTTTTGACACCATTCTATCAACAAGCTTTTATAGCTTGTGATTTTTGTTTCTAATTTTTGAATATCTGCAACAGTTGACAACAACTTCTCATGAATAAATTTTTCACATGCTGGATATCCGCGATCTAAATATATAGCTCCGATTAATGCTTCTAATAAGTTTCCATGAATATTTTCTCCAAATTGTTGGTTACCCATTTTACTCTCTACATTTGAAATCAGATTTAAGTCTTTGCCTATTTGGTTTAAGTTTTCTCTGCTTACAATTTTTGAACGCATTTTTGTTAAATATCCTTCATCTCCACTTGGCACTTCTAAATATAAATAGGAAGCTATCACAGACCCTAACATCGCATCACCTAAAAACTCTAATCGCTCATAATTTATAGGATTACCTGCTTCGTCAAGCAAATTCATTGAGCGGTGTGTAAATGCTACTTTGTAATACAACATCTCTGCAGGTTTAATTCCTGTTATCTGATATACATTACGACAAAAATTCCCGTCTTCAACAGTGAAGGAACGGGAATTTCTAAAAATCTTATTTAGTAGCTTTTTCATCATTAAACGATGATTTTACTCTTCTAATTTTTTAACAAGAACACAAGCGTTATGCCCTCCAAATCCAAAAGTATTACTCATACCTACTTTAACATCACGTTTTTGCGCTTTGTTAAAAGTAAAGTTTAACTTAGGATCAATCGCTTCATCGTCTGTAAAGTGATTGATTGTCGGTGGAACGATACCGTGTTCAATTGAAAGAATAACTGATATAGCCTCAATAACTCCAGCAGCACCTAATAAGTGTCCTGTCATAGATTTTGTAGAGTTAAGGTTCATATCATATGCATGATCTCCAAATACTTTTAAAATAGCTTTTGATTCAGCAATATCTCCTAATGGAGTAGAAGTTCCGTGTAAGTTTACAACATCAACATCTTTAGGCTCTAATCCAGCATCTCTTAAACAGTTAAGCATAACATTTGTTGCTCCTAATCCTTCTGGATGTGGTGCTGTTAAATGGTGCGCATCAGCAGACATTCCACCTCCACCTATCTCACAATAGATTTTAGCTCCTCTCGCTTTCGCGTGCTCATATTCTTCTAAGATCATTGCTCCTGCTCCTTCTCCTAAAACAAATCCTTCACGATCTTTGTCCATTGGACGAGATGCCGTTTGTGGATCATCGTTTCTTGTAGATAAAGCATGCATAGCATTAAACCCTCCAATTCCAGCAATAGTAACTGCAGCTTCAGAACCTCCTGTCACCATAACATCTGCCATACCTAAACGAATGTAGTTAAAAGCATCAATTATAGCATTTGTAGATGAAGCACAAGCTGAAACTGTAGTAAAGTTTGGCCCTCTTAATCCGTATTTCATAGAAATATGACCACCAGCAATATCAGCAATCATTTTTGGGATAAAGAATGGGTTAAACTTTGGAATACCATTTCCTGTAACAAAGTTTGTTACTTCGTTTTGGAAAGTATCTAACCCTCCAATTCCTGAACCCCAGATTACTCCAGCTCTATCTAAATCTATAACGTCAAGGTCTAAACTTGAATTCTGTATCGCTTCTGCAGCACTAACCATAGCAAACTGAGCGTAGCGATCCATTTTACGTGCTTCTTTTCTTTCAATATAATCCTCAACGTTGAAGTTTTTCACTTCACACGCAAACTGAGTTTTGAAATTGGTAGCGTCAAAATATGTAATGGGAGCAGCTCCGCTTACTCCATTTATTAGGTTGTTCCAATACTCTTGAATATTATTTCCAATTGGGGTAAGGGCACCTAAACCTGTTACAACAACTCGCTTTAATTTCATAAAATAACTTTTATGGTTTGTACTTTAAAAAAAAATCCCAACTTTCACTTTACAAAAAAGGAAACATTGGGTAGTTTGTTTGATTGTATTCGTTAGATTGTTTCCAATCTGTCCTTTTCTTTTCTATAAAAATTAGTCATAAAAAAATAATAACACCCACGTGATGTTTTACAACACACGTGGGATATTAGTTATTATTTTTTAGCTTCTTCAATGTAAGAGATAGCTTGACCAACTGTAGCAATGTTTTCTGCTTGATCATCTGGAATTTGAATATCGAATTCTTTTTCGAACTCCATGATAAGCTCAACAGTGTCTAGTGAATCAGCTCCTAAATCATTAGTGAAGCTTGCTTCTGCTACAACCTCGTTCTCGTCAACACCTAATTTGTCAACGATAATCGCTTTTACTCTTGATGCAATGTCTGACATAATCTTTAATTTTAAATTTAATTTCGTAGGCAAAAATAAAAAACTTTATTTTAAAACCTGATTTTCCATGTTAATTGTCGGTGCGAAATTATAAAAATTATTAATACTTATCGCTATTTTTCTATTTATTGTCAGTTATTATTCTTTTTTTTGTACTCAATTCCAGCACTTTATTATTTTTAATAACAACCAACAACATGAAAAAAATAGCACTATTCGCCTCGGGATCAGGCACTAACGTAGAAAACATCATCAATTATTTTGAACAGAATTCTATCGTAAATGAGTACCTTATTTTAGTTAATAACCAAAACGCTAAGGTAATAGAAAAAGCGGAAAAAAGAAATGTTCCCTTTACGATTTTTGATAGAACCATGTTAAATGAAGGGACTGTTGCCTCAAAACTAAAAGAATTTCAACCGGACTTAATTGTTTTAGCTGGATTCTTGTGGAAATTCCCAGAAGCAATACTTAAAGACTATTATAATAAAGTGATTAACATACACCCTGCTTTATTACCTAAATATGGAGGTAAAGGTATGTATGGGCACTTTGTTCATGAAGCAATTGTTGATAATAAAGAAACAGAAACAGGAATTACAATTCATTTTGTAAATGAAAATTATGACGAAGGGGCTATTATTTTCCAAGCTACTACACCAGTCCTTCCTAATTTCTCACCTGATGATGTTGCTAAAGCAGTACAAGTGTTAGAGCATAAACACTTCCCTATAATTATTGAAAAACTATTGTTTACTAACTTAGATGAATAATTACCAAGTTATATTATACACTGACGGTTCTTCGCGTGGAAATCCAGGCCCTGGTGGGTATGGGTTAATTCTTGAATGGGCAGGTCGACAAGTGTTCAAAGAATTCTCTGAAGGATTTCGTTTAACAACTAATAACCGTATGGAACTATTGGCTGTTATTGTGGGACTCGAAAAACTAAAAAATCCTGGAACAAGTGTACTTGTTGTTTCAGACTCAAAGTATGTTGTAGATTCAGTTTCTAAAGGATGGGTATTCTCTTGGGAGAAAAAAGGATATAAAGACAAAAAAAATCCTGACCTATGGCAACGTTTTCTCAAAATATATAGACAGCATCGCGTAGATTTTAAATGGGTAAAAGGACATAATAATCACCCAATGAATGAACGATGTGACCAATTAGCTGTACAAGCTTCTCATAAAAAAGATGCTCTCATCGATGAATACTACGAATTAAACGATTAATCTTTATATAAAATGGCTATTGAGGTTTTCAATAGCCATTTTTATTACTCCCTTATCCAAGTCTTTCAAAATAACAAACAAACTCTTTGCTAAAATTCTGTATAATAACACAAGCTAAAAATCTTACTAGTAAAGGCTTTAATCGTGTTTTAGTCGTATTTAAGTCGGAAATAAGTCGGAATTACCTCACCTAAAAGCCTTTTTTACGAACGAATTACGACTTATTTACAACCTAATTACGAATAAATGTCGTTCTAAACTCAGATAATCCTATAATACACCTTCAAAAGACAGCTCTTCAAAGGATACCAATAAAACTTACAACCTTAATATCTGTTCGCTTCATCTATAAGTATACCTGCTTTCAAAATGCTTCTAAACTTTAGAATAACCTATCGATTTAAAGAGATATTCTTTTTTTGTAGAAAAGAGATTACATTATTCACAATTAGTGAGAAAGAAAGTTGATTAAATACACATTCTTCAGGAAAAGAACTCAAACTATATCCTAAAAACAGACATAACCTATTGAAATAAACCACAATAATTAATATTAGGCATTAAATTTTGTACTGAAAAAAGTATTGACATATATTTGCATCTTCATTTCTTAGCAAAAAATATGAACAAATTACTGATAGTGGGGACGGTGGCCTTTGATGAAATTGAGACTCCATTTGGAAAAACAGACAAAGTACTTGGTGGTGCAGCGACATACATCGGATTGTCTGCCTCACACTTTAATGTAAAATCAGCTATAGTTTCTGTAGTTGGAGAAGATTTCCCACAAGAACACTTAGACTTACTTAAAAGTAAAAACATAGAGACTTCTGGTATTGAGGTTGTAAAAGGAGGTAAGACTTTCTTTTGGAGCGGACGTTACCACAACGACTTAAATTCTCGTGATACGTTAGACACTCAACTAAACGTTTTAGCAGACTTCGACCCAGTTGTACCAAATGATTACAAAGATTCTGATGTAGTTATGTTAGGTAATCTTCATCCAAATATTCAAATGAAAGTTTTGGATCAAATGACTAAAAAACCTAAATTAGTTGTTTTAGATACGATGAACTTTTGGATGAATTGTGCTTTAGACGAATTAAAAGAGGTTTTAAAAAGAATTGACGTTATTACAATTAATGACGAGGAGGCTCGACAATTATCTGGAGAATACTCTCTGGTAAAAGCAGCTGAAGTAATTCACGAAATGGGACCTAAGTTTGTCGTAATTAAAAAAGGAGAACACGGAGCTTTATTGTTTGCTAACAAAGATGTATTCTTTGCTCCTGCTTTACCTCTGAAAGAAGTGTTTGACCCAACAGGGGCTGGTGATACTTTCGCAGGTGGATTTACTGGGTATCTTACTCAGAGCAGCAATGTATCCTTCAGGAATATGAAAAACGCTATTATTTACGGTTCTAACCTTGCTTCTTTTTGTGTCGAGAAATTCGGGACACAGAGAATGGAAGACCTAAATGATAAAGAAGTGGTTGAAAGACTACAACAATTTAAAATGTTAACGCAATTCGATATCGAATTAACACAATAGTGTACACTTATAAGCCTCAGTCATGGGGCTTTTTTTATTTATTCAACACCAACACACACACAACTAAAAAATGAGCGACGCTTTAAAACACGAATGTGGTATTGCGGTTTTAAGACTAAAAAAACCGTTATCCTATTACAAAGAAAAGTACGGGAGTACTTTCTATCCTATACAAAAAATGTATTTGTTGATGGAGAAACAACACAATCGAGGGCAAGATGGAGCTGGCCTTGCAAGTATCAAATTAGATATGGAGCCAGGTGAACGTTACATCAGCCGTGTTCGTTCTAACAAAGCACAACCAATACAAGACATCTTCATGCAGGTTAATGGACGCATTAACGAAGAATTGCTTGAACATCCGGAGTACGTAAATAATGTAGACTTACAGAAAAAACACATCCCTTATTTAGGTGAGGTTTTCTTAGGACACGTTCGCTATGGTACTTTCGGAAAAAACAATATTGAAAGTGTTCATCCTTTTTTACGTCAAAACAACTGGATGCACAGAAATTTAATTGTTGCTGGAAACTTCAACTTAACTAATGTTCGCGAACTTTTTCAAGATTTAGTTAGCCTTGGTCAGCACCCTAAAGAAATGTCTGATACTATTACTGTAATGGAAAAAATCGGACATTTCTTAGATGATGAAGTAACAGACTTGTATTACAAAATTAAAGAGGAAGGCTATTCTAAAAGAGCGGCTTCTCCAAAGATTGGTGAACGTTTAGACGTTGCTCGTATCTTGAGAAGAGCTTCTAAAAACTGGGATGGTGGATTTGCTATGGCAGGAATGATCGGACACGGAGATGCTTTCGTTTTACGTGACCCTGCTGGTATTCGCCCTGCTTTTTATTATGAGAATGATGAAATCGTTGTTGTAACAAGTGAAAGACCAGTTATTCAAACTGCTTTTAATGTTCCTTTTGAAGATATTAAAGAACTTGATCCTGGTAAGGCAATTATCATCCGTAAAGATGCCTCTGTTCACTTTGAACAAATCTTAGAACCATTACCTTTAAAAGCTTGTTCTTTCGAAAGGGTTTATTTCTCAAGAGGTAATGATGCTGAGATTTATCAAGAGAGAAAAGACTTGGGTAAACTTATTTTCCCAGAGGTTCTAAAAGCTATTGATAACGATACAGACAATTCTGTTTTTTCATATATTCCTAATACTTCTGAGACTTCTTTCTACGGTATGGTTGAAGGTGCACAAGACTTCTTAAACCAGCGAAAAATTGCAGATATTCTTAAGCATAAAGAGGCACTGTCTGAAGCGAAGTTACAAGAGATTTTATCAGTTAAATTAAGAACTGAAAAAATTGCAGTAAAAGATGCTAAGCTTAGAACATTCATTACTGATGATAGTAGTAGAGATGATTTAGTAGCACACGTTTATGATGTAACTTACGGTGTTATTAAACCTACTGATAACCTAGTAATTATTGATGATAGTATCGTACGTGGTACTACTTTAAAGAAAAGTATAATCCGTATGTTAGATCGCCTTAACCCAAAACAAATTGTTGTTGTTTCTGCTGCACCTCAAGTTAGATATCCTGACTGTTATGGTATTGACATGGCTAAATTAGAAGGTTTAATTGCTTTTCAAGCTGCTATTGAACTATTGAAGGAGAGAAACCTGTTAAGTCTTGTAGACGATGTTTACACGCGTTCTAAAGCTCAGGAAAACTTTGCTGATAGTGATATAATAAACTACGTTAAAGAAATTTACGCTCCTTTTACTGATAATGAAATATCTGATAAGATTGCAGAAATGGTAAAAGACTCAGAAATTAAGTCTAACGTAAAAGTAGTATTCCAAACTATAGATAATTTACACATTGCTTGTCCTAAAAACTTAGGTGATTGGTACTTTACAGGTAACTATCCAACAGTTGGTGGAAATAGAGTTGTAAATAGAGCATTCATCAACTACTATGAAGGTAGAGATGAAAAACCATATTAGAATTCGTTAATTATTATACATAAAAAAGACTGCCATTGGCAGTCTTTTTTATGTATAATCTTTTCTTTTATTAACTCAACCAGAAATAATAAGCGATAGTAGCAATTAATATTGAACAAATAATATTCAAGATAAAACCTGCCTTCATCATATCTTTCTGTTGGATAAATCCTGTACCAAATACAATAGCATTTGGAGGTGTAGCTACTGGCAGCATAAAAGCACACGATGCTCCTAATCCAATAATCATTGAAAGTCCAAGTGGTGCAATACCTAACTCCTCTGAAATAGAAATAAAAATTGGTACTAATAAGGCAGCACTCGCAGTATTTGATGTAAACTCAGTTAAGAAGATAATAAAGAACGAAACTACTAAACCAATAGTGAAATAGTGGCTTCCTTTTATCAAGGAAACTAATACATCAGCCATTACTTTACTTGCTCCTGAATCTTTCAGAACCATACTTAATGTAAGTCCCCCTCCGAACAATAGTAAAACTCCCCAGTCAACATTATGTTGTAATTCTTTCCATCTCGATACTTGACTTACACAAATTAAAATAAAAGCCATTAAAGAGATGAAAGAGTCAAAATTAGTAAACTTCCCTTCAAACCCTACAAAACTTGCTACCAAAGGATTTAAGTCGTTACTAAAAATCCAACATAAAGCTGTAAAAATAAATATTCCTAACGTTAACCATCTATCAAAATTCATTGGTATTGTCTCCGTTGAATGATTAAATCTAAAATTCAACTGTGGTCTAAAAACCAAATAAATAATACCAATAACTATTGGCAATAAGACAACTACCATCGGTAATCCCATCTTCATCCAATCAGCAAACGAAATATTTAATTGTGAAGCTACAATGGCATTAGGTGGACTACCTACCACTGTTCCCATACCTCCTACACTCGCACTATAAGCTATACCTAATAGCACAAATACATAAGTAGATCGATATTTTGTTCTGTCTAACTGACTTAAAACTCCTACTACTAATGGTAACATCATTGCAACCGTTGCTGTATTACTTATCCACATAGACAGCACTGCTGTTGCTCCAAACAAATAAAATACTGCATAAGACAATCTCCCTTTTGCCAGGTACATAATCTTATTGGCTATTATCGTATCAAGCTTTTGCACGTGAAGTGCTCCTGCTAATACAAAACCTCCTAAAAACAAGAAGATCGTAGGGTCTGCAAAAGATGCTAAGGCTGGTTTTGTATCTGTCAACCCTAATGCAATAGCGAGTACGGGGACAAATATTGCAGTCGTTGTAACGTGAATTGCTTCCGTTAACCATAATACCGCAACAAACACCAAAAGAGCTAACCCCTTGTTTACTTGAGGTTCATACGGTAAGTAGTTTACTAATAATAGTAAGGTAACGACATTAAAAAATATAATGAGGTAATTACGTATAGACTTATGAGGTCGTCTTTCTGGTTCGTAATCTAATTTCATAATGTTCTGTTTTATAATTTTAACTTATATTAACAAATGTATATTATTAAAATAATTTATACAACAAAAAAAATAGAAGAAATACGAATAAACTATTTTTTTTAACAATTTATTATATTACATATAATTACCACACTCATTTACAGGATTAAATTACATTATACATAAATTTGATGAATTTATTTCAATAAACAGCGAGTATAATATACCCATAAAAAAACCACCCAATTGGGTGGTTTCTTTTTTCTTATTTAAAAAAGACTATGCCTTTCCTTCCCATTCAGAATAAAACTGAGCCAAATAAAGTTCCATAAACTTATGACGCTCTTCTGCCAGTTTCAATCCTGTTTGTGTATTCATTAAATCTTTTAATCGAAGTAATTTCTCATAAAAGTGATTGATTGTAGTCCCTTTGCTATTTTTATATTCCTCCTTTGACATTCCTATCTTAGGTTCAATTGTAGGATCATAAATCAAATTATTCTTATAACCTCCATAGTTAAAGGTTCTTGCAATACCAATTGCACCAATTGCATCTAAACGGTCTGCATCTTGAACAATATCTAACTCTTTAGAACGAAATTTCTGTTCAAAATTCCCTCCTTTAAATGAAATATTTTCAATCCCTTTTACAACATGGTCAATTACCTCATCGCTAAACGATAGATCACTTAAAAGAGTACGTGCTTTTGTAGGTCCCACAGTTTCATCTCCACCGTGAAACTTACTATCTGCAATATCGTGCAATAAAGCAATTAACTTTACCACAGTGATATCTACTTCTCCTTCTTGTTTTGCAATAGTCATTGAACTTTTATAAACACGCTCTATATGAAACCAATCGTGTCCACTTTCTGCGTTTTCAAGTTCTTTTTTAACGTATAAAACTATTGCCTCTATTCGTTTATCCATTGTAATAAAAATTTGTTGTTTGCTATTTTATGATAGCTGGACGAACCCATTTAAAGATTTGCTCCTCTTTACCAACAACCATTCTATCAGCTACACGAGCCATTCTTGTTGGAAGTTTCATCAAATAGTCTCTTGCCTTTTCTGCCTCATCTGTTAGATTTGTCAGCTCTCCAATTTGCCATCTATCAATTAACTTTTGCATAATATCAATATAATCATGCGCTGTATATACTCCTATCCTTTGTGCTGAATCTGAGAACTTCTCAAACGCATCTCCCATCTTACCTCCTGATTCTCTAATCAAGTTAGCTGGCATTGTAATTTTACGTTTCATCATATCTACAAAAGCAAGCATCATTTCACTTGGATCTACTTTAAAGATACGATCTACAAACTCGCTATATGCGTGGTGGTGTCTCATTTCATCTCCAGCAATCAAACGACAAATCTTTGACAATTTATGATCGCCATATTGCTTAGCTAACTTAGCAACACGATTATGCGAAATATATGTAGCTAATTCTTGAAAACTTGTAAATACAAAGTTCTTATAAGGATCTCTGTCTGTTCCTGGATCAAATCCATCGTTAATCAAGTGTTGAGTTGTGATTTCCACTTCTTTCATATTTACTCTTCCTGATAGATAAAGGTACTTGTTTAACAAATCTCCATGGCGATTCTCTTCTCCAGTCCAGTGACGAATCCACTTTGCCCATCCATTACCACCTTCTTCTTCTTTCTGTTTAACACCTTCTACGTCCATTAACCAAGACTCATATGTTGGCAACGCCTCCTCTGTAATAGTATCTCCTACTAATACTACCCAGAAATCGTATGGTAACTCTTTTGCGTATTCGCGCAACTCTTTTACATCTTCTATAAAATTCTCTCCTTCTGAATCTGGTAACAAATCAGATGGCTGCCATATTTTCTCTACAGGAATCAAATAGTTTTCTACAAAACTATCGATATTCTTTTCTAAGAAGTGCATTACTTCTAAGCGAACATTCTTTATTGACATAATACATTTGTTTACGCCTCACTACTTTGGGTTTGGTTTAGTTTGTTTGAGTAGGTTGGCTATTATAATTTATTCTTTTATTCTAATTTAGTTTTGATTTTCTCCTCGATTACTTGCATCAAAGTAGGAAAATCATAATCACCTATATTTAGTGGTTTGTGTGCATATAATTTGATACGCGCTCCTAATCCGTAAGGAAATTTTCCATAGCGAAATAACTTCCAAGAATTATTAATTGTCAAGGGCACTACTAAAGCATTGGGAGCAAACTTACAAAGCATTTTTACCCCATTTTCTGAGAAACGTTTTAATTGTCCATCTCTACTTCTTGTCCCCTCAGGAAAAATAACCGCAGATCGATTATATTTTGTTATATACTGCCCTAAAGATTTTATAGCTCCTAAAGCTTGTTTAGCATCCTTTCTATCTATTAGAACGGATCCTCCGTGTTTTAAATTATATGAAACACTTGGAAAACCTTTTCCAAGTTCTTTTTTACTAACAAATTTTGGATGATTATTTCTGAAAAACCAAATCATCATTGGAATATCAAACATACTTTGATGATTCGAAACAAAAATTATTGGTCGATCAGTTGGTAATTTTTCTTCTTGTTCGAACTTATAAGTTGTTCCTAAAATCCCCGTACCAGCCATTAGCCACCATACTAACCAATCCACCACTTTTTTGTGTGCTTGATAGCCGAATAGATTAAACGCCAGCCATTGAAGTCCGTGAAAAAAAATCAAGATGATTAATAGGCAAGCCGCAAAAAGGATAGAAATTGGATACGATATTATTTTTTGCATCAGTTTAGTCGTTTAAGGCAAATATACACTTAAAAAAAAAACCACCTTATTGGTGGTCTCTTTTTTAGCAATATTCTTTAAAAGCATCCATTAAATTCTCTGCGATTATCTCAGCAGGGTGACCTTCAATGTGATGTCTCTCTAACATATGAACTAATTCTCCGTCCTTAAACAATGCCATTGCTGGTGATGATGGAGGGAACGGGAACATGTGTTGACGTGCTGCATCTACTGCATCTTTATCCACACCTGCAAAAACAGTCACAATTTGACTTGGTTTTTTATCTCCTTTTAAACTCATAATTGCACCTGGACGAGCGTTACGAGCTGCACATCCACATACTGAATTTACAACTACTAAAGTTGTTCCTCCTTTTGCTAAAGTAGCCTCTACTTCTTCCGCTGTATGTAATGATTCAAATCCTGCATCAACTAATTCTTGACGCATTGGTTTTACTATTTCTTCTGGATACATAATATTTAATCTAAATTAGGTTATATAGCAAAGTTACATTTTTTATCAAACATAAAAACACTTGAATTATAAAGAAATGTTATACTTTACTTTTATTGCCTTTTTTCATTTTATTCAACCAAATGAATATCCCTGTTACAGGTAAACTCGTTGCTATTAAACAAACTATAAAATAAATCACTTTTGAAAATGTTCCGTAAATATCTCCAAAGTGTAACGCTCTGATTGATCCTGCTATCTTTTCTCCTACTGTTTTATCAGCAAAAATCTCCTTTTTTAAAAGCTTTCCTGAATATTGGTCAATAAAAACTCTATCATTTACAGTTTCATTAAATCGAGCTAATTCATTCTTATTTACTTCAAAACTTCCTTTTTCTCCCTTAGGAAAACTAATTGATACTGTTCTTGCTTCAAATGGCAACTCTGTATTCCCAATCGCCATTACTTTGGACAAATCAAGTGTTTTGGCATCTTCAAGTAAAACAGATTCTGGTTTTACCTCATCTCTACCTCCAAAAACCTTCGCTCCTAATACACTACTCAATCCGTCTCTATACCATTCAAAAGACCAACAAAGTCCTGTTAAGGACATAATCACAACAATGAGTAAAGTATAAAATCCTAACGTATTATGTAAATCGTGGTTTATTCTCTTCCAATTTGCTCTAAACTTAATCTTAAAACCTGGCTTTAGACTTTTCCATCCTTTAATTTTCTTTGGAAACCACAACACCAATCCCGAAATTGATAAAATAACAAATATTATTGTTGCAATTCCTACAATCGGACGTCCAATCTTCATATCTAACAATAACCATCTATGCAGTTTAAAAACCGTCATAAAAAACTCATTCGCCGGACCTTTGCCTTCTCCTACAAATGCAGCAGTGTATTGGTTAACATAAATAGTCTCTCCTTTTTTTTCTTTATCAGCAAAGCCTACTGAAAAAACATAGGGTTTGTTCTCTTTATGTGACACAACTACTCGCTGTACATTACCTCCGCTCTTTTGTTCTACGATAGCTTTCAACTCATCAATTGGCAATACCTCTTTTTTAACCTCAACTAAAGTGTACATATCTGGTGCTAAAAATGATTGAATCTCACTTTTAAAGGTATAGATTGTTCCTGTCAAACAAACAATAAACAACACAAGTGAACTTGCTATTCCTAACCACAAATGCACATCATTTATAAATGTACGAAACGAATACTTCGGCTTTGTTTTCATAAGCGAAAAAAATTGAATTTAACCACAAAACACGGCCCCATTAATAGGACCGTGTTTGGTTGGACTAATTAGTATTGTGTAAAAACTATTGATTAAAATCTATAAGATAATTTAGCTGCGAAGTTTCTTGGTGCAATTTCGTTGATATAACCACCTCTGTAGTAAGAAGTATATCCACGCTCATTGAACAAGTTATTCATAAACACGCTTAATGTAGCATTTTTGTATTTATATGCTGCTTGTGCATTTACTGTTGTATAAGCAGCCATATCAAATGGTCTTGTATTTACATTTGATCCGTGTGCATCAGATGTTCTTGTGTATTCATTTACAGGTCTCTTTCCAACGTAGTAAACTCCTAATCCAAAAGATAAACCATCTAAAGCTCCGTCTGTAAATTTATAGTTTGCCCATCCATTAGCTGTATGCTCAGGAGCATTCATTGGAGCAGAACCATCAACGTAGTTTGGACTATCTTGGTATCTTGCATATAAGTTTGCATATCCAAGCATCACTTCTAAATTGTTTGTAATTTTTCCGTTGATCTCTAATTCAAATCCATTGCGTTTTAAATCTCCTGCAAAAATACTTTCAGTAGTAGATTGAACGTTTGTTTCTGGATCAATATACGGTGCTAATAAATTACTTTGGTTAATGAAGAAATAAGAGAAGTTTACTCCTAAGTGATCATTGTACCAATTAGATTTGAAACCGAATTCAATCTGATTTGTATCAGAAGCCCCAGCATATCCACCACCGTGAATTAATTTATTAGATTGTCTTAAACTTGATGTTGTAGTATAAGAAACAAATGTACTAATGTTATCTTGTGGTTTAAAAATTAAACCAAACATTGGATTCCATCTATCAATTGTAGCATTCTCTGTAGTACTTCCATTTAATCTACTGTAGCGAATACCTAACATTGCACTTAACTTATCTCCAATCTGAACATAATCTTGTGCCATTAATCCAATAGTTGGAGTCATTGTACGCGTAGTTTTAATATCTCCAAATACAACATCTCCTGGCAATGTATTATTTATTGGTCCTGTAACATCAAAGAAATCTACATAAGGTACTAAAACGTCGTTCCCTTCTTTATCTTTCCCCATTACTTGCCCAGCAGTATTTCCAGCAATAACTTTTGTTTGTCTATAGTCAAACCCTACTTGAAATGTATGTTTTAAAATTCCAGTAAAGATATCCTTACCTACTAAGTCAGCTTGAAATACAGAGTTGTAATCTCCTCTTTCGCTTTCTGTAACTGTTCTCTTTAAATTTCTAAAATCTGTCCAATCTTTAATCTTGTCTTTTTTAAGAACTGTAGCAACACTTGACGTACGGCTATCATCATTGTAGATAGAAGCAGTATAAGACGTTCTGAAACTTAATTTTTCTGTCAATTGTCTTTCAAAACGAGCTACGTAATTTTGAGATCTAATTGAAGTATTATCATCATTATATCCTAAGAATTTATTGTGAGGCATTTTATATAATGCATCAACATTATCAGGAGCTAAATTAACTGTTCCTTTGTCTGGAGTATAATCTCCATTTAAGTAATCCATTTCAAAAGACAACTTCGTTTTGTCGTCAATTTTCCAAGCTAAAGATGGGTTAATGTAGAAGTGTTCGTTATTAACGTGTGTTCTCCATCCATCATTTCTCTCATAAGAACCATTGAAACGGAATGAAACTCTTTCTTTTTTATCTAATACACGTTCAAAATCAACAGTTGGGCGAATGTGTCCATAACTACCTGTTCTAAAACTTACTTCCCCTCCATTTTTGAAATTTGGCGTTTTAGTTACTAAGTTAATTACACCTCCTGCAGCACCTAAACCATTTCCAATTCCTTGCAAAATAGCAGCAGAACCTTTTATTACCTCAACACTTTCAACTCCTTGCATATCTGAAATTGCTGAAGCTGTTCTAAAGTCAGAATCCATTCCTACTCCATTTCTCAATACTGGAGTACCACGGAAACCTCTAATAGACATACTCTCTTTTACACCACCATAACTTGCAAACTGAGTTACCCCAGCTACGTTACGTGCTGCATCTGTAATTGATAAAGCTCCTTGTTCTTTAATTATATGATCTGAAACGATACTAATTGATTGTACTTGGTCTTGTAAACCTAAGGGTAGACGAGTTAAGTATTGAAGTTTCTTAACATTTTTGTTACTTCTACCGTAAACAGTAATATTTGCTAATTGACTGTCTGTTACTAAAAGAAAGTTAACTACGTCTTCTTTCTTTGAAATATTCATATCTCTTACTGAAGCTGCATACCCAACAAAAGTAGCTTTGATTGACTGCTTTCCATGTTTAACATCTTCTAAGATATATTCTCCGTTATCGTCTGTCTGTGCAGCATAGTTTGAGTTTTCTACATATACTGTTACAAATGGCAATGGCTTATTATTTTCATCAACCACACGACCTTTTACTGTCGATGTTTGAGCCATACTTACAACTGCTCCGCAGATAGTAAATAATAGGGTATTGAATAATTTCATTCTATAGTTATGTTATTTAGACTTATTTAAAACTTGAGCAAAAGTAAAATGATTCTAAATAATAAACAAATCTTATTAAGACTTTTTTTAAATAAGAATAGCGAACAAATAAGTATTCAATAATAAATCGCCTCCAAAAAAGATAAAAAGACAATTCTGCATTGTTAAACTAATCCTATAAAGTATAATTTATAATAATGATTTACACAATAAAAGTCCATTATTTGCAATAAATAGGATAAAGCACAAATAACTCTTTTCCATAAAAAAGAAAGATTTACATAATAGATTGGATTGTTAGTATGATAAAGAACGTGTCAAAGTGTAGTTTTAAACGGACCATGTTCGACACTTCTCCCACATTAGTACCACACAAGTTCGGAAAATGGCCTTTTTTCCCGAAGATGTGTGGTACTAATGTGGTACTAATGTGGTACTAATGTGAAACAAATACCAAAGAAGACTGTAACGACAATGCTATTATCCTTATATCAGATATTATATAGGCTTTTGAATTACCTAATAGGCTACGTAGGTTACGTAATTTAAAAACACAAAAAAAGTTAGTCTTTAATAAACTAACTCATTGGTTTGATAATGTTCCTAATACTGTTCTAAAACTTTTTAATAACAGTTTGAAGACATTTGAAGTTATTATGAATTTTAATGATAAAAGTACGACCGCCTTTTCTAAACCTTTCCAGGCAAAAGTAAGGCACTTTAGATTGATGTATAGAAAGTGTCGAGATAAGACTTTTTTATTTGTAGATCAACCAAACTTGTTGCTTAATTTCCAACTTTCGTTGTTAATTCTCTTTCTTATATCGAACTCACGTAAATTATATATTGCGACTGCTAAAAAAAGTAAAATGCATCTTCAATATGTTGAATATTATACTTTTCTCCAACCTTGTGAATAGCTATAATATCAAATCGCGCTTCTTCTTCTCGGTCATTTTCTTCTATATAAATATTTGCAGTCCTCACTAACAGACCTATTTTAGTTGCCTTCACAAAATCTTGTGGCAAACCAAACTCTAAAGATGACCTTGTTTTTACCTCAACAAAAACCAAGATATTATCCTTCAATGCTATGATGTCAATTTCACCTTTCTGGGCTACATAATTGACAATTAAAATATCATAACCTCTTTCTTTTAAATAAGCTACGGCAGCTTTTTCTCCTCCTTCTCCAATATCTTGACTCTTTGCCATACTAAACGAATTTTAATTCAACTTTTGACTCTTCTACTGACAACTTTGCTTTTCTTCCCATAGGTAATGCCAAATTCACTTCTCCATGTCCTGCTGGAAAATTAAAAGCAATCGGATAATCTTTGTCTTTTAAAATAGATAATATAATCTGTTTAGCATCATATCCAAAAGGAATTGCATTATCGTGCATATCTGTCATTCCTCCTACAATCAAACCTCTTAAATTATCTAATAGTCCGTTGCGTTTTAAATTGTGCATCATTCGATCTACGTGATACAGATACTCATCCAAATCTTCTATAAACAATATCTTCCCTGCTGTATTCATTGAAGACTTAGATCCTAATAAGCTATAAATAATCGAAAGATTTCCTCCTACTACTTCACCTTCGCCTTCGCCTAATTTATTTTCAACTTCCGGAGCTATTGTATAAACAAGTTCTCTTCCAAATAAGACTTTGTATAATGAATCTCTTGATTCCGGTGTAGATTTTGGAATACTAAAAGCCATCAATCCGTGAATAGTCTCAACTCCTAAGTTATGGATATGACTGTGCAAAACTGTAACATCACTAAAACCTATAATCCACTTTGGATTTTCAATGAATGCCGTAAAGTCAATATCATCAATAATTCTAACTGTACCATATCCTCCTCTGGCACACCAAATCGCTTTTATTGACGGATCTTTTAATTGCTGATTAAAATCTGCTGCTCTCTCTTCATCCGTTCCGCCTAATTGATAGTTATCTAAATCAATTGTTGCTCCTAACACTACTTCTAAACCCCATGATTTTAATAGTTCAATAGCTGATTCTGCTTCTAAGCGACTAAACTTACGTGCTGTACATACAATAGCAACTTTATCTCCTTTTTTTAAACTCTCTGGCTTTTTCATTATTACAATTTCTTTTCTCTTTAAAACTCAAAACTTAACTGCACAGCAATTGGTTTCTTTTTTTCATCTGTATTCAAGTTAGATAGTGATACACCAATTAGTCTAACTGAATTCTTTAGCTTCTCTTGATAGAGTAATTGCTTTGCAATATCTAAAATAATATCGGTATCAGACATATAATAAGCAAAAGTCATACTTCTTGTCTGCTGTGTAAAATCAGAATATTTTATTTTTAAAGTAACCGTCTTCCCTGCCACATTTTGCTTTTTCAAGCGAATACTAAGCTCCTCTACGATCCTTTCTAACTTCCCTTCTATATAAACTTCAGAACTCAAATTCTCTTCAAAAGTCCTCTCTGTTCCAACAGACTTAATCATGCGATTAGACCGCACTGGCGAATTATGAACTCCTCTTACTATGTTGTAATAAATTCCTCCTGCTTTTCCGAAGTGCTCTACCAAAAACTCCTCACTCTTACTTTTTAAATCCTTTCCTGTGAAAATTCCCAAGTGATACATTCTATTGGCTGTTTTCTTACCAATACCGAAAAACTTCTTAATCTCTAAGGCTTCTAAAAAAGCTTCGACCTCATCTGGTTCAATAGTTTTTTGGCCGTTAGGTTTGTTGTAATCACTCGCAATCTTAGCTAAAAACTTATTGACAGATATTCCGGCAGAAGCAGTTAATCCAAGTCGATCATATATCTTCATCCGTATCTCGTTAGCAATTAACGTCGCACTCGGACAACCAATTTTATTTTCTGTAACATCTAAAAAAGCTTCATCTAAAGCTAATGGCTCAACCAAATCAGTGTACTCATAAAAAATACTGCGAATTACTTTAGATACTTCTTTATAACGATCAAATCTTGGTTTCACGAAAATAAGATGCGGACAATTCTTTTTAGCCATAGCGCCACTAATAGCACTTCTAACACCAAACTTTCTGGCTTCATAACTTGCGGCAGCAACCACTCCTCTTTCTTCACTTCCTCCAACAGCAATTGGTTTTCCTCTTAATTCAGGAAAATCAAGTTGTTCTACAGAAGCGTAGAAAGCATCCATATCAACATGTATAATCTTACGATTCATTCATTCAGATAATTATAATTCAAAATTAATAGATTTTTTAACCTCTCACTACTTAAAAAAATTCATTTTTTTAAAATTAAACCGTACTTAACCTATACATTTTTATAAATTTGTATTGACTATGATCAAATTGATTGAGACTATTATAGTTTTACTTATTTTAAATCAAACTTTTATAATATTCTCACTATTAATCTCCTAAGTTAACTTAGGATAATAATTAAAAAAAAGAAGCTATTAACAATGAATGATTTTTTAACACAGGCATTTGTCTTTTTATTTGCCGCGGTTGTATGTGTTCTAATTTCTAAGAAATTAGGAATGGGATCCGTATTAGGATACTTATTTGCAGGAGTACTTATTGGACCATTTGCTCTTGGTTTTGTAGGACAAGATGGTGCTGATATTATGCACGCAACAGAATTTGGTGTAGTAATGATGTTATTCTTAGTTGGACTTGAATTAGACCCTAAGGAATTCTGGAAAATTAGAAATGAAATAATCGGTTTAGGAACAGCACAAGCCGCAGGAACAACAATTATTGTTGCTGCTATTGCTCGTTGGGGACTGGGCTTAAGCATTGGTACAGCAATTACAATGGGATTTGTTATTACTATGTCATCTACGGCGATTATCTTACAAACTATTTCTGAAAGAGGTTTAAACAAGTCAAATGCAGGTAAATCAAGTTTTGCCGTATTACTATTCCAAGATATAATGGTAATTCCAGTAATGGCAATTATCCCATTATTAGCTGTCTCTACTAAAGAGCCTATTGCAACGGCTGCAGGTGGTAGTTGGCTTGATGGAGCGCCTGTTTTCATGAAAACACTTGCTATCTTAGGAGCAATCTCTACTATTTTCCTTGTCGGAAATTATATTGTCAATCCTTTATTCCGATCTGTAGGTCGCCTACAAATTCGTGAAATATATACCGCATCTGCTTTATTGCTTGTTATTGGGGTGTCTCTATTGATGCAACAGGTGGGGCTAAGCCCGGCATTAGGTGCATTTATCGCTGGTGTTGTATTAGCTAACAACCCTTATAAACACCAGTTAGAAAGTGATATTGAACCATTTAAAGCTCTTTTACTTGGTATCTTCTTTATCGCCGTTGGTTCTACAATTAACTTTGATATTATTGTAAACCAACCCCTAATTATCCTTAGCTTATTAGTTGGCTCAATGGCTATCAAAGCAATTGTTTTATTAGCAATTAGTAAATGGAAGAAATTCCCTAAAGATCAGTCTTTCCTTTTCGCTATTTTATTATCACAAGTGGGAGAGTTTGCTTTCGTGATCTTAGCTTTAGGTAAAACAATTAACTTGATTAATCAACAATGGTATGATTACTTATTGGCTACTACAGCCTTGTCAATGGTAGTTACACCAATCTTATTGTTATTAAATGAGAAGTGGATTTCTCCTTATTTAGGATTAACTCCTTCTGCTACTGAACAACAAGAATACGACGATTTATCACATATTAGTGCAGAAAAGAAAATCGTTATTGCTGGTTTTGGAGACTTCGGAAATACTATTGGACGTTTATTGCAAGCGAATGATATTCCTACATTAGTATTAGACAATGACTCAGAACGTGTAAATCACCTTCGAAAGTTAGGGTTTAACGTATATTATGGAGATGCAACATCTATTAATATCCTAAAGTCAATTGGAGTTGACCAAGCCGATTATGTAATTGCTGCAATGGATCCACCAGAAGTAAATCAACATTTAGTTGCAATACTTCGTAAAAACTTCCCTAATGTAGAAGTTATTGTTCGTGCTAAAAACCGTAAAAATGCTTATGAATATCTTCAAGATGGTTTAACTGAGGTTTATAGAGAAACTTTCTTTACTGCTGTTTATGTTGGAGCAACTATGTTAGAAAAAGTTGGGCTAAGCCATGAAGAAGCAAGAACACAAAGCGAATTATTCATTAAGAGTGACAGAGCTTCTCTACGAAAATTAGCGAAGAATATTCACAACTTAGAGGATTATATCAATGTCTCAAGAATGGAATTTGCAGAACAATCAAGTATGCTTAAAGACAGTTTAAAGCACAAAAGAAATCCAAGTACTGATGAATTCAGACAAGAGTAAATTTACTTCTATGTCTAACATAATAACTACTTCTCTGAAGTATCAACAAAAAAAGGATGCGATATCGCATCCTTTTTTTGTTGATACTCATTATTATTAATGATGAGTTTCTTCCTTTTTATCTTTTGAATCATTCTTCCCATTTAAGTTATTTGGGTTCTCAACCACACCACCTGCCGTTGGTAAGAAGAACTCCATTGGGAAGTTTTTAAAGTGTCTCCAAGTTGCTTTTGTAAGCTCTTTTGTTTCTCTAAATGGAATATTACGCGAGCGGAAAGCTAAAAATAATGATAATCCAAAACTTACCATAAAGTTCATAAATCCAATTAGCCACATT
The DNA here is from genome assembly GCF_900099675.1 of Myroides phaeus. Classification (GTDB taxonomy): domain Bacteria; phylum Bacteroidota; class Bacteroidia; order Flavobacteriales; family Flavobacteriaceae; genus Flavobacterium; species Flavobacterium phaeum. The sequence goes on from NZ_FNDQ01000021.1 coordinate 23,505, forward strand.
CCGATAAACGCCATTACTAACATATCCACTGGTGCATCAAATCCAGACCCATAAAGTCCTAATGCAATATTACCACTGACAAAGGTAATATGTCGAATATCAATTCCTAAGCCAATAAAAGCACCTATCGTACCACAAGTACCCATAAATACCCCAAACCAAATATTAGAAACCAAGCCTGGCCATTTTGTATCTACCCAATTTGCTAAACTCGTTGTTCTCTTGATACCTAAGTTTCGTTTTAATAAAGGATGTTCTTGAATACGGTATAACACCTTATTGTGTTTATTCTTATTCGATACATTCCCTGAAATAATTCCAGATAAGAATAAGAAGATACCTGCAATACCAGCGTGAAATAATGCTCTTGATTTAATTGGATCTGCATCTACTAACATCTTTTCCCAATCATGAGCAGTTATATTAACATCAAAAACAGTATCTATACTCCAAATCAATAATAAAGCTACAGGGAACGCTAATATCACGTTTCCAATAAAAGCAATAAACTGAGATCTGAACAATCTTGCAAACAACTTAGCAAAGCCAATGTGCTTTTCGACATTATCAATATGTTGTTTACGTCCGTCTTCAATTGCCTTAATAATTGTAGCCGCAGTCATCGCTGGTTGCTTCGTTGCTAAAGTAAATCCAAGCAAATAGATTAAACAGAAACCTACCGCATAGTTTAAACTGTACAACATAGCCTCTCCAAATGCGCTCACATCAGCATGGTGTGCAAAGACTTTAAAAATACATAAGAACCCAACAACGATACCCGCCCCCATTGATCCTTTAAACATATTCCAATACTCCTTACCACTATTAGTAATATAGTGCTCTCCTGTCTTGGCAGTATGTTGTGTAATCTCATAAGATATTAACTGTGTACTTTCTTTTATTAATCCAGAAACATTGTACTTATAACAGTTATACTCAATTAACTTTAAAGCTAAATTAATCGAGTTCTTTTGTTTTAGTTCTGCTGTATCTTCTTTAATTACCAATAATGATATCAATACACTTACACGTGATAACTGTTGGCGTAAACGAAGTAAACTTTGGTTTACCTTTATAGAGATACCATACTTCGAACTATTTTTAAACGCCTGATTAACAAACTCCTGACATTGCTTCTGTAGGATTACAATTTGCTTATAATTAATATCACTGTCATATAAGAATTTTATATCTCCATTTTGAATACTCTGTAAAATAATAGAGAACTCTTGTTCCAAAGCTCTAAAAGGGCTTTCTAAATGAGAATATTCAGGAACCATATTAATGATATTACTCTCCATTGCTCTACCACTCATACGTTGAGTAATAATATCAATTGAACACAATAATTCATTTAAAACAGAGCCCTCCTTGTTATCATTGAATAAATCAGTAAAATTCAACTCTTGAAACAATTCTAATAACTGTGTCTGTGGAATCAAACTAACCCATTCAGCATCCGTATGTTTATAAAATGCCTGATTTAGCACATATTCATACGTATCCTTCTCTGGTTGATAAGGTAATACCTTAGCCCATAACCTCTTTTTAACCTCTCTAAAAAACTCAGAATCTTGTAAAATCCCCGCATCAGAAACCATTCGACTAAAATGACGATTTGACAATAATTCTTTTAAATATTTAGATAGGGCAATTCTCTCTACCTCGTGCGTTTTTAAATATGCTAATAAAGCATCAATAGAAACACGTTTTACTTTCTTTACATTATTAGGTCTAAAAATATGCACTAAATCAACTATAAAAAGTAAATCATCCGTAGCATATACCTTCCCGTCAATAACATATTTATTAAACAATTCTTCAACCCCTTGAGGAGATTGTAACATATGTCTTAATTTCATTTGTAAAAAATTTCAGCTTTTATAATAGTTAGTGAAATAAATTCGCTTATTTTGGTATAAAAATACATTTTATTCTTATAATCATGGTCGAAATAGAAAGAAAATTTTTAGTAAACTCTTGGAATTTCATCAATGAATCTCATAATTCTAACAAAATAACCCAAGGTTACTTGAATTCTTCTGCTGAACGCACAGTTAGAATTAGGCTAAAAAATAAAGACGCATTTATTACAGTTAAAGGTAAGAGTAATTCCTCTGGTACAACACGTTTTGAATGGGAAAAAAAAATAGACTATAATGAAGCCTCACAATTGCTCGAATTATGTGAGGATTTCGTAATTTCTAAAACTCGATACCTCGTTAAAAATGGCCAACACGAATTTGAGATCGACGTTTTTCATGGGGAAAATGAAGGCTTAATTATAGCAGAAATAGAGCTTAAAGATGAAAATGAAGCTTTTGCTAAACCCGATTGGTTAGGGGAAGAGGTTACCGGTCAAATTGAGTACTACAACTCTTACATTGCCAAAAAACCTTATAAATTGTGGAAATAACTATTTAACCACTTTAATATCAACTTTTAATAATCCAGCTTTTTTGCTATCTGAGATTTTCATAAAAGCTTTTTTAGATAAATCAATTTCACGCCCTTTGACAAAAGGGCCTCTGTCATTGATTTTAACTTTAACAGATTTATTATTTTTTCTGTTAGTAACTTTGACAAGAGTATTAAAAGGTAAAGTCTTATGTGCGGCTGTCATCCTCGAATTGTGGAATTTTTCCCCACTTGCGGTACGCTTTCCATTAAACTTTTTGTGGTAATAACTTGCAACAACATCTGTTTTATATTCCTTTTTACCAGGCTGTGAAACTCTTTTTGTACTTGAGCAACTTACCCAAAAAGACACAAAAAAGAATAGGAATAAATAACTTATTACTCTTTTAATCTTATTCATTTTCTGCTACAATCTTTTCAATCTTCACATCAAGTACTCCTCTTGCATGATTATCTGTCAAATCGTGAAAAGCTTTTTTAGATATATCAATTCCTCTTCCCTTTACAAAAGGTCCTCTATCGGTAATTGTCAAAATCACAAAGCGTTTATTTTTTAGGTTAGTTACCTTAACCTTAGTACCAAACGGCAGTGTTTTGTGGGCTGCAGTGTACTTGCTATTATCAAATACTTGTCCGCTTGCCGTTTTTCTACCCGTAAATTTATCGTGGTAATAGGATGCTTGAGTATCGTCAGAAACTAACTCTACTTCTTCAACTTCTTCTTCACTATCAACTATAGAATCACTAATATTAGGCAAACTATCGGTTAATACAACTGGTGTCCCTTTTGCTTTTACTGTCCCCTTAATCACATTACTCGTTCCTCCAAAACTTGAAAGGAGTACAATTACTAATACTGATAATATATATTGATATGTTTTCATGATATTTCTATTATAGCTGACATTGTTTTGCAAGAAGCATACCACAAAAAAAAGGAGTCCATTGTGGACTCCTTTTTTTATATCTTTTTATTTTATTCGAATTATGCGAAATTTCTTATAACCAAGCACTCCACGGAATTCTCGATAAGATCAAGATTAATCCTAATGCATAGAAAATAGCAAACTTCTTAAATTTAGCATTGCTGTCTGTCGCTTTCTTGTGTTTTGACCATCCAATTGTAATCAATACAATTGCAATAATGTTGATCAATGGGTGCTCTAAAGCGTATAATCTTAACATTGAATCTTTCATTGCTACACCAAAACTTTGTACCATTGGTGAAACGAAATATAAAATCAATCCTAAAAGTAATTGAATATGTGTGAAGATTAACCCGAATAAACCTAATTTACGGTCTTTCTCTGTAAACTCTTTTTTCCCTGCTAATCCAGCAAAAGCATTGATAACTACGATCAACAAGAAGATTAACGCTAAATATGCTACTCCTGAGTGTGCTTGTTTAATAATTGTACTGAAATCCATATTGATGTTATTAGTTTAAAGGCAAATATACTTAAAACTCTTAAATAGACACTCCTAAAGAATATTTTTACAACTAATTCAAGGGATTCTCATTTAAATATTTAGCAGTGGAAATATTTTACTATCTTCATAATCATATATTTCATTACTAAATTGCTTCAGCAATCAAACTTTTTTGTAACTACTACTAATAATAATGAAAAAACTCCTATTACTTTTAAGGCAATCTGCACTTCCTATTATAGCTATAAGTATCATCTTAAGTTTTACAATGGATATAAGTCTAACTGTTTTTGTGCCCTTGATTGCAATAGGTATATACCTCGTATATTTCTTTAGTTTTAAAAAAGAAGAGCTCTTCTTTTGGAGAAACAATAAGGCAAACTTCTTCTTTGTAGGTTTTTTGCTTTACGGTTTAGCATTGCTAATTATTGGAATAATTCGTTTTTTAATCAAGATACTATAATATGAGCCACCAATTTCAATTGGATAGTTTAATCCATCAAATAGACAATCGCACATTACTGCACGGTGTATGTTTATCGGCAAAAACAACTGATATTATTGGAATTGTTGGAAGCAATGGTACCGGAAAATCTACCTTACTCAATATTTTATTTGGGGCAATTAAAGCAACACAAATATTTATTCGAGTTGATAATCAAGTTATTTTAAACAGGCATAAACTAAATAAGTATTTTTCTTACAAACCGCAATTTCTTATGTTCCCTCCTAACTTAAAGGTGAAGGACTTATTTACTTTGGAACAACTAACAAGTACGCCTTTCTTAAATTACTTAGATTTAAAGATCAAAGAATTATCTACAGGGGAACAACAATTCTTACAGACACTATACGTGCTCAACCTACCACAACCATTTTGTTTGTTAGACGAACCTTTTGCGGCTATTTCGCCCATTATGCAAGAACAACTAATGGCTATCATACAAGATAAATCTCAAGACAAGTGTATTATCTTAGTAGATCATTATCACGATTTATTAGCAAAAATTTGTACGAAACAATTTCAATTAACACAAGGAAACCTACTTCAAATCACACATTAAGGTCTATAAATTCACACAATAAACCCGCTATTTAAATTAAACCGTTTAATTTAAATTAACGTATTTTATACTTTAAATGTACATCCGATCCCTTTTGGTTGCTTGTATAAACTATAGTAGACTTACATAAATAAGTCCACCTCCTTATACCTTTATTAGAATATAATTGAATTAGAATGACCAAATATCGGTAGTAATAAACAAAAAGTACAGTCCATTTAACAATAATTAGACTATCAATAAAGAGGTATAATGCTAATACGGATTAGCATTATACCCAATACATTATCTATTATTTCAAAACTGCTACTTCTTCCAAGAATAAAGAGAATTTCAAGGCTCTCTTTACGCTTTTTTATGGTTTAATTCTGAGTGTTCCCATAAAAATTCTGTCAAACATGTGGTTGTATTAAAGTATGATTCACAAAACATTATACGAGCATCTACAACCAACTCTACACAAGAAAAGGAAAAAGAAGTAAGACATCCCCTAAATATGGCATAAAAAAAGTGTTTTTGGAAAACCAAAAACACTTGTTAACTAATTAAATCTAATATCTATTTTTTTAAGACAATCTCAATAACTCCTTTTGCGCCCAAGTCACCGTATTTACCAATAGCTTTTTCACCTTTTAACACTGACACAGACTCAATTCTATCACTATTAATTTCATTCATTTCCTCTTTGTTGGTTTTTACACCGTCAACAAGTATAATCCCTTCAAAATCACTTTTTGACTGCTTTGAAGCAACAACAGTAAACTTAGATAATTCTCCATCTTTTTTCATCTCACTTAAAGATTTATTCGTTGAAACCTCGAGAACTTTCTTATCCGACGGTGTTCCAAACTTAGCAGTAGCATCTTCTTTTTTATAAAAACTAATTGCTTTTATATCAGTTGGATTAAGATTTAAAGCATAAAACTCATCTTTTGTATATGTTTTACCTTCGTGAAAAAATATTGTATTATCAAGTTCTTGCTCTTGTAATTTTCCTTTCTTGCCTTTAACATTCTTTAATCGATCTTCATTTTCAGCTCTCCTTTTTGCACTGTCTTTTTCAAGTCTTTCATTTCGAGCTTTTATTTCAGCAGAAACTTCTTTTTTTCTCTGCTCAATTTGAGCTCTTCTCTCCTCTACTAATGTGCTTAATTTTTCGTTTTCTTTTGCTTGCCTTTCATTAATTTCTTCTCTTTTTCTCTCTTCTATTATTTTTTTATTTTCGGCAATTCTCCCTTTCTTCATTTCTGATAGTTCAGTATGACGAACTTCTAAATCACGACGAATTCTTTCTGCCTCATCTTTAACTTGGTCTGCCTTTAACTTTATAGTTTCTACTTCTTCAATAGTACCATTTTTTTCTTCTTGCTTAGACTGTAATTGTCCTTCTGTATTATTAACTGATTTAGTCGCATTATATCTCTTCTCTTCTATATCATAAGATTTCAATAATTCTTCATTTTTTGATTCTTCAAAAGTAGATTCTAAAATGTCAATAGAAGATTTTTCTAAGACTTTCGCTTTTACACTAAATTGGAAAAAGAAAAAGAAACCAGCAACTACTGGTGTAATCATCACAAATTTTAATTTTTTCATAATTGTAGATTTTTGAGTATTTAACATTAATACACGTTTTTTTAAATCAGAAGTTGAAAAAGAGTTAACCATTGTCATAGGTTGAATTTTATTATACTCAAACTGAACTAAGGTCATCTGATAGTCATAAATATCAACTCGCTTACTCACTTCTTGATCTACGATGTATTCTAAATTTAGGTTTATAGCTTTTTGTAGTAATATTAAAAGAGGGTTAAACCAAAAAATTGTTTTAACTAATTCAATTAATAGAATATCTATACTATGCTTTTGCTTCACGTGAATATATTCATGTTCTAACACAACATCCAAGCGATCTATTGCTTCATAATTTCTTGGTAATACCACCCATTTCCAGAAAGAATAAGCCTCATTCGTTTTATCATCTACTAAAACATTATTACCCAATGAACTACGATTCAACTTTCGAATATGAGCACACAACCTATAACTTTTAGTTATGAACCAAGCTAAAAAAACAGCAGTAATTACAAGATAAACTGTAAACAATTGTTTTTCAACTGTAAATTGACTCCAAAAACTGATTGGCTCTGTAATTAACTCTTCATTTTCTATAAAATCTGTAAGATTAGATAAGTCTACTGTTTGTTGTTCTACATAAACTGTCTTTGTAACAGTTATAAGAGGTAATAAAAAACTGCTAATAATTCCGATCAAAAAATACTGTCTATTACTTTTTACAAAAGTTTCCTTTCTTAAAACGGCAATGTAAAACAAGTACACAATCGACAAAAGCATATTTACCTTTACTATATATAATAAAGTAGGTGTCATAAGCGCTGTTTTTGGGGTTGAGATAAATTATTTTTTGTTTTTTTCTATGATAGTCATAATCTCATCTAATTCTTCTTTACTTAACTTCTTGTCTTTAACAAAGAAATTGACAAGGTTACTAAATGAATTATCAAAAAACTTCTCCATTGTCTCTTCCATAAACATCTTGCGATAATCTTCCATTTTTACAATTGGATAATATTCATGCGACTTCCCATAAGCCTTAAAACCAACAACGCCTTTATCAACTAATATTCTGATAAATGTTGACATTGTATTATAATGTGGTTTAGGTTCTGGTACATGTTCTAAAATATCATTCACAAATCCTTTTTCAATCTTCCAAAGAATTCTCATTATCTCTTCTTCTTTATTTGTTAGCTTTTCCATATTTATAATTTTACAACTCAAACGTATAACTAATAATTTAGTTTTCAAACTATTTTTTTAGTTATATATTTAAGAGTTTAAAAAAAGCCCTGTAACATATATAATTACAAGGCTTTTCGGAGTATAGTAACAGAAAAATTAGTTCGCTAAATGCAGAATACTTAACAACTGCTTTGGTTTTAAGTATGAAAAATATTGATATATAATCTCTAAATTTGAATTGAGGATAACCAATCCGGGAAAGCTATTTTGTTTTCCCAAGGCTAAAGCTAATTCATGTTCACCTGCTTTCAATCCTCTCTTTTTAAACTTAAATAAGTGATCTTTAAACTTTATATCTTCTTTTGTTTCAGCATTAAAAGATATATAATAGAAATCCTTATTTAATTCTTTAACAACTTCACTGTCTTTAAATGTTTTCTTTTCCATTAAAGCACAGTAACTACACCAATCTGTATGTAAAAACACAACAACAGGTTTTGGAGCTTCTTCCATCAGTGTTTCTAATTCAGAAAAAGTAATTTCCTTGGGTTGTGCTATACAAACAAACCCAAGAAAAAAACCTAACATAGAAAAAAAGAAATTTTTCATTTAAATTTTATATTATTAACTGACGTTAAAATTTTTTAAAAAATATTGTAACGTACACCAATAAATCCGCGAATACCTTGTAACGGTGTATAGCTATAATCATTGGGTTCAAAAATAACATCTGTACGTCCCGGAGGCGGTGTTACACCATTTCCAGGTTCCCCAAATGGGTCCCACCAACGAGCGATAGTATCTTCTTTAGGAAGGGTATTAAATAAATTTTTAACCCCACCATAAATCTCAAATCCATTAGCAAATTTCTTAGTTACTTGTACATTAGCTAACATCGTCCAAGGAGAATATTCTGGTCTATAATCATCTTCCACTCTTGGTAAACGCATCGGACCTTTCCAATCCCCAGTTAAATCTGCACTAAATCCACTTCCAAAATTATAACTTGCAATAATATTTCCTGACCATTTAGGTGCGTGGTAAAGTTGGTTGTGTTCTCCATCTTCTTTTCTAAACACATCCATATAGGTAGCGCCTGCCATCAACTTCAATGGAAAGTCAAATGTTACATCAACATTTAATGATACCCCTTGTGATATGGCGTGTCCATCTAAGTTTCCATAGATAATTTTAGTTTGATCTGTATCTGTATCTGCGTCAATTTTATTTGTAAAATAGGTATAGAAACCATTGATATCAAAATTGAAGACCCCAAAATCAGTTGGCACTTTAACTGTATAATTCAAGTTGGCATTGTATGATTTTTCTGGATCTAACTTTTCAGCAAATACAACTTGTCGTGCCCCTGTTAAAGCTCTATGATCTTCTGTAAATACATTTACAACTCGGAAACCTGTACCAAAACTTGCACGTAATGTGTGATTTGAATTTGGTGTAAACTTATACCCAATACGTGGTGAATGAATACCGTAGTGATCCTTATCGTAATCAAAACGATAACCTAATAACAACTTATTTTGTTTGTTTAAAGTCCATTCATCTTGAATAAATACTCCTGGAATTGGTCTATTATCAGGTTCATTTTTCACTAAACCATTCTCGTCATAAATTCCTGTAGCACGAGTATTGTCATCGTAATAAGTGTATTTAAAAGACGCTCCTAATAATAAACTATGGTTTCCTATATTCTTATCCCAATAAGCTTGCGCAAAAGCTACTTGTTGTTTTGCATCATAAGATTCTGGACCATACATAGAATTTTGTTGATGATAGATATACGAGAATTGAGTATAAATATTCTCAGTTGTTGGTAATTGATACATACCAATTGCCTCAAAACGATTAGTGAAAATACTTTCTGCATAAACCTCTTCTCCTCCTCTATGTTTTTTACGTTGCCAATTAGTTTCTCCTCCCCAACGATCTTCATAAACATAACGCAATGCTAAACTTGCCACTTTGTCATCTGGTCTTTTTAAAGAGAATTTGTTGAACAACGATACACGATCTTGTAAAGTTACATCCGTAAATCCATCGTTATTTTTATCTTTTCGTTCTCCGTATTTGAAATAATTACCTCCAAATAAACCTTTTACATTTTTCCCTAATTTATAACTTGCTCCTAAGTCTAAATTATTTTCTAACCAAGTAGACGTAAATGCATTAACACTTAATTTTGCAGCATGCTCTGGATCCTTTGTGATAACATTTATAATTCCCCCCATTGCCTCTGTACCATACAGAGAAGATGCTGGTCCTTTTACCACCTCTACTCTTTCAATCAAATTAGTAGGAATCCCAAATAACCCGTAAACAGTTGAAAGTGATGATACAATTGGCATTCCGTCAATTAAAATCATCGTATAGGCTCCTTCCATACCATTAATATGAATATCACCCGTGTTACAAACATTACAATTTAATTGTGGTTGAACACCATTAATCATTTGTACAGCATCAAATAAACTCGATGTTGGATTTTTTTCAAAAAAAGCTGGTGTGTAAATTTCCACAGGAACAACTGCATCCGATTTTAAAACTGGCTTTAATGTTCCAGAAATCACAATTTCATCTAAGCTTGAATCTTCTTCTAAAGAAAAATTAACAGTGACTACTTCACCTTCTTTAACAGAAACTTTTTTTGTTGATTTCTTAAATCCTACAAACTCAGCTTTTACTGTGTAAGTACCTTCTTTAAGCTTTTCAAAAATATATTCTCCCTTTTCTCCAGAGTTTTCACCCTTATTTGTTCCTTCTAAAACAACGGTAGCAAAAGACAGAGGCCTTCCTCCTGAAGATACTTTCCCCTTTATTGTTTGTGCTTGAGTGGGTAACACACAAACAAGAGACAACAAAAAACTATTTATTATACGCATAAAAATATATTTATATAACCCTATTATTAAAATTTAGACAAAGCTAAAAATATATTTGTAATTAAAAAAAATGTAACTTTGTATTTATTAAAAAAAATAATTCAATGCTTACCTATTCAGAAGAGAACTATTTAAAAACCATATTTCACCTGTCTTTAGGACAGAATCAGGGTATTTCAACAAATGCAATCGCTGCAAGAATTGAGACTAAAGCCTCGTCTGTAACTGATATGATAAAAAAACTTAATGAGAAAAAACTGATTAAGTATCAAAAATATCAAGGAGTAACGCTTACCCCTGAAGGATTAATGGCAGCAAAAATGATTGTGAGAAAACATCGTTTATGGGAAGTATTTTTAGTTGAAAAATTAGCTTTTAGCTGGGATGAAGTACACGATGTAGCTGAAGAGTTAGAGCATATCAAGTCTGAAAAGCTAATTAATAAACTGGATGCATACTTAGGTTATCCTACAGAAGATCCACACGGAGATCCAATTCCGAATGCAAAAGGGGAGATTAAGCAAATTGAGAAACAACTTCTTTCTGAGGTTAAACCAAACATCAAAGTTGTTTGTGTTGGCGTAAAAGATTCTTCTTCTGAATTTTTACAATATTTGGATAAACAAAAAATTTCATTGGGAAGTGAAATTGAAATTTTAGAGATTGAACCATTTGACCAATCTTATGTCATCAAAATTCATAATCACGATATTACGATTACCAAGAAAATTGCAAGTAATTTATACGTGACATCAAAATAATAAAAAGAAGGGCTTATAACATTGTTTAGAGCCCTTCTTCTTTTTTATAATTTTTCTAACGACTGTTCTATAACTTTTACTTGAAGGCTAAAGTCTGTAGTTAAACATTCCTTTTTCAGTGTTCACACCAAAAAAAGACACCTAAATCACTAATTATTATCCTGTTAATAATTTTATTTTTCACAAAAAAGACAAAAGACCTTCTATTCCAATTTGCATTTAATAATTTTGCACCTCCAAAAAACATAATAAGATGAGAAAGCTATTTACTCCTTTAATACTGAAAAATCACACTTTAAAAAATAGAGTTGTGGTTTCGCCGATGTGTCAATACTCTGCTGAAAATGGTTATGCTACAGATTGGCATCTAGTACATCTTGGACAATATGCCATCGGACAAGTTGCAGCAATTATTCAAGAAGCAACAGCTGTAGTTCCTGAAGGTAGAATTACCTATGCTGATTTAGGAATTTGGGATGATACACATATTGAAAAATTGAAACAGATTACCGCTTTTATTAAACAACAAAATTGTGTACCAGGAATTCAGCTAGCACACGCTGGAAGAAAAGCAAGTTGTGAAAAACCTTGGATTAACAGAAACCAGATTGCTCCTTCTCAAATAAATGGTTGGCAAACGGTATCAAGTAGTGATATACCTTTTAATGTAGAAGATGTTAAGCCTAAAGCCTTGTCAAAAAAACAAATAATAAATACAATCGAGGCATTTAAACAAGCAACACGCAGAGCAATTGAAGCAGGCTATGAGATTATTGAACTTCATGGAGCACATGGTTACTTAATTCATCAATTCTTCTCTCCGTTAATAAACAATAGAACAGATGAATATGGTGGCAGTTTTGAAAATAGAATTCGTTTTGTAACTGAACTTGTTACTGCAATTAAACCTCTTTTAACAACACAGTCATTGTGGATTAGAATATCTGCTACAGATTGGGCTGAAGGAGGATGGAATGTTGAAGAAAGTGTAAAGTTGGCAAAAATTCTACAAGAGATGGGAGTTGAAGTAATTGATGTTAGTTCAGGTGGAGCTGTTCGTCATCAAAAAATAACTTCAGGACCAAACTATCAAGTGCCTTTTGCAGAAATCATAAAAAAACAATCAAGCCTTATTACAGGAACGGTTGGTTTAATAAAAACAGGAATACAAGCCGAAGATATTCTTGAAAAAGAAAAAGCTGATTTTATTCTGTTAGGACGTGAATTTTTAAGAGATCCGCATTTTGTAATGAATGCTGCAGTAGAACTAAATGAAGATATTGCTTGGGTTCCTCAATATGAACGTGGAAAAGAATAATAGAAATAACAAATATTTAAAACTCAAATAACAAAAATGAACAAAAGTTTAATTGCCTTAGCAATCGGAGGTCTTGCGATTGGAATGACTGAATTTTCAATGATGGGACTTCTGTCAAATTTAGCGGACGACTTAGCAATTAGTATTCCAAAGGCAGGGAATTTTATTTCTATATATGCTATTGGCGTTGTCGTTGGTGCTCCTCTATTGGTAATGTCTTCAAATAAATATGCTCCTCATAAAGTGCTTATGGCATTAATGTTAATGTTCTCATTATTTCATACATTATTTGTCTTATCTCCAAACTATACAACTTTATTAATTACAAGATTTATGTCTGGGCTACCTCACGGAGCATTCTTTGGAGTAGGATCTGTAGTAGCGACACGCCTTGCTAAGCCCGGGAAAGAAGCACAAGCTGTGGCAATTATGTTTGCAGGATTAACCACCGCAAATTTAGCTGGAGTACCAATTACAACGTACATTGGACAAGAGTATTCTTGGCGAGTTTCTTATGGTATTATTGCAACATTAGGAATAATATCTACTATAGCTATTTCATTGTGGGTTCCAAAGTTAGAAGCCGATACAACGACCAATACAAAAAAGCAATTAGCCTTTTTTAAAACACCTATTGCTTGGGTTTTAGTAGCTTTAATTTCAATAGGAACAGGTGGTCTTTTTGCGTGGATTAGTTATATCAAACCAATGATGATGAATATTCCGATGATACCGGAATCAAATATTCCTTTTATTATGACGCTTGTAGGACTTGGAATGTTCTTAGGAAATTTTGTTGGTGGAAAAATTGCGGATACTTTTTCTCCATCAAAAGCAGTCATTTTCTCATTCTTATCAATGGCTATTTGTTTAATAATTGTATATTATACTGTTCATATTCAATGGATGGCTTATGTGATGTCTTTGGTTACAGGATTAGTAGCTTTTACAATTGGTTCTCCTTTACAAATGATGTTAATCAAAAGTGCCAAAGGCTCAGAAATGCTTGCTGCATCAGCAGGTCAGGCATCATTTAATATTGGAAATGCACTAGGAGCTTCTTTAGGAGGATTGCCTATTAGCTATGGATTAGGATATAATTCTCCCGAATGGGTTGGAGCAGGACTAGCTTGCTGTGGAGCAATTTTGGCTTACACTTTTGTTCAGATGCAAAAGAAAGTAGCGTAAACAACCACAAATCTCCAATATAATATTGTTGGTTTTCATACTTCATTCGCAATAAGTTTATAAATTTGTAGAAATATTTTTAACAATGTATAGAACGCATAATTGCGGAGCCTTAAGAGCTTCGGATATAAATACAGAAGTTACCTTATCAGGATGGGTAAGCAAGCATCGCGACAAAGGTTTTATGATTTGGGTTGACTTACGTGACCGTTACGGAATCACACAGTTAATTTTCGATGCTGACAGAACTGAAAAAGCAGTTTTTGAAGCAGCTAAAAATCTTGGCCGTGAGTTTGTTGTTCAAGTAACAGGAAAAGTTATTGAACGAGCTTCTAAAAACCCAAATATTCCAACAGGAGATATTGAAATTTTAGTTGAGTCGTTAACAGTACTTAATGAATCAAGTGTTCCTCCTTTCACAATTGAAGATGAAACTGATGGTGGGGAAGATATTCGTATGAAATACCGTTACTTGGATATTCGTAGAAATCCAGTTAAAAACAATTTACTTTTCAGACATAAAGTAGCGCAAGAAGTTAGAAATTATCTTTCAGCTCAAGACTTTTGTGAGGTAGAAACTCCTTACTTAATTAGCTCTACTCCAGAAGGAGCACGTGATTTCGTGGTACCTTCTCGTATGAATCCAGGTGAGTTTTATGCATTACCTCAGTCTCCACAAACTTTCAAACAATTGTTGATGGTAGGTGGTATGGATAGATATTTCCAAATTGTGAAATGTTTCCGTGATGAGGATTTACGTGCTGATAGACAACCTGAGTTTACACAAATTGACTGTGAAATGGCTTTTGTTGAACAAGAGGATGTAATGGATACTTTTGAAGGTTTAACTAAACACTTATTGAAGTCTGTTCACGGTATTGAAGTAGATAAATTCCCTCGTATGACGTTCGAAGAAGCAATGCGTAAGTATGGTAATGATAAACCAGACATTCGTTTTGGTATGGAATTCGGAGAATTAAACGAAGTGGCACAACATAAAGATTTCGGTGTGTTTAATAGCGCTGAATTAGTAGTAGGTATTGCTGTTCCAGGAGCAGCAACGTATACACGTAAAGAAATTGATGCACTTATCGAATGGGTAAAACGCCCTCAAGTTGGTGCTTCAGGAATGGTTTACTGTAAATGTGAAGCTAATGGTACTTTCAAATCTTCTGTAGATAAATTCTATGACCAAGAAGACTTGAAAAAATGGGCTGAAGCAACAGGTGCTAAAGAAGGTGACTTAATTTTAGTGCTTTCTGGACCTGCAAACAAAACAAGAGCACAATTAAGTGCTTTACGTATGGAGTTAGGTAACCGTATGGGATTGAGAAAACCTAATGAATTTGCTCCATTATGGGTTATTGACTTCCCTCTTTTTGAGTGGGATGAAGAATCTGAACGTTACTTTGCTATGCACCACCCATTCACTTCTCCTAAAAAAGAAGACTTTGCATTGTTAGATACTGACCCAGGAAAAGTACGTGCAAATGCTTATGATATGGTTCTTAATGGTAACGAAATCGGAGGAGGTTCTATCCGTATTCACGATAAAGCTACTCAAGAAATGATGTTTAAACATTTAGGATTTACCAAAGAAGAAGCTGAGAAACAATTTGGTTTCTTAATGAATGCTTTCCAGTACGGAGCACCACCACACGGAGGTCTTGCTTTTGGATTAGACCGTTTAGTTTCTATCTTAGGTGGACAAGAAACAATTCGTGATTTCATCGCATTCCCTAAAAACAATTCAGGACGTGATGTTATGATTGATGCACCAGCAACAATTACACCAGAGCAATTAAAAGAACTTCACATTTCTGTGAATCAAGAATAACAAAAAACGGGAGCTAATAGCTCCCGTTTTTATTTCACCTTACAACTACTTACCATTATAAGTATTCATTGAATTATTTAATCCTGCTAAAGCAAACTCTTGAATGGCTTTTGAAGCTGTTTTTAGCCTTTCTGGTAGCGCTTCTTTTTCCTCATCACTCCAAGTACCTAAAACATAATCCACTTGCTGTCCTTTCTTAAATTCATCACTAATCCCAAATCTAAAACGTGGATAGTTACTCGAATTTAAAATACCTTGGATACTTTTTAATCCATTATGTCCTCCATCTGATCCTTTAGCTTTAATACGGATTGTACCAAAACTAAGATTCAAATCATCTGTTACAACCATAACATTTTCTACAGGTATCTTTTCTTTCTCCATCCAATATTGCAAAGCCTTACCGCTTAAGTTCATATAAGTATTTGGCTTTAATAACAAAAGTGTTCTTCCTTTTATTTTAACCTCTGATAAAGAACCAAATTTTACTGTCTGCCAATCACCACCTAACTCATTAGCAATCTCATCAACAACTTTAAAACCTATATTATGACGTGTATGAATATATTCTACACCAATATTTCCTAATCCTACAATTAAAAACTTTTTCATTATGTAAATAACAAATTTTAAATTCTAATACAAAAGTAAACTAATACCAAACTATGAACAAAAAAAAGCGCTTGTGAAAATCACAAGCGCTTTTAAAAACATATCTCTTGGAAAAATTATTTTTTCTTTGGAGTAGCTTTTGCTGCTTTCGCTGCTTCTTGAGCTGCTTTCATAGCTGCACGAGAAATTCTTACTTGACAAACAACAGTATTGTCTGTATGTAATAATTTGTAGTTATCAACTACAACATCAGTAACATATAATTTGTTACCCATGTCTAAGTTAGAGATGTTTACTTCAACGAAATCAGGTAAGTTAGCTGGTAAAGCTTTAACTTTTAATTTACGTAAGTTTAAGTTTAATACACCTCCAGCCATAACACCTTTAGATTTACCAGTAACTTTTACAGGAACTTCTAAAGTGATTTCTTTATCGTCATGTAATTGGTAAAAATCGATGTGCATGATACTGTCAGAAACTGGGTGGAATTGGATATCTTGTAAGATAGCATTGTATTTCTTTCCATTTTCTAACTCAATTACTACAGTGTGTACGTTTGGAGTGTAAACCAAGTTTTTGAATGCTTTTTCCTCTGCAGCAAAGTGTACTGCTGGTTCTGTTCCTCCGTATAACACGCAAGGTACCAATCCAGCATTACGTAAGGCTTTAGTTGATACTTTACCTACGCTTTCTCTTTCTGATCCTTTAATCGTAATTGATTTCATTTAAATATATTTAAAAATTAATAAATTCCTATACTACAAATGTTTTACTAATAGATTCATTAGAGTGAACATTATGCATAACTTCTCCAAATAATGGAGCACAGCTTAATACTTTAATCTTGTCACAAGGTTTTTTCAATGGAATTGAATCTGTAACAATCAACTCTTGAATAGCTGATTCCTCTATTTTTTCATAAGCACTTCCTGAAAGGATAGCATGTGTACAAATAGCTCGTACACTTAATGCTCCTCTTTCCATCATCATATCAGCAGCTTTGGCAAGAGTACCACCAGTATCAATCATATCATCAACTAAGATAACATTTCTACCTGTTACATCTCCAATAAGCTCCATTTTGTCAATAATGTTAGCTTGCTTTCTTTGTTTATAGCAGATTACTACATCAGATGATAAAAATTTAGAATATGCATAAGCTCTTTTTGACCCTCCCATATCTGGTGATGCAATTGTTAGATTCTCTAAATTAAGGCTTTTCACATAAGGTAAAAAGATTGTTGATGCGTATAAATGATCTACTGGTCTTTCAAAGAAACCTTGAATTTGATCAGCATGTAAATCCATTGTCATAATACGTGTAGCACCAGCAGATTCTAATAATTTAGCAACTAATTTAGCTCCAATTGGAACACGTGGTTTATCCTTTCTGTCTTGTCTTGCCCATCCAAAATAAGGTATTACCGCAGTAATGTGTCTTGCTGAAGCACGTTTGGCAGCATCACACATTAACAATAATTCCATTAAATTATCTGATGAAGGAAATGTAGAACATACTAAGAAAACTCTTCTACCTCTAATTGATTCTTCAAAAGAAGGTTGAAACTCTCCATCACTATAATGAGATAAAGTTACTTTTCCCAATTCTACTCCGTATGCTTTTGCAATCTTCTCTGCGAGTTCAACACTCTGAGCACATGCAAAAATTTTTGCGTCTGGTTCGAAATATGACATTACTTTTAATTAGTTGTTATGTTGTTAGTTAGAGCTTAACTATGAATATTAAGCGATGCAAATTTATAAAATATATATTGACAAAACGATTTTTTTTATTTTTTTTCTTTGTAGCTAACTTTTTTTTTCTACATTTGCACTCACAAACAATAAGTCATCAGCCCGGATGGCGGAATTGGTAGACGCGCACGACTCAAACTCGTGTTCTTCGGAGTGTGGGTTCGATTCCCACTCCGGGCACAGCAAAAAACGCAACACCCTTATAAATTCAGAGTGTTGCGTTTTTTTTATTACCAAATTTACATAGTTTTTGTATACTTCAGCTAATATAAAGTACCTTTAACTTTCTTTACTTACAAAACCATTTTACATGGATTCATCTAAACCTACATATATTTCTTTCGAAGATGCAAAAAGAAAACTTGAAGCTTTTTGTGCCTACCAAGATCGTTGTCATTCAGAAGTAATAAACAAATTATACAATCTTAAAATAAGCTCAAATATACATGATGATATAATTGTACATTTAATTGAAACAAACTTCTTGAACGAAGAGCGCTTTGCTTGTAGTTTTGCACGAGGAAAACATAGAATAAGTAGTTGGGGAAGGTCTCGTATAATTATGGAGCTTAAAATACGCAAAATAACACCTTTTCTAATAAAAAAAGCCTTACAAGAAATCTCAGAAGAGTTATATTTAGAAACATTAAGCAGAATTAGCTACCAACGTTGGAATTCAATCAATGAATCAAATTTATCGAAGAAAAAACAAAAACTACAAGCTTATCTATATCGCAAAGGATATGAAATAGACTACATTTATGATAGTATCAAAAAATTAGAAAATGATATATGATTTATTGTAAAAAATCTTTGCATACCTCTCTTTATCAATTGTATAACTAATACTTAAAAATTTAACTTCATTCTAAACATCTCTCAATTCAAATTCTGATACAACAAGTACACTCTAAAACCCCCAGAATTCATTCTCAAATTCATTCTCAAATTCATTCTCAAATTCATTCTCAAATTCATTCTCATCATTTAAGCACTATCTAACAACTGAATCTCCTAATGAAATCCGGACAATTAGTTAAGCAGCTTTATTAATATTTATATTTGATTAAATTCGTTGATTGTCTAGTAAATTAAGTAGAAGTCTCGACGTTTTTTATTATACCACATTTCTAAATATTCAAAGACTTTAGATTCCATTTGTTTTGTATTAAGCTGTAAATTCCCTTAAACCATCTGCACTTTTAACGATTTAAAGAAGCATTCTGCTAACAATTTTCTTTCCAACTCATGTTACTAATAACATTAAAGTACTCTAAATAGTTTGTAAATTTGTAGTTTACATATTGTATCCTTAGTCAGAATTGAAAAATAGTCCTTCTTCAAAAACTCTGCTCTTTTAGCCATTTTAAAGTCAGCTAAGATGGATTTTCTGTAGACATATCATTTATTCAAACTCCATCCAATAACCTTTCTATCATATAAATCTATTCACTGTAGTTAGGTAAATACCCCCTTCTTTAACAGTGATATAAGTAATGTCAGACACCCAAGCTTTACCTAATCCAGTTTGTGTAAATTGTTTATATAAAATATTGTCAACCACTAAATAATTGTGTTTAGAGTCTGTGGTTATTCTATATCATCGAGCTACTTTACTATGTAATCATAACTCTTTCATGTACTTAGTAACAGTAGTTTTTAATATTTTATATCCTCGCCCATTGAGTTCTATTGTAAGACGAGGGTTACCATAACGCTGTTTAAACTCTATATAAGCTTGTGTAATAACACGTTTTAAATTTGTTTTGGCTTGTTTTCTTTTATTAAGAGAAGACTGTTTCCAATGATAATAACCACTTCTTACCTCTAAACTTTACACATAATCCAACCAGATATTCTTGTTTATAATCAAATATGAACGCGTAAATCATTTGCCAGTCTTTGAGAAAATACCGTTTGTTTTTTTTAAATATTTCATGTTCTAATTCAACAGCTACTAACTTCTTTTCTAACTCTTTTATCCTTTCTTGTTCTGAAGTCAGCTTTTGTTTGCCATTACCTGGAAAACTAGCATAGCCTAACTCTTGGGCTTCTTTACACCATTTATACAATAATGTAGGTCTGATTCCAAGTTCACGAGCTAATTCTGATTTATTTATTCTTTCTTAAGCCTATTCAACGGCTTACAGCTTAATTACAGCATTGCAGGCCTTTCTAATTCTATTCATAAGTTAAAGATATGTTTTTTTGCTTAACTCTTTGTCCAGACTAAGTTAGCAAGTCCAAACAATAAAAAAAGGAGCTATCTTAAATAAGATAACTCCTTCAGTTTAGAGCAAAAAAAATCCCCAACCTCATAGAGATTGGGGATTCAAAAGAAAGGCGGCGTCATACTCTCCCACTGCTTAGCAGTACCAT
>NZ_FNDQ01000016.1 GCF_900099675.1 Myroides phaeus
TAAAGTATAATCTCGTTGACTACGCTTTTCCCTTGTGTTTTCTGTCTCTTTCATAAATAAGTCTATTTTGTGTAAACCTATTTTAGGACGGGACATAGGTATAAAAAAAGCCTTTTCAATTTTGAAAAGGCTTTTCGTGCTATTTTATTACAAAAAAATGTGTTTTATTCTTCTTCGTTCTTTAAAGCATTCCATCCTTGAGCTTTTAATGGAATTTTAGTATTTGCTCTTGTAATTAGATGAACACCTTCTTTTTCTTCTGTCATATGTCCTACTACAGTTAGATTTGGATTTCCTTTAATCTTGTCGTAGTCTTCCATTTTCATAGTGAATAGTAGTTCATAATCTTCACCTCCGTTGATTGCCATTGTTGTTGCATCAATATTGAACTCCTCACACGTATTGATAAACTGTGGGTCAAGAGGTAATTTATCTTCATAAATATTACAACCTACTTTAGAGTGTTTACACAAGTGCATTACTTCTGATGACAAACCATCAGAGATATCAATCATAGAAGTTGGTTTAACCCCTAAATCTGCTAATAACTGTTTTATATCTGTACGTGCTTCTGGCTTTAATTGTCTTTCAATAATATAGTCATAAATAGCTAAGTCTGGTTGGCTATTCGGGTTTACTAAAAATACTTGTTTTTCTCTTTCAAGTACTTGTAGCCCCATATATGCTGCTCCAATATCTCCTGTTACAACAAGTAAGTCGTTATCTTGAGCTCCATCTCTATAAATTAGTTCATCTTCTTTTGCTTTACCAATAGCAGTAACGCTAATGATAAGTCCTTTTTGAGATGAGGTAGTATCTCCTCCTATTAAGTCTACTTTATAGTATTTACAAGCTAAATTGATTCCTTCATAAAGCTCTTCTAATGCCTCTAAAGGGAAGCGATTAGACACAGCAATAGATACTGTGATTTGTGTAGGAATAGCGTTCATAGCACAGATGTCAGAAATGTTGACAACAACTGCTTTGTATCCTAAGTGTTTTAAAGGAGAATAAGAAAGGTCGAAATGTACACCTTCAACTAATAAATCGGTAGAAACAACAACTTTGTCACCTGCAAAGTCAAGTACTGCTCCGTCATCTCCAATTCCTTTATTAGTAGTAGGTTGCTCGATTGTAAAGTTTTGAGTTAATTGCTCGATTAAGCCAAACTCTCCTAAGTTTCCTAAATCTGTTTTAGACTGGTTTTTATTTTCGATCATTGTATTTCTTCTTGTTTTGAATGGCAAAGGTAAAAAGAAAAGGCGATAGATTTTTTTCTATCGCCTTTTTCTATTATAAGTTAGGTCTTCTAAACCTTTTGAAATTACTATTATAAGTATTAAACTCTTCTTTTAAAGTAGCATAATTACTTGCATCGTACTCTTTAACTATTTGAAGTAATTGACGCCAAACTTCAATGTCTGTTACAATTTCATTACCATAGTATTCGATGTCTTCTAATTTCAACGTTTTGTAGTAATCTAAAGACTCTTTGCTTTTTTGAACTAATTCAGTAGCAAGTTGGCGAGCTTTTTCTTTTTCTCCAACGTTGTAATATCCTTCTACAAATGGATGAACTAATTCATACAAACCGTAGTATTTGATAGGCATATTAGTCATTGCTATATCAATGATTTCTTTTGCTTTATCTTTTTTATTTTCTTCAATTAATTTCTCCATTAATCGAGCAAGGTTTATTCTGTAACTTACAGCATTACGTCTTGTCTGTGGGTCGTGGTAGATTTTGTCGCTACCCATATTACCCCAATACCAATTTTTTACAGTATTATACATTCTATCTGCATCGATAGAACCTCTATCTAATGGGTGATTATTTTCTGCTGTTGTTTTGATAGGAACTAATTTGTAAACTAATCCATTTAGCTGTAAGTAATCCTTCATCCAAATAAAATCATCGTCATTCCAGCTACCTCCAGAGAAGTAAATAGGTCTTTCCCAGTTGTTATTAGCTACAATATCCAACATAATTAAGCGGTGTTTATAAATCGCTTGGTCTGTGATGTCAATATCTAATTGTGGTAAGATAGAGTCTCTTAAATGAGGTGATACAATATTGTTTTTAGCAATACTCGCACTGTCAACAGGAATAGATATTTTGTTTGTAGGTGCTAAATATAACGTTGTCCCAGCTTCTGTAGTCATCTTAGTTCTTTTGTCGTCTGAGCGAATAAAGTTTAAGAATGATTTTACATCAACTCTTTGATCGATTGTCTGGTTGATTAATATTGCTTCACGCTTGTTACCAACATATTGATCATGTGTAAAAGAAATAGGCAGTGGTTCTGATTCGTATGCTTTTGCCTTCATTTGATCGATATACCAGTCTAACGGTAATAAACTTGTACAAACCACACGCACGTCCGTACGGTATCCTTCTACATCTTGTAAATACCAAAGAGGGAAGGTGTCATTATCACCAATCGTAAATAAAATAGCATTCGGATCACACGAGTCTAAGTATGCTCTTGCATTGGCTAAAGCAGTATAACGGTCAGAACGGTCGTGGTCATCCCAGTTTTGCTGTGCCATTAAAACAGGCGCTGCTAATAAAGATGCCGCTAAAATAGCTGGACCAGCAATTTTTGGACTAACGTATTTTCTTAGACCATCATAGATAGCAAATACTCCAAAGCCTAACCAAATTGCAAATACATAGAATGCAGGAACTACTGCATAATCACGTTCACGAGGTTCAAAAGGTCTTTCATTTAAGAACATTTTTAAGGCGATACTTGTGAATAAAAACAATACTAAAAGTACCCAAAACATTTTAGGGTCTTTTCTAAAGTTGTAGATAAATCCTATTAACCCTAAGATAAAAGGTAAGAAGAAATAAGTGTTTCTTCCTTTGTTTTCTAATACATCCGTAGGTAGGTTACTTTGAGAACCTAAGCGTATTTCATCTAAAAATGTAATCCCACTTAACCAGTTTCCGTGTTGTAAATCACCTTGACCTTGAATGTCGTCTTGGCGTCCTACAAAGTTCCACATTAGATATCTCCAGAACATATAACCAAATTGGTAGTCAACCATATACACCATATTATCTGAAAATGAAGGTACTTCAATCTCTAAATATTGTCCATATTGGTCTAAGAATTGGTCTAATCCTTCAATGCCAATTTCTCCTGTAGCCAATCCTTCTTTTACACCTTTAACAAGTGCGTTTAATTGAGGATCATCATATTTAGGGCTTGGATAGAAATTCAATGGTTTTGAATAACGCATATAATTGATACGGTGACTTCTATCTGTACTCCACATTCTTGGGAAGAACCCTTTGTGTGTTTCGTCGAAGTTTTGGCCAGCGTTTTTCCATTCGTTCACGATAACGTACTTACCTGTTTTGTAATCACGTTCATAGTTCGGTTTATCGTCTTTCCAAGGGGTGTTTTTGTCTAAGCCAACATACTTTTTAGTGAAGTAAGAATCATAAAATATACTCTCGTCACCATACTGTTCACGTTGGTAATAAGCTAATAATTCGGCAGCATCAGAAGGTGTATTCTCGTTGATTACAACATTTGCATTCGCACGAATAGGCAACATAATCCAACTTGTAAGTCCAATACAGATAAATAATAGAGAAAGGATTATTGTGTTGGCTGTTACTTTATTTTTCTTCTCTGTGTATTTTAAACCAATCACAAAGAAAGCTACAATAGCAAGGAAAGCGAAGATTGTTCCACTGTTAAATGGCAGACCAATACTATTAACCATAAAGATTTCTGTCTTTCCAAAGAAAGCTAAAAGCTTAGGAAATAAGAAGGCAAATAAGAAGAATAAAACCCCAACAGCCGCAATGTTTCCTATGATAAAGTTCTGAATTGTAATTTTTTGATACTTCTTAAAAAAGTAAAGTAAAGCAATTGAAGGTACTGTAAGTAATGCCATTAAGTGTACACCAAACGAACATCCGATTACTAATGAAATTAGCAATAGCCATTTATTTCCTTTAGGTTGATCTAAATCGTCATACCATCTTAATCCCAGATAGAGTAGAAGTGATATTAAGAACATAGCAGAAGCATACACTTCAGCTTCTACAGCACTAAACCAGAAACTATCACTAAAAGTAAATGCTAACGAACCAATAGCAGCACTTCCTAATACTACAATTGCATTCATATTTGTCCACTCGGCCTGAGAAGAAACTATTTTTTTTAGAATATTGGAAATTGACCAATACATAAAAAGAATTGTAAATGCACTTGAGAGTACAGCTACCATATTGACCATTAAGGCAACTTTGTCAGGAGAAGTTGCGAACATTGAAAAGAACGCTCCTAACATTTGGTAGAAAGGTGCTCCAGGAGGGTGTCCTACCTGTAGCTTGGCAGAAGTTGCTATATATTCTCCTGGATCCCAGAAGCTCACAGTAGGTTCTACTGTCAAAGTGTAGGTGATTAATGCTATTAAAAAGCATAGCCAACCGCCTATAATATTCCACTTCTTGTAATTGAATGTCAGCATATTTGTAATTACTTGATATATTTATAGTTTGTACTTACAAAGAAAAGATTTTTTTTGAGTTGCTTAAAGGAATAAGAAAAAATTAATTTTTTTTAACTGAAAAGTTTGGAGAATATAAAAATTGTGCTACTTTTGCATCCGAATTGAAGAAGTAATAATGCTTTTGAAATGATTGGTATTGGCCTATGGTGTAATGGTAACACAGCTGATTTTGGTTCAGTCGTTCTAGGTTCGAGTCCTAGTAGGCCAACGAAAGCCTCTTGAGAAATCAAGAGGCTTTTTTTATGCTTTGAAATTAATTGTTAAAGTTTTCTTATCGTATTGTTGAGAATGAATAGGTTACGGTTTTACTGAGGAGGATAACAACAAAAAGTTTAAATAATATTTGCAAGAATAGAAAAATGTGCTAATTTTGCCCTCGCATTGAAGAAGTAATAACGCTTTTGAAATGATTGGTACTGGCCTATGGTGTAATGGTAACACAGCTGATTTTGGTTCAGTCGTTCTAGGTTCGAGTCCTAGTAGGCCAACGAAAGCCTCTTGAGAAATCAAGAGGCTTTTTTTATTGCTCAAGGTCATATAAGGAGTAGTGAACAAATAAAAGAGGTCAGATATTTATCTGACCTCTTTTATAATTAATTATGTCCTGTGAAGTTTGCTTTTCTTTTTTCTAAGAAAGCTGTTGTTCCTTCTTTAAAATCTTCTGTTTCGAAACACTCTCCAAAGTTTTTGATTTCCTCGTGGTAACCATTTACATTCTCTTTGAAGTTTGCATTGATTGATTTGATTGCTTTGGCAATTGCAGTTGCTGAATTTAAAGCTATTTTAGACGCTATCTTTTTTGTAAAGTCTAAAAGTTCGTCTTGTTCTACAACGTGGTTAACTAAGCCGTAATTTAATGCTGTTTCTGCATCAATCATTTGGGCAGTCATAATCATTTCCATTGCACGTCCTTTTCCTACTAATTGTGGTAAACGTTGTGTTCCTCCGTAGCCTGGAATAAGGCCTAATGTTACCTCAGGTAATCCCATTTTAGCATTTTTTGAAGCAACTCTAAAATGAGAAGCCATTGCTAACTCTAATCCTCCTCCTAATGCAAATCCATTAATTGCAGAAATTACAGGTTTACCTAAATTTTGAATATAATCAAATAAAAGCTCTTGTCCTTTAGATGCTAATTGAGAACCTGCACTTTGTCCAAAGTTTGAAAACTCTTTGATATCTGCTCCGGCTACAAAGGCTTTTTCTCCACTTCCAGTCAAGATGATAACTCTTGTATCTTTATCTTTTTCAAGTTGTTTTAAAGCCTGGTTTAATTCTTCAATTGTAGGCTTGTTTAGAGCATTTAGTTTTGTTGGACGATTAATCGTCACTATGGCTAAATTACCTTCTTTCTCGATTAGAATATTTTCAAAATCCATAATATATATTTTTAAGTTTTAGTTATTGGTAATGTTACAATGAATGTAGTTCCTACATTTAGTTCACTTTCAAACATAATAGTACCGTTGTAATTGGTGATAATGTTTTTAATAATACCTAACCCAAGTCCCATACCACTTGATTTTGTAGTAAACTTAGGTTCAAATATTTTAGTCTTATCTTCAATTGTTATCCCTGTTCCATTATCTGAAACTTGGATAATTACGTTCTCATTTGTTCTTGAGATACTAACATTTACCTGAGGATTTTCGTTGTCATCAGGAATAGCTTGTATTGCATTTTTGACTAAGTTAGTAATAATTCTAATTAGTTGTGTTCTGTCTATTTTGGAAATGATCTCTTTATCAGTGCTTTCAAAATGAATGAAGCTTTCATTAAAGATGTCTAATGAAAGTTGCACGGCTTTTACAACATCGATTGTTTCATTTTGTTGCGCTGGCATAGAAGCAAAACTTGAGAATGCTGTAGCCACAGAGGTCATTGTGTCTATTTGCTGAATTAAAACTTGACAGAAGTCGTTTAGTTTTTCTTTTACATTAGGATCTTCTGGATTGAAACGTCTTTCAAAACTTTGTACCGTTAACCTCATTGGTGTTAATGGGTTTTTAATCTCGTGGGCAACTTGCTTTGCCATTTCTCTCCATGCTTGTTCTCGTTCGTTTTGAGCGAGTTTTAGATATGATTCGTCTAATTTTTCAACCATCTCATTATAAGCGTGAATAAGTGTTGAAATCTCCTTACTGGTAGAAGACATTTCAATCTTTTCATTTTTCTGTCCAAGTTTAGTGCTGGTGATCTTTACACTAATGTTTTTTAAGCTTTGTGTAATGTAGTTGGAAAGGAAGTAAGAAATAGCTATGGACATAATTAGCATAATTATATATACTTGTCCGAATTTAATCATGAAGTTTTTAATCTCATTTTCGTAAAATTCTGTCTTCTCTTCATAAGGAATTTTGATAATTCCCAAAGGCTTAAATTTTAGGTCTTTTAGAAAACTATAGGCAATGCGAATTCTATTGTTGTCAATCGTTTGAATATCGACAAATCGTTTGTTTGGTGCCGATTGTATAGTCTTTAAGATTAAAGGAGATATATTTTTGGGAATACTATCAACAGAAAAAGTACCTCTTGATGAAATCAAGAGGTTACCCGTTAAGTCGTGTATATTAATTTCTGTATTGTGAATTGCTGCTAATTCGTGGATCTTATCTCTAAAGATAAGAGGAATATTCTCTGTGTTTAGAGGATATGTGGTTGTTGTAAGGATGTAATTTATATTCTCATTAACGGAGCTTTCCTTTCTTTCCAATCTATACTGATGATAAGTACGTGCTTCTTCTCTGAATTGATAAACAGATACTGCTGATATCAAAACAGAAGATATTATACTTAGGAAAATTAATGAAAAGAATATTCTGTTTCTCAACGAGAAATTCTTTAATATAAATTCATCTTTCATTATTTGTTGTTGCGTTCTCTCACGCGTTTATAAAATTTAATGCCAATCATTAATAAAACTGAAAGGCCAACTAATCCTACAACGCCAAAGATCCAATTAAAAGTACTCTTTAAAATTACTAAAAATACAACAGAAAATAAAATAAGAGTTGCTCCTTCATTCCACAATCTAAAATAAGAAGATGTTTTTGTCAAGGTTCTCTTATTTATTTGTTGTACATATTTGTGGCATTGCAAATGATAAGCGATTAATAAAACTACAAATAATAGTTTGATGTGCATCCATGGCATTTGTAATAAAGCAGGATTGTAAATAAACATTCCAACTCCAAAGGCAGTAGCTAACACCGCAGCAGGCCACGTAATAATGTTCCAAAGCCTATTGGTCATTATGGTGTACTGATCTCTAAGAATTTTTTGTTCTATTTCTGTTTTATCTGCTGTTTCAGCATAATAAACAAATAAGCGTACGATATAAAATAGTCCTGCAAACCAACATACAATGAAAATGATGTGTAGGGCTTTGAGGTAAAAATATAACATGATTATTTATTTTGCCATTCTTTAATCCACGTAACTAATGCGTCAATCCACATCTCGTCTTCATTTAAACAAGGAATTGTTCTAAACTCTTCTCCTCCGTGTTTGATAAACTCTTCGTGTGCTTCCATTCCGATCTCTTCTAAAGTTTCTAAACAGTCTGCTACAAAGGCTGGTGTTACAACAGCTAATTTCTTAATCCCCTTTTCTGCTAATCCGTTTACAGTTGCATCTGTAGGTGGTTGTAACCATTTGTCTGCTCCTAAGCGCGATTGAAATGAGTTTGTGTATTTGTCTGTCGGAATGTTTAATTTTTCAACTACTTGACGTGTTGTTTCTAAACATTGATGTCTATAGCAAAAGTCGTGCGCTTTTGATGCTGTGACGCAACAAGAACCATCTATTTTACAATGTCCTTTCGTAACGTCTGATTTTCTAATATGTCTTTCTGGTACGCCGTGGTATGAAAAAACAATGTGATCATAGTCGTATCCTTCTAAATGTGATTGAATAGAATGTGCTAAAGCATCTACATATTCTTTTTTGTTGTAAAAAGCAGGGAAGCTTGTTACTTTCATTGCAGGGAAGTGTTTTTGTCTAACTTCTTCTGCTAAAACATCAATTGTTTCCGTAGTCGCCATTGCAAATTGTGGGTACAATGGAATCATTAATACATCATCAACACCTTTAGCGTGTAAAGCGGCTAATCCAGTCTTGAT
This sequence comes from Myroides phaeus, assembly GCF_900099675.1. Taxonomy (GTDB): domain Bacteria; phylum Bacteroidota; class Bacteroidia; order Flavobacteriales; family Flavobacteriaceae; genus Flavobacterium; species Flavobacterium phaeum. The sequence goes on from NZ_FNDQ01000016.1 coordinate 8,658, forward strand.
TGATGGTTCGCCATAGCGCATAGCTAATTCAACTGGAATATCAACTTTTTGTTGCACTTTTTTGTGTTGACGTTGTGAAATAACAATTAATGGAGAGCCTTCTGGCCACCAGATTTTTTTATAAGCTTCTGCTGATTTTTTAGGTCTTGTGTTTAAAATGATACCTTTAACTAAAAGAGCTCTTAGGATGTACGGCATATCAATTACCCTTTCATCCATTAAGAATTCTCCTAAATATGGTTTAACATCTTTTGCAGTGGGCGTTTTTGGCGACCCTAAGTTTACTAATAATATACCTTGCATTGTTTAATTGTTTGAGTTTAGAGACATTAAGTATTTTTTTGGAGTAGTGCCAAACTTCTTTTTAAAAGCAGCAATAAAATGACTTGCTGAACTATAGCCAATTTTTAATCCTACTTCATTTACATTATAAGAGCCATTGTCTAATAATTTTCTGGCATATTCCATTTTATAATCAAATAAGAAACTAAATACTGAGTCTCCGTAAATTTGTTTAAAGCCTAATTTTAATTTTTTAATATTAATTCCCACCATATCTGCTAATTCTTGCAATGTTGGTGGTTCTGCCATTTTACTTATTATAATATCCTTTGCTTTTTTGATTTTCACAACGTCATCTTCGTCAGATAAGAAAGGACAGTTTTCTAAGTTTTGGTCTTCATTTTGGTTAAAAAGCAAGCTTAATAACTCATATGTTTTTCCTGTGTAGTAAAGTTTTTTGATTGAAGGATTCATATAGAAGTTGAACAATTGGTTCAAAACAATCGCCATTGAAGGGGTGATGTCTTCTTCTCCATAATACTTCTTATCTTGATTTTCTGGAGTCAAAAAGCCTATAAACTCTGCTTCTGTTGAGAAAAGAGAGTGGAATTTTTTAATCGAGATCAATACACTAATAATCCAAGTGTTTGGAGCTATTTCAAGATGAACTGGTAATTTCTTTTGTGGATTATAAAGAATAAGAGATTTATCTTCATTAAGAGCCAGTGCATAAGCTCCTTGGTTAAATATAAACTTGCCATTTCCCTTTAAACCAAAGTAGAATTGGATAACATCTGTGCCCATTTCTCTTTCAAAGCGAATAGATTGTTGGGTGGTGTTTTCAAAACGCAATATTGAAAAATGTTCGTCTATAATAATTTCTTCAGTTGGACTCATAGCGATATTTTATGGTTAATAGAAAAAACTTATTGTTATACTTTTTATTTAGAAAGACTCTAATTAAGCTTTATTGGAGCCCTTGCTATCCCTGCAAATGTACTGTATTATAACGGAATATGATTCTTTTTTTTTGATATTTCTCTTAGCGATATAAATAGTCCCTCCAGCGTTACTTTTGTCGATTCATTAATCCTAAATTTGTTTACTTTTTTGAAATAACGATATAGTATGGACAAAATAGATAAGGCTAAATCCGCTACTTTTTATGCAGTCGGTTTAAGTTATAAGAAAGCAGATGCCGAAATGCGTGGAAAGTTTAGTCTAAGTGATGAAGCCAAAGAGAATCTATTGAATCAAGCCAAGAATGAAGGAATCGGAAGTTTAATTGTGATTTCTACCTGTAATAGAACTGAGATATTTGGCTTTGCACAACACCCTTTTGAACTGATTAAATTACTTTGTGATAATAGTAATGGTACTGTGGATGATTTCCGCAATGTTGCTTATGTGTATAAAACACGTGAGGCTATTGAGCATTTGTTCAGAGTGGGTACAGGGTTAGATAGTCAGATTTTAGGGGACTTTGAAATTATCAGTCAAATTAAGAATGCCTTCTATTTATCGAAAGAAAAAGGGTTAACTACAAACTACTTCGAACGTTTAGTTAACGCTGTAATTCAAGCAAGTAAACGCATTAAGAATGAGACTGAGTTGAGCTCTGGTGCTACTTCTGTGTCTTTTGCTTCTGTACAGTATATCATGGACCACGTTGAAAACATATCGAACAAGAATATCTTGTTGTTTGGAACGGGTAAAATAGGACGCAATACGTGTGAAAATCTTGTAAAACACACAAAGAACGATCATATTACTTTAATTAATCGTACAAAAGAAAGAGCTTTAGAGGTTGCTGGTAAGTTTAACTTAATTGTAAAAGATTATGCTGATTTACAATCTGAAATTCGCAAAGCAGATGTGTTGATTGTGGCTACAGGGGCACAGAAGCCAACTGTTGATAAAGCGTTATTAAGCTTAAATAAACCTCTTGTTATTTTAGATTTATCTATTCCGATGAATGTTTCTGAGGATGTGAGAACCCTGGATAATGTAGAGTTAATACATCTTGATTATTTATCTCAAATGACAGATAAAACAATTGAGAGAAGAAAAGAATTTATTCCCCAAGCAGAAGAGATTATTGAAGAGATTATGAAGGAGTTTATCGCTTGGACTAAAATGCGCAAATTCGCCCCTACCATTCACGCCTTGAAATCTAAATTAGAGGAAATAAAAGATGGTGAGTTAGATTATCAAAGGAAGAAAATTGATAATTTCGACAGTGAGCAAGCTGAAATTATCAGTATGCGCATTATTCAAAAAATAACGACTCACTTTGCTAACCACCTTCGTCACGAAGAAACAGTGGTTGACCAAAGTATAGAGTGGATAGAAAAAGTTTTCCAATTAGAATCCAATCATAATGAATAGAGTTATCAAAATCGGTACACGTGATAGTGAACTGGCTTTATGGCAAGCAAAAAAAGTTGAGAGCGAACTTAAGAAGTTAGGTTATCAAACTCAATTAGTACCTGTTAAGTCTACGGGTGATTTAGTATTAGATAAACCCCTATATGAAATGGGTATCACGGGTATTTTTACAAAAACCCTTGATGTAGCTATGATAAACAAAGAAGTCGATATTGCAGTGCATTCGATGAAAGATGTGCCTACTATGCTACCAGAAGGTATTGTGCAAGGGGCTGTTTTAAAACGTGCTAATTCTGTGGATATCTTGTTACATAAAGGTGATGTTGATTTTCTTAATCCAGATAAAGAGGCGGTTGTTGCAACAGGTAGTTTAAGAAGAAAAGCACAATGGCTTAACCGTTTTCCAAAACATACGATAGTTGATTTACGTGGGAATGTAAATACGCGTATGCAAAAATTAGAAGACAACGATTGGAATGGAGCAATCTTCGCTTCAGCGGGATTAGATCGTATTAAAAAGAAACCTAAAAATTATATCAACTTAGATTGGATGATTCCAGCTCCAGCACAAGGCGCAATGGTTGTTGTTGTAAACAGTGACGATAGTTTTGCAATGGATGCAGTTTCTATGTTAAACAACTATGAAACGGAAATGGCTACACATATCGAACGTCAGTTTTTACGCACGTTAGAAGGTGGGTGTACTGCTCCAATTGGTGCATTAGCTACTTATAATGACCACGATGATACAATCAACTTTAAAGGGGTGTTGTTCTCTTTAGATGGAAAAGAAAAGTTTGAAGTTAATAAAGTTGCCCCAATTGAAGAATGGAAAAAGCTTGGTTTTTTTGCAGCTAAAGAAATTCTTGAAAACGGTGGAAGTATGTTAATGGAGAAGTTGCGCGAGCAATTAAAAAAATAATATGTCTGTAATTCCTACAATTTTATCTACACGTAAAGTAAAATCAAAAGATTTACAAGGGTGGAACGATGCTGCTTGTACACTTTTACAAGCCGACTTTATAACAACAGAGGCAATACCCTTTGATTTAACAAAGGTGAACGAATATTTGTTGTTTACCAGTCAAAATGCTGTTCGCAGTGTTTTGCAAATTGATGAGTTGGCAGTGTTGCAATCAAAACCGACACTATGTGTAGGGATTAAGACCAAAGAATTATTAGAACAAAACGGGTGGAAAGTAAAAGCTTGGGCACATTATGCAAAAGATTTAGCTCCTATTTTAATAAAGGACTTTAAACAATATACGATCACTTTCTTTAGTGGAAGTATGCGAAGAGATGTTTTACCAGATGCATTTCGAGCGAATAATATTCACTTTAACGAGTTTAAGGTTTATCAAACAGTATTGAGTCCCCATAAAATATCTGATAAGGTTGATGGACTGTGTTTTTACAGCCCATCGGCAATTCAGAGTTACCTCCAGTTAAATACAATTACCGATGAGGTGTGTTTTTGTATTGGAGATACAACAGCAGAAGCATTAAAAGAAGTAACACAAAATATTGTATTGGCAGAACAACCAACAGTTGAATCAACATTACAAGCTTGTGTCAAATATTATCAATAAAGTCAGCTAAAAATTGACGTATTAAAATCTATAGGAAATGATTAAAAATGATTTATTCTTAAGAGCCTTAAAAGGAGAAACAGTAGAAAGACCACCTGTGTGGATGATGCGCCAAGCAGGTAGATATTTACCAGAGTTTCGTGCCTTACGAGATAAATATGATTTTTTTACACGTTGTAGAATGCCTGAGATCGCGGCTGAAATTACAGTGCAACCAATTCGTATTGTAAAACCAGATGCTGCAATTTTATTCTCAGATATTTTAGTAGTACCACAGGCGATGAATATTGATGTAGAAATGAAACCAGGTGTTGGACCTTGGGTGCCTAACCCTATTCGTTCTGCAAAAGATGTTGAGCAAGTGATTGTTCCTAATATTGAAGAGACATTAGGATATGTAATGGATGCTATTAAAGTTACAAAGGAAATGTTGAATGATGAGGTGCCATTGATTGGATTTGCTGGTTCTCCTTGGACTATCTTTTGTTATGCAGTAGAAGGAAAAGGTTCTAAGAGCTTTGATTTAGCAAAAGGATTCTGTTTTTCTGATCCTGTTGCAGCACATACATTGTTACAAAAAATTACTGATACTACTATTTTATACTTAAAAGAAAAAGTAAAAGCAGGGGTTAATGCTGTTCAGATTTTTGACTCTTGGGGTGGAATGTTATCTCCGGTTGACTATCAAGAATTCTCTTGGAGATACATTAATCAAATTGTAGAGGCGTTATCAGAGATTACTCCTGTTATCGTTTTTGGTAAAGGATGTTGGTTTGCGCTTCCTGAAATGGCAAAATCTAAAGCATCTGCATTAGGAGTTGATTGGACTTGTAGCCCACAAAATGCTCGTTTGTTTACAGGTGGAGATATTACTTTACAAGGAAACTTTGACCCAAGCCGCTTAATGTCGCCAATTCCTACTATCAAAAAGATGGTACACGAAATGATTGATGCATTCGGAAAAGATAAATATATCGTGAATTTAGGACACGGTATCTTACCTCATATCCCTGTTGACCACGCAAAAGCTTTTATCGAAGCTGTGAAAGAATACGAACAGAAATAATAAATATAAACAGAAAGGTTTACGAGTTAATTGTAAACTTTTCTGTCTTTTTATACCATATCGTTTATGCTAAATAAAGGAATAAAAAGTGAAGAAGATAGACGTATTGAGTCTATCGTTATGAAATTGTCGTCTATTGGTTTTGTACCTGATGACAAAAAAGTTATGGAAGACTTAGATGAGGAGTTGAAAAAAGTAGGGTTGAGTTATGAACATATGTTGACAATGACAGATAAGGAATTAGCACAACATCTCCATCGACTTAATTTTGCTTGGGATAAAATGGAGCAATTTGCAGATATTTTAGTTCAATGGGCTAAAAAAGAGGTTGCTTTAAAGCCAAAAGCAAAGGCTGTCTATCAATATATTCAGGATGAAAGCAAAATGTTTTCATTTGATATAATGAGCAAGATTAGTCAATTATAAAACAAGGTGATTGTTATGGCTATGGCGTACTATATCTGTTGTGATATAATTTTAATAGCTAACAAGAAATAGTGAGGGTAAACTTATAAACAATAGTGTTCATAAGTTCTTTTTTGTAGTAAAAAGCCTTCGGAAAGAATAGGTAGTATGAAAGAAAAATTTTATCAGTATATACAACAACTACAAGACCAAATTACAAAAGGGTTAGAGGATGTTGATGGAAAAGCTAAGTTTCAAGAAGATTTGTGGACTCGCCCTGAAGGGGGAGGTGGAAGAACGCGTGTCATTGAAAACGGGAATGTATTTGAAAAAGGGGGAGTAAACATCTCTGCTGTTCACGGCGTTTTACCTGTTTCAATGCAAAAGTATTTTAATGTAGGAGATGTTGATTTCTTCGCTTGTGGATTGAGTTTAGTTATTCATCCTACAAGTCCAATGGTGCCAACTGTTCACGCTAATTGGCGTTATTTTGAAATGTACGATAAACAAGGAAATGTGGTACGTTCTTGGTTTGGAGGAGGACAAGATCTTACGCCTTATTACTTATTTGATGAGGATGCGATTCATTTTCATTCTGTGTGTAAAACGGCTTGTGATAAACACAATGAAGCGTTTTATCCTCAGTATAAAAAACAATGTGATGAGTACTTTTGGAATGCACACCGCAATGAAGCAAGAGGTGTTGGGGGATTGTTTTTTGACCGTTTAGAAGAAACAACGGAAATGACTTCACAACAATGGTACGATTTTGTTACGGAGGTAGGGAATAGCTTCTTAGAGGCTTATGTGCCAATTGTTGAAAAACGCAAAGATTTGCCGTATACTGATGAACAAAGAAATTGGCAGGAGATTAGAAGAGGTCGTTATGTTGAGTTTAATTTAGTACACGATAAAGGAACTTTATTTGGACTGAAAACGAACGGTCGTATAGAGTCTATTTTAATGAGTTTACCTCCACACGTGCAGTGGGTGTACGATCATCACCCTGAAGAGGGAAGTGAGGAGGCACGACTATTAGAGATACTTGGTAATCCAAGAGAATGGGCAATTTAGTTTTCTGTTAACTATAAACAATATTAAAAACACATCGTAGTTTCCAGTTAGTGGTTTGCGGTTTCAATACTGTAAACAGTCAACCGTTAACTGTAAACTATCGACATTAATCAAAATATAAAGATTATGTTTCCATTACAAAGAGGTAGAAGATTAAGAACAAATGAGTCTATTCGTAGTTTAGTAAGAGAAACTATTGTGACTCCACAAGATTTTATGTTTCCAATGTTTATCGCAGAAGGAACAAATGTACAAGAAGCTATTCCGTCAATGCCAGGAATGTTCAGACGCTCTGTTGACTTAACGGTTAAAGAGGTAAAAGAACTTTATGCATTGGGTATTCGCGCTGTAAACATTTACGTAAAAGTAAGTGAGCATTTAAAAGACAATGCAGGAACAGAAGCGTGGAATCCAAACGGATTAATGCAAACGGCTATTAAGGCAATTAAAGACGCTTGTCCAGAGATGATTGTTATGCCTGACGTGGCATTAGATCCATATTCAATTTATGGGCACGATGGTATTATTGAAAACGGAGTAGTTGTCAATGACCCAACAGTAGATGCATTGATGAAAATGAGTGTTTCTCACGCTGAAGCAGGAGCAGATTTCGTAGCACCAAGTGATATGATGGATGGTCGTATTTTGCGTATGAGACAAGCGTTAGATCAAAGCGGATTTACAAACGTGGGAATTATGAGCTATTCTGCAAAATATGCGTCTGCTTTTTACGGACCTTTCCGCGATGCTTTGGATAGTGCACCTGTTGATAATATGGAGATTCCAAAAGATAAGAAAACGTATCAAATGGACTATGCAAATAGAATTGAGGCAGTAAAAGAAGCGTTGTATGATGTGGAAGAAGGAGCAGATATTTTAATGGTAAAACCAGGGATGGCTTATTTAGACATCGTACGTGAGGTTAAAAATGCTGTGAATGTGCCAATTTCAGTTTACCAAGTTTCTGGTGAATATGCAATGGTTAAGGCTGCATCAGAAAGAGGATGGTTAGACCACGATCAAATTATGATGGAGCAATTAACTTGTATTAAACGTGCTGGGGCAAGTATTATCTCAACATACTTTGCTAAAGAAGCGGCAATTTTATTGAATAAATAATTTTTCAATTGTTATAATGAGAAGGGTGTCCTACTGCGACACCCTTTTTTTGTGGCCTTTTTTTGTTATAAATGGGAGGTGCTTAATTGGAATAGATAGTAGGATAAACATTTTTATTTTTAACTACAACCAGTATTTTTAAAACTTATTTTCGATGATAAGGTGGTTTTAAAACAAAATTATATGAGTTTTATACTGTCTGTTTGTATATTCATTCTTAACTGTATGTATATTCAATGTACAGTTTTACATAAGAAGTATACATTGACTATACATACAGTATACATACACTATACAAGGAAGCACTTTAAGATGTGCTTAATTATACTTTATTTTTAGTATAATTTGTGTATTACAGCAAGTAGAGACAAGGCGTTTGTTTCGTCATTTTATCTAAATAAATAGAATGTTTTTCAAATCTATATTTTGGTACTGATTTTGTAGTTTTGTAAGAACAACAAATAAATAAAGTGTATGACAACATTTATAAAATCTGCTTTAGTGGTTTTTGCCGCTATGAGTATGCTTGCTTGTGGTAATAAAGAAGAAAAGAAAGCACCAGAACCTGTTTATGAATCAGAAAGAGGTGGAGCGACAGAGATGTCTGATGCAGAGAAAATAGCTTTGGGTAAAAAGTTATTTGAAGGAAAGGGAACTTGTTTTTCGTGTCATATGGCCGATAAAAAAGTGATTGGACCAAGTATTAAAGAAATTGTTGAGGTATATGAAAAGCACAATGCTGATCTTGTTTCGTTTTTGAAAGGTAATGAGGAACCAATTGTAGAGCCTTCTCAATTCGCTGTGATGCAAGCAAATTTCACAATAACTAAAAAGATGACTGATGTTGAGTTGGAATCATTAGTTGCTTATATGAAAAGTATTTAGTTGAACTGTAAAACGTTCTCATTTATAGTTAGAAATCCTGAGGTGTAATGCTTCAGGATTTTTTTTGTGTTTTTTGAGAGGTATTGATCTTCTTTGAAAAGAAAAGGCCTTTAATTCTGGTAATGAGTAGATTGATCGTTGTTTGCTTACTAATAAGAAAAGTGTTTTTTTCGTGATTAATAAGTTTTTATAGAAGAAATGTGAATAGAATAATTTAATTAATTGTATGAAATACAGTGTTTTATTCTATTAAAATTAGAAAGATAGAAGATTTGATGTATAGAGTGTTGAGGTTCGCTTTAAAAGTTGTAATAACCTTTTTACTGCTTTTACAAATGAATTATTTAGATGAATTCAAAATGTTGTTAAACCCTTGTAAATGCTGGTTATTTAGACTTGTTCTAAGGATGTTTGAGGGGTATATTTAGTAACTTTACTAAGTTAAATTAAACTAACAATTCAATGGACTTCATATATCAAGAACCGTATCCAATCCTAAAGGATGATACACAGTACAAAAAGATATCTTCTGAGTATGTAAAAGTAGAGAAATTAGGAGATCGTGAAATTTTAGTAGTTGATCCTAAGGGGATTGAATTATTAGCAGAAACGGCAATGACTGACGTTTCTTTTATGTTGAGAACAGCTCACCTTGAAAAGTTAAGAGCTATTTTAGATGATCCGGAAGCGACAGATAACGATCGTTTTGTGGCTTATAACTTATTGCAAAATGCAGCTGTTGCTATTGACGGGCAATTGCCTTCTTGTCAAGATACAGGTACTGCAATTGTAGTAGCTAAAAAAGGTGAAAATGTATATACAGGTTCTAATGATGCCGAGAGTTTATCAAAAGGGATCTTTGAAACTTACCAAAAGAAAAACTTGAGATATTCTCAAATTGTTCCGATTAGTATGTTTGAAGAGAAAAACTCTGGTTCAAATTTACCTGCACAAATTGATATTTATGCGACACAAGGGAATAAGTATGAATTCTTATTCTTAGCAAAAGGTGGAGGTTCTGCTAACAAAACGTTCTTGTACCAAAAAACTAAGTCTTTATTAAATGATAAAAACTTAACTGAGTTTATCAAAGAAAAAATTATGGACTTAGGTACTGCTGCTTGTCCTCCTTATCACTTAGCTTTAGTGATTGGTGGTACGTCAGCTGAGGCTAACTTAGCTGCTGTGAAAAAAGCATCTGCAGGGTACTATGACAATTTACCTACTTCTGGTAATATGGGAGGTCAAGCTTTCCGTGATTTAGAGTGGGAGAAAAAACTACAACTTATCTGTCAAGAGTCTCATATTGGAGCGCAGTTTGGTGGTAAATATTTTACTCACGATGTACGTGTAATCCGTTTACCTCGTCACGCTGCTTCTTGTCCTGTTGGATTAGGTGTTTCTTGTTCTGCTGATAGAAATATCAAAGCGAAAATTACTGCTGAAGGATTATTCGTTGAGCAATTAGAAACTAACCCAGCAAGATTATTACCTGCGACAGCTCCTCATTTAGAAGAGCCGGTAGTAATTGACCTTGATAAACCAATGAAAGAACAATTGGCTGAATTGACAAAACATCCAATTAAAACTCGTGTAATGTTAAATGGAACTGTGATTGTAGCACGCGACATCGCTCACGCAAAAATCCAAGAAATGTTAGACAATGGGCAAGAAATGCCTGAGTACTTTAAAAATCACCCAGTGTATTATGCTGGACCTGCAAAAACTCCAGAAGGAATGCCTTCAGGAAGTTTTGGACCGACAACTGCTGGACGTATGGACCCATACGTTGATGCTTTCCAAGCTGTAGGTGGTAGTATGATTATGCTTGCTAAAGGTAACCGTTCTCAAGCTGTTACTGATGCTTGTAAAAAACACGGTGGTTTCTATTTAGGTTCTGTTGGTGGACCAGCTGCTATACTTGCAAAAGAGAATATCTTAAGCGTTGAGGTGGTTGACTTCCCAGAATTAGGAATGGAAGCTGTACGTAAGATTAAAGTGAAAGATTTCCCTGCGTTCATCATCACTGATGACAAAGGAAATGACTTCTTCCAAAACTTATAAGAATAAACTAACGATTCAATAAGCAAAAGAGCTAACTATTATGGTTAGCTCTTTTTTTGTGGGATAATTTTAGTGGGGAATATTCTAAATCTAATAGTTGTTTATAGTGTAAGTAAATACTTGATTTTGAAATAATAATATTATTATAAAACTGGTGTTAATATTAGCAAATACGAGTGCTTTTTTTTTATTATTTCGTAATTTTAATATGTCCTAAAGAAGTGAATAAAGGTTGTAGGAATAAGGATAAGGTTACCAATTAAAACAGAAGGCATACTTTCTGTATGCGTTTACAAGAAAATAAGTTTACATAGTTTTGATTTATATTTGAGATTTAAAAGAGGCTGTCTTTTTAGACAGCCTTTTTTTATGTTCTGTGAATTCAAGTGTATAGGTGTATTTCTTGTTCAATTTAAAAAAAATATTCTTTAATTGGTTGTTTTATAGTTTGTTAAATCAATATAAAATAGGGATAATCGTTTTTATAAATAAAATTTTCTTGCAGATTTTGAGGTCAAAATGTTAAATATAATTTTTACTCATTCTAAATAGTGATGTTTTGTAATTTTGAATGGAAGTAAATTTAAAAATATAATAATGATTTATGAAATTGGTTAGTTAGTTTTATAATTGATAAAGGATGCTTTTTGTTTTTATAAGGCATCCTTTATTTAGTTTACTAAGTACTCAATAGTTTTTTTGACTGTGAAATGTGGTTGAGTCATAGCATTAAATGTCAATAAAGGGTTTGGTAATAGTTAATCATTTTATCAGTTTTAATAGCATACAGCTGTATTAAATTATTTAGAATTAATCAGAAATAAATTAACTTTGCAGCATGCAAACGGATAAAAAAGATATTAGAAGCTTATCGAAAGAAGAATTGAGAGACTTTTTTGTAGCTCAAGGTGATAAGGCATTTAGAGGGAACCAAGTTTACGAGTGGTTGTGGAATAAAGGAGCGCATACTTTTGAAGATATGAGTAACTTATCTAAGACTACACGTGAAATGTTGATGGATAATTTTGTGATTAACCACGTAAAGGTGGATAATATGCAATGTAGTTCAGATGGAACTATTAAAAATGCTGTGAAACTTCACGATGGCCTTGTAGTTGAATCTGTTTTAATTCCAACTGCTACAAGAACTACTGCTTGTGTTTCGTCTCAAGTAGGATGTAGTTTAGATTGTGAATTTTGTGCTACTGCGCGTTTAAAACGTATGCGTAACTTGAATCCAGATGAGATTTATGACCAAGTATTGACGATTGATCGTCAGAGTCGTGAACATCGCAATATTCCATTGTCAAATATTGTATTTATGGGAATGGGTGAGCCATTGATGAACTACAATAATGTACAAAAAGCTATTGATAAGATTACTTCTGAAGAGGGCTTAGGTATGTCGCCTAAACGTATTACTGTATCAACTTCTGGTATTCCAAAGATGATTACGAAATTAGCAGATGATGGCGTTAAGTTTAAACTGGCGGTTTCTTTACACTCAGCTATTGAGGAGATTCGTAACCGTATTATGCCTTTCTCAAAAAGCTTTCCTTTAACTGATTTGCGCGATTCATTGCAATACTGGTATTCTAAAACGAAGAGTAAGGTTACTTTTGAGTATGTGATTTGGAAGGGAATTAATGACGATAAAAAGTCTATTGATGCTTTAGTTAAGTTCTGTAAATACGTTCCTTGTAAAGTAAACTTGATTGAGTATAATCCAATAGATGATGGGGAGTTTCAACAAGCAGATGAACAAGCAACGCTGAATTATATCAAAGCATTAGAGGCAAATGATATTACTGTAGTTGTAAGAAGAAGTAGAGGAAAAGATATTGATGCTGCTTGTGGACAATTAGCTAATAAGTCGTAATTACTTTTAACAGAAGTAATGTTGATTATTGGTTTAATGACGCTTTTTTTCAATCGATTTTAAGATTTGTTAGAAATGCTTGTTTTTTAGTTGTTTAGGATTGTGAAATCTCTTAACAGGAAAGGAGCTATAGATATAAAAAAGTCGTATTTTTGGTTACAATGAATATAGTACAGCAAATAAAACAGCCCATACAGCAGGAGATGGACCTCTTTGAAAAGAAGTTCCGCAATTCAATGGCTACAAAAGTAGCCTTGCTGAATAGAATTACTTACTACATTGTAAATAGAAAGGGGAAACAAATGCGTCCAATGTTTGTTTTCTTAGTGGCTAAAATGACAGGAGAAGGACAAGTTAATGAACGCGCTTATCGCGGGGCTTCTGTTATTGAACTTATCCACACAGCTACTCTTGTACACGACGACGTTGTGGATGATAGTAATAAGCGAAGAGGGTTCTTCTCTCTTAGTGCTTTGTGGAAAAACAAAATTGCCGTTTTAGTAGGTGATTACCTTTTGTCAAAAGGATTATTATTGTCAATAGATAATGGTGATTTTGACTTATTACGCATTATTTCTGTGGCTGTACGTGAAATGAGCGAAGGGGAGTTATTACAAATTGAAAAGGCAAGACGACTTGATATTACTGAAGATGTTTATTACGAGATTATTCGTCAAAAAACAGCTACATTAATTGCTGCGTGTTGTTCTCTTGGTGCGGCAGCTGTTCAACCAGAGAATGCTGAACTTATTGAGCGTATGCGTAAGTTTGGTGAGTTGATAGGTATGGCGTTTCAGATTAAAGACGACTTGTTTGATTATTCTGATGGGCCGATTGGTAAGCCAACTGGAATTGATATTAAGGAGCAAAAGATGACTCTTCCGTTGATATATGCATTAAATGTGTCTGAGCCGAAGAACCGAAAATGGTTGATTAACTCGGTGAAGAACTATAATGAGGATAAGCGTCGCGTGAAGGAAGTGATTGCTTATGTGAAAGAAAAGGGAGGATTGGAGTATGCTACAAAAAAGATGGTTGAATACCAACTTGAGGCATTAGCTATTTTAAATGATTTTCCTGATTCTCCTTATAAAGAAGCGTTAACCACTATGGTTAATTACGTTATTGAAAGAAAAAAGTAGTAATCTACTTTGCTATATATACACGGGAGTTGCTTAGACTAAAATGGTTTAAGCAACTTCTTTTTTTATCTTTGTCTATTCAAAATTAAAGTGAAATGATTTCTAAAAGTACTATTGATGCCGTTTTTGACGCAGCTCGTGTAGAAGAGGTGATCGGAGATTACGTAAACCTGAAAAAATCGGGTAGTAATTTCAAAGGTCTAAGCCCTTTTGTGAACGAGAAGACTCCGTCGTTTATGGTATCTCCAGTTAAGCAGATATGGAAAGACTTTAGTTCTGGAAAAGGAGGGAATGTGATTAGTTTCTTAATGGAACACGAGCATTTCTCTTATCCTGAGGCAATTCGCTACTTAGCCAAAAAGTACGGTATCGAGATTGAAGAGACGCAACAGACAGATGAGGAGAAGGAGCATATGAATGAAAAGGAAAGTATGTTTGTGGTGTCTGAGTATGCCAAAAAATACTTTCACGATACAATGTATGAAACGGAAGAAGGAAAGGCAATCGGGATGTCTTATTTTAAAGAACGTGGGTTTACACCAGAGACTATTAAAGACTTTGGGTTAGGATATTCTCCTGATAAATGGACTGCATTTACTGATGATGCGATACAAAAAGGATATTCATTGGAGTACCTTGAAAAGACAGGACTAACGATTGTTAAAGAAGACAAGAAGTTTGACCGCTTTAAAGGACGTGTGATGTTCCCTATTCAAAGTATGTCTGGTCGTGTTTTAGGATTTGGTGGACGTATTTTGACTAATGATAAAAAGGCTGCTAAATATCTGAACTCCCCAGAGAGTGATATTTACCACAAAAGTAAAGTGTTGTATGGTATCTACCACGCAAAACAAGAAATAGCAAAGAAAGATAATTGCTACTTAGTTGAGGGGTATACAGACGTTATCCAGATGCATCAAGCAGGGATTAAAAACGTGGTTGCGTCTTCGGGTACTGCCTTAACACCCGATCAGATTCGCTTAGTAAGCCGTTTGACAAAAAACATTACGATGTTGTTTGATGGTGATGCTGCAGGAGTACGTGCTTCGTTGAGAGGAGTAGATCTGATTTTAGAAGCAGGAATGAATGTTCGTGTTTGTTCGTTGCCAGAAGGAGAAGACCCAGATAGTTTTGCAAGAAAACATACACAAGAACAATTAGAGGCGTATTTTGAAGGAAATGCGAAAGACTTTATCCGTTTCAAAGCAAGTTTGTTGATGGATGAAGCAAAGAATGATCCTATCAAAAAAGCTGATCTAATTAGGGATATGGTTGTGAGTATTTCTAAAATACCAGACCAAATTCAGAAAGAGATTTACGTGCAAGAATGTGCGCGTATAATGGATATTTCAGAGGAAGTATTGTTTAATTCTTTAGCACAAATCGGGCGAAAAGAATTAGCAGATGCTAATAAAAAGTTCATTGAAGAGAAGAAAAAACTCGAAGTAGTTCATTCAACTCCACAAGATAAAGAACAGATAGATCCTCAATATAATTTAGAGCGAAAGATAATAGAGATATTGCTTTTATACGGTAATGAACGCGAAGTTTTTATTGAGTTACTTCTGGATGCAAATGAAGATAACGAAGTAATTGAAGTAGAGAATAAAGTAGAGCAAAAGGTGTATGAGCGCATTTTCTTGAGTTTACAAGAAGATGAGGTGCAATTAGCTAATCCGTTATTTAAAGCTATTTACAGTGATATTATGGATTATTACAACCATAATGAGTGGAGTTTAGAAAACTATTTAAAAAGGTTAGATCCACAGTTTTCAAATGAAGTAACCAGTATCATTATGGAGGATGAAAAGAATTCATTACACAAGTGGGAGTCACAGAATATTATTGTGAAACAAAAATCACAAGGTATTTCTCAGTACGTTACAGAAACAATATTGACACTTCGAATGTATTTAGTTAATACAATGATAGATAAGTATAAAGCGAAATTGAAAGATGCAGAAGAGAAGCGTTCGTTGGAACTATTGTCAATCATTATGGATTATACAAGTCTGATAAATATGTTTTCAAAGCGATTAGGACAAGTAACGTCTCGTTTTAAAACAATAGATAATTAAACAAGAAAGCCACTTTAGACTCTAAAGTGGCTTTCTTGTTTTTATTCGTATATGATTGTATCAACGATTACATCATCTGTTCTTAACTTTGGTACAATAGCATTGTACGTTATAAAGTCCTCATATCTTTGACGGTTATTGTAAAGTTTAACTTCTAATAAAACTTGATTAGAATAATTGCAAAATTGCGTTAGGATGGTTTCAATTTTTACATTTCTGTTTTTAATATAAACCTGCCCTATGATTAAATCATAGCGAGAAAAGTCTATTTGATTTTCGAAATAACGCGCATCTTTAACTCTATCTCTAAATTCTCTTTGAGACCTAATAACCGTGTATTCATTTACTTTAAGTCCGCGAACGATTAAATCTCTTGGATCAATATTAGCAGAAGGCCTAAGATCATAAGTATTGACATATCCTTCATAGCATCCATAATCATCTGTTGTAGAACAAGCAGAGAAAGACAAGATAGCTATAAATAATAAAATAATTTTTTTCATTCCCTTATTTTTTGTCAAATGTAATATTTTTAGCCAATAACTGACAAAAAGTATAGAATAGCGATTGTTATTTTAATTCTTGCGGTATTATACAAACTGGAATAGGCTGTATTTTGTGTTGATTGATTCGATTTAATCGGCTGTATATTTCGAAAACTTCTTTTTCTCTACCTGTAAAGTCCTCTACTTTTGCACCTCTTTCATAAGCAAGCATTGCTACTTCTAATTCGTCATAATTAGCACCTAATTGATCCTCATCAGAACGTTCATCACCAAATAAACCATCTGTTGGTTTAGCGATTATAATGCTACTCGGAACTTTTAAGAACTCACCAATAGCTCTAACTTCAGATTTCATTAAGTCGGCAATTGGACTAACATCTACACCACCATCACCATATTTTGTAAAGAAACCAACACCAAAGTCTTCTACTTTATTTCCTGTTCCTGCAACTAAGCTTCTGTGTAATCCAGCATAGTAATAAAGCGTAGTCATTCTCAACCTCGCTCTTGTATTAGCAAGCGTAAGATTTAAAAGGACTTCGTTGTCAGAAGAAGGTACAGCATTTTTAAATGTTTCGAATGATGAAGTTAAGTCAGCTTCTGTAGCTTGAACATTAGGAAAGTTTTGTTGTAAAAAAGCGATGTGCTCTTTTGCTCTACTAACCTGTGTAGGGTCTTGATGAATAGGCATCTCTACACAAAGAAGAGGTAGTCCCGTCATCGCACATAAGGTTGAGGTAACAGCAGAGTCAATGCCTCCTGAGATCCCAATTACATAACCTTGTACTCTTGCATTCTCAGCGTATTGTTTTAACCAAGTAACAATATGTTGTGTAACCGCTTGTGTATTGAAGTTTTTATTAATCATGTCTTAGAATATTTGTGATAGGTTGTGTACTATCTTACTATATTTGTATTCGGTATAAAAATATAACAAGATGACATTTTTCAAATTTAGTAATTTATCCCTTGTAGTTTTGTTTGTGAGTAGTCTTTTTTATGTTGGATGTGGCAATAAAGAAAGTCAACTCGAAAAGGAAATAGGTGCTATTCCTGTTGAAATGCAAGTAGAGCGTTTTGATGAAATATTTTATGCAAGTAAAGCAGAAGAGTTACCTGCAGTAAAACAAAAGTTTCCTTATATGTTTCCAGCTCAACTTACAGATGAGTTTTGGATTGAGAAAAAGAGCGATACAATTTTTCAAGAGTTAAATGAAGAAGTAGAGAAACAATATAAAGATTTGGGTGCTTTGCCAAAGGATTTGGAATCATTCTTTAAGCATATAAAATATTACTTTCCTGAAGAGGGTACAAAAAAGAAAGTAATAACAGCAATTTCAGAAGTAGATGTTTCTGTGAAGGCAATATATGCTGATAGTTTAGCTTTGATTGCTTTGGATACTTACTTAGGTAAGGACCACCGATTTTATATGAATTTCCCGGAGTACTTAAGAGGAACGTTTGACAAAAGTCAGATATTACCAGATTTAGCAGAGAGTTTTGTGATGCAGAAAATGCGACCGAATACTGACAGAACATTTGTAGCAAATATGGTTCAACAAGGGAAGATGTTATACGCAAAAGAGCTATTGTTGCCAAGAGTTGATAAGGAAAATTTAATTGGTTATACCAAAGAACAATTAGCTTGGTGTGGGGAAAATGAAGAATATATGTGGCGTTATTTTGTTGAAAATCAATTGTTATTTGAAACAGATTCAAAGTTAAGTACCCGTTTTATAGAGCCTGCACCTTTTTCTAAATTCTATTTAGACATAGATACAGATAGTCCAGGAAAAGTAGGGGCTTGGTTAGGTTGGCAAATTGTACGTTCGTATATGAAAAATAATAATGTAACTTTGCAACAACTTTTTAATACACAAGGAAAAGAAATTTTCGAACAATCAAAATACAAACCGAGAAAGTAATGAGTAAAAATCACGTTTCTGATATAAAAATTAGAGTAGAGTTAGATGAAAATCGCGTTCCAGAAAATATATCATGGACTGCAAAAGACGGTGGTGTTGAAAATGCTGCTTCAAAAGCGATGTTGTTATCTATATGGGATCACAAAGTAAAAGAAACTTTGCGTATTGATTTATGGACAAAAGATATGCCTGTTGATGAAATGAAAAAATTCTTTCATCAAACATTAGTAGCTATGGCGGATACTTTTGAAAGAGCGACAGAAGACGAAAAGATGTCTGCTACAATGAAAGACTTTTGTGATTATTTCGCAGAGAAAATGGACTTATTAGAAAAATAAAATAAGGAATAAAAAAGGAGCTTAATAGCTCCTTTTTTTATACTACCATAAGGTTACAACCTCGTATGTCAGAATTGTCAAATCTTCCAAGTATTTCGAAAGTTCCATCTGAGTATTTCTTTCCTAAATCTTGTGTTGCGATAAATGAACACGAGTTTATATTCGCTAAATCAATTACATTAACTCCTCCTGTTTTACCTTCTTCCACATAAGTTAAAGCATCTTCGGGATCGCGCGTAAGGATATCCATCCACGGTGGGCATTCAAAAATACCGTCTCCAAAAGAATACCCTTGAGACAGTAATTCTGTCATTCCATACTCTGAGTGTATTTTATTTACACCGAATCCGTCACATAATATTTTATGTAATTCCTCTCGGATCATTTCTTTTCTACGACCTTTCATTCCTCCTGTTTCCATAATAATGGTATTTTTTAGGTCAAACTTATTCAGTTCGATTAAATCAAGAAGAGCATAAGTAACTCCGATAAGAAGAATGTTTTTTCCTTGTTGGTCTAAGTCTATTAATTTAGAAGATAGCTCTTCGTAATTGTGAAGATAGAAACCACTTTCAGGATGATTAGAAGAATTGATGAAGTCCTCAGCCATATAAATAAGAGAAGATCCTTCACGCTCCAAATAAGAAGGCAAAAGAGCTAAGACTACGTAGTCTTCAATATTTCCATAAAAGTGTGAGAAAGCAGCTCTAAAGCTCTCCTCGTAGAAAGACAGGTCTGTTACGTGATGTTTACTTGTTACCATTCCTGTTGTACCACTACTTGTAAAAGTAGTTTTAATAGGATCTTTAGAGCTTAATACCTCTTTTGATTTAAAGAATTGGATAGGTAAAAAAGGTACATCAACTAATGTTTTTACATTGGTAGGAGTTCTTTCTAATAAGTTACAGAATTGTTGATATACAGGATTATTTTCATACTGAAAACGAAAGACTTTCATAGCAATTTTATGAAATTCTTTCTTCGTTTGAATTTGTATAATTTCTTCTGGTTTAAACACGGTACAAAATATTTTAAGGCAAAAGTACAAATAAAAAAAGAGCATCACTTTTATGCGATGCTCTTTTTCAGTTAAATCTAATATTTTAAAAATGCTTACTTGATAACAATCTTTCTTGTAGAAGTAGCATTATTTTCTCTAATCTTTATAATATAAATTCCTGCATTAACGCTGTAAGGCAAACTAAGTTCTTTTGTATTCATAGTCATTGCAAATACTTTTTTACCCACTACATTATAAAGCTCAACCTCTTTAGGGTCGTTTTTCGTCGATTCTATATACAACTTTCCGCTGGCAGCAGCAGGGTTAGGGGATATAGATAGCCCTTCGATATTCTGGTTCGAAAATCTTGGTTCATTGTAACGCAATCCACTTTGCGCGAATGCTGAGCTTGCGCCTAACATTGTAATGAACAATACGATAGTGTAAAAGTATTTATTTGCCATCTAAGAGAAATTATGGTATAAAAGTAGTAATAATTATTCTAATAAAAAATTAAAAAGCGTATGCTTTTTAGGGCATACGCTTTTTTTTAACATTTTTTATTTTGAAAAGTGATATGTTATAATCCCACTGTCCATCCTTTTGTCCATTCTGGAACACCAGCACCATTACCAGCACCACTGTTATTTGCTTCACTTAGTACTTTAGTTGCATCAGAAGCATTTCCTTTTGTGTCTTTACCAGAAACTTTAGTTGTTACATCAATTAACTGTACATTTTTAACAAATAAAGATCCTTTAGATACGTTGTCAAGTGTTTCATCGTGTTCAACATCGATACCTACTTTCCATCCGCTTAATACAATATTAGAGATTTGACCTTTAGTACCTTCACGTAATTTTAAGGCAGTACCTTCTCCTTTTTTAGCAGAGATTAAAGTAACACCATCAATTTTTGGATCAGAATATGGGTTTGCACTTCTGTTATTACTGTTATTATCTGCTTCAAATCCTCTATCTGCAGTTCCTGATTGTTTAGAATACCAAAATTTGTTTTCTTGTCCATTCCACCCTTCAGTCCAATCGAATTGGTCGTCATCGTTGTTTGTAGATACTAAATATTGCGCACTTACAGTTCCACCAAACCACTCAAAACCATCATCTGAACCTTCGTGAGCTTGTACATATTGAATAGTAGTACCGCTACCAACTCCAAACATTGAAAGACCATTAAATTCTTTTTCACTGTTGTAGTTTGCTCCTGCATATTCAATTCTTAAATACTTGATTGAACCTGAGTTGTCATTTGCAACGTTTCCTCCGTACGTTAAGTCTGATACTTCAGCAGTAGCAGATGTTCCTTTATTGATAGGAGCTTTTCCACATAGTACTAAACCTCCCCAGCTACCTCTTTCTTTTTCAGCAGCAGTCATTACAACTGGATTATTTTTATTTCCTTCAACAAAGATTTGTCCTCCTTGAGCAACAGCGATATAAGCGCTTGTTCCTCCTGTTCCAACGATTACAACACCTTCAGGAATAGTTAACTTAGCACCATCTCCAACTACAAGTTTACTTTTTAAGCTGTATGTTTTGTTTTTCTCAAGTTTTAAGTGTTCTCCTTTTTTAAGTTCCCCTCCAATTGAGTTTTCTGTTGTTGGTGGAGTAATTGTTCCTCCGTCTCCAGGTTTACCTGTATTGTTTGAGTTGTCGTCTGACGAGCAGCTTACAAATAATACTGACGCTAATGATAGTGTTAATCCAAGTCTAAGTAGCTTTTTCATAATTTAAAAGTGTTATAGTTTTTTTTCTGTAACAAAGATGCAGCTGTAATATTACCAGTGTGTTAATGAAGTGTGATGAAAACATTAAATATGAGCCACTTGTATGTCTTTTGTGTTAAGACAACAAAGAAGTTTAGTTAGGTAAATTACTTGTTTTTCAAGGGGGAATAGTACGCGAGTAATCTTGGCAGATTATTATATTTAATGGATTTCAGATTGATGAGATAAGAAGGGAATATGATTGTACTTGTTCTATTAAACTAAATAAACTATATCTGCATATTAGCTATTTACCTTTTTATCAGAGCAATTACATTTACCTATTGATAATCTGTATGACGTTAAACGGAACTACAGATTATATTTCTATTTTCAGAGATCTACCTGTGCTACTGTAAAGTTGTTTGTAAGTGTATAAGATTGACAGCAATATTTTAAATATTTACGAGAAGAAGCATATTGATGATGGTCAAAAAAAAACCGGTTGAATTCAAATTCAACCGGCATAAGTTCCCTCGAAAAGTTACTTATCTAAACACAACGTTAAAATGTATAATTGAAGCCTAAACTGAAATTAGAACCAACTTTATACGATTGTACTAATATGTCTTTTGTTAGATTTTCTTGTTTTCTTTCAATTTTTGGATCTAATAAGTTTTTAGCTGTAAAACTCATTCCAAAATTTTTAGAGAAGTTCATTTTAAAAGAGAAGTCTAACATTCCAAATGATTTGTCAACTAAGTTCCCTCCTTGCTCAGTACCTAAAGAATATAATTTATCAGAGAAGTGTGCATAAGAAACAGTAGTAGTCAAACTTTGATCCCCCCATTCCTTGATGTATGAAATGTCAGCATTTAATAAGAAGTCTGATGCCCCTGTAAAACTTGCATCTTCGTGTGTAAAAGAAGTACTTAGATATTTGTTTTCACGGTTTACTTTTTCGTTGTCTAACTTTTGGTATGTTTTCATAATTGAAGCATTCACACCACCAGTAATTTTATTTGTATTCACATCATCAAAGCTGATTAAGTTTTTTCTAACCTCTATTTCAACTCCTGCTGCATAACCATAATCACCCGTATTAGCATACGTAATGTCATTTGAAGATGAAGAAGAAACAATCTCATTGATTGGATTTTCGATGTACTTACCAAAACCAGTTACAGAAAACACTTCATCATTAGTAGGGAAAAACTCCCATTTTAAGTCAAAGTTATAGTCATCAGAAGCGTATAAGTCAGGGTTACCCACTTTAATTTCTGTTACATCTTCATAAATAAAACGCGCTCTTTCTTTGAACTGAGGCAGAGTATATGTTTTAGAAAAAGCAAATCTTAAATTGTTTTTATCATTTACAGCGTATCTCAATGATAAACTTGGCAAGAATGCATTCTTAGAAAACTTATTCTCTGTTTTTATAACATCTAATTGCGTTTGCCAATCAACATCCTGAGATATTTTTTCAAAACGCAATCCTACAATACCAGACAATTTGTCTGACAATTTATATTCCACATTTGCAAAACCAGCATTAATAAGTAAATCACCATTATAAGTTTGTGGTTTTAATGCGTCAGGCGTATTTACACCACCTCTAAACGTATACGTTTTGAAGTATCCGTTTTCAAAGTTAGTTTGATTAAAGAACTGATCTAAAGCATACGGATTAATGTTATTATTGTATTCATTATTGATTTGGAATACAAATTGAGTTGCTTCAAATTTACGCTCCTTACTTCTCATATTGTATCCAACAGTAAGTTTACCATTGTATAAATTCTCTTCATTTTTACCGAATTTATAATCTACAGCTAAGTTAGCAGCAATTTCATTTTCAGTAAGGTCTTCAAAGTAACGATTGTTATCAGATCTTGAATTGATTGAAAATTTATAAGCATCGCTATCTTTTAGCTTATTGACTGTGTACTGTTGTCTATCAGGAGTTTGTGCCGAAACGCGGTTATATGTAACTCCCCAATTTAAGTCCCATTGCTCTGTTAAGTTATGCGTACCCAACAATTGGTTAACAAACAACATATCTTGTTTGTAGTTTTGTCTATTTAAGAAAGTATAGTCAGTATTATCAAGCGTAATATCTCTAATAAATCCGCGATATTCATCGTTCTTTTCTTGAGAGTCGTTAATGAATAATACGTTGTATTTAATGCTGTTTTTAGAATTGATATTATAATCAGCATTAAACATTGCAGTAGTATTTGTATTGTATTCAAAAGACTCCATATCTAAGTTCTTAGTAAAGTCGTTTTGCGCTTGTGCTGTGCGAGAAATACCCTTTTTATGTTTGAAATTATTGCTAAAAGAAATTGTAGCAAATAAATTTAAAGACGACTCAGCTCCAAAGTAAAAAGATTTACCACCATCTAAGCTAAGACCTAATCCGTATGGCGTTCTTTCGTTAGTCTGTGTGGTATTTGTAAAGGTATAAGCAGCCAAAGGATTAGTAGGAATATCTTTTTTAGAAAAACCAATATAATTTCTATTACCCGTTGTTCTAAAGCTATTTTGATCAAAAGCATTTGTGTTAAGGTTTGAACTAACCCCCAACTGTACATAACCTTCTCCGCTGTGTTTTTTAGAAATAATATCAATATTACCCCCAGCAAAATCCCCATAATTACGAGTACTATATGTTTTATCGATAGATAAATACTCTACAATATCCGTATTAAAGATATTTAAACTGATATTTTTCTTTTCTGGATCATTTGAAGAAAGAGGCAAACCATTGAAAGAAGTACTATTGTAGCGATCACCTAATCCTCTTACGAAGATAGTTCCAGAGCCTTCTTGTTTAGAAACTCCTGTTGTTTTTGTCACAGCAGTAGCAACATCACTAACCCCTTTTCGAGAAAGTTCTTGAGAACCAATATGCTGTTTGATTTCAGCAGAGCGTTGTTGTTCAATCAATAAAGCAGATTCTCTTGCTTTAGAACGAGTAGCAGTTACAACTACGCCTTCCAACTCTACGTGTTCATCTTGTAAAGCTATATTAAGTGATTTTTTTTCTTTGGCTACAACGGTAATCTTTTGTTCTTGTTGAAGGTATCCAATGTATTCGAAAATGATTGTGTGCGTACCCGGATCTAAAGTTAATAAGTAGTTTCCATCAAGATCTGTATTTACTCCAATAGATGTATTTTTAATACTAACTGTGGCATACGGTAAAGGTTCTTTAGTTGTGTTGTCTGTTATTTTTCCTTTGATTTCTGCTTTTTGACCAAAGGCTATTGCAGTTGCCAATAAAAAAATAAATGATAGGTAGTTTTTCATAAAAATTTAAAAGTTGTGTTTATGAATGCAAATAACCTTTGTTTTTTATTGAATAGCATTAATCTAATATTATGCTTTAGTAATCTAATATTAATTAATTGTTAACACATTAATTAATTGTAAAGTAGGTGTTTACTTCTATTTAATATTCTATATTTGGAAGGTAAAACATTGTTGAAATCATGAAAAACTCGAAGATTAAAATCTTGTTGGTAGATGATGACCCGGATATTATTGACGTAATTAATTACAATCTAAAAAAAGAAGGTTACAAGATTTTTATTGCTAATAGTGGTGCAGAAGCATTAGAAACAGCAAGAAAAGTAAAGCCACATTTGATATTGCTTGACGTTATGATGCCTGAAATGGATGGTATAGAAACGTGTGAAGGGCTAAGAAAGATGAAAGGTCTTTCTAACACAGTAATTGCATTTTTGTCAGCAAGAGGAGAAGATTATTCTCAAGTTGCAGGATATGATGCTGGAGCAGATGACTATATAACTAAGCCTATAAGACCAAAAGTTTTAATTGGTAAAGTAAAAGGATTGCTTAGACGTTTTACAAATGATGATGAAAATAATGGAGATGCTGTTTCTTTTGGGGACTTAGTTATTAATAGAGTGATGTATAAGGTTTTCTTGAGAGACGAAGAGATAAGATTACCTAAAAAAGAATTTGAATTGTTATCATTACTGAGCTCTAATCCAGGTAAAGTATTTGATAGATATGAAATTCTTGACCTTATCTGGGGAGTTGATGTTGTAGTAAATGATCGTACAATTGATGTTCACGTAAAAAAACTTCGCAGTAAACTTGGCGAGAATATTATCAAGACTATTAAAGGAGTTGGTTATAAATTTGAAATGGAAGATTAATCAATGGCTGTTAAGTTTAAGAACTCTTATAAGTTTGCAATAAAGTCATCATCTGTTATTACTTTGATTAGTTTTATTGTTTTATTTCCTTTTACTTTTTACTTTTTAGAGATCTCTTTGTGGTATCTTTTACTTTATAGTGTCTTTCTTTACACCATATCCTTTTTTATTTTACAATATAGGGTA
Organism: Myroides phaeus; assembly: GCF_900099675.1. Classification (GTDB taxonomy): domain Bacteria; phylum Bacteroidota; class Bacteroidia; order Flavobacteriales; family Flavobacteriaceae; genus Flavobacterium; species Flavobacterium phaeum. The sequence goes on from NZ_FNDQ01000016.1 coordinate 34,494, forward strand.
GAGTACTTTATATACCGTAGAATAAAAAAAATTTATGACAATGTCTCACTTTTAGAGCATAGTGAATTACGACCAAGATCTGTGACTACGGATATTAAAACGCTCACAGAAGAGATTGAAAAGTTTGCTTTAAACAAAAAAATAGAAGTAGAGTCCTTAGAAGTTCGTGAAGAGTATAGACGTGAATTTTTAGGCAATATTTCTCACGAATTAAAAACCCCTCTTTTTACAATTCAAAGCTACTTAGACACACTAATTGATGGTGCTATTGATGATTTAGAAGTGCGTGATAACTATTTAGAACGCACAAGTCTCAGTGTAGAGCGATTAATCTATATTGTGCAAGACTTGGATATGATTACAAAATTAGAAACAGGTCGACTTCATTTAAATCTAACCACATTTGATATTGTGGAGACTATTCAAAATGCGTTTAACTTTTTAGAATATAAAGCCCAAAAGCGCAATATTTCCTTGATTTTTGATATGAACTATGACAAGCCTATTTATGTCGTAGGAGATAAAGAACGCATTGGTCAAGTTGTAACGAACTTAATTGACAACTCGATTAAATACGGTAAAGAAAAAGGAACTACGGAAGTAAGTATAGAAGACCTTGTGAAGAATAAATTAATCGTGAGAGTTACGGATAACGGAACAGGAATTAAAAAAGAGAATATCTCTCGTTTATTTGAACGTTTTTATCGCATCGACAAAAGTGGTTCACGAACAGTAGGAGGCTCTGGATTAGGACTTTCTATTGTAAAACATATCGTTGAAGCTCACGATGAACACATCTATGTAGAGAGTAGTTATGGCTACGGTTCTGAATTTTCCTTTACCTTAGAAAAGGCTTTAACGAGTAAGCTTGAAAAATAAAATCTGTATCTTATTGACAGATAGCGTTAAAGAAAAAAATAAAAAATTTTACTTTCGGTATAATTACTTAATTTTGCGCAAATTTTTAATTGAATAAAACGTGGGAAGTAAAAATAAATTAAAGCGATTCAGAGAGAACGAAACTTTTGACAACGTGTTTCAACCTACAAGAGAAGAAATGCTTGAAAATTTACCACAGAAAGGTAACTGGGGTAAAGAAGTATTTAAAAACGACAATCCAATTATCCTTGAGTTAGGATGTGGAAAAGGAGAGTACACCGTTGAGTTAGCTAAACGTTTTCCTGAAAAGAACTTTATTGGAATAGACATCAAAGGAGCTCGTTTTTGGCGAGGTGCAAAAACTGCTGTTGATTCTGGAATGAAAAATGTAGCTTTTTTACGTACTCAAATTGAATTAATTGAATACGCTTTTGCACAAGGAGAAGTTAGTGAGATCTGGATTACTTTCCCTGATCCTCAAATCAAGTACAAACGTACAAAACACCGTTTGACAAATAGCGAGTTTTTACAGCGTTATAAGCGTATTTTAAAAGAAGATGGTATAATGAATTTAAAAACTGACAGTGAGTTTATGCACGGTTATACTTTAGGTTTATTACACGGTGAAGGACACGAAGTGCTTTACGCTAACCACCACGTTTACAAAAATGAAGGTGCTCCAGCTGTAGTAACTGAAATTCAAACGTTCTACGAATCTCAATATTTAGAGCAAAACAAAGCGATTACTTACATTCAATTTAGAATTAAGTAGAATGGTATTTGAGATATTTACATTACTATTATTAGGATTTTTTGCAGCAACTCTGGGAGTTTCCCTTCCCGGGTTGCTTAATATGACTGCCGTAAAAATAGCTAAAGAAGACGGAGGTAAGCAAGCGTTTTTATACGTTTGTGGTGCTTTGGCTGTAATATTTGTTCAAACCTATATCGCTATCTTTTTTGCAAAGTTAATTGATTCGAGTCCTGCTATAACAGAAGCATTACACGAAATAGGGCTTGTTATTTTTGGGTTGTTAACTATTTACTTTTTATTCTTTGCTAAGAAAAAAGAGAAGAAGAAAAAACAAAGTCCTTCTAAGCTTAAGTCTCCTTTTTTATACGGAGGTTTATTAGCTGCTATTAATGTATTTCCAATACCATATTACGTATTTTTAAGTGTTACATTATCCAGTTACAATTATCCCATTTTTGAGATGATTTATACAAGTTTCTTTTCATTAGGAGTTGTTTTAGGTTCTGGATTAATGTTTTACATCTACGTTTCTTTCTTTAAAAAGCCTTCACGTGAAGATGCTTTTATCCTCAAAAATATCAATTATGTGATTGGTTCAATCACAGGAATAATCAGTTTAATTACCATTTATAAACTGTTTTCGTAATGGCAGACAAAGACAATTTCTTTGAACGAGTTTATGCCGTTGTAAGGCAAATACCTGAAGGAAGAGTTACAACTTATGGTGCTATTGCAAAGGTGATAGGAGCTGCAAAGTCGGCTCGAATGGTTGGTTATGCAATGAATGCTTCTCATTTTGACGACACAGTGCCCGCACATCGCGTTGTAAATCGCGTTGGACTATTAAGTGGTAAACATCATTTTGATGGAACTAATCTTATGCAACAGCTTTTAGAGAGCGAAGGCATTGTTATTAAAGACAATAAAGTTCAAGACTTCCAAGAACTATTGTGGATACCCCCTGTATGTGTAGAATAGTAATTATTCTGGTCTTTATATATTATATCAGTTAGTTTCTTTTGTGAAAAACAAGGCGGAGAAGTAAAAAGTACCATTGGTTTCTGCACCACTTTTTTGAATTAAAAAGTAATTTAATGACTCTTTTTTAAAGCTTTTTTCTATAAAAACACAATTCAAAAGTTGTTTTTTGTCCAAATTAACCTATTTCAATCCTTTTTTTTGTAGTTAATTATAAAACTTTTTTCTTGTTCAAAAAAGGCTGTGTAAAAAAGATAAATCTCTTGTATCCCTTGCTGTAAAAGGGCCTGTAAATGCTATTAGGATTGTATTCTCTTGTTAGCAGTAGGATTTATAGTATAATTTAGTCCAATTTTTAGATTAGTTATTCTCTGACATATACGCAAAATTCTCTGACAATTGTCCGAGTTTACTGGCCTGAGCATCATTTTAGTCGGACAACTGTCGGAGGATTGTCAGATAAGCCTCAGATAAGTCTAAAAATAGAGCTTTGTTATTGTATTTTAAAAGAGTTGTTTAAATTAGGCTATATGTGTAATTTGTCTTTGTTGACAGAAAATTATACTCCTTTTTTTATAAGATGTAATTGGTGGTGTAGCACGTCAAAAAGAAATTTTCTTTAAAGGCAAATATATTCTCAGGCATAGTGTTGTAGTCTGGCGAATTTAAAGAAATTGACAACAAGTAACCAAAGCGTAGGACATTACAATACAGTAGCTAAACAGCCTAAGAATACTTTTATAGCAATGCCAAGTACTAAACGTTAAGTGAAGTAAATGGTGTTTACTATTTAGAAATTAATCATTTTTAGTTAAGAGGGAAGTTTAAAGTAAATACAGTCGTTTCCTCTTTGCGACTATAAGAAAGATAACCATTGTGCATTTCCACGATATTTTTAGACAACGGCAGACCAATTCCTGCCCCTTCTTCACGCGTAGTGTAGAAAGGAATAAAAATTTTATCCTTAATTGCTTCTTCAATACCAGGACCATTGTCAATAACCTCAATCCACAAGCGATTGTTCTTTTCAAAAAGGTGGAGTTGTATTAATTTACTTTCTTGTTTATTAACAGCAAACATCGCGTTGGTTAATAAGTTTATGATTACCTGTTCCATTTGATGCACATCCCATTCAAGAGTAGGATTACTTTCAAAGTTATACGCTAAGGTAATTTGTTTGTTTTTAAACAAAGGAGACAATGTTTCCATACTGTTTTTCAATACATCAGCCACAGCTACTAATTGTTTTTTAGGACTTGGCATCATTGTCAACTTGCGGTAGTTATTGATAAACTGTTGCAAGTGATCTGTTCTATTGACAATAGTGTTTATACTCACCTTTAAATCGTCTATATCATCATCTGTCAGCGGAGTTTCTTCATTTAAAATTTCTTGTGTATTATGAGCTAAAGAGTGAATAGGTGTAAGGGAATTCATAATCTCGTGAGAAATAATTTTCATTAGATTTTCCCACGTATCTCTTTCTTTTTTGTCCAATACCTTTTGAATAGAATCTAAGAGAACAATGAAGTATTCTTGATTTTGGCTAACCGTTGTTGAAGTTTGTAAAATGAAAGTCTGTTTTTCGTCATTTTCAATTTTAATATCAATAGGTTCTTTCGACTCCTTAAAGCCTAAGTGTTGTAAATGACTTGTCAATGCAGGTAATAGGCGGTCTAAGTTAGTCCACGATTTTACCTTTGGAATATCAAACAAATGAGAGAAGTAATCGTTGATCAAAAACACTTCCCATTTGTCTTCTTTTTTTTCAAGGATAACAATTCCCGTTTCTATATTGTTTAGAATGTTGAGGTACACCAATTCTCTAACCTCATTTTCTTGTTGTTTATTCTGTAATTTCTGATAGAGCAATTGCAAATTGTTCATTGTCTCATTCGCTTGTGGTTTATTTGATTTCAAAGAGAAGTCATCATAAATCATCGCTAATAATATGCGGTCAATGGTGTTGTAATACTTCTTTTGAAAAAAGTATAATTCCACAAAAAGAACAGCAATTAGCAATACTACTAATAGCAAAGAATAGTACAATCCCTGTGAATATAAATTCATAGCTAATACTCCTAAAAGAAGTATTAAAACGATGCGTATAAATGCTTTAGTGTGAAAAGACATATTGCGTACTTTATTTAGTTTTTAATATTGTATTTTTCAAGTCTTCTATAAAGGGCAGCACGTGATAAACCTAACTCTTCTGCCGTTTGACTAATATTGCCTTCGTGTTTTTCTAAGGCCTTTAAAATGGAAACTCGCTCCATATCTTGTAGCGTATTTTCTTCAACAGGACTATCATTTATCATTGTTTGAGAAATACCAAAGTCAGCTAACTTTAATTCAGCTTCATCTGTTAATATTAAAGCACGCTCAACGCGATTTTGCATTTCGCGAATATTACCCTTCCAATCATAAGCTTCTAAAGAAGAAATTGTTTGTTGACTTACCACAGGAATGCTTCTCTCGTATTTAGAGGCGTATTCATTGATAAAGAAAGATAAAAGCGGACTAATATCTTCTTTTCGCTCTCTCAAAGGAGGAAGCTGTAAGGTTACCGTATTAATTCGATAATATAAATCTTCTCTAAATAGTTTGTTATTTACTTCTTGTTCTATTGCTGCATTAGTAGCTGTAATAATTCGAATATCTACAGGGCGAACTTTAGATTCTCCTAATCGAATAACACTTTTTGACTGAATTACCTGAAGTAGTTTTGCTTGTAAGTGCAAAGGCACATTTCCAATTTCATCTAAGAAAACAGTACCACCATTTGCTGCTTCAAAACGGCCTTCTGTATCTTGTTTAGCATCTGTAAAAGCCCCTTTAGCATACCCGAATAATTCACTTTCAAATAAGTTTTCATTCAACGAGCCTAAATCAACGTGTATAAATGGTTGGTCTTTTCTTAGGGAGTTGTCGTGAATATACTTAGCTAATACGTATTTACCCGTACCATTTTCTCCTAAAATAAGCGCATTAACATCCGTCTTAGCAACGCGATTTGCCATAGCATATACCTTTTGAATACTCGGTGCTTCACCAATAAAAACTTTGTCTTGTTCAGAAGAAACAAGAGGTAAGTTTTCTTTTTTACGGGCTTGTTTGACTGCTCCTTTAACGGTTTCAATCAATGCATCGTTGTTCCAAGGTTTTAAAATATAATCCGTAGCCCCTAATTTAATTCCTTCAACCGCCGTTTCAATATTTCCATAAGACGTCATTAAGATAATCTGTGTAGCAGGCGATAGCCGTTTAATTTCTTTAAACCAGAAAATACCTTCTTTTCCGTCTTCAAAACCAACGCGATAATTCATATCCAAAATAACTACATCAACACTGTTTTCTCCTAAATACTCTATTATTTTTTTAGGATTTGTATTTGTGTTTACTGTTTCAAAATGACGTTTCAATAACATTTTAGCCGCGATTAAAATCTCCGGATTGTCGTCTAAAACTAATATGTTGGCTATAATCTTTCTCATAGTAATTTATTGCTGTTTTAAAAGCGGACAAAAAAGTGTTCGTTATCGGACACGTTGATTTTGTCTTTTTGTGTAAGGTGTTGTTATTTAAGGGTATATTGTTTTTTAGTCTACTGGCACATTTTTCTCATTGTAAAAGAAAAATAGAGTTAGTATGGACAGAGCCCTTCCTCGTAAAAATAGAAAAAAACTTAAAGTATTAGTTACTATAACGGGAATAATACTTTTATTGTTAGCTACTTACTTTACATTTTTTCAAACGGTAGTCTTAAATATACCTAAAAAAGAGATAAGAATTAGAGAAGTTACAGAAGACTTTTTTGAGGAGTATATTTCATTTCAGGCACAAGTAGAACCACTACATTCTTTGTTGGTGAATATCGTTGAGGGAGGGTCTATTCAGGAACGCTTTGTAGAAAATGGGAGTATGGTTGAAAAAGGAGAACCTTTAGTACGCATATATAATCCAACTGCAGAGTTCAGTTTTATGTCTCAAGAAGCATCGCTAATTGAACAAATGAATAATTTGAATGTGAATAAGATGAATATTCGAAGTCAAGAGTTAAATTTAACAAAAGATTTGATTAGCATCGAATACGACTATAAAAATGCCGAATTGCAATATCAGTTAAACAAAAAACTATATGACCAAGAGGTACTTTCTCAGAGTGATTGGGATAAAACAAAAGAGACATTGTCTTATCAAAAAAAGCGAAAAGCATTGATGGAAGAGAGTATTGCTAAAGAAAAGCAAAGTAATCAAGTACAGTTACAACAAATGGATAAATCGCTGATTGTCTTAGCGAAAAGCTTAGAGAAGTTGAAAGAAAACAAAGGCAACTTTTTATTGAAAGCTCCTATTTCTGGAAGGTTATCTTCTTTTGAAGCTGTATTAGGGAAAACCTATCAAGCAGGTGAAAGTATTGGAAAGATAGATGTAATGGAGGGGTATAAGTTGGTTGCACAAGTTGATGAGTTTTATTTAGACAAGGTAGTTATAGGACAAAAAGGGCAGGTAGATTTAAAAGGACACATTACAGCTGTAGAAGTAACGAAGATATTGCCAGAAGTAAAAAGTGGCCGCTTTGAAGTACAGTTGAAATTTTTGACTGAAGGTGAGTTGAAATTACAAGAAGGAACAAGTTTCGGGGTTAAATTATTCTTGTCTGGAAAAGAAAAGAGAGTATTATTAGCCAAAGGAAACTTTTATCAAGACACAAAAGGCGAATGGGTGTATGTGGTTAAAAATAACAAAGCCCAAAGGCGAAATATAGAAATAGGAAGAGAAAATCCGGCATATTATGAAGTGATATCTGGATTAGAAGTTGGAGAGCAAGTGATTGTATCGAGTTATAAAGATTATTTGAGAGTTGAACATTTAAATATAGAGGATTAGTTATGGTAATATCAATTAAAGAGATGTCTCGCATTTTCCAAACAGAGGAAGTGGAGACAACAGCATTAAACAAAGTATCCTTAGAAGTGAGAGAAGGAGAGTTTATCTCAGTGATGGGACCTTCAGGATGTGGAAAATCAACATTGTTAAATATCATCGGATTATTAGATGATGCGTCATCAGGAAGTTATTTACTGTTAGGCAAAGAAATGGTGGGTTTGACAGAAAGTCAACGTGCAAAGATTAGAAAAGAAAACATTGGATTTATATTTCAAAACTTCAATTTAATAGACGAGTTATCTGTTTATGACAACATTGAATTGCCGTTAATATATAATAAAGTGCCAAGTGGAGAACGCAAAAAACGCGTAATGGAAATAGCAGAACGCTTGAATATTGTCCACCGTTTAAAGCACTATCCACAACAATTATCAGGAGGACAACAACAACGTGTAGCAGTAGGTCGTGCATTGATTAATAACCCTAAGATTATTTTGGCGGATGAGCCTACGGGTAACTTAGACAGTAAAAATGGAAGTGAGGTAATGGAGTTGTTGACAGATTTACATCAACAAGGGGCAACTATTATAATGGTAACCCACTCTAATCACGATGCTTCTTATTCAGAGCGTACTATTTTGATGAAAGACGGAATGATTCTTTCAGAAAAGGTAAATACCAAAATTGTAGATGTCTTTGCGGACTAAAAAAAGTAAGAATATGATACGTTTTATATTGACTTTATTGCTGATGTTGTGTACTTGGTTAATGAGTGCACAAGGAAAGCAAACAATAACAATCACAGGTGGGGCAACTCATTTATATACTTCGATGCCTATTGAAGTAACTGTGGACCCTACAAAGGATTCTAAAACAGTTGACATCATTACAACCAAACAAGAAGGGGCTGATGCAATAAGTGTAAGACAAGTAGGAAAGAAAATTTACGTTGATTTATCAAGCGGTAATAGAAAGAGAAATTTTAAGGGCAGTATTGGTAGTATTAAGGTTTCCATTGCTCAAAAAGGAATTGTTAGTTATAACGTAAGTACAGTTTCAAAGGTAATTTTATCAGGAAGAGCAACCGGAGACAATATCAATATTAATTTGGATTCAAATGGGTATCTGTCAGGTTCATTTCAAGCGAATACAGTTTCTTTAAATATTGACTCAGCCAGTAAATACGAGGGAGATATTGTAGCGAAAACTATTAAAGCAAATTTGGATAGTGCAGGTAAGGCTGTAGTAACAGGAGATGTAGAAACATTAACTGTGAATATTGACAGTGCCGCGTATTTCAACGGGAAAGGCTTGGTTGCTAAAGATGTAAAAGTAGAAGCAGATTCGATGGGAAAAGCAGAAGTATATCCTACGGAAAGCCTAAATGCCTATGCAGACTCTATGGGGAGTGTGATTTACTACAACACGCCTAAAACACTTAAAAAATACACAGATTCGATGGGGTCTGTTAAAGCAAAGTAAACTACGATGTTAACAAATTGGTTTAAAATATATCTGAATTATATCGGTAAGACTAAGATGTTCTTTCTGTGGAATATCCTTGGGTTAGCTATTGGTATAGCATCTGTTTTAATGGCAGTTGTACACTTGAAAGAGGAGTACAGCTACAACAGATGGATAACAGATATAGACCAATTATATGAAGTTAATATTGAAATGGGGGAACAAGGAAACTCCGTCTTAATTCCCGCAGGTGTAGGACCTTCTTTAATGCAAGCAGGAGAAGTAGAAAGCTATTGCTATTTTGCCTTAGAGTACATTGATTTTTATGGAGAAAGTCGCCAAGAACAAGGTATTGTCAATAAAATTTTAAATACACAGAAGACTTTTTTTGACTTTTATAATTTCGATTTTATCTATGGTCAACCAGAAAGAGTTTTTAATAAAGAGTTGTCTGTGGCGATTTCAGAGCAAACGGCAAAGCGCTTTTTTGGAGAAGTAAATCCAATAGGAGATACACTTTCATTAGCACATCAAAAATATGTGGTTAATGGAGTATATCGTTTGAACCAAAAAGCAACGATAATGCCAGATGTTGTAATTGCTAATATTGAGTGGAATACTGCAGATTCGCCAAGTCTATGGCAAGAGAATACGTCTGGTTTAGTGGTTAGAATTTCGAAAGAGCAGCCACTGGAAAATATCAGTAAAAAGGTTAGTGCAGAATATTACGAAAAGAGAAAACAAAACAAATACGACAATGATGCGGGAGATAAAATAGCAGTTAAGTTGTCATCGTTAAAAGAAGGTCGCTTCGATTCTAAACAGACAGCATTGTTAGAAGGTCGTTCAAAAATAGAGACTGTAAAGTTGATTTTTGGAAGTTCTCTATTGATATTTTTCTTAGCTATTTTAAACTATATCAGCCTTAATCAAGCCAATGTTTTGAGAAGAGTTAAGGAGTTTAAAATTAGAAGAATTATAGGTGCATCAAAAAGACAGATAGTAGGACAGATAATTTTCGAAACAGTTTTAAATGCTGTAATCGCTTTGTGTTTAGCGCTTGTATTTGTGGAGTTGAGTTTGCCTGTTTACAACAATTTTTTACATAGTGAACTTCAATTTGAAATAGGAAAACTAATAGGTGTTCTTGTGCTATTGTTGTTAGCGGTTATTTGTTTTGGAGGAGTTCTTCCTGCTTTATACGCGAATTATATTGCACTTAGAAACTTAACTAATGCCCCTTTTGTAAAGGGATATAAAGGAGCTGGTTGGCGAGGTACAATTGTAACTGTACAAGTTGTTATTGCTTTTTTCTTTTTAATTGTCGGTTGGATAATTAACAATCAGGTAGGATTTATGCAAAAACAACCTTTAGGTTTTGAAGGAGATAATGTTTACCAAGTGAAGTTATACACCCAACAAATAAGACGTAAGTTTTACCGAAACGACAAGTTAGTCGAGGCTTTACAAGGGATAAAAGGAGTAGAGGATGTTTCTTTATCAACTATTTCATATCGTGCAAAAGCAGTTAATCACAATTATACCGCTTATTTAGGATTGAATAAGATTACTGATTTTGTGATGGAAGGAGTAGATGATAATTATATACAGATGCTCGGTTTTGAGCACATTGCTCAAGCTAATATTGCAGTAGATAGTTTGTCAACAGTGGTGGTTAATCAACAATTTGTTGATAAAGTAGGTAAAAGAGCAGATGAAGTAGTTGGGGAGATAATTTCTTTTGATGGGAATACGTATATCGTAAAAGGGGTTATCAACAATTTTTACCGAGATGGGTTTGACGAAGTGATTAAGCCAATGGTTTTATTCAACTGGAAAGACATTGACTTTTTGCCATACAGTATAGAATCTATTTCTATTCGTATTGCCGAGGGAATAAAAGAGGAAACGTTAGAACGCATACAAGCATTTTGGTTGGTTAATGTAGATTATGAATATCCATTTGAACCTATTTTGGTGAAGGAGCAGTTTGCTCAGACGTATCAAAAAGTGCTATCACAACGCGATATGTTTGTATTGTGGATTGTTGCCGTAGTGCTAATTTCTTTATTTGGGTTATACGCTGTGATTTCATTTGTGGTTGAGCGCAGATTAAAGGAAATAGTTATACGCAAGGTCTTAGGTGCTGATACAGGGCAGATGCTAAGGCAGTTGTTATTGCCTTATGTGATAATGGTAATTGTAGGATATGCCTTGGTAGTTTATCCAACCTATTGGTTGATGAATAAATGGTTAATGAGGTTTAGTTATCGACAAGAAATAGAACTATTACCTTTTATATACGCCTTCGTTCTTTTGTTAGGGTTGATACTCTTGATATTGACAACAAAAGTTTTGAGAGCAACGAGAATTAATGTTTTAAAATACATCAAATACGAATAAGATGATAAAAAATTGGTTGAAAATATATTGGTACCACACGGTTAAGAACAAGATGTATTTCTTGCTGACTGTGATTGGTTTGGCTATTGGTTTATTGTCAGTGATATTATCGTCTTTGTACTATTTAGAGGAATCAAGCTACGACAAATGGAATCCAAATAAAGAAGAGGTTTATGTTGTAATGAATAAAGGAAAGACAATCACCTATTCAAGTCAGCCTATGCCATTAGGAAGAACAATCAAAGAGAGTTCTTCTGTAGTTGAAGATTATATGTACTATAATTCAGGCTATACGAGTGAATTAGTTGAGTATAACGGAAAAGGATCGACTATTGAAAAGGTGTTTTTAACACAAGATAACTTTTTTTCTTTTTTTCCTTTCGATTTTGTTTATGGGAGTACTTCAACGGTTTTTAAAAACCCAAATGATGTAGCGATAGAACAAGATATTTCGGAACAATTATTTGGAAAGGGAGTTAACTCTATAGGGAAAGAAATTGTAATAAAAGACAAGCATTATATTGTTTCTGGAGTTTATTCAGTAAGTAAAAAAAAGGCTTCAATTAGCCCTAATATAGTTTTGAGAGATCTAAACGACGATGTTTTGACAAATGATAATTGGTACACTTCTAATTTTTCTTTGTTGGTTAAAACAAAAGATTCAGGAAAAGTAAGAGAAGCAATCAATCAAGCTTTTTTAGAGAATTACTATAAGCCTATAGCTTTATCAAAAGGTATAAGTGTAGAAGAGCTAATGAAAGAACAACGCAATGAGTTCTATACAGAACCAGAGTTATACGTGCTAAAAGGGTTGAGATTAAGTGGAAATGAATACCATTTTCCTGAAAGAGATTCAAACATACAGATGCTTAAGATAATGAGTGGTTTATCTGTTTTGATTTTGGTGTTGTCTGTGTTCAATTATATCAATTTGACTTTGTCTCAAATATTAGGCAGAGGAAAAGAAATAGGAATACGAAAAGCGATTGGAGCCAATAAAAAAGATGTTGTATTACAAGGTCTGTTTGAAGCCTTGATAACAGTTGTGATTTCATTGTTAATAAGTATTGTTTTTGTAGAGTTAATACTACCTTTTGTAAACGTCTTTGTGAAGGCAGATATGGTATTTTCAATAGTAGAATTTTTGCCCATATTAATAGGTATTTTAATTTGTACGATTTTTATCGTCGGAGGATTTCCAGCCTTATATTTAGCAAACTATGAAACGCTTTCTGTTCTTAAAGGAAGCTTTCACCGCAGTAAAAAAGGTGATTTTGTGAAGAACACTTTTTTAGTAATTCAATTTGCTATTGCTTGTTTTTTCACCATTGGTTCTCTTATAGTAAATCAACAAGTAAACTTTATGCTAAATAAAGATTTGGGATTTAAAGGAGATCAAGTCATTGGAATTCCTTTTATGGACAAGGAACGCTGGGATGAAGGAGAAGAGCGTTTACATAAGTATTTTAATTTCAAAGAAGAGTTATTAAAAATGCCTGGCGTAGAAGGAGTAGCTATTAGTTCTTCTCATTTTGGAGGTAGAGGAGGATCAGGCGTTTTTACTTATTATCCATATAAAGAAGAAAATATTTTGACAGAGCAAATTGCAATGGATTATGAATATTTTGATTTGTATGAAATTAAAATGAAGGAAGGTAGGAATATTGCTAAAGAATTTGCTTCCGATAGTATCAGTAATGTTGTGATAAATGAAAGTTTCGTAGAGTCAATGAAAGAGTCTTCTCCAATCGGAAAGTTTATAGAAGGAAAGAATTATAAATATCAAATAATTGGTGTGGTTACCAATTTCAATACATCTGGACTTGAGAGTAAAGTTCCTCCAAAGATGTACACACAATTGAATACTAATAAACGTATAAAAACACAGTTTGCGATAGTTTCTATTAAACTTAATCAGGAGGATATTCCGTCTGCTTTGAAAACTGTTGAAAAAATTTGGAATAAGTATAATATAGGGCAGAAAGAGCCATTTACGTATGAGTTTGTAGATAAGCAATTTGCCAAAACATTTGATAGAGTTCTCTTGGAGAGAAAAGTATTTAGTGTATTGAATTATGTAGTGTTGTTCATTGCCTTATTTGGATTGTTTGCAGTATCCTCTTTTACGATTGGTACTAAACTAAAAGAAGTGGCAATTCGCAAAGTGTTAGGGGCGGATACCAGTAGCTTATTAAAGCGTTTGAGTATGCAATACGTGGTTTATTGTGTGCTTGGTTTTGCTATTGCAGTCTTTCCGAGTTATTACTTTTTGAATAAATGGTTGAGTAATTACGCGTTCCGCATTGAAATAGGGTGGGGCGTGTTTGTAATAAGTTTTGTTGTTATTCTGTGTTTGACTTTACTCATTGTGTTGAGTAGAGCTTATGCAGCAACAAGAATAAATGTTTTGAAATACATCAAATACGAATAATAAATAGAAACCCTCAAAAACGAATAGATATGAAAAAATTAGTAATGTTCTTCTTATTAGTAGGAAGCAGTGTTTTTGCACAAGTAAAAGAAACGCGCCAGGTAAGTGATTTTGATAACGTAAAAGCATCACAGGGAATTAGAGTTGAGTTTACCTATGGTGAACCTAAATCAGTAGTTGTTGATGCAGAAGACCAAGAGTTATTAGATCGTGTAAAAACAGAAGTAAACGCAAATGGGCGTTTATTGGTTTACATTGAGTCAAAAGAAAAGAGAAAGCGAAATAAGGTTGTTTATATGGGAAGTAATGGGAAGTCAGTTGTTGTTACAATTCACAACCCTAAGTTAGAAGGAGTACAAGTGTCATCTTCAGCTCGTTTTAATTTGGTCAACGAAGCAAAAGCTAAGCACTTCTCAGTGACAGCATCAAGTTCAGGAAGATATGAAGGAGCCTTAGTTAAAGCGGATGACTTGACAATAGAAGGAAGTTCATCTGCTAAAATAGGAGGAAGCTTTACGGTGATGAGTAATGCAAGTTTATCTGCCAGTTCATCTTCATCAGTAGAGGTCGGTTTAACAAGTAAGAAAGCAAGCTTTGGAGTGAGTAGTTCAGGTAAAATTATTGCATCAGGAAAAGCAAATGAGGTTAATGCATCAGCATCAAGTTCTGGAAATATCAAAGCAAGAGAATTTGCTACAAAGACATTAGATGGCCGTGCAAGCTCATCAGGTTCAATGATTTTTACTGTTTCTGATGAGGTAGTAGGGAGAGCAAGTTCATCAGGGCGCGTTCAATACGTTGGTGATGTTCAAAAAGTAAATGTTTCAACTTCTTCATCAGGATCAGTGAAGAGGGTTGAGTAAGCAATACAGATAAAAAAAAGTGTAAGGATTCCTATGATAGCGAATTGGTTTAAATTATATATCAAGAATTTAATGAAGAACAAGATTGTTTCTGCATTAAACATTTTAGGGTTGGCGGTTGGAATGACAGCTGTTATCCTCGTATTGTTATTTTGGAATAACGAGCATAGTTATAACCAGTGGAATCCTTATAAAAATAGAGTATATGAAGTAGAAGGAACGTCAGAGTCGTATTTTAAAAATTGGTTTCCAGCACCTGTTACAAACAATTTAGATAAGCTATCAGATATTGTAGAAGCTTATAACTTTAGCTTTACGTTTGACGATATTTCAAGTGTTGAGGTAGAGGGACGCAAAGATTTTTTGTACGAAATAAGTGAGAAGCAAGCTAACTTTTTTGATTTTTTTCCGTTTGAAGCAATTTATGGAAGTGCAGAGGAATATAAAAAGAATTATAAAGACGCTTTAGCGATTGACATAACAGAAGCAGAGCGATTATTTGGCAAAGGAGTTAATCCAATTGGGAAGACGATTGTACTGGAAAATGGAAAGGTGTTATCTGTCCGTTTTGTTTATCGTGTTCCTGGAAATAGTTCCGTTACTTTTAAAGGTTTAACCTCTTTTGTTACTGAAGACCAAATAGCTTTTAATAGAGAAAATAATTGGGGAGATCACAATTATACTTTGTTGCTGAAGTTAAAAGAAGGAATCCAGATTAAAGATGTTCAGGAACGTATCAGAGATGTGATTTACGATGATGTTTTTCAAATGTATATGAAGAATAAGTCGCTTACTTTAGAAGAGTTAAAGAAAAATTTTAAAGATAACATTGTACTTCATTTTAATCCATTAGATACAGTTCACTTAAATCCCCTTTCAGGAGGATTGGGAGGAGGAGCAACTGCCGCAAAGGTGTTAAATATAATGATGGTTTCTGCTGTCTTATTGTTAGTTTTATCTATTATAAACGCAGTTAACTTGGCTTTAGTTAACAGTTTTAAACGCGCCAAAGAAATAGGAATCAGAAAAGCAATAGGCGTTACAAAAGGACAATTGTTTCAACAGTTTATTTTTGAATCAATTCTTACTGTAGCTGTAGCTTTGGCGATTGCTTTAGTGTTTGTTGAGGTATTACTACCGTATTTTAATTTGTTAGTTAATCGAACCATTGTATTTAATCTATCTACTCTTGCATTGCCAATTGTTGGAATTGCTTTGGTGGTTATTTTATTGTCGGGTACATTGCCAAGTTTATTCTTAATTTCATTTGATACGTTGAAAGTGCTGAAGGGGAATTATATGCGTGGAAAAGCAGGTATTCACATTCGAAATGTGTTTTTAATTATACAGTTTGTCATCGCCTTTTTCTTTTTGTCAACCGCTGTTTTTATTCACAAACAGGTAGATTATATTTTACAAGAGGATTTAGGTTTTAATGGCAATCAGGTTGTTAATATTAATTTTAAAATTAAGGATATTAGCAAGCGAAATACGCTTTATCAACAGATAGAATTTGACTTAAAAAAGATTGCAGGCGTAAAAGAAACGACGATACATTCAATGCGTATTGGTGGAGGGTATAGCAGTGCTTCTGGAAATAAAATAGGAGACACTTCTGTTCAAAGTAACAATGTTCCTGTAGGTTATGATTTTTTAAAAGTGTTTGATGGAGAGTTGGTAGAAGGGCGTTTCTTTGATCGTAACCTTGCAACAGATAGTGTTAGTAAAGTTCTCGTTAATGAAACATTTAAAACAACTTTCAATTTTTCAGACGGAATACTTGGAAAGAAGCTAATGTGGAATGGAAAAGAGTTTGAGGTTATTGGTGTTGTAAAAGATATGAAGATAGAAGGGGTTAGTAAAAGCACTAATCCGTCAACCTATTTTATGCCTAATTCAGTTGATTGGTTTTATTATTTGTCGGACCATATCGCAGTAAAAATAGACGCAAAAGATACACAAAAAACATTACAGGCATTAGAGGAGTTTTGGAGTAAAAGGATAGATTCTACATATCCTATGCAATATACATTTGCAAATGAAGACTTCGCTAAGAGTTACCAAAAAACACTATATCAACGTACGTTGTTTATGTGTTTGATGGGGGTATCAGTATTTATAGCGCTGTTTGGCTTGATGGCAATTGTGTCTTTCAGTATTGAAAGCAGGTTAAAAGAAATAGCAATTCGCAGGGTATTAGGAGCTGATTCCACTAATCTGATTTTAAAGTTATCTGTGCGATTTATTGTTTATTGTCTTATTGGTTTTTTTATATCAATTTATCCTGTAGTCTATGTAATGAATCTGTGGTTAGAGGACTTTGTTTATCGCATTTCAATCACCGTATTACCATTCGTTATTGCTTTTGTATGCTTGATGCTTTTCTCAATGTTATTAGTGTTTTGGAAAGCTTGGCAAGCAACGCGTATCAATGTTTTAAAGTATATTAATTATGAATAAAGTAAGTTGTTTATTGTTTGTCATAATGCTTGCGTTTAGTTCTTATGCTCAAGAACAATGGACTTTGCGTGATTGTGTTGAAAAAGGCAAAGAAAATAGCTATAAGCTGATGATCGCCAGTTTAACGAAAAGTGTTGCAGAGAAGTCAAAGCAAAGTATTGCCTCTTATTATTTGCCTAAAGCAAGTTTAAATAGCAGTCAGGGCTACAACTTTGGTTCGGCCGTAGATATGAGTACAAACTCGCGTGTTAGTTCAAATATTGCAACAACACAAGCTTCTGTAAATACCAGTTTAGAGTTGTTTAATTGGTCAAATTTTGTAGAAAATAAACAGCAGCAGTTATTGGTTGATTATGCAGAATTGAGCGAACAAGAAGTATTTTATGAATATCAATCAGAATTGTTGCAATTGTTTTTTGGGATAATTGGAACACAAGAGTTTTTAAAAATACAACAACAGCAATACGTCAACAGTGAGGAAAACTTCCACCGTGTAAAGAAAGAAGTTGAAGCAGGTGCAAAGCCACAGAGTGATTTGTATGATATAGACTTTATTTTTCACAATGAGAAAATCAATATTCAGCAAACAGAGAATGATTTGAATAATCAAAAGATGCGTCTATTGCATTTGTTGAATATAGACTCGCTGTCAACAAGTCAAATTACGTTGGTTTATCAAGAGGAAACAATTGATTTATTTACAGACTATACGTTCAATCCTACGCTTGAAAAGTTTCGTTTAAATCAAATGATTTTGGAGAAAGACAAGCAACTTTTAAAGTCGTCTAATTTGCCTTATTTATCAGCTAATTATTCTTTTGGATCTTTCTATTCACGTCCTTTTAACTCTGATTTAGATCTTGATATTCACGCTTTTTCAAAGCAAATGGGAGATAATAAGAGTCATTCCATTGGTTTACAATTAACCATTCCGATATTTCAAGGAGGGAATGTAATTCGTAAAGTGCGAAAGAAAGAAGAAGAATTACGATTAAATGAAGTGCGAATTAAAGAGAGTGAAACAGGATTATTAAAGCAAAATCAAGAAATAAATCAGGAGATTGAACAGTTAGACCTAATAGCTCAGCAACTGTCTAAGGGAATAGAGTTGTCACAGAAGTCATTCATAACAACACAAGTTAAGTATGAAAATGGTAAAGCCGACATTTTCTCTTTCAATGCGGCTAAAAATCAGCTATTAAGTGCCCAATATGCCTTGATTAAGAATAATATAAACAGGTCTTTATTGGTAAAAAGGCTTCAGTTAAATAATACTAATATGCTATAATTAAAAGTTATAGCATTATTTGTATTTAGAATATATTAACATTAAAATTTCAAATATTCCCACTATATTTGCGTTAGTCAGAATTTATATTAAATTGTTGAAAACTAATCGCATATAATGAAATTAGATAGAAAAGAAATTCTTAAAGCATTGGAAACTATTTCAATCGCTGGAGAAGGAAAGAATATGGTAGAAAGTGGAGCTGTTAGCAACGTAGTAACTTTTGGAGACGAAGTAGTTGTTGATTTAGTGTTAACTACACCAGCTTTACATATTAAAAAAAGAGCGGAAGTGGATGTAATGAAAGTTATTCACGACCACATTTATGACAAAGCAAAAGTAAAAGTCAATATAAAAGTAGAAGCTCCAGAGAAACCTGAAATCAAAGGAAAAGCAATACCAGGTATTAAAAATATCGTTGCTGTATCTTCAGGAAAAGGAGGAGTAGGTAAATCTACTGTAACTGCAAACTTAGCAGCAAGTTTAGCAAATATGGGATTCAAAGTTGGTATTTTAGATGCTGATATCTATGGTCCATCTATGCCAATTATGTTTGATGTAGAAAATGCTAAACCAATCTCTGTAGAAGTAGATGGTAAATCTAAGATGAAACCAGTTACAGCATATGGAGTAGAAATTCTTTCAATCGGATTTTTCACAAAAGGAGACCAAGCAATCATTTGGAGAGGACCGATGGCTGCAAAAGCATTAAACCAAATGATTTTTGATGCAGACTGGGGAGAATTAGATTTCTTATTAGTTGACTTACCTCCAGGAACAGGAGATATTCACTTATCAATTATGCAATCTTTACCAATTACGGGAGCAGTAGTAGTTTCTACACCACAAGCTGTAGCATTGGCAGATGCTAAAAAAGGAGTATCAATGTTTATGTCAGAAAGTATCAATGTACCAGTATTGGGAATTGTTGAAAATATGGCATATTTTACACCTGAAGAATTACCAGAAAACAAATATTACATTTTCGGAGAAAACGGGGCTAAAAACTTAGCAGAAGATTTACAAGTACCTTTCTTAGGAGAAGTGCCAATTGTACAAAGTATTCGTGAAGCGGGAGATTACGGTCGTCCAGCAGCGTTACAAAACGATACAATCATTTCAGAAGTTTTCACTAATGTAACAAGAAACGTAGTTGAGCAAGTTGTGTTAAGAAATGAATCTTTACCACCGACAGAAGCTATTAAAATTACTACAATGGCTGGTTGTTCAGCAACAGGTAAAAAATAATGATTAATTTATAAAGAAATATGACATCACAAACTATCAAACAGAATGTTGAGAAGGCGTTAGATGAAATTCGTCCGTTTTTACAAGCAGATGGAGGAGACATCACACTTTTAGACATTGTAGATGACAAGCACGTTAAGGTTCGCTTAGAAGGAGCTTGTACAGCTTGCAGTGTTAATCAAATGACGCTAAGTGCTGGAGTGGAAACTACTATTAAAAAGTATGCTCCAGAGATTGAATCTGTAGTTAATGTCGGCTAAAAATAACATAGTCAACTATCAATAAACAACCCGTTTGTGGTGTTATTCATTGATAGTTGACTTTTATCATTTTTAATAATTATAGCAAAGAGGAACTTTGCCCAAAAGAAACTACATCATGATTGAAACAGATATAATAATTATTGGAGCGGGCCCTACAGGTCTGTTCGCTGTATTCGAAGCAGGATTATTAAAATTAAAATGTCATCTAATCGATGGACTTCCTCAGCCAGGAGGTCAGTTAACTGAGTTGTATCCAAAGAAACCTATTTTTGATATTCCTGGATATCCATCAGTTGGTGCTGCAGAGTTAATCGATAATTTAATGGAACAAATTAAACAGTTCCAACCTGGATTTACATTAAACGAAGTTGCAGAAACAGTTGAAAAACTTGAAGATGGAACATTTATCGTTACAACAAATAAAGGTACTAAACATCACGGAAAAGCAGTTGCTATTGCTGGAGGTTTAGGTTCTTTTGAACCAAGAAAACCGGAATTAGAGAATTTAGCTTTTTATGAAGATAAAGGAGTTGAATACTTTGTGAAAAAACCTGAAATGTTTGCAGGTAAGAAGATTGTTATTGCTGGCGGTGGTGACTCAGCTTTAGACTGGAGTATTTACTTAGCTGAGATTGCAGCTGAAGTTCACTTGGTTCACAGAAGAAATGAATTTAGAGGAGCTTTAGACTCAGTTGAAAAAGTACAGGTTTTAAAAGATCAAGGTAAGATTAACTTAATCACGCCTGCAGAAGTTATTGCTTTAAAAGGGAATGACGAGAAATTAGAAGCTGTAGTGATTGAGAAAGATGGAGAGCAATCAGAAGTTGCTTGTGATTACTTTATTCCATTATTTGGGTTAACACCTAAGTTAGGACCAATTGCTAACTGGGGATTAGAGATAGAGAAAAATGCTATTAAAGTTAATAATGCATTAGACTATCAAACGAACATTCCTGGTATTTATGCTATTGGAGACGTAAACACTTACCCTGGTAAATTAAAGTTGATTTTATGTGGTTTCCACGAAGCAACATTAATGTGTCAAAGTGTTTATAATATGATGAATCCTGGTAAGAAATTTGTATTAAAATATACAACAGTATCTGGAATTAACGGGTTTGATGGAACACGTAAAGAAGCAGAAAAAGCTGTTGTAAAAGCAATAGACTAATATGGCGGAAGATATTAAAATTACGATTGTAGATCGAGATGGTGTTGCCCATGAGGTAGATGCTCCTACAGACATGAATATGAATGTAATGGAGTTAGTACGTGCTTATGAGTTAGCTCCGGAAGGAACAATCGGGATTTGCGGAGGTATGGCAATGTGTGCTTCTTGTCAGTGCTACGTTTTGAATGCGGATGAAGTAGAGCTTCCTGAGATGAATCCAGATGAGGATGCTATGCTTTCAGAAGCATTTAATGTAAAGGACAATAGTAGATTGGGGTGTCAGTTGCATTTAACCCCTTCATTAGAAGGTTTAAAAGTTGAATTAGCGCCAGAAGGCTAATTATAACAATACATAGTAATACAAAGGTTGTGCGTTTACGTACAACCTTTTTTTGTGACTATAATAGTTTGTCAGTAGATTATTATGGATACAAAAAAAGGATAACGAGAAGTTATCCTTTTTTGTATGTATTATTTTAAGCTTCTTCGCTGTTTTTTTTCTTTTCAGAACCACCTTTGCTTTTCATCAATTTGATGATTACAGGAAGTGTAGTAACTAAAACTAAGAATAAAACAATGTACTCGATATAATCTTTTAAGTTGATACCATAACTATCCATTAACCATACTTGTAAGTAATGACCAGCAAAAATTAATGTAGTAGCCCATAAGAAAGAACTGATTACGTTATATAACATAAAACGTTTGATATCCATTCTTACAATTCCAGCAATAATCGGAGCAAATGTTCTTACTACAGGTAAGAAACGAGCAAAGATTATAGCTCTACCACCGTGTCTTTCAAAGAAAACTTTAGACTCGTATAGGTATTTCTTTTTGTATATAAAGTTATCTTTTACGTTGTATAGATAATTACCACTTTTTGCTCCAAACCAATAGCCAAAGGTATTACCTAATATTCCAGCTATGGCAACTAAAGTAGAAAGTAAAGCAACATTTACAAAGTCGCTTTCAATAGCAAAAAGCTCTTGCATTAAAGCTGTACTATAAATTCCAGAAAGGAATAATAAACTGTCTCCAGGTAAAAAGAATCCTGCAAACAGTCCTGTTTCAGCGAATACAATAAATAGTACTACATAGATTCCGATTGAATGTCCCGCAATTTGTAGGTTTATATAAAACTCAGGATTAATTAACTGAGAAATTTGAAATTCGTCCATAATTGTTTTTATTCTATATCAAGTGTTTCATTAGTGTGTTCTTCTTTTTCCTCAAATTTATCAATTGCTGCAGTAGATAATGCATTACCTAAAACGTTTGTCATACTTCTTCCCATATCACAGAAGTGATCAATAGGTAAGATAAATGCAATACCTTCAGGTGGAATATTAAACATAGCACAAGTAGCAACAATAACAATTAAAGAAGCTCGAGGCACTCCTGCAACTCCTTTACTTGTAAC
Source organism: Myroides phaeus (assembly GCF_900099675.1). Lineage (GTDB taxonomy): Bacteria > Bacteroidota > Bacteroidia > Flavobacteriales > Flavobacteriaceae > Flavobacterium > Flavobacterium phaeum. The sequence goes on from NZ_FNDQ01000016.1 coordinate 57,009, forward strand.
CATTAAAACAAGAAGCATTAATATTTGATCACCTAAGGTCATAGGTACGTCGTAAATCTGGGCAATAAAGATACTGGCAAATGTAAGATACATCATACTACCATCTAAATTGAAAGAGTAACCCAAAGGTAAGGTAAATGAAACTATTTTAGAAGAACAACCGTAAGCTTTTAATTGTTCAACTAATTTAGGGAATACAGCTTCACTACTTGTTGTAGAAAAGGCAATTAGTAAAGGTTCTTTAATTGCTTTTAGCAATTTCCAAACGTCTTTTCCAATAATAAGGAACCCTACAAAGATTAAAACTGCCCACAGAATTACTAATCCTAATGCGAAAGCACCTAAATATTTAGCATACGTAATAAAGATTGTTAGTCCATACAGAGATACTGCACTTGCAATTGCTCCAAGTACTCCCAATGGAGCAGTCCACATAATATATGTAACCATTTTTAAAACTACTTCAGATATTCTGTCAAATAGTTTAATAACTGGTTTTGCTTTTTTACCTAAAGTAGATAAGGCAATTCCAAAGAAAACAGAGAATACTACAATTTGAAGGATCTCATTATGAGCAAAAGCTTCAAAAATACTCTTAGGAATTAAGTGCTCAATGAATGACTGTAAACTAAGTGCATCTGTTTTAGTCAATAAATCATTGGCAGAAGAAACATTATTTAAATCAAAGTTAGCACCAACACCAGGTTTAAACCAATTAACAAGGACTAAACCAATTCCCAGAGAAACCATAGATGCTGTAATAAACCAGCCCATCGCTTTCATACCAACTCGTCCAACCATTTTCATATCTCCCATTTTAGCAATTCCTACTACAAGCGTACAGAAAACTAAAGGAGCAATAATCATTTGAACTAAGCGAATAAAGATTGTTCCAAGTAATTTAATGTTGTTGGAAAAACCTTCGATATATTCTGGTAAGGTATAGTGAATAATACTTCCGAATATCACTCCGATAACAAGAGCGATAATAATTGCAATGAAAAGTTTGTTGTTCTTCATTTTTTAGTTGTGATTTGAGCGTGAAAATAGTTATTTTTTTAGAAAAAAAAGTTCTTTTAGAAAAAAATAACAAATGTTTTTGTATCACTTCTATGTTTTTTGTGGAGAATTTATTAATATGAGAATTTTATAAGTGATTATTCGATTTTTATAACTGTTGAAATTGATAAAAAAAAGGAGTAAGCTTTCAATGATTTTGTTTCTATCGAATTCTAAGGACATTGCAATAGAATTCTTTATCTTTCGGCTCAAATCGAAAGAAAGTTTATATTTACACACTTTATAAAACCCTAATTATGAAAAAAATATTCTTATTTGCCTTGAGCTTAGCAAGTTTATCTTCATTTTCTCAGGAAGTTATGACCAAAGAATTACTTTGGAAGCTGGGGAGAGTAACTCCTATTGGCGTTACTAAAGACGGTAAAAACCTTATTTACAAAGTAGGGCACGCTAATATGGAGGAAGATAAGTTTGATTCAAAGACTTATCAAATACCTTTAACAGGAGGTAATCCTGTTGAAGTAACAGATTTTAAATCGTTATTAGTTGACAAGAACATTTCTCCTGATGGAAAAATGATTTTATCTGACAAAGCAGTAAAAGTTGGGAAAGTTCTTGGAAAAGATTTATATCCAACAATGGAGAAATCGGATGCTTATGTGTTTGATGGTTTGGATTACAGACATTGGGATACTTGGAACGATGGAACACATAATCACGTTTTTTACAGTCCAGTAGGAGATGAAAAAGGTGCGATTGACATTATGGTCAATGAACCGTATGATGCTCCACAAAAGCCATTTGGAGGAGATGAAGATTATACTTGGACACCAGATGGGAAAAGCATTGTTTACGTTTCTAAAAAGAAATTCGGAACTGAATATGCTACAAGTACAAATACCGATTTGTATGAGTACAACTTAGAAACAAAGAAAACGAAGAATTTAACTGAGTCGAATTTAGGATATGATACTAATCCTACGTTCTCTCCACAAGGTCACTTAACTTGGTTGCAAATGAAACGCGACGGTTTTGAGGCAGATAAAAATGATTTAATCGTTCGATATGATGGTAGAGATTTAAATCTTACAGCTAATTGGGACGGTACAGTTGCAAGTTATAAATGGAGTAAAGATGGTAACAAAGTTTACTTCACTGCAGCAGTAGGAGGAACAATACAGTTGTTTGAGGTTAACTTTCCTGGAAGAAAACGCATTGCACCAGTAGTTCACCAAATCACAGACGGAATGTTTGACGTAACAGGGATTGTTGACGTGATTGGTGATAAAGCAATTGTAACGCGTACTGACTTTAATCACGCAGCAGAAGTTTTCTCTTTCGATATGAAGAAAAATGAGTGGACTCAAATTACAAAAGTAAATGACGAAGCTTATTCAAAAATTGCAATGAGTAAAAGTGAGAAGCGAATTGTAAAAACAGTTGACGGAAAAGATATGGTAACTTGGGTTGTATATCCACCAAACTTTGATCCTAATAAAGAATATCCAACTTTATTATACTGTCAAGGAGGACCACAATCTGCTTTATCACAATTTTATTCATTCCGTTGGAACTTCCAATTAATGGCGGCAGAAGGTTATATTATCGTTGCTCCAAACAGAAGAGGTATGCCAGGGCACGGAGTTGAATGGAATGAAGCGATTAGTAAAGATTGGGCGGGAAAGCCAATGCAAGATTACTTAGCAGCTATTGATGATGTAGCACAAGAAAAATATGTTGATAAAAATAGATTAGGAGCAGTAGGAGCAAGCTATGGAGGATATTCAGTATTCTACTTAGCAGGAATTCACGAGAACCGTTTTAAATCGTTTATTTCTCACTGTGGAGTATTTGACTTAGTAAGTATGTACGGAACTACAGAAGAGGTATTCTTCCCTAATTTTGATACAGGAGGAGCATACTGGGAGAAAGATAATAAAGATGCACAAAATGCATATACAAACTTTAACCCAATCAACAATGTTGATAAATGGAATACTCCAATCTTAGTTATCCAAGGAGGAAAAGATTACCGTGTACCAATCGGACAAGGTCAAGAAGCTTTCCAAGCTGCACAATTAAGAGGAATAAAAAGTAGATTTTTATACTTACCAGAAGAAAATCACTGGGTTGTAAAACCACAAAATGCACAAGTATGGCAAGGTGAATTTTTCCGTTGGTTAAAAGAAACTTTGTAATATAACATAGTATAATTTGCGAAAAAAAGGCTGTCCACAATGGACAGCCTTTTTTTTCTATAATTTAATAGAGAAGAAATTGAATGTTTTGTAAAACGCATCAGTGTTAATTTTTTAAGATTTGTTTTTGGTAATTTTGTGAAAAATATAAATTTAAAGTATGAAAAAGATTTTATTCAGTTTAGTAGCAATTGGAGGATTATTAGTGAGTTGTAGCTCAGATGACAATAGTTCAAATGAAAATGGAACAACAGTAGGAGGAATTACAGCACCTCAAAAAGTAATTAGAGTTCTTGACAAGATTGAAGTACATTCTGTAACAGAAGGAACAGAGATCGATAAAAAAGAACAAAAATCTGTAATTACTTATGTGTATGAAAATGGTAAGCTACTTAAAGTTTTAGCTGATAATAATGAAACAGTAGGAGAGATTAAGTACAACAAGGATGGAATTGAAAGTATTTCTAACATAGAAGATAGTTTCTTTTTGTCAGAAATTGTTGGAAAAAAAATTGATGGATCTAAGTTTGGAAAAGTTGATCAGATTCATAATGGTAATCCAGTAGCACTTACTTTTTATACTTATGATGATGAAGATAAAGTGATAGAAGACGAATCTAAAGTAACATTAACTTTCGATAAAAAACCATTCTTTGCATTTCACACATTAAATACAACAGGTGTAATTGATTTAAGTAAAAAAACACAAATTGATTTTGGAACCGTTGGAGGTGCAGCTTTAAGTGGAATTAACGAAGCAAATAAATTATTACCAGTTAATAATATTACAGAATTTAAGTTTTTCTATGAAGAAGGAGAAACGTTTTCTGGAACAGCTGTATATGAGTATGATAAGGATGATTATCCAACGTCAGCTACATTCAAGACAATTGAGAATTACCATTATTACTCATGGGATCCTGTGAATAAAAAAGAAATTAAAAATCCAATGGTAGAAGTTACTAACGGAACTGTTAAATTCTATTTTAAAGAATTAAAATAATATAAGAAATTAAAAAGTTTAAAGAAGAAGTTTTTTAAACTTAATTGTACTTTTATCAAAGCCTAAGAAATTGTTTCTTAGGCTTTTTTTATTGCTGTGACCTACTATTGCTGAACAGTTTGTATGTTTTTGATATTAATATGAGGAAACAAAAAATATTTTGTGTAAAAACTAATTTATTTTAGAGATTAATTTCATTTTTGCTGTATAAATCGGATGTTTACAAGAAACAATTTGGAATAAACCTAAAGCTTTTTTTATCTTTACAAATCTAACAACCTAACAATATGTATAAAAATCAATTAAAAGCATGGGCATTAGCGCTTATGTTATCAGCTGGTTACTCTGTAACTTCATTTGGACAAGATAACTTAGTAAACTCACTAAGATTAAATGCAAGTGAAAAGAGTAAGGAATTATATCAATTTACAGATGTAGTTGATATTGAAGCAACTTCAGTAAAAAATCAAGGTTCTTCAGGAACTTGTTGGAGTTATTCTGCAAACTCATTTATCGAATCAGAAATGATGAGAATGGGAAGAAAACCAGTTGAGATTTCACAAATTTTCTCTGCTCGTAATGCTTATGTTGAGAAAGGAAAAATGTATGTGCGTATGCACGGAGCTGTTACTTTAGGTGATGGTGGAGCATTTCACGATGTAATGAATATGTACAAAATGTACGGAGCTGTTCCTCAATCTGTTTATACAGGATTAAATTACGGAACAGATAAAAATAAGTTTGGTGAAATGGCTGCAATCCAAGAAGGAGTATTAAAAGCTATCGTTTCTAATCCAAACGGAAAGTTAACTCCAAACTGGGAAAAAGCTTACGCTGCTGTTATTGATGCTTATTTAGGAGAAGCTCCTAAAAAGTTTAAATGGGAAGGAAAAGAATATACTCCCCAGTCTTTTGCAAAGGAAGTTATCGGTGTAAATGCTGATGACTATGTAGAAATTGGTTCAGATTTAAATTACCCATTATACGATAAGTTTGTTTTATTAGTTCCTGATAACTGGGCTTTTAATCAAGTATACAATGTTAAAATGGATGAGCTAACAGAAATTATTGACCACGCAGTAAACAATGGATTTACAGTAGCTTGGGCTGGTGATGTAAGCGAAAAATACTTTAGTTGGAAAAACGGTGTAGCTTTTGTTCCTGAAAAAGAATACGAAGATATGACTTCAGAAGAGAGACAAGAGATGTTTAACGGGCCAAAGCCAGAACGTAAAGTAACGCCAGAAATGCGTCAAGAAGCTTTTGATAATTATACAACTACGGATGATCATGGTATGCATATTGTAGGTATTGCAAAAGATCAAAACGGAAGAGAGTATTATGTTATTAAAAACTCTTGGGGAATTTCAAATGACTATAAAGGATATATGTATATGAGTAAAGAATACGTTAAGTATAAAACTACTGATATCATGATTCACAAAGATGGACTTCCAAAAGGGATTTCTAAAAAATTAAAAATATAACAGATAAAAAATTGCTATGGAGAAGATTGTATTAAGTTTAGAAAACTTTTTAGAACAGATATTATTAGCCTTACCGAGATATGCCGTAGGAATATTGGTAATTATAATAGGTATCTATGTTATTAAAGGTGTTGTAGGTATTATAGGAAGAAGATTTGAGAAGAGAGACCTTGATAAATCATTAAGAGGGTTCTTGCTTAGTATGATCCGAATTATGCTTTATATCGTTCTATTCGTTGTGGTATCTGGTATTATGGGCTTTAAGTCAATGAGTTTTACTGCCATATTTGGTGCTGCAGGTTTAACGATTGGTTTGGCTTTACAAGGAAGTTTATCAAACTTTGCTGGAGGGGTTTTAATTTTAATGTTTAAACCATTCAAAGTAGGTGATTACATTTCAAATACGGGTAGTACTGAAGGAACCGTAGAGCGTATTGACTTATTATATACTACGTTAACTACTGCTGCAGGATTAAAAGTTTTTAGTCCAAATGGAGCGTTAGCAAACTCAGTAATTACAAATTATAGTGAGATTACTGCAAGACGTTATGACTTTGTAGTTGGTATTTCTTATAGTGCTAATATTAAAGAAGCAAGAGAAGTCATTTTGGCTGCTTTAGATAAGCATGAATCTATTCAAAAAGATCCAAAACCAATTGTTTTTGTAAATGGATTAGCAGATAGTTCGGTTAACTTGAACGTTCGTACTTGGATGGCAAAAGAGGATTACTGGAGCACAGTATTTGAAATTCAACAATTAGTAAAAGTTGCATTGGATGAAGCAAATATTGAAATTCCGTTTCCACAAACAGATTTACACATTATTTCAGATAATACAAAATAATACTAAGAGCCCTTTCAAAATTGAAAGGGCTTTTTTTATTGTTTACGCCTTTAGAACTGTGGCTTGGTTACTGATTTAAGTCTATTGGAGAGAGTTTGTTTTATGGTTGATTATGAGTGAATTGAAATGTAGTGTATAGAAAATTGCTAAAACTCTTCGCAATGGATTTTAATTGTGTGTTATAAATTATAGTAGTTTTGAAATAAAAAGATGGAACGTAAGAATATCTACATTTACTTATTTGATGGTTACTCGGATTGGGAGGTTTCTTATATAATGCCTGAAATTCGAAAAAATGCACACTATAGACTCATCACTGTTTCTGATAAAGGAAGGGCGGTTATGTCAAGTGGAGGATTGCGAGTTTTACCAGATGTTTCTGTTGAAGAAATAAACTTAGCAAATGCAACAATGTTTATCTTACCAGGCGGTAAATTGTGGGAAACCCAATTACCCACAGATATTAGAATAGATGCTGTTATTAATTATGCTTTGGCACAAGGTATTATGATTGCAGGAATATGTGGGGCAACTGCTTATTTAGGTAAAAAAGGTGTTCTTGATAATCGTTTCCATACAAGTAATGATGTTTCTTATCTGAAAGCTGTAGCACCAGCTTATACAGGTGATAAGTTGTATTTAAACAGTTTAGCCGCAAGTGATGATTTAATTATTACTGCGAGTGGAATTGGAGCTGTTGAATTTACAAGAGAAATTATGTTGCAATTGCTATTTGAAAAACAATATATAGAACAATGGTTTGAGTTGTTCAAAAACGGAAATTTAGTTGCTTGATAAAGCGATATTTTTAGAGAAGAAAAAAGCTCCTTAATAGGAGCTTTTTTTATTTTATATCTGTCCCGTCCTAAAATAGGTTTACACAAAATAGACTTATTTATGAAAGAGACAGAAAACACAAGGGAAAAGCGTAGTCAACGAGATTATACTTTA
>NZ_FNDQ01000015.1 GCF_900099675.1 Myroides phaeus
GCTTATCTGATAAGCTCCATTTCTTGTATTTCATAAGTCCAAAGTTATGTAATTAATTTATTAATTTAACTCCAGCTTATTTAGGGGCTAATATACTAACCAATACCCTTATAAAGTACATTTTCACTTTTAAACCTATTTTTATTGTAGTCCACAAAAAGTAATCACTGCTAAAAGTGCGATAATTACTAACTTTATGATACATTTGCACCATATTAAATAGATAAACTAAGCGATTTGCTCAGTTTTTAAACTTTAGATATTTATGAAAAAACATATTCCTAATATTATAACGCTACTTAATTTATTATCTGGATTAATCGCGTGTGTTTATGCCTTTGACGACAATATTCATATGGCTTTCTTATGGGTGTGTATCGGAATATTTTTTGATTATTGGGATGGATTTGTAGCGCGACTTTTAAATGTAAAAAGTGAATTAGGACTACAATTAGATTCTTTAGCAGATATGGTAACCAGTGGTGTAGTACCAGGTTTAGTTGTTTACAAACAATTAGCGAATATTCAAGCTAACCAAGAATTATACAACCTAACACCTGAGACGTATTATATGGGAGTAGTTCCTTATTTAGGATTTATTATCACTTTAGGAGCAGCTTATAGATTGGCGAAGTTTAATATTGATACACGTCAAACTGATTCGTTTATTGGATTGCCAACACCAGGTAATGCTTTATTTATATTAAGTTTACCTATGATTATATCAACAACAGATAATGAAACTGTAATCTCTGTACTAAGTAATCCTTACTTATTAGTTATCTTGAGTATTTTGAGCGCAATCATTATGAATGCAGAGTTACCTTTATTCTCATTAAAAATAAAACCGGGGAATATAGGTGCTTATAAACTACAGATTGGTTTTGTAATCGCATCAATTGTCTTATTAGTAGCATTACAATACTTAGCAATACCGATTATCATTTTGGTTTATATTCTCCTTTCAATTATAAAGAATATAACATCAAAACAAACAGCATAACAAAAGAGGATATGATAGACATCATATCCTCTTTTTCTTTTAAAAACCACTGGTTTACAAAGTAGTACATTTTGCAAACTATACTATTTATTCTTCAAAACAGCATTTACAAAAAAGTTTTGGCATAGTAATTGAACTATACTTGAAAACTTTTTTTTCATACTACTTTTTTTTGCCCTATACTACTTACCCCAATTTGTATAGGGCTTTTATTTTTTTTAAGTGCGCTTCTACGCACAGAAATAGCGATCAAGGTACAAATAATAGACTCTTTCTATTTTCTTTTTTTGTACGTGCTTACCTCAAGAAGCTTCAATATAAAGCAAATCTTTTAAACACCATAGAGTACTCATTTGTAGGTTTTATTTTGAGTGTATGTATAGTGTATGTATACTCCTTGTATAGTCAATGTATAAAAACTATGTAAAATTATACAAGCAATATACATAGCATTCAGATACAATATACATATACCTAAAATATGATTAATAAAACTCTACCATTATAGCTCTCTGATGTTCATTTATAAAATTTATTGATCAAGTGGTAATCTCTATTTTACTTCAAAAAAGTTGTTGTTCAAACAAATTGCCTTTTTTAAAAGCTTATCAAAAAATTAGCAAAAAATATAATGTCACTAATAATTTTAAAAAAACTTTTTCTTTCTTAAATTCAAACCGACAAAAATATAATCAACTAAAAACCAACACCTAACAAATTATCAAAAAGGCAATTATTAATCAGAATAAGCGCCTTTTTTTAATTTTTTTCATTATTAACATTGAAATAAAAATTTTTTACATATTTTTAACAAAACATAATTTAAACAACATGCTAAATAATTTAGACCCAACTATTATTACCTTTTCAATCTATTTGGTTGCTGTTTTAGGTATTGGAATAATAGCTTACTTACGCACAAAAGACTTTTCTGATTACATTTTAGGAGGTAGAAGTTTTGGGCCATTAGTTACTGCTCTTTCTGCGGGAGCATCAGATATGTCAGGATGGCTTTTGATGGGCTTACCTGGAGATATTTATAAATTTGGATTATCTCGTAGCTGGATTGCTATTGGATTACTAATTGGAGCTTATTACAACTGGAAACTTGTAGCGGGGAGACTACGCGTTCACACAGAAGTAAACAATAATGCTTTAACATTACCTGACTTTTTTCACAACCGATTTGGTAGTGATGGTAAAGTGGTAAAAACAGTAGCTGCTATCACTATTCTATTCTTTTTCACTATTTATTGTGCCTCTGGAATGGTAGCTGGTGCAAGGTTATTTGAAACCTTATTCCACATGGAATACATCAATGCTCTATACTTAGGAGCTTTAGCAACTATTGCATATACATTTATTGGTGGATTCTTAGCTGTAAGCTGGAGTGATACAATTCAAGCCTCATTAATGTTATTCGCTTTAATCTTAACACCTGTTATGATTGTAATGCATATGGGAGGATGGGATTCTATTGTTACTTATACAGAACAAGCATCTTTATTGACATCAATTCCTTATAGAAGCTTCACGCATAATGTTGAATTTATTGCTATTATTAGTGCTGCTGCTTGGGGATTAGGATACTTTGGTCAGCCACACATTCTTGCTCGTTTTATGGCAGCTGATAGTGCTAAAACAATGCGTAATGCAAGAAAAATTGGGATGACTTGGATGGCATTATGTCTTGGAGGAGCTGTAACAATTGGTTACTTAGGAATTAGCTACTTCCAAAAAAATCCTGACCAAGCAAGTGTTGTAAGTGGTGACAATGAAATGATTTTTATTGAACTTATCAAACACTTATTTAATCCTTGGGTAGTTGGTGTTTTACTTTCTGCTATTCTTGCTGCAGTAATGAGTACATTAAGTTCGCAACTTTTAATGTCTTCGAGTACACTAACACAAGATTTCTATAAAGCGTATTTTAGAAGAAGCGCAAGTCAAAAAGAATTAGTGTGGACAGGAAGACTTACTGTTCTTTTAATTTCTTTTGTTGCAATCTTAATTGCGTATGACCCAAATAGTAAAATATTAGCATTAGTAGCTCACGCGTGGGCAGGATTTGGTGCTGCTTTTGGACCAGCAATCTTATTCATCTTATTCTGGAAAAGAACAACTGGAGTTGCAACTTTAGCAGGTATTACAGTTGGAGCATTAACTGTTGTCCTATGGCCAATTTTAGTTGGTACAACAGTGTATGAAATCATTCCTGGATTTATATTTAGCTCAATCGCTATTTATTTAGTATCAAAATATGGAAAACAATCAAGTGAAGAAATGCAAAACAAATTTGTGGAAGCAGATGCAATTTATCACCGTGAAAAATAATTGTTAGAATTATATATATTTCTTTTTGTAAAATCCCAAAGGCGCTAATGTCTTTGGGATTTTTTTATGTACTTATAAAATGAAATACAATTCATATAACTGAATAATTGTCTAACCAAAACAAAACTGATAACTTTGCTGACTCTTTTATAGACAATCATGCAGACAACAAATCCAGTACATCCTATCTATAACTTACAGTTTATTTTAGTTTGTTTAAGTTCACTATTATTCTCGGCAAGTTTTAATATGCTTATTCCCGAACTTCCGGATTACTTATCAGGATTGGGAGGAGCAGAATACAAGGGGTTAATCATTGGATTGTTTACCATTACAGCAGGAATTTCTCGTCCTTTCAGTGGAAAACTAACGGATAAAATTGGTCGTGTGCCTATTATGGCAATAGGTTCTGTGGTATGTTTTGTATGTAGTTTGCTATATCCAATCTTGACATCTGTATCTGGTTTTTTATTCCTGCGTTTACTACACGGTTTTTCTACTGGTTTTAAACCAACAGCAACAGCCGCTTATGTTGCAGACATTGTACCGAAAGAACGTTGGGGAGAAGCCTTGGGACTTCACGGAATATGCTTTAGTACAGGAATGGCAATTGGTCCTGCAATTGGTAGTACTATCAAAATATATACTTCTATAAATTTTTTGTTTTACACCTCTGCTCTATTTGCATTATTGTCTATTATCATCTTATTAAATATGAAAGAAACATTGAAAGACAAAGAGAAACTGTCTTTTAAAATGTTCAAGCTAACAAAGAAAGATATATTCGATATTGGTGTATTCCCTGCTGCTTTTGTAACGTTTATGTCATACATCGCTTATGGTGTAATCCTTACGTTAATACCCGATTGGACAGGACACTTGGGTTTAGAAAACAAAGGGATATTCTTTATGATTTTTACCATATCTTCACTACTGGTACGTTTTGTAGCAGGGAAAGTATCGGATAAATACGGCCGTGTATTAATTATCAATATTGGGTTAATCCTTTTATTTGCTTCTTTAATGATTATTGGTTTTTATGAATCAGTATCAGGACTATATATGGGGGCGTTTATGTATGGGATTTCTTTAGGAATTTTATCTCCTGCTTTAAATGCGTGGACGATAGACTTTAGTAATCCAGATCAAAGAGGTAGAGCTATTTCTACAATGTACATAGCTCTTGAAGCTGGTGTTGGTGGAGGAGCATTTATTGCGGGATGGTATTATAAAGACACTATTGCACACATACCAACGATTATGTACGCAAGTGCGGCTGTGATATTCATCAGTATATTATATATGTTTTATAGAAAAGTTTCTTTGAAATAACCTCTTATTCGATTAACATTATATACTATTTCTCCTGCAAATATTTGTTAGGAGTTACACCTGTGTGTTTTTTAAAAAACTCAATAAAGGCACTGTCTGAAGAGAAACGTAATTCTATAGCAATTTCAGAAATAGTTAATTTTTCTGCTAACAATTCTATAGCACGAAGTAAGTTCCACTGTAAACGCCAATCTTGATAAGACATTCCTGTTTCTTTTTGAAAAATACGCGAAATAGTTTTTTCGCTCGCCCCCACTTCTTTACTCAAATCCTTTAAAAAAGGAGGCATTTCTTTCTCAAAAACAAACGACTTTACTTTGTCTATTAATCGATAATCAGTTGGAATTTTAAGCTCATAATTGCCTTTTTTGGCTATTGTTAGTTCATCCCAAAAAACAGTAAGAATGTGCTCCTGTTCTACCGAATATGAAGTAGTCCAGTCCCACCAGGCAATGCGCTCAATTAGTTGTTGCAATAAAGGATTCACAGATAATACAGTTAAATCTGTAGGCAAACTTTTTATCGCTACACTATGAATATAAATAGATCGATAAGCTACTACATTTCTAAATGTTACTCTATGTTTAACCCCTGCCGGAATAAGCAATAACTTCCTTGGAGGAAGTATCACTTGTCTATCCTCAGCAATCAAAGTCATACAACCAGACGGAGCATATAAAATTTGCAGATGACTATTGTGTATATGATAGCCAGAATCGTGTTGTACCAAATCAGAAGCTAATCCTATTACAGGCAAACCAATCTGTTCTAAGTGAAAAATATCTTCTTTGTTCAAGTACGCCATCTGACCTCTAATTGATGTTTTTTGTTTTTATAGTGTTATAAAGATAATCCAATTACGTCAGACCTTTGCACAAAATATCACTCTTTATGCAAACAAAACTCAATATCACTTTGATGGTTCTACTAATGATGTTCCCTCAATTTGTAGAAACAATTTACAGTCCAGCTTTACCATCTTTATCATTACACTTCAACATTCCTCCTGAAAAAACATACCTAACTATAAGTATCTATTTTAGTGCCTTTGCAATTGGCGTAATATTTTGGGGAATAATAAGCGATTATATTGGTAGGAGAAAAGCGATGTTAGTAGGACTACTTGTTTATGCACTTGCTTCGTTGCTTGCCTTGATAGCCTCTACATTTGAAATAGTATTAGCTGCCAGATTTATTGCTGCTTTTGGAATAGCTGTAGGCTCTGTCATTACGCAGACTATGATGCGAGATTTATATAGTGGTCAAGAATTAAATAAGGTATTCTCAATAATGGGTATAGCCCTTTCCATTAGTCCTGTGATCGGATTGTTTTTAGGCGGATTAATTGCATCATTATTAGGGTATGTAGGTGTCTTTTCAGTATTAGCATTATTAGCCAGCATTCTGCTGTTTATTACTTATAACAAGTTGCCAGAAACAAAACAAGGCGAAAGTAAAGTCACTTTTAAAACGATTATACAAGTAGCCCATTCCCTGTTTAGAAGCACAGATATTTGGCAATTTGCGCTGCTTATAATGTGCTTTAATGTGTTGCTTTTTAGTTACTTTACTTATGCTCCTTTTATATTTGAAAAAGCGGGACTAAATACAACAATATATGGCTATAGTGGTGTGCTACTTGCTTTGGGAACATTTATTGGAAGTTATTTTAACAAGCACTGCATTTCGAAGGGAGTTAGCACAACTATGCTTATTAAACTATCCACACTATTAGCACTTATCAATTCCCTTTTGGTTTTCTTACTAAAGGATAGTTTGCTATTTTTACTACCTAACATATTAATCATAGCGTCATTTGGTATAGCAATTCCCAACATACTAAGTATAGCACTACACAACTATAAAACATCTATCGGTACTGCTGGAGCCCTATTTGGCTTACTTTATTACTCTTTAATTGGGTTAGGCTTATTAATTAGTCAGTGGATTAACAACTATGCCTTAGTACTACAAACTTATAGTATTATAGCGCTGGTAATTTCTCTGTTTTTGAATAGTACAAAAGAGCATAAAAAAGGTTAGCCAAATAGCTAACCTTTCTTTTATAATAAAAATATTTTAGTCTTCTTTTTTATCCTCCTCATCATTAGGAGTCTTTAATGATAACTGTATTTTCTCAATTGAGTTTCTATACATTTTTAAGACTTTACCATTATAATTTTCTAAAGAAACTTCATCATTCACTTTATACTCATCAGCTGGGTAAACTTCACTGATTAAACCAGCAAGAGTATCATAGTGTTCACTTTCTACAAGACGTATTGGTAATAATCTATTAATGTCAGAAAGATTATAGTGTGCATTCACAACATAAACACCTTCCTCTATAGCTTCTACAATTGGTTCTTCATTATCATATTCATCTTGAATCTCACCTACAAGCTCTTCTAAGATATCCTCCATTGTTACAATACCTGTAAACTCCCCTACTTCATTAGTAGCGATAGCCATCTGAAGGTGCTTAGCTTGAAACTGTTTAAGAACATTTTTAATTAAAGCATTCTCTGAAATAAAGATTGGTTCACGAATTAAAGAAGCTAAATCAATATCTTGTTGTTCTTTAATCATTGCCTTCATCAAATCTTTAGTGTAGATGACACCTTTAATATCATCTAAAGAATCCTCATATACAGGAAACCTTGAATATCCTTCGTTAATAGCATAGTCAATAGCCTCTTTAACAGTAGTAGACAACTCAATAGCAGAAACATTCTTACGCAAAGTTTGAATATTATTTACACGACGATCGTCAAAATCAAACACGTTTTGAATTAAAAGGCGCTCAGTCTCTTCAATAGCTCCTCCTTCTTGACTTTCAGTAATAATCATTTTTAACTCTTCCTCAGTGTGGATATCAGACCCGTGAACAGGTGTAATACCAAACAAGCGAAGTAGTCCATTAGCTAATCCGTTCATCAACCAAATAATAGGTCTGAATACGAAATAAAATATACGCAAAGGTAACGCTACCGTAAAAGTAGTTTTCGTTGGAAAATGAATAGCTAATGATTTTGGTGCTAATTCACCAAATACGATATGTAAAATTGTAATTATAGCAAATGCTACCGGGAATGAAATACTTTTAGCAAAAGAATACCACTCAGGACCAGTCAGTCCAAATACTTCAAATAAATACATTAATACAGGTGTTAGTGAGCTTTCTCCTACCCAACCTAATCCTAATGATGCTAAAGTAATACCTAACTGAGTTGCTGCTAAGTAAGCGTCTAAGTTAGCAACAATGCCCTTAGCTACACCAGCAACTTTTGAGTTTAACTCTTGATGTACTTCAATCTGAGAAGTACGGACTTTTACAATTGCAAATTCCGCTGCAACGAAAAATCCATTTAATAAAACAAGGAATAGCGTAAGTAACAACTTCGCTACAGAAATTTCTTCGTGTACAATGCCAGAATTAACCAACATTGTAACAATCTGGGGGTGTATATCCATTTTAAGAATTAATAAAAGACCAAGTTTAAGTTTTTTTAAAGGCCTTAAAATCATATTATAAGTAATATGAATCTTATGTCAAAATTACTAATTTAATTGATATTAAGCCTAAGTTAAAATACTAATTTTAAAAAATATATATTAATCTGTCTATCATTCCAATATTAGACCTACTAATAACATAATATTGGACACAAGAACAACTACATCTTTTCTACATAAAAACCTAATCACATAACAATTTACTAAGACCTTTGCCTTTAAATTGAATCTTTCTCAAAGTGAAATGGCAATATATTAACCAAAGAAGGAGAATAGCAAACCTTACCCTCAGCACCCATAAAATACATTTCAATAGGTTGCTCTTGTTTTGTTTCATACTCCAAAATACTCTGTCTACAAGCACCACAAGGAGGTATTGGACTATTGGTAAGCTTCATATCAGATGAAGCTGTAATTGCTATTTTTAATATTTTCTTTCCTGGATGAACTGCTCCTGCATAAAAAATTGCAGTGCGCTCTGCACATAAACCAGATGGAAATGCTGCATTTTCTTGATTAGATCCAACTACAATTGTACCGTCTTCTAACAATAATGCCGCACCAACTCTAAACTTAGAATAGGGCGCATAAGCCTCTTTTCTAACTTGAATAGCTCTCTCCATTAACGCTTTATCTTGGGCTGCTAATTCAGCCATTGAATCATACTCGATAAAGGTTGTAACAATTTCAATTTTTTTCATAATATTTCATTATTAGAGACAAAAAATCCAAACTCACGGTTTAATGTGGTTTGGATTAGTTATACAAATATACTTATTTTTTCTTATCCTTTGTATCTTTTATTACCGATATCAAAAGTTAGAGAAAAACGTAAAGTATTTTCCATTGGATTATTAATTTTAGATGTTGAGAACAGATAAGCCAAATCAATAGACACTACGTTATATTTAAATCCAGCACCAACAGTAGCATATTGTCTTGCACCTTTTTCTACACTTTCGTGAAAGTATCCTGTTCTAAAAGCAAATTTATTATCGAATAAATACTCAGCTCCTAAAGACCAAGTGATTTCTTTCATTTCTTCACTAAACCCTCCTGGTGCATCACCAAATGATTTAAACACTCCTTTAAACCATCCCATATCACCATATTTCTGTAATTCCATTTGGTAATCATCTTGGTTGTTTCTATTAAATTTAGGAGGAGTTGGAACTAACAATTTATTCAATTCTCCAGAAACGGTAATCGTATTTTGTTGGTCAATAATGAAATCAAAACTACCACCCAATTTTAAATTAGCTGGCAAAAATGATCCGTATTGATCTTCATCATACTTTATTTTAGGACCTAAGTTTTGTACGTTAAACCCTGCTCTCCACTTACCGTCAAAATTTGAAAAAGCTATTTTATCTGATTCATAAAATCCAGAAATATCAACAGCAAAAGAACTCGCACTTGTACTTGTTCCATCAACTTCAGGCATTTTTAAATTTGAATTTATAAATCTACCAGTAACAGCCATAGCAAATCTTTCACTTAATTTTAATGAATAAGAAACATCAATTGCAAACTCATTAGGTTTCTTTGTTACTACACCACCATTCAAGTCTTCTCGCAAATCAATCTCTCCCATTCCAAAATAACGTAAGCTTGCACCAATAGCACTTCTCTCATTATATTTATTGTAATAGTTAAGTTGTCCTAAAGACATATCACTTGTTATTTTTGACATATACGGTGTATAACTAACAGCAAAACCTTGACTCTGATCAGCAAATGCATATTTTGCAGCATTGTGTTGTTGAGAAAATGCATCTGTAGTAGTTGCTACTCCAATATCTCCCATTCCTGCCGAACGAGCATCTCCTGCTATCAATAAAAAGGGTACTCCTGTAGTAATTGGGCGATTTTCTTTTTGTGCGAACAAAGATTGTCCTACTAAAACACTAACAAGTAAAGCTGTTACTTTTTTCATTTATCTTTTATTTAAATTCAATATTCTTTTAACGAGCATTAAAATTGTTTGACTCTATAGTTGGGTAAATATATACTTTTAAAATTTCTCATAAAGAAAAAAGCCCAATTAATATTACAATAGTATTAACAATTAAAACGAAAAGTCAATATTACTATTTCCTAATTAGAAATACAAATATTATATCAAAAAACTAAATAGGTATACTTTTACTCATTATTTTTAGCTAAAAACAAATTTTATTAAAAATAATAGTAATAAAAAAACACCCCATTATGTTAAAATTAATAATAAATATTCTCATTCATTACTAAACTCATCTTGTTCTTTGTGTTTTAAAAATGAAAATGATTAAGACTAAAATAATAACTCGTAAATTATTTATCTATATGCTACTTCAAAAACTAAATAAGTACATTTTTAATATATCTTTGTATTTAATTTTTTAGCAATATTTGATTACCGAATATTCCTCATCTATACAATAGACGATTTAAATAAGCGTTATATAGTAGATAGATTTATAAAAAATAACAAAATACTGATAATTTGTATTTATAATAGAGGTAATATTATTGCTAATTAAACGTTAATTACTAAATTGCGTACAATTTCATATCCATTATAATAAAGATGAGAATTAAAAGACTTTTTAACTTTCGAGTACTTAGCGGTATACTAATTGCTGCAAGTATCACGAGTTGTGGTAATTCAAATAGCAACGTTTCAACTGCTACGGGTTGGAAAATTAATGATAGTAAAGGAGGATTCCAATATAACACAAAATACGAACAAAAAACTCCAAATGGAATGGTTGCCGTTGAAGGCGGAACATTTACAATGGGGCAAGTACAAGATGATATTATGTCTGATTGGAATAATAGTCCAAAACAGATGTATGTACAATCTTTTTATATGGATGAAACAGAAACAACAAATATAATGTACAACGAGTACTTATATTGGTTGCGTACTGTATTCCCTCAAAACAATGAGATATACAAAGAAATCTATAATAGTGCTCTTCCTGATACAACAGTTTGGAGAAGTGCTTCTGGCTTTAATGAAGCTTTAATCACAACTTATTTAAGACACCCAGCATATGCAAATTATCCGGTAGTTGGTGTTTCATGGCTACAAGCAACAGATTTTGCTAAATGGCGTACTGACCGTGTTAATGAGTTAGCACTTGAAAAAGCAGGTTATTTAAAAAAAGATGCTAAAATTGTTGAAGCATATGCTGATGCACATTTCAGTACAGATACTTATTTAATGACTCCTTCTCAGGTTTATGGAGGTAATAGCGATATTGTTTATAGAGGTAAAGACAACAAGGCTGCTGAAGGCGACAGAAACCTTTACGCAACTCAAAATTATGGACTTTTCACATCTCAATTTAGACTTCCTACTGAAGCAGAATGGGAATATGCTGCAATTGGTTTAATTGGAAACCGAGAGTATAATAATTATAAAGGGCGTAAAACTTATCCTTGGGATAAATCAGGAAAAAGAAAGAAAGGCAAGCCTGTTCCTCAAAATACTAAATACGCGAACTTTAAACAAGGACGTGGGGACTACGGAGGGATTGCTGGATGGTCAACAGATAATGGAGATATCACAAATGCCGTAAAATCGTATCCTCCAAATGACTTTGGTTTATATGATATGGCCGGTAACGTTGCTGAGTGGGTTGCAGACGTATATGATCCTGCAGTAGATCAAAACGATACTGACTTCAATTTCTATAAAGGAAATGTTTACTACAAAAACAAAATAGGTCCTGATGGAAAACTTGAGATTGTAACAGATCAATCTGTACAATTTGACACGCTTTCTACAGGAAAATTAAGAGTTAGAAACTTACCTGGTCAAATAGCACAAGAGGTATACGACCCAGCAATTATTGATGAAATTGTTCAAACTGGTTTAGGAGGTAGATCTCCTGAAGACAAACCAAAAACAAAAGAGAGAACTGCTTTATATGACAGTAAGTCAAGAGTTATTAAAGGAGGTTCTTGGAAAGATAGAGCTTATTGGTTAGATCCTGCAACAAGAAGATTCTATGCAGAAGATCAATCGACAGACTACATCGGATTTAGATTAATTATGACTAAAG
The DNA here is from genome assembly GCF_900099675.1 of Myroides phaeus. Classification (GTDB taxonomy): domain Bacteria; phylum Bacteroidota; class Bacteroidia; order Flavobacteriales; family Flavobacteriaceae; genus Flavobacterium; species Flavobacterium phaeum. The sequence goes on from NZ_FNDQ01000015.1 coordinate 12,238, forward strand.
TTGGTCCAAAATCAGATAAACGAAAAACGAAAAATTAGTATTTTTTATAATATTCTTTTACAAAGCCCTAATTCAAATTAGGGCTTTTTTTTATACTTTTGACGCATGGATATAACAGAACTTTACCAATGTTTTTTACAGTGTGACGGAGTTTCTACAGATACAAGAAACATACGCCCAAACTCTCTTTTCTTTGCTTTAAAAGGAGATAACTTTGATGCAAATGAATTTGCACAAGAAGCTTTAAATAAAGGAGCTGCTTATGTTGTAATGGATAATAAAAAATTAATAACTGATGCAACTAAAATGCTTCATGTTCCTAATGTTTTAGGCACTTTACAACAATTAGCTAAATACCATAGACAACAATTAGGTTTACCTGTTTTAGCATTAACTGGTAGTAATGGGAAAACAACTACAAAGGAATTAATAACAGCTGTTTTAAGTCAAAAATATAACGTTAAGGCTACTATTGGAAACCTTAACAATCATATTGGAGTACCATTAACATTATTATCATTTGATGAGGAAACTGATATTGGTATTGTTGAAATGGGAGCTAATCACAAGCAAGAAATAGCTCAACTTTGTGAAATAACTGATCCTGACTTTGGCTATATTACAAACTTTGGAAAAGCCCACTTAGAGGGTTTTGGTGGCTTTGAAGGGGTTATCAAAGCTAAAAGTGAAATGTATGATTATTTAGAAGATCATTATAAAACAGCTTTTGTAAACATAGATGACCCAAGACAAGATGCTAAAACAATTACATTTAATAGATATACTTTTGGAACTGAAGAAACAGCTGATGTAACTATACAAGGTTATAATGCTCAACCAAATGCTACTGTGATATTTGAAAACATAACTTTCAACTCTAATCTGACTGGAATATACAATACCACTAATATAGCTGCTGCAATTTCAATTGGTAAATTCTTTAATGTACCTACAGAAGATATTAAAGAAGCTATTTCTAATTACAATCCTACCAATAATCGCTCACAATGGATTACAAAAAATTCAAATAGTATTTTACTTGATGCGTACAATGCTAATCCAAGTAGTATGCAAGCAGTTTTAGAAAACTTTGTTCTATTAGATGATAAAAGAGAAAAAGTCTATGTATTGGGAGATATGAGGGAATTAGGAAAAGAAAGTAACAAAGAACACAAAGCTATTGTTGGGCGCTTTTCAGAGGATTCAACAAATACTATTTACTTTATCGGAACTGAATTCTACAAGACTTCAAATACAGTCAAAAATCAAAATATAAAATTCTTTGAAACTTTTGATAAATTCAAAGAATTCATAAATGAAAATAAAATAAGTTTTCAAGAAAAACTTTTCTTGATTAAAGGTTCAAGGGGAATTGCTTTAGAAAGAGTATTAGATTTAATTTAATCACATAAAAAAGGGGAAGTTCATTCTTTATATGAACCTCCCCCTTTTTTATATACATGAGGAAACACTATCATTACTTTTCCTCTTCTTTCTTAATCTCTAACCTGGTAATTAATGGAAAATGGTCTGAATTTTTAAACTTATCAAAAGTTTCAAACGACTTAACGTAAATTCTTTTATCTACAAATACATAATCTATACGCATAGGATAATACGAAAAATCATAACTTTTACCAAAACCTTTACCTGCCTCAACAAAGGCATCATTTAAATCTCCTTTTATATTGCGATATACATATGAAAAAGCACTATTATTCATATCTCCACAAATAATTTTAGGAATTGACACATCATTCATATGAGAACGTACTAATTCAGATTGAACCTGTTGCTCTTTAAATGCTTTTGCAATTCTATTAATTATCATTTTTGACTTTGCCTCATCTATTTTCTCATGAATATCAGGACTTATACTTATAGATTGAAGATGTATACTGTAAACCCTAATAGTATCTTGACCTTTCAAAATATCCGCAAACACAACATTGTTATTAGAACTTGGAAGATTTATTTCTCCCTTATCTATTATTCTGTATTTTGAATAGATTGCTTGTCCTGTCTTTATCTTATTACCATGTGATGTGATAAACTTATATGGATATTGTTTAAATCGAAGGTTAGTATTTTTAGAAAACTCCTGAAAACAAAGCACATCAGGATCGTGTAAATCAACAAACTCTTTTATCTTTGACGATACATCAACTCCTGGAATCCAATCAAAAAGATTAAACAACCTAACATTATAACTCATTAATGTAAACTCCTCCTTTGTAACAATTTCATTTCGTCCAGAAAACTTATAAAACTTAGTTATAAAAGTTATCCCCAAAATCAAGATCATTACTGATAACCAAATTTGACGTTTCATTTGGACCAACCAATAAAATAAAAAAACCAAATTGATTATTAAGAACATCGGTAAAATCAAGGTAAAAACAGACAGTAAAGGGAATAGTTTTGGTGCTAAAAAAGGCAAAAAATAACCTACAAGAGACAAAATTGCCACCAGTATATTTCCTCCATAAACTATTTTATTAAACCACGAAAGATCCTTCATAACCTGTTATTTTCCAGCTCTAAATAAAAAGTCTTTTTCTTCTTTAGTTAAACTTTCATATCCAGACTTACTGATTTTATCTAATATCGAGTCTATTTTTTCTTGTTTGCTACCCTCTTGAGTAAAAGATTGCTTATTCTTTTTTGGGTCTTTATTTACATATACTTTTTTAAAATTAGTGCCTTTTTTGGGCTTAAACAAGTTAGCGATCCTATCAAATATAATACTTAAATCTAAACCACTTTGCAATAATTTAATATACAATACTCCAGATATTGCTCCTCCTAAATGTGCTAAATGTCCTCCTACATTCGAAGTAGACAACTGAATCACATCAAGTACAATAATAAACAAAGCTATGTGCCACAATTGAACATTCCCTATTAGAGCCAATCTAACATTCATCCTTGGCGAAAATACAGCTAAGCCAATTAATGGAGCCATTACAGCAGCAGAAGCTCCTACCAAAACACTACTTGTATTTAAAAACTGTGTACCTATTATAAAAAATAGTCCTCCAAAAACAGCACCTAATAAATAAACAGTTAAAAACTGTTTACTTGTAAAATATGTATTGAATAGCTGTCCCACAAAAAATAAAACAATCAGATTAAAAATCAAATGAATTACTCCTGCATGTACAAAAGCATAAGTAAGCAATGTCCACGGTTTTAAAACAGTAGAAGACAAATTCCCTGACAAAACAAACCATGGAAACACAATACTATACAGCGATGAAAACAAAAATTCAAGTACAAACATTAGCACAGAAACACCTATATTCCAAAATATAAGTTTCTGTACAACACCTCCATTCTTATAATTACTAACTAAATCTTTAAATACTTTATTCATTATAAATCCCAACGATTGTGTCTAAACTGTCTTTTCTTCCAATAATACATTAAAATAAAGCCCATAAGCGCTCCTCCAATGTGAGCAAAATGCGCAATACCAGAACCGCCACCAAATAGACTAAATCCACCACTTACACCTCCGTATAAGTCTAACAATAAAATACCTGGTACAAAATACTTAGCTTTCACTGGAACAGGAATAAACATCATCATCAATTCCGCATTTGGAAACATAAATGCAAACGCAACAAGTAAACCATAAATTGCCCCTGAAGCTCCTACTACAGGAGTATTAAAAGCTGATAAAAAATTCATAAGATGTCCTTCTCCTAAAATACCTCCCCATCTTAAATCATACTTTCCTTCACTTAGTAAACTTAATATATCTCCTTTATTAAAACCACTATCAACTAAAGTAGATATTGCTGATTCTATTGTTATATAATTCACTCCTGTATGTACGATTGCTGCACCAAAGCCGCAAAGCAAATAGAAAGTCAAGAATTTCTTACCTCCCCACATAGCCTCTAATGTACTACCAAAAGAGAACAAAGCAAACATATTGAAAAAAATATGCATCATGCCCCCGTGCATAAACATATGTGTTAAAGGCTGCCAAATATAAAAATTAGGGTTTTCTACAAAATACATAGCAAATAATCCTTGCATAGCTGGTACTAAAAAACTGGCTACAAAAAAGATAATATTAACTATTATTAAATGTTTTACTGTCTCTGTTATTCTCATCATAATGCGAATTTTTTTTCTATATCCTCTACCTTCATTGTTATAAAAGTAGGTTTCATAAATGGTGAAATATTAGGCTCTTTACAGGCAAATAAAGAATTTACAATTTCTTCTTGTTCTTCCTCATTTAACACTGTACCATTTTTAACTGCCAAACTATGTGCCAAAGATTTAGCAATGCGATCACTTTGTCCTAAAGTTGTGGTTGGAACACCATCTTGAAAATCTGCAATTAAATCTTCTAAAACAATTGATGCTTCACTTTCAGCAACATTGACTGGTAATCCAGAAATTACAACAAACTCTTGAGCAATATCTTCAAAACCAAACCCCGTTTGTTTCAATAAAGGTTGTAATTCTCGCAACATCTCTATCTCAAAAGGTGCATAGTATAAAGTCAAAGGAAATAACAGTTGTTGTGAAGACGCTTGCTGCACTCTAATATTTTCCATAAACTTTTCATACAAGATACGCTGATGTGCCCTTCCTTGGTCTATAACAACCATACCAGACTTAATAGGACTTACAATGTATTTTCTGTTTATTTGAAAACGTTTAACACCACTATTTTCGTCTTTGCTATTTTCAAATAAATTTCCTGTAACAAAATCACTTTCTAATTTAATATTAGAAACATCTAAGTCGTTTGCAGAAGACTTTAAGCCCTCATACATACTTTCCCATCCAGCTACATTACTTTTAGACGATAATGTACCACTATCTCTTTTTGTAAAGTTTGAAGACGATGACCCTTTACTTAGTTTTGATTCAAACGCAATACTATCATTCCCCTTTGAAGCAATAACAAAGCCGTCATTAAAATCGTCTACCGTACTACTTGCAAAAGCTTCATCATTGCTCTTACTTTCAATTGCATCAATAAATCGCTCATGTTCTACGACATTCTTTGATCCTTCAAGACTCTCTAAGTAATTAGCTTCTGATAAATTCCCTTTACTTTCAATTGTATCGATAAAAGGACTTGACTCAATATTGCTAATATTTGATTTAATAAACCCTTCCGCACCATGCTCAAAAGGATTATACTCAAATCTGTCTGTTTCATTAGTAATTTCTCTATGAAAAGGGTTGAAGTTTCTATCAACTTCTATTGTTGGCGTCGTTGCCTCTGTTCCTTCATAATCATACGGCGTATCCAACGTTGAATCTCTTTGAAAATCTAACAAAGGAGCAACATTAAACTGTCCCAAACTATGTTTTATTATAGATCTTAAAATACTATACAACGCTTGCTCATCATCAAACTTTACTTCTGTCTTTGTAGGATGAATATTAATATCAATTGAATCAGGAGGAACATTAAAATAAATGAAATAGCTTGGATGCGTACCCTCTTTCAACAATCCTTCATATGCAGCTAAAATAGCATGATGTAAATAACCGCTTTTTACAAAACGATCATTAACAAAGAAAAATTGTTCTCCTCTACTCTTCTTTGCAAATTCAGGCTTTCCAACAAAACCCGTCACTTCAACAATGTCAGTAGTTTCATTAATAGGAACTAACTTTTCATTAGTTCTTACCCCAAAAACACTTACAATTCGTTGTCGTAAATTTGTAGGAACTAAATTAAAAACCTCACTTCCGTTGTGAATCAACGAAAAATGGATGTTATTATGAACTAGTACTATGCGTTCAAACTCATCTATAATATTTCTTAACTCTACATTGTCTGATTTAAGAAAATTACGACGTGCTGGTATATTAAAAAATAAATTCTTTACTGAAAATGATGTACCACAAGGAACAACTGCTACCTCTTGACTAATAAGCTTAGTTCCTTCTATGACAAGATGTGTACCTAACTCAGCTGAATGTAAACGAGTCTTTAGTTCAACATGAGCAATAGCGGCAATTGAAGCTAATGCCTCTCCTCTAAACCCTTTAGTACTCAATGCAAACAAATCCTCTGCTTTAGAAATCTTTGATGTAGCATGTCGTTCAAACGCCATTCTTGCATCTACATCACTCATTCCTTTTCCATTATCTATAACCTGTATTAAGGTTTTTCCTGCCTCCTTTAAAATTAATTTAATTTCTGTCGCACCAGCATCAACTGCATTCTCAATCAGTTCTTTCACAACAGAAGCTGGTCGTTGAACAACTTCTCCTGCGGCAATCTGATTCGCTACATGGTCCGGCAGTAAACGAATTATATCTGACATTTATTTGCTTAAGCTTTTTTAGTGTTTATTACGAAATATTTTATCCGAAAAACAAATTTAAAGAAATATAATCGCCTTTACTATTTCTCAATTGTAATTTATTCTAAAATAAAAAAACCTGTAAAATTTCTTTTACAGGTTTTTTTTATTTTCAATAGAATGTACTTCTATTTATCTTCTATTCAATTCTATCATTTTCAATGCAGCAACGGCAGCTTCAGTACCTTTATTACCATGCTCACCACCACTTCTTGCTAATGATTGTTCAATTTTATTATCTGTTAGAACACAGAAAATAACTGGAATTGCAGAAATTAAATTCAAATCTTTAATTCCATGAGTAACTCCTTCACAAACAAACTCAAAGTGCATTGTTTCCCCTTTAATAACGCATCCCATTACGATAACTGCGTCAAGTTCATCATCCACTTCAATCATCTTTTTTGCTCCGAAAATCAACTCAAAACTTCCTGGCACGTTCCATCGAACTATATTTTCTTGAAGCATTCCACAATCTAATAATGCTGCTTCTGCTCCTTTGTATAATCCGTTTGTAATTTCATCATTCCATTCTGATACTACGATACCTACTTTAAAATCCTTTGCATTAGGTAAAGTAGCTTTATCATACTCAGATAAGTTTTTATTTGCTGTTGCCATTTTATTGTGCTAATCCGATCAAAGCTTCAACTCCATTTGCTTCAGCTGAACCTTGATAGTTATTTTTAATATCAGTAAAAATCTTTACTGCTTCTTCTTTCTTTCCTAATTCTAAAGCTACTAATCCAGCTTTATTTAAAAATCTTGGAACAGTAAAATCATTCTTTTGTGAAGCAGCTGCTTTTTTGTAATAATCAAAAGCATCTTCTTTTTGTCCTAATTCAGAAAAAGCATCACCAATAGCACCTAAAGCTAAAGCACCTAATAATTGGTCTTTACTTTTAAATTTCTCTAAATGCTCAATTGCTTTCTGATATTCTCCTTTGTTTAAGTAAGAAGTTCCAGCATAGTAATGTGCTAAATTTGCAGATTCAGTACCTTTATAGTTTTCAATAATACCTAAGAATCCTAATTTTCCTTCTCCACCCTCTAAAGCAAGATTAAACATAGATTCTCTCTCTTCCGTATTCATTAAAGCATTGTTGTAGTATGACTGAGCTTGGAACATTTCATTTGCAGCATCGTCATTTTTAGGCTCAACAACAAATTTATCATATCCAATATATCCCATAGTTGCTAATGCAATTGCACCAACAATACCAAAAATTGCTTTTTGATTACGTACTGCCCAATTTTCAACTTTATTAGCACGCTCGTCTAAAGTGTTAAATACTTCAGCCGTAGTACTATTTGTAGTATCTACATTGTTATATTGATCGAACTCATTAGCTTCTTGTTCTTGTTCTGGTTTAGGAGCTTTATAACCTCTTTTATTATAAGTTGCCATGTATACAAAGTTTAATGAGTCGCAAAAATAGGATTTTTATTGTAATATAAAAGTGCTTTCTATTTATATTTTTGATAATTTGCACCGAAATTTCATAAAGCACTCTTGAAAACGTTAAAAAACCTAATAACTACGTGTATTTAAAAAAATTAAACCTCTTAAATTTTAAAAATATTAGTGACAAAACCTTCACTTTTAACCAGCGAATTAACTGTTTTGTTGGCTTAAATGGTGTAGGGAAAACTAATATCTTGGACGCGATATATTATATGGCATATGGGAAGAGTTATTTCAACCCAATTGCTTTACAAAATATCAAACACAATGAAGACTTTTTTGTAATTGATGGAACTTTTGTCAAAGACGATAAAGACGAACATATTGTTTGTAGTTTAAAAAAAGGGCAAAAGAAAATTCTTAAAAGAAACAGCAAAAACTACGAACGCTTTTCTGACCATTTTGGATTTATTCCATTGGTTATTATTTCTCCTTCTGATAGTGATTTAATTACGGAAGGAAGTGAAACACGCAGAAAATTTATCGATAGTGTTATCTCACAAATGGATAATGCCTATTTGCAATATTTGATACAATACCAAAAACTCATTACTCAACGAAATGCACTACTAAAAAGCTTTGCTCAAAATCAATATTTTGACAGAGAAACTCTTGAAGTGTACAACGAACAAATAGCTGAATTAGCTCATCCTATTCACATTAAAAGGAAAGAGTTTATTAATCAATTTACTCCTATTTTTAATCGCTATCACAAGTTAATTACTGAGGATAAAGATGAAGTTACTCTTTCTTACGAAACACAATTAGACAATATGTCTATGATGGAGCTATTCAACGAGTTTTTAGCTAAAGATAGAATTTTACAATATACCTCAGTTGGAGTTCATAAAGATGACTTGTCATTTGAATTAAAAGGTCATCCTATAAAGAAATTCGGATCGCAAGGACAACAGAAATCTTTCTTGATTGCTTTAAAATTAGCACAATTTGACTTTTTAAAAGAATACAGAGGGGTTGCTCCTATTCTTCTTTTTGATGATATTTTTGACAAATTAGACGAAAATAGAGTTCGAAAAATATTAGAATTAGTAAATTTAGACACTTTTGGTCAACTATTCATTTCAGATACCCACGTAGAAAGAACTGAAAGCTTATTGAATAGTATACATCAAGATTTTGAAATTTTCAAAATACAACAAAACGAAGAATAAATTAAACCAATTACCCCATGAAAATCCTTGAAAATATATCATTAAAACCCTATAATACTTTTGGTTTAGACGTAAAAGCGAAATACTTCGTTGAAGTTAACAACCTAACCGACTTAAAAGAAATAGTAAAGGCTAATGATAGTCAAAAGCTATTTATTTTAGGTGGAGGAAGTAATATGTTACTTACTACTGATATAAACAAAATAGTCGTTAAGTTAAATTTAAAAGGCATTGAGGTAGTTGAAAACGACGAAGACTATGTACTTGTAGAAGCTCAAGCTGGTGAAAACTGGCACGAATTTGTTTTATGGGCTTTAGCACAAGACTTTGGAGGAATTGAAAATCTTTCCTTAATTCCAGGTAATGTTGGTACTACTCCTATTCAAAATATAGGTGCTTATGGAGTTGAAGTTAAGGACACCCTACACAGTTGCAAAGCTTTAAACGTAAAAACTTTAGCTGTAGAAGAGTTTTCCAATAAAGATTGTGAATTTGCCTATAGAGAAAGTATTTTTAAAAATAGTCTAAAAGACCAGTATATCATCACGTCTGTAACATTTAAATTGACGAAACACAACCACAATTTAAAAGTCGAATACGGCGCTATTCAAAAAGAATTAGATTTAGAAAATATTACAGTACCAACTATCCAAGACATAAGCAAAGCTGTCATTCGCATTAGACAAAGTAAATTACCTGACCCTAAAGAAATAGGAAATAGCGGAAGTTTTTTTAAAAACCCTATAGTGTCTACAGAAACATTTAATCACCTACACAGCATTTATCCAACAATGCCTCATTATATTTTGAATGATGCTGAAGTTAAAATACCTGCTGGATGGTTAATTGAGAAAGTAGGATTCAAAGGTTATCGCATTGGTGATGCTGGTGTACATAATCTACAAGCTCTTGTTTTGGTTAACTATGGAAAAGCGACTGGTGAGCAAATTAAAAAGCTTTCTCAAACCGTTCAAAATGAAGTAAAAAAAGTATTCAACATCAGCATATCTGCAGAGGTTAACATCTTTTAAAAAACTTATTTAATTCTTATAGAAAATTGTACATTTGCATACCTCTATTTAGAAGGGATTTTTACTATGCTAACAATATTATTTTACCTATTTATTACAGTCTTAATAATTGAATTTTTACAATATATTATTGTTTATAGTCGTTTGGCATTTTCGTCTCAAACTTCTAACAAAAAATCAATTGATTACGAACCTGTATCTGTTATTGTTTACATTAAAGACCAAGAAGAAAAACTTACTAATTTCTTAACTTCTTTAATCAATCAAAATTACCCACAATTTGAAATTATCTTAGTAAATAATGCCTCTGAAGATAACAGCTTAGATATACTTGAATCGTTTGAAAGACAATTCCCAAATGCCAAATTAGTTAATGTAGCCAATAACGAGGCATTCTGGGGCAACAAAAAGTATGCACTGACTTTAGGAATAAAAGTTACTTCTTATGATCGTTATATTTTTATCGACCCTACTGTTATGCCTGCAAATTTAAATTGGCTAGCAAGCTTAGCAAGTAATTTTTCTACCAAAAAGAAAGTGATTATTGGACATACAAGCATATTAAAAAAGAAAAAGTCTTTTCTTAATAAATTAATGCGCTATCAAAATATGTTTAAATCAATAAACTTATTTTCTTGGGTTGCTTTGGGCAAACCTTTTCACGGTAACGCACAAAATCAAGCTTACGAAAAAGAATTATTCTTTAAAGTAAACGGCTTTATTGAACAAATGAAGATACCTTTTGGTGACGAATATGCTTTTATAAACCAAATCGGAACGAGTAGAAATACAGCAACAGCACTACATCCCGATAGTTTTGTAATCACCGAAAGTGACAATAAATTCTCAACTTGGAAAAAGCAACTTAAAAATAACGACTTACTACTTAAGAATTCGAAAACTATAAACAATATAAAAGTTCGATTCTTTAACTTTTGCCGTGTCTTATTTTTCATATCGTTTGCAGTATTAGTTTCTTTTTTACATCAAATAGAAATAGTTGTAGGTCTTTTTATTTTCAGATATATCTTAATTTATATCTTCAATGCAAAGCTTTTTAAGTTATTTGCAAACAAAGATCTACTGTGGACACTTCCTATATTAGAAATAATTCATATTTTTATGTCTACTTACTATAGTGTTACACATTTTATATCAAGAAAAAAGATTTGAAAGACTTAGTACCACAAAATATCGAAGCAGCACGAAAAGGAGATCAAACTGCCTTCACTTTCTTACTAAATTTTTATTGGTCTGAAGTATACAACTATATCCTTAAAAGATCCGCTAATGAAGCCGATAGTGAGGATATTACGATTGAAACTTTTTCTAAAGCATTTTCCAGTATCAATAGTTATAAACCTGAATTTGCATTTAACACTTGGCTTATATCAATCGCAAAGAACGTACATATTGATATGATTCGCAGGCGAAAAAACATGTCTTTTGTAGATCTTAATGATGAATATAATTCTGAATACAGCAACATCGTTGATGACACATCAAATATAGAAGACAAATTAATAAAAGAACAGAGCTTAGCTATTTTTAAGAACTACATAAAGCTACTAAAGCCACACTATCAGGAGGTGATTGAACTACGCTTCTTTCAAGAGCTTTCTTACAACGAAATTTCTGAAGTTCTAAACGAACCCCTTAACAATGTTAAAGTCAAAATAATGCGTGCTAAAAAGCTTTTAGCAGAGATTATTTTAAAACAAATTGACCACAATTTCAATTTATAAATCTAATGACTGCAAAAGATTTTCTTTTCTAACATATAAAACAACTACTCTTTTAAGAATTAATAATTCAAAAAGATTACCAATATAAAACAAAAAACGTCTGTAATTTTTACAGACGTTTTTTGTTTTATATAAGCACTAACGAAAAATTATATCGCGTATTACATCACGTCTTAATTCTTCATTAATCATTTTTATAATTTTACTTTTACCATATGTCAACTCCTCCCTTACAATTGGAGACGATAAAGCCACATATAATACATCCCGTTTCAAAATAATATCTAAAGTATAATTCGCAATACCAGGCCCTAATAAATTACGCCAAGCCTCGCGAACATCAAGAGAATTGATACCATAATCCAACTTATTCTCTTTGATTATAATCTTCAGAATATCTTGAATACTACTTTCTTCTCTAAGTCGCTTTTGCGCTTCAAATTTTTTCACGATAATTATTTTTTTACACTTACCGGATCTGCTTTCTTATAATAGTAAATGATATTATTCTCATTTTTAACCACTAATTCCTTTTCATTTAATTTAACTAATTCCTCTTTCCATTCAGAAAAATCAGTCTTATATGAAAATAGTGTTTTTCCTCCTTCATTTAAAATAACCAATTGCTCAGGAACATCATTAGTCAAGAACTCTCCACTAAACTGAGGCATTACCTTTTGACGAAATCCAACTCCTAAACTATCAACCTCAAAGTAATCGATCGTTCCATTTACGGTATAATCTTTCTCAGCACCATCTGGCAACTTAGCTTTCTCGATTTCCCAGTAACCATTAACCATTACAAAATCAGCCTGTTTGATCTCTTTACCACACCCTACCAATAGTAATAATGCACTAAAAATAACACTAAATAATATCTTACGCATATCTATTATTTAAAAAATGAATCAACAAACTCATACTTATTGAACACTTGCAAATCTTCAATTCCTTCTCCAACCCCAATATATTTTACTGGAATTTGAAATTGATCAGAAATACCGATTACAACACCACCTTTTGCTGTCCCATCTAATTTAGTAACCGCTAATGAAGTCACTTCAGTTGCAGCAGTAAACTGTTTTGCTTGTTCAAACGCATTTTGCCCTGTAGATCCATCTAAAACCAACATTACATCGTGAGGTGCATCACCAACTACTTTTTGCATAACACGTTTAACTTTTGTCAACTCGTTCATCAAGTTTACTTTATTGTGTAAACGCCCAGCTGTATCAATAATTACAACATCCGCACCTTGATTAACTGCAGACTGTAACGTATCAAACGCAACAGAAGCAGGATCACTTCCCATTTGCTGTTTCACAATTGGAACGTCAACCCTATCAGCCCAAACTTGTAACTGATCTATTGCTGCTGCTCTAAACGTATCAGCTGCCCCAAGAACAACCTTTAAACCAGCCTTTTTAAATTGGTAAGCAAGTTTTCCAATAGTAGTTGTTTTACCAACACCATTAACCCCTACTACCATTAAAACATAAGGTTTTTTATCTTTAGGTACTTCAAACTCCGTAGATTCACCTGATTTTGTTTCAGATAACAAACTTGCGATCTCTTCTCTCAGAATTTTATTTAATTCATCTGTTCCAACATATTTATCACGTGAAACACGCTCTTCAATACGTTCTATAACCTTTAAAGTTGTATTAACTCCAACATCAGATGAAACAAGTATCTCTTCTAAATTATCAAGTACATCATCGTCAACTTTTGACTTACCCGCAACTGCTTTAGTAAGCTTTGAAAAAAAAGAAGATTTAGACTTTTCTAAACCTTTATCTAATGTTTCCTTCTTCTCAGAAGAAAATAGCTTTTTGAAAAAACCCATAATTACGTTATTAACTTACACAAATATAAAGAATAATTACCATCCTTAAAATAGGTGCAAAAACAAAATAGATATAATAAAAAAAAAGCTGTCGAATAGACAGCTTTTTTCAAGATTTTATAATGGTAAAATTATTTCTTGTTTAAGAAATCATCTACGAAATCAGGAGCCATAACAGCCTCAACGAATGTGTAAGCACCTGTCTTTGGAGATTTAACCATTTTGATTGCTTTAGTCAACTTTTTAGAAGATGTTCTTAAAGTTGCTACGGTTTTCTTTGCCATGACTACTAATTATTTAATTTCTTTGTGTAATGTTACTTTCTTCATGATAGGATTGAATTTTTTGATTTCCAATCTATCTGGAGTATTCTTCTTATTCTTAGTCGTGATGTATCTTGAAGTCCCTGGTAAACCAGATGCTTTATGTTCTGTACACTCTAAGATTACTTGAATTCTGTTACCTTTCTTTGCCATCGTATTCTATTTTTTATGGTCTCAGATTATTTTACTAATCCCTTTACTTTTGCATCTTTCAACACAGCAGTAATACCTTTTTTATTAATTGTTTTTAATGCAGACGTTGATAATTTCAATGTTACCCATCTGTCTTCTTCAGCAATGTAGAAACGTTTTTTAACTAAGTTTACAGAAAACTTTCTCTTAGTTTTATTCATCGCGTGAGAAACGTTGTTTCCAACCATTGCTCTTTTACCAGTAATTTCACAAACTCTTGACATTATTTCTTATCTTTTATTTCAATATTCAAAATCAGGGTGCAAAGTAACGAAAAAGAAAATTATTTTACAAAAACTTTTTACGTTATTTTTCTAATATTTCATTATATATCAAGTCTAAACCTTTGGAAACGGCACTATTTATGACTTTCTCCCTTGGTTGACCGAACTGATATTTCTTTGCAAAAACTTTTTCAGGTGTTGCTATACCTATATAAACTGTTCCTATTTCCGCAGGAGAGTCTCCTTTTGTTGGTCCAGCATTACCAGTTGTAGCAATCGCATAGTCAGATTTAAATCTTTCTTTTGCTTTCATCGCCATTTCTATAGCTACCTTTTCACTTACTACACTATATTTATCTATTGTCGCTTGGTTTACTCCTAACAAGTCTATCTTACTTTGAGTAGAATAGGTTACTATCCCTCCTTTAAAATAACTTGAAGAACCTGGCTTCTCATTAAACATTGTAGAAAGTTTCCCCCCTGTACAACTTTCTGCAAAGGAAATAGTTTTTTCTCTATTTTCCAATTCTCTGATAACAATTTCTCCTAAACTTAAATCCTCATATGCTCTCACATAGGGAATTACAGTCTGAGGCAACATTTTTAATTGATTATCAACAACTTGCTCCAAAAATTCCTTAGAATCACCTTGAATAGATAAACGCAATCTAACACTTCCTGCACTTGGTAAATAGGCCAACTTAATATTTTGTGGTAAATTATCTTCCCATTCTTCCAATAATTCTGCTAATAAACTTTCTCCTAAACCATACGTAATTATAGTCTTATGAAGATTAAATGACTTTTGAAATGTCTTTTCTATGAAAGGAACAACCTCATCTTTAAAGATTGTTTTCATTTCAAATGGAACACCAGGTAAAGATATAAATGCTGTATTCTCTTTACACATTAACATTCCTGGAGCTGTACCCACTTTATTAAATAGCACGTTAGCTTTCGAAGGAACTAATGCTTGCTGTCTATTTATTGGAGAAAGAGGTCTTTTAAATAAACGTTCCAACATTTCTGAAACGTGATTTAAAACTCTTTCATCCTCAACTAAGGTATCGCCGAAAAAATCACAAAAAACGTTTTTAGTAACATCGTCTTTGGTAGGACCTAAACCTCCTGTGATAATAACTAAATCAACAATACTTAACTGTTTTTGTAAAACTGCTTCTATCGTCTCTCTTTTATCTGAAACTGTAATAATTTCTATAACATCAAAACCGAGCTTGTCTAATTCTTTTGCAAGATAAGCCGAATTTGTATCAACTATTTGACCTATCAGAATTTCATCACCTATTGTTACTATACTCGCTTTCATACTTGTAAATCGAAATCTTTCTTCAACTCTTTTACAGCATTTTTCACGTGTGTTTTAAAAGACTTGAATATCTCTTTAACTTCTTTAGTCTTCCCTTCTTCTTTTGTCCATTTCTCAATTAAAGAAAGTTCTTCTAAAGCTTGATCCATACCTAAAAAATCTAATGAAGGCAATAAAGCTTGTGTATGCTTGTTAACTTTTACATACGCCTTTTCATCTATCCCTGTCTTCATTTTTTTCAAACGACGACGTGAATCCTCTATAAAAGCAACCAATCTCTCTTTGACAAGTTCTTGATCGTCATTATATTTTTTAAACAACGGACCTAAGTCATAATAAAGTGCCATAAAACTATTTTACATTTAAACGGAATATCGGTCTTCCTGCAATTTCACCTTCTAAAACATCGCCTTCATTTACTTTACCTACTCCTGCTGGAGTTCCTGTATAAATTAAATCGCCTGTTTTTAAAGTGAAATATTTTGAAACTTCTGCAATAATCTCATCTATATTCCAAATCATTTGCGCCGTTGAAGCTTTCTGAACTACATTCCCATTTTGTTTCAACAAAAACTCTGTATCAAACAAATTAGGTAATTCATCCTTTGAAAAAAAGGTTCCAACATTTGCCGAACCATCAAAGCCTTTTGCTTTTTCCCAAGGAAGTCCTTTTTCTTTCAATTTGCTTTGAAGATCTCTTGCGGTAAAATCAATTCCTAACGAAATTTGATCATAATACTTATGAGCAAATTTAACATCAATATATTTTCCTACTTTACACACTTTCAACACAAGCTCTACTTCATAATGAATGTCCTCTGAAAACTCAGGAATTACAAAAGGTATTTCTTTTCCCAACAAAGCGGTATCCGGTTTTATAAACAAAACAGGTTCACTTGGTCTTTCATTATTAAGCTCAGCTATATGATCTACATAATTTCTACCAACACAAATAATCTTCATTTTCTTATGTTATTAGATTAAAACTTATTGTTTAATTTTCTCAATTTAATTCCTGTCAACACTTTTTTAGTATATAAAGGAAAATCAGCATTTTGAATCCAACCATAATAACCTGGTTCCTTTTCTAATACCTCAGACACTAATGCTCCTTTATTTTTTCCGAAAGTAAAAATCTCTTCTCCATCTTCATTTAATGCAATAAAGCCTGCAAAATCTACACTTCTCTTTCTGGTTGTGAATTCAGACAATGCTTTCATATCATTCTCCAAATCTTCATAACGATCTAATTGTGCTTTTAAAATTTCATAAGTAGCATTTGTATCTGCTGCTGCTGAATGCGCATTTTCAAGAGTTTCGTTACAATAAAAACGATAAGCTGCACTTAAAGTACGCTCTTCTTTTTTATGAAAAATAGTTTGAACATCAACCGACACTCTATTTCCCATTTCAAAATCAACTCCAGCGCGCAACAATTCTTCTGCTAATAAAGGAATATCAAATCGATCTGAATTAAACCCAGCTAAATCAGCATCTTTAATCATATTGTAGACTTGTGAAGCCAACTCTTTAAACGTTGGTTCATTAGCTACTTTCTCATCTGTAATCCCATGTATCTTTGAAGACTGCTCTGGTATTGGCATTCCTGGATTTACCAACCAAGTTCTACTTTCTTTGTTTCCGTTTGGATATACCTTTAAAATTGCAATTTCTACAATTCTGTCCTTCGCTACATCAATACCTGTTGTTTCTAAATCGAAAAAGCAAATCGGTCTATGTAATTTTAATTCCATTATTCAGATTTTGTTTACTACAAATATATAAAATGTAAAACACTCATTCAGGTTATAACGTCCTAAGTTTAAAAAACAATTAACGTTAAGATTTAAATTCTACTTATTTTTTAAACAAAAGAAGCCACTTGCGAATAAGTGACTTCCTTCTTTAAAAACAATTATAACATTAACATTATCCCTTTTAGAAAGGTGATTTTTTTACACTATCTGGTAAATCAGAAGATAAACTACCTAAGAAAGCAGCAATATCGTCTAATTGTTGTGCATCAAGTGTTATATTATTTTGTACAATACCCATAATTTCAATTGCTTGTTTTAAATCTGATACCGAACCATCGTGAAAATATGGTGCTGTGTTTGTTACGTTTCTTAATCCTGGTACTTTAAACAAATACTTCTGAACTTCCTCTTTTGTTAAATCATACAACCCATTGTCTATTTTTTCAGATTCAGTCAATTCCCAGTAATTTTTGTACACTCCGAATTTCTGGAACATTTGCCCCCCTAATGCTACGCCATTGTGACAAGTAATACACCCTACACTCATAAAAGTTTCTAATCCTTTTTGTTCTTGTGCAGTTAAAGCTTTTTCATCTCCATCCAAAAACTTATCAAATCTACTTTCTGGATTTAATGTTCTCTCAAAAGCACCAATGGCATTGGTAATATTACCAAAACTAATAGGCTGTTTTTCGTCTTTATATACCTGAGCAAATAAATCCTTATATAAATCAATCTTCTGAATTCTCTCTTCTAATTCTTTTTCATTTTTAATATTGTGTTCTACAGGATTCAAAATAGGTCCCCCTGCTTGTTCCTCTACATCTTTTGCACGTCCGTCCCAAAACTGCATACTATGCAATGAAGCGTGTAATACCGTTGGTGAATTTCTTGCTCCTAATGAACCATCGTCTCCAGGAGAAAGCCTTTTGTTATCTACTCCAAACGTATTCAAATCGTGACATGAATTACAACTAATATTCCCTTCCCCTGATAACCTCGTGTCAAAATATAAATACTTCCCTAATTCTACTTTTTTAGGATCCAACTTCTCAAACTCTACAGTTGATAGCGATTTAAAATAAGTACTCGCTTTACTTAATAATTCTGATTTCTCATTTGAATTAACGTCCGTAGTTTTTTCTTTCTCGTTTTTACAAGCTACAAATGACATTAAAACAGCTAATAAAACAACTTTTTTAAACATAGGTTTTTGATATTTATTTGATTCTAAATGTACCTTATCACGCTAACATTACATATGATAAATGTCAGCAGAACAGAAGTATTTCAAATTAAATAATTCTCAAAAACTTCATCTACAAACAATACTTTTAAGCAACAAAAAACACATTAAAAAACACTTACTATAAATTTAATTTTGTTTTATTAATTAATTATTATATTTTGGTGTCAACCAAACAAAAACAATAAGCAATGAAATCTTCTTTTTACTTACTAATGCTAACTTTTTCTGGGTTACTTCTTCAAAGTTGCCAAACAACAGAAACTATTGTTTCGGCTCCTTATAAATTAAACAAATCTGAAACAACTGTATATTCTGCCAAAACATTTATGTTTAAAAATTATTTCTTTACATATAAAGATGGAGAAGCTACACTTGTATATCAACAAGACGATAAGCTAAATAAAAAGTCAGAACCCATTTTCTTGAAACTTCAAGAGAATAACTCTAATGGTAGATACCAAGAGTTTATAGATTCAAGTAAGCAGATAAGTGTAAAGATTATTAATCAATATGAAGTAAGACTACAATTAGATAAAGCAAGATACACGCTGTACACTTCAAATCATTTAAAAGAAGTGAATGCTGACACTGATAAAATATTAGCCGATATGGCTATTTGGAAAAATGTTCGTTTTTAAACAAGAAGAGGTTTCTAATAATAGAAACCTCTTCTTGTTTAATGTTATTGTATTTTTTTTACAAAGCTGGTTCGTATGTAGCAATTTCATTTCTTAACCACTCAGGTATTTCTATTGACCTTTTCTCTTTCATATCAATCATCACTTGGGTACTTGTTCCAATAGCGTGTACTACTACTTCTCTCTCAGCACCATCACTTAAAACTGCATATTCAATTTCAAAACTCTTTCCTCCCATTTTTGAAACCCGAACCCCTACCCGTGGATTTTGTACTGTTAAATTTATTTCTTTTAAATAATTACACGAAATATTTGCAATCACAAACATATCTTTATACCAATCCCACGTCTTACTGGCTTCCTTCATATAATACCCTCTTCCTATTTGAAAATAGTCGATAAACACAACATTATTAACATGTCCTAAAGGGTCTAAATCACTCCATCTAACTTCTAAAGGGTGATAAAATCTAAAATCACTTATATTAAATTCCATTTTTTTCTAATTTATATGTCAATATATAAATTCTAAAAGTGATTTCAATTTTTTTTAACAAATAGTACTTCCTTTTAAAACAATAAAAAAAAGCCTTTAGCAAAATACTAAAGGCTTTTTCAATCTCAGAAAGTATTTACTATATACTAGTAAATATCATAATGCTCTACTTGATGGAAGTCTTCATACGCCACTTCCTCATCGCATTCTAAAGACGGATAATGATTTTCTCCCGCATCAAACAACATAACATTAATACGCTTAAATAATAACTCAAGCATCGTTTTTTGTCCCTCCACATCTAAACTCACATTCATCTTTACAATGTGCTCTTTTAATGGTGAACTTTTTTCATTGTCCACACATATTAAAGTAAGATTAAAGCTTGTAATTCCCGACATAGAAATTCCTACTACTTTAAACCTTTCTTTATCTATACCAAAGTATTCCCCAATACTACTGATATAATTACCTTTGTTTGCAGCGATTCTGTCAGATATATCAGCTGCGATACTTCCTGTGAAGTCATTGTAATGTACTTCTGCTTTCATAAAACAACAAATTTAATTTTCACAGATAAATATACTAATTCATTAATGATCAAAAGAATAAAAAAACATTATTCAGAATTTCTATCCTTAGAAACACTTAACAATAATTAAAAGACAACTTTTTATTAAAAACAAACACATAAATCAATTTTTACAATAAATAATTCTCAATATATGTATTTTTTAACACATGTATTAAAATGTAAATAAGTCAAATGAAAATTATTCAAGGATCAATAAACTTTACGCTTAAAACAAATAAATAATACTAAATTATACTATTTTTAAAATAAAATTATCAAATAATAAAGATTTAAAACATTAATACATATAAAAATAGACTAAATTACTCCCAAATACTGTTATAATACTATTGTAAAAAAGTCAACTTATCACTTTTTGTGATTATTTCCGTTTTATAATTACTCTAAATAACCTTATTTTCACTATTTAAAAACAAAAATCACACATTTCTTGTCCCTTTTTTGACGATGTAAGCTGTTTCTTTACTATCATTTCCCTTCATCCATTCCTTACAAACTTCTTGTACAAAAATAGGATTATCCTTAGCTGCATCATTTAACCAATTTCCCACACTGTCTCTAACGTATTTTGAAGAGTCTGCTTTTAATGCTTCTAATATCGGAAAAGCAAGGCTGGGATTAGCTTTCAACTCTGTAATATGTGTTGCCCATACTCCTCTTGGACGTGTAGCTTCTGATGCAAATCTTCTGATATTCTCATTTTTATCCTTCGTCCATTCTTTTAATAAAATCAAACTTTCTTCTAAATTTTCAATAATATCCTGTCGAACTGCCATCCAAGAAATCTCTCGTACTCCAAAATGTTTATCACCCGCAAAGTCTCTTATAGCACTAATTTTGTCACTTATCGTCATTTCTTGATTGTTTTGTATGAAATATGTAGCCCAACAACGTACAGAATCACTTTTGTGATTTTTTAGTAATCCAAATAACTCCTTATCTCCTTTTTCTTCTGATAATTGATATAATGTGTATCCGACACTTTGATTAATCGTATTTGCTGTAACTTTTTTAAGACCTGCTATTCCATCTAACACAATAGGTATATATGCTGTACGTTTTAAATCTGTCAAAACGTTTTCTACCAATAACAACTTATCAATTGCTAACCATTCTGTAAGATTAGCACTTTCTATTTTTCCTCTATTCAATTGTTTTAAGATAGTAGTCGGTATATCTTTCATTGAACGAGCTCCTTTGCGCTTTTCCATCTCTTAAATATTTATAAGTAGTTCTGTAACCTCTACGCGATTCATATAATCCTTGTCTTCATATTTATAAACTACAATTCCCTTTTCGTTTACAATATAAGTAACTGGAATTGGCAACTTATAAGCCTCATTTCCATTAATCAAAGTTAAATCAATTCCCAATGCTTTATAGTATGGTATTACATTTTCTTGTAGCGCAAAACTTATTCCTAATAAATTACTCAGTGCATTGTCTTTGTCTTGTAGTACGCGGAAAGGAAAACTTGCTTCTGTACTCCACGCTGCATTAAAACTACTTTTTTGGGGAGTAATAACAACTACTTCCCCTCCTTTTTGTTTGATTTCTGCATAATTTTTGGCAAGAAAACTGACCTCAACAGAACAAAAAGGACACCAATTACCTCTTACAAAAGAAACAATCAACTTACTTGAGCCATATAATTCTTTTAAATCAATCCTTTCTCCTTCTACTGTCAACAAACAGGCATCGGGAAATAAATCGCCTACCTCAACAACAGATTTTAACTCATCTTGGCTCTTTAAATCTTCTATTGAATAATTAAATGCTTCTACTACTTCAGCAGGTAATTGCTTTGCCATTACCTGCTTTATTTCTTCTAACGCTTGCTTAACTTCATTCATTATAAAAACCTTATTTTTACAAAGATTAT
Organism: Myroides phaeus; assembly: GCF_900099675.1. Taxonomy (GTDB): domain Bacteria; phylum Bacteroidota; class Bacteroidia; order Flavobacteriales; family Flavobacteriaceae; genus Flavobacterium; species Flavobacterium phaeum. The sequence continues at coordinate 34,530 of NZ_FNDQ01000015.1, forward strand.
AAAGAGTAGCGGTCTGTACAATACCGCATAAAATTACCTCATAGGGATAAAAAAGTCACTTTTATGAATAGCAAGCAACCAACGATAGAAGAAAAAATATGCCCTCTTGAATTTGCAGTTAATGCAATCAGTGGAAAATGGAAAATTCCTATTGTTTGGCAAATCAATAATGGACATAAGCGCCCAAGTGAAATGCTTAGAGGAATAATGAAAGTTGACCGACGTGTTCTCAACCAACAGCTAAAAGAGTTGGAACAAGATGGCATATTGCTGAAAACAAGTTTTAATGAACTGCCACCACGAGTAGAATATTCATTAACTCCGCTTGGAGAAAAGTTAGTTGCCGTACTTTGGAACCTAAATGCTTGGGGAGAACTATTGCTAAAAGAAAAAACGGAATTATAATTCCTTATAATCCCGTTTTTATTTACTATTAACCATCAAACTCACCACAGTCGTGAATACTAAAAGTTTTCAACTTACTATGTGTAGTGTAAAATGCTCCTATTCTAAAAAATTCTTTGTCTAACGACTGTCCTGTTACCGTAACTTTATAAACCGGCACCTCATCAATTTGTTCGAATATAAACTCATTAACAGGTGTCTTTACAGTAATTGTATTATCCTTCTCTTCAATTCCTGTTACTTTAAACGATATTTGATTTTCTAAATCACACGCATTCATTAAAGTAATCATTTCACCATCTATCAATATGTTAGCAATATCACAAGCATAACAATTACCTGAAAAGTCAAGTCCATATCGCTCTGTAGCAATTGTACTTCCTTCCTCTACTATTTCCAAAGGAACCATTAATTCTGAAGTCAACTTGTGAATAGCTTCACTTTGTGTAGCTGTAACTTCTGATTTTACTTCACTTACTCCTGCTGTTTCTTCGGTTTCACCTTGCTTACAAGCAAACAATGCAAAACAAGCAATTAGTGTTACAACAATTTTTTTCATATTGATGATTTTTGACAAATGTATAGGATAGAATAATTTCTTACAATAGGTTACGAAAGTATTAATATTATTATTTGAATGCTATTCACCTTGTATGTATATTTTTTATATGGTACTTGTAATATGCTTCTATACTTTTACATAGTTTTTATACATTGGGTATACATAGAGTATACATACACTATACAAGCACTCTGAATAAAACTCCTTTAAAAGAGTTGCAAAAACATAGTAAATACAACATACTATTCTTTATTTAGGACTTAATTAATCTCCATACATTCTAACAACAGCCTGACCCCGGACTACATTCGCTCTTATTATCTGCTACTTGTTCTGGTGTTATACCACAAGCATCTTCTGCTAAACAAGCGGTTAATGTATTGATTAACACAAAATGTGTACCGTTAAAATCTAATGTATATTTTCCTATTGTTGCTGCTCCTTGATACTCAACCTCAACTTCTGCATCTTCTATCCCTAATTTATTCTCTGACAAGCGAATTATATTAAGCAACTTTCGAGCTTTTAATCGATGCTCAAAGTCGTTGGCATTCCACAACTGAAAACTAACTTTGATTTCGCGTCGAATTACACCTCCACAATCAATATATTTTTTATCAACTTGTCCCACTTCTGTTACGTGAAAATGTGCTGGAACAAACGAACCATCTTCAAACTGAAAATCTACTTTTTCTAAACTTTCTAATGCAGCTTTAACCTCTGATAATTTCATATTCTTTTATTTATTGTTTTACTTATAATCGTATTATTACGATACGTTTATTTAAAAAAATGCTTTAACAGCATTTATCTACTTTTATATCTTGCGCAAAGAAAAGTCCAAACTCAACAGCAAATTCTTGCCACACTTGTTCGTCAATACAATAGCATACTGATTTCCCTTCAATATTCCCTTTGATAATCCCTGCATTTTTTAATTCTTTCAAGTGCTGAGAAATTGTAGCTTGTGCTAAGCCAAGTTCTTCTACTAAATCATTGCATATACAAGCGTGTTGGTTGATTATATACTGTAAAATCGCTAATCTGGCAGGATGTGCCAACACCTTAAACATTGCTGCTAACTTATTCTTCTTATCGCTAAACAATTCTGACTTTGTAATTCCCATAACTTTTAATGCTTATAATATCATATCGCAATATTACGATATATATACAATGTAAAAAAAGAAGTTTCTGTTAAATAGTAAACAACCTTCCTTTTCAGATTCTCCCAAGTAATAAATCACAGCTTTTGTATTTCACTAAAATTGTAATCAAAAAAAGAGTTACTTCTTTTTACAAAAAGTAACTCTCTTAATTTATAAAACTTTTATCCCCTTTAATCTTCTCTACTTCCATCATCAGCCATACGAACAATTTTAGGAGTAAACTTCGCTAATACATCAACTAACTCTCCTTGTGCTGCCATTACTTCATAAATATCTTTATAAGCCATTGGCGCTTCGTCTTTTCCGGCTCCAATTAACTGTACACCACAATCTGCTAAAACGGCTTTGATATCTTCTGCCTTCAAGTTCTTGATAGCTTGTGTACGACTCATTTGTCGTCCTGCTCCGTGAGATGCTGAATTTAATGCAGTTGCTTCTCCTTTTCCGCGAACTAAAAACCCAGGGGCAGTCATAGATCCTGGAATAATTCCCATAACACCTTCACTCGCTGGTGTTGCCCCTTTTCTGTGTACAATAACTTCTTTTCCTTGATACATCTCTTTCCACGCAAAGTTGTGGTGATTTTCAATCTTTGCTAATACCTCTGCACCTATAGCTTTGGTCAACTTATCGTGAATTACCTCGTGACAAGCAGAGGCGTAATCTCCAGCTAAGTTCATCATCATCCAATATTCTTGTCCTTCTTGTGAATTCAAATCTAAGTAAGCAAGGTTAGCCGCTTCTTGTGGTAACTTACAAACCTCTTTTGCAATTTTAGTGTAATGCCCTGCAATTGTTGCTCCCATTCCACGAGAACCTGAGTGTGTCAATAAGGCTAAGTAAGTTCCTTTATCAATATTCAACACCTCATCGCGGTCTGTAAACTCCATAATCCCCCATTCCACAAAGTGGTTTCCACCTCCTGATGAACCTAACTGTGACCAAGCTTTATCTTGTAAATTCTTGATAAACGGATTTAAGTTAAACTCTCCTCTATCTAATATAGCGTGATTGGCTTTATGTTGTCCTAAAAAACCGTGTCCTGCTCCAAACTTAGTGTGTTTCACTAATTCCTCTTTTAGCAAACCTTCCATTCCATAAAACTCTACTCCTTTAATATCAAAAATAGAAAGGGCCATTCTACACCCAATATCTACTCCTACACCATACGGAATGACCGCATTTTCGGTAGCCAACACGCCTCCAATAGGTAATCCGTATCCTTGGTGAGCATCTGGCATTAACGCCCCAGCTACTGCAACGGGTAATTTCACAGCAGTTTGCATTTGTTTAATTGCTCCTTCTTCAATATAATCTGCTCCGTAAATACTGTAAGCAACTGCTGCTTCTCTTAATGGGATTACTTCTGTTTCCTCTCTTTGTCCTACGCCATCAATTATCGCTTTAGCCAACTTTCCAAATACCTTGTGATTTAGATAATCTTCTGCATTATCTAACACCATTTTATAATGTGCTAACATCTCTGTTTTGGTAAACCCTGTACGCTTCTTATTTGCTTTTAAGGCAACACCCAACAAAGCGTTCTCTGGATAACCTATCGCAATCAAATCATTTCCGTTTATAACTGTATTTTCCTTTTTCATTTTGTATTATCTTTTTTCTCAGAAGAACAATTCTCTTTATTTGTAACTCTGGTGGGATTCGAACCCACATTCCATATTGGCAGTACGGCTGTTAATACGCTTCCCTACTAACTTCGGTGCCTCTGTAAACTCTACCAACTTGTCCGCGCAGGTCAAGCCGGGATATCCGTACACTCTACGTTAGCAAATTTAACCGTAGGCTTTTCCTTTTAAGCTACAGAGTCATTTGACTATTAATTACAAAGAATGTGTTCTTCTAAATTATACAATGCCTTCTTATAAGCAAACTGCTTGGGTTAACGCCATAAAAAAAGGCAATTACGATGTGTAATTGCCTTGATATCTATAGCAGGTAGTGTGTTACTACAGCAAAACGATGCATTATTTTCCAAATACCTCTTTCAACTGTTGTAATACATTACCACCACCAGATAAGCTGATTTCACCAACTTTCTCGGCAATTTTCTCGATGTATTCCATCTCTTTTAACTTCAGCAACATTTCATTCTCTTCCATTAGTTTGGCAGTATTCAACAAACTTCTTGTTGCTGCTGTCTCTTCACGGCGAGTAATCATATTGGCTTGTGCTTTCTTTTCAGCAACTAACACTTGGTTCATAATTTCACGGATTTCTCCTGGCAAGATAATATCTTTGATACCACAAGCTGTTAAATCAATACCTAATGCTGCAATTGAAGCCTTCACTTCTTGCAATAAATCGCCTGATAAGTTCTCTTTATTTTCCATTAATTCGTCAAAAGACATTCTTCCGATTTTCTCTCTCAACATTAATTGGATAATAGTGTACACTTGTCTTTCAACGTCTTTATTATCAACATAAGCTACAAGTAGGTCTTTCACTTGATACGTCAAGCTAAAGTTTACTCTTAATTGCACTTTGTCTTTTGTCAATATCTCTTGCCCATTCATCTCCATATTCTGTTGACGAATATCAATATACTGTGTTTCAATAATAGAATCGTTGTTCCAGAAACGGTATTCACCTGCTTCTAAAATACGTTCAAACTTACCGTTTATTATTAATAACGCTCTCTCATTTGCAGACACAACAACCTTGCGGATGAATTGTCCCATATTACCTTTGTTTGTCAATACACGAGGAATTGTTTCGTCAACCTCTATTGTATCGATATTGTAACGCTCAAAAGTAAACTCAATAGCGTCTTTCCAAAAGATATGTCTTCCCGCCCCAAGAGCAGTCATAAATACCTTGTTCTTGAACACTAAAACAACTTCATTGTCTAATACGTCAATTACATTCAACATCGCTTGTAATGTACTATTTTGCAATAGTGCATCTACGTCTTCGCGAACTGGAAACATATCCGCTTTGTTGAATTGCACAATTTCTTTATTACCCCAAATGATATATTGTCCTGTTTGATATACTTTAGTCAATTCACCTTGGTTAAAAACTAAGGCAACGTGATTTGTTTTTACTTGTAACTTTTTCATTGTACTATTTTTTTAATCTTTTAAATCTTTTGTTGAAAAAGGAGCGATAAATAGGCTTCCCTTTTTTATAAACGGAAAAACGAGTTAAGTATTCGTTAGTATAGCTTGTGTAGTGTCCAAGTTACCTCAGCAAGCAAAGTAAATTCTCACTACATCCCATATACCTCACCAAAACTTATACTTGTTTTTTCAGGTTTAAAAAAAGGTGTTCTTTGTCGAAACAAAAAACAGAAACACTATTTATCAGAACCTTTTATGATGAGAGGTTTTTATAGAAGTCCTCTGCTTCATCCATAAATGCCCGAAGGCTGCGTGAATATTCTGCTTTACCAATTAAGCTATTTTGCCTTTTGACAATAGCAGGATTCGAACCTACATCTTGAATATGGAAACGAGCATTGCCCGTTTGTTCTACGTCCACAAGCAGTATAAGGTAAACTATTGTCCCTCACTTCCGTGCTATTCAGAAACACTTCCAAGGCTTGCGTCTTTCGAACAGTACAAAGATGCGCATTTATATGCGCAATAGACTTGCGCAGATTAAAAAAAGTTCAAAATTATTCACTAACCTTTGTTTTACAACACTTTACAAACAATAACTTTTTAAACAAAAAACAACTGCGCAAATACATTGCGTACATAAGAAGTTTTTGTGTACTTTTATCTCCTATTATTAATCGACAAAAGGAATGGCTACAAATAAATTGGCATTATTACGCTACAAAATCATTGACGAATGCTTACAAAATAGGTTTAGAAAATGGACATTAGATGACTTGATTGAAAAAGTCTCTGATTCGTTGTATGAATTTGAAGGAATTGATAGTGGTGTGAGTAAACGCACTATTCAACTGGATATTCAAACAATGCGCAGTGATAGCTTAGGATATAATGCCCCTATTGTTGTTGTAGACCGAAAGTACTATACTTACGAAGATCCTGATTTTAGCATTAAAAATTCTCCTATTAACGATACTGATATGGAGAAACTAAAAGAGGTAGTCAATATTTTAAAACACCTCAACGGTTTTAGTCAAGTGGATGAGATGAGTGAGATGATTGCTAAACTTGATAATAACTTGCTTAAGCGTAGTTCTAAAGCTCCTGACTATATACAGATGGAAAACAATAATCGCTTGAAGGGAATTCAATTTATCAATCCTTTGTATGAAGCGATAAAAAATAAACAGCCTATTTTGATTGAATACAAATCTTTCAAATCGCAACAGGCAAGTAAAGAAATATACCATCCTTATTTATTGAAAGAATATAGAAATCGTTGGTTCTTGATTACAAGAAATAATAAGTTTCCTCATTTACTCACGCTGGCTTTGGACAGAATTGTAAATATACACACCTTAGCAAACGAACCTTTTAAACAATATGAGGGCATTGATTTCAACCGTTATTTTGAGGATACAATAGGCGTTACTAAAACTGAAAAAGACAGAGCGAAAAAAGTTGTTCTTTGGATTGATGCCAAAAATGCTCCTTATGTAAAGACAAAACCAATTCACCCTTCACAACAGATGATTTCCGAAACGAAAGAAGGAACAACTTTTCGCTTAGACGTGGTTCTAAACTTTGAATTGGAACGTGAAATACTTGGTTTTGGGGAAAATATGATAGTTCTTGAACCAAAAGAATTAAAAAAGAGAATAGGTAAACGCTTAAGTAAAATGATTGAAAATTATAATATTACGCCTAAAAATGATTGATTATCTAAATCATAATATTGTTTTTTAAAACAAAACTGCCTTTAATCATATAATTATTTCTCAAAGCTTGCGTACCTTTGCAGTTATGAAACACTTTATAGTAGTCATAGTAATGTTATTCTTTATGAAGCCAGTATTCCCAATATTGGACTTCGTGGTTAACTATGATGCTATTCAAGAACTGTGTATCAATAAAGATAAGCCTGAATTAGAATGTAATGGTAGCTGTCACTTAAAAAGTGAATTAGCTAAAACAGCTCAGGACGATAATCCTTTCTCAGCTAAGAAGACATTTCAATTGCAATTAGAGGTACTTTTCTTTAATCCCTACGAATGGGATAGTCCTGTAATCCCCACAATTCCCTTTGCTACGAAAGTAACTGATAGTTACCAAATAGCTTATACTTACTTACCTACGTTTGATTTCATCAAACCACCACACGCTTAAATCTTATTTTATTACCGTTTTATATACTGACTTTGTGCTATTTAGCGCATAAGCCACTATGTACCTATAATTATAATTTTAAGATTTAAACAAAATGAAAAAAATACTATACTTCGCTTTTACTGCAATTGCAATCGCTTTTACAACAACTTCTTGTTCTTCTGATGATAATTCAATGTTAAAGGGACCAACTACAAGACCTGTTGAAATCATTACAGACCCCCTAAAAATACAAACAGAAGGTGATTATTCTATTAAAGTATTTACTAATACTAAAGAGTTTTACGCTCCTTCTACAGCTCCAATTATCATAGAAATTACAGATAATAAAGATGAGACTAATAAAGTGTTTACAAACACAAAAATGGCTATCACAATGCATATGACAATGCAAGATGGTCATCAAATGTCTCACTCTGCTCCTATTACACAACTTAGACCTGTAGCTGGAACTACTAATAAGTTTGAAGGGGAAATTATGTTTTCTATGGCAGGAATGGAGTTAGATAAAAACTATTGGACAATTACTGTTGAATCAGAAAACAAAGGAAATAAGATTAAAACAGATATCAATACAACTGTTAGACCAGGCAATTTCTTTGACAGAGAAAATATTATAAATTCTATTGCAAAAGGAGATAACAAAACATTAGAAATGTTCACTTATAATGGTAAAAATCATTTCATCGCTTTTCATCAAATACCAAATCTAAAGGTTGGAAGAAATAAAATGCAGGTATCGGTTTTTAGATCAGAAAAAATGGGAATGGAATTTCCTGTTGTAGAAAACTTATCTATAGAAATTGATCCAAGAATGCCAGATATGGCAAACCATGGTGTTAGTGCAGCTATAAACCCTTTAAAATACAATAGTAATATTGGAATGTATGATGGTACTATTGTATTCAATATGCCTGGATATTGGTATATCAATTTAGTAGTGAAAGACGAAGCTGGGAATATTGTTGCTGGTAAGCCTGTATATACTCCTGTTAGAGTTAATAAAGACACTGATACAACTCCTGTTCTTGGTGACAAATTCCTTGATGTATTCATATAATTTATACTTGCCTAACCTAAAGTCATCCACTTTTTAATAAAAGACTATGTTTAAACATATATATATAACTGGTGTATTAACTGCCCTAAGTGCTACAACAGCAATAGGGCAAAATACATCGGCAAATGACACGCTTAAGAATAGCAATTTGAAAGAGGTTGTTCTAACTTACTCAAAAGAAAAAGAGCTTGTTGATAAAAAACCATTGACAACTATTGATGATTATCTTGCTAAAAAAGAAAACATCACTTTAGTTAGACGTGGTGCTTATGCTTGGGAGCCATTAATCAACAATATGACGATTGAGCGTACAAGACAAACTATTGATGGAATGCAAATATTCCACGCTTGTACAGATAAAATGGATCCTATTACTTCTTATGTCGAAATCAACAACCTTGACCAAATAGATGTTACTTCTGGTTCACAAGGCTCTATTTTTGGTCCTACTTTAGGAGGTAGCATCGACTTGAGAACAAAGAAACTTGCTTTTACTGAAGACAAACAATTTAGCGGACAAGTGCAAACTGGTTTTGAGAGTATCAACAAACAAAAGATTGTAGGCGGAAACTTCGACTTCACTTCTAAAAAATTCTATGCGAGTGGTTCTATTATGTTTAGAGATGCAGACAATTATAAAGCTGGTGGAAATAAAGAGGTTTTATACTCTCAATTTAGAAAACTGAATACATCTGGTATTTTAGGTTACTCAATCAACAAAAGCAATAGCGTTGAAGCTGCTATTATCTATGATAAAGCAACAGACATTGGTTACCCTGCCCTACCAATGGATGTATCGTTGGCAGAAGCGATTATCACTTCTGTGAAACACACTTACATTCCTACTGATTCTTGGGTAACAAAATGGGAAACTAAATTGTACTACAATACAATTACACATAGAATGGATGATACCAATCGCCCAGATGTAGCTATCCGTATGGATATGCCAGGATGGAGCGATACTTTTGGTGCATATTCTACTATATCAGCAACAGCTAAAGAAAACCACCATTTAAGTGCTACAGTGAACACTTACCACAATAAGTCTATTGCGGAAATGACAATGTTCTCAACTCTTACTAACGCCGTTAACATGTCTGTTTACACTTGGCCTAACGTTAAAACTACTTATGTTGGAGGGACTTTTAAAGACCATTGGCAAATAGACGACAGTCAGAGTTTAATGCTAACAGCAAGTATCGGATCTCATAATAATACAGTTAGTGAAGCTGGTGTAAATCAATTGAGAATTTTCTTAGTAGATGATTCATTTAAAAAAGATAAAACAAGAGTAGTTGGTAATTTTGCTGCTAACTATGAAAAACTACAAGACAATTGGGTTTATGGAGTTGGTATAGGATACGGTAACAGAGCTCCTTCTGTTTCTGAAGGGTATGGATATTACCTTTTCAACAGTGGAGATAAGTATGACTATATTGGTAACCCAGGTATGAAAAACGAGTCTTCTTACGAAGCTAACTTATTTGTAAAATATGTTACTCCTGCTTTCTCAACTAAATTATCTGGTAATTTCTTCTATTTAGACAATTATATCATTGGGGTAATTACTCCTCCATTCAACGCAATGACTCCGGGAGGAAATGGGCTGAAGATTTACCAAAATATTGATCATGCTATTCAAGCGACAATTGATTGGAATTTCAAATACAATGTAGATACTCATTGGACTGTATCTGGAGGTGTTGGATATAGCTACGGAAAAGATAAAGACGAAAATACATTGCCTTTTATTAGTCCTATTGCTTACCGCGCTGCAGTAGATTATAAATATAATTCGTTTAATACGCAGTTAGGCGTTACTGGTAATGCAGTAAAAAGCAATGCTGCTGAAGCGTATGGAGAAACTACTACTCCTGCTTATGCAACATTAAACTATAATGCAAACTACAAGTTTAATTTTGGTACACAAATGTTAAGTATTGGTGCTGGTGTTGAAAATATCTTAGATACTAATTACACAACATATTCTGATTGGAACAAAATTCCAAATCCTGGAAGAAACTTCTTTGTAAACTTATCTTACAAATTATAATATCTTAAAAACCGGTAATTATCTCACCGGTTTTTTTATTTTTTGTTAGTGTGATCGCTATTTATAAATTGATGTATTATCTTTAACTATTTCGCATTCTTAATATAAACAGTGATTAGCTATAGAAATAAAGAAATTTCTTATAACAATTACTTATTTTTAAACACATTACACACAACCAATTTACAATGGCGCGTATTAAACTAAACTTACCAAGCGAATATATCTTCTCAACAACAATACCCGTGAGAATTACAGACCTCAATTATGGTAATCACTTAGCAAATGACAAACTCTTATCTATCCTTCACGAGGCAAGAGTGCTGTTTTTAGCTAACTTTGGATATACAGAGTTAGATTGTGCGGGTAAAGGCTTAATAATGGGTGATGTGGCCATAGAATACAAGAATGAAGCTTTCTATGGTGATATCTTAACGATACAAATAGTTGCCGGAGATTTTACAAGAGTAGGTTTTGACTTGTACTACCTTGTTCAAACAGAAACGAAACTAATAGCAAAAGCAAAAACAGGTATGGTTACTTTTGATTACAATAAGAAAGCTGTAGTAGAAGTACCTGAAGTATTGAAAACACAATTCGTTTTGCAAAAATAATAACTTATAAGATATCTAAAAACCAGAATCCGTAGTGATGTATTTCTTCCTGATTACATTGCTTCGGAGCATCATAGGTTTTATAAACTATTTCACCTATTTCAAAAGGTACACGCTTTTGAAACATAGGACCATCAAAAACAAAGGTGTGAAACTCTCCATTCTCCCCACAAGGATCGACTCCCTCTGGTAAGTCTGCAATAAATTGATGGTCTACTATCCTCCCTACAAAACTCTTATCAAGGAATTGCTCATTCACACACACAACAATAGCTTTTATTCCCACATTAACCATCTCTTCTACCAATAGCTTTGTATTCATATTCCACAAAGGAAAAACTCCTTGAATAGCTAATCTTTGTAATTGTTGTTCTCTGAAGATTTTTAAGTCCTCTAATAAAATATCCCCATACACACTATTACATATCCCCTCAGACTTATACACGATTAGTTGTTTCGTTATAATTGTCTCATACTCGTGTAAAGACAATGTTTCTGTTAAATACACAATATCTATTGGTAGTCCTAAACTTGCAGCTTGTCTATATAACACTTCTTCACGAATTCCGTGCATCGACACTCTTCCAAAAGATTTGTTTACTGTTGTCATAAGTCTAATTACATTGTATTCCTTTGTACTTTGCAGGGTATATAATGCATAAGCTGCATCTTTTCCTGTACTCCAATTTAAAAATGCCTTAGAATCCATAATCATCTAATATTTGTAATCACAAGGTATAAAAAAAACGGCTTGACAAAAGCCAAGCCGTTTTTAAATATATTAATCGAATAGATTATACTTCTCTATTTGGGTCAAACGCCTCTAAGATTTGAGCAACACGCTGTACGAATTGTCCTCCTAAAGCTCCATCTACAACACGGTGATCATAACTGTGAGATAAGAACATTTTTTGACGAATACCGATGAAATCTCCTTCTGGTGTTTCAATAACAGCAGGAACCTTGCGAATAGCTCCTAAAGCTAAAATACCTACTTGTGGTTGGTTGATAATTGGTGTACCAAATACACTTCCAAAAGTACCAACGTTAGTTACTGTATAAGTTCCTCCTTGTGTGTCATCTGGTTTTAATTTACCTGCTTTTGCACGATTTCCTAAGTCATTAACAGCTTTTGCCATTCCAACTAAGTTCAATTGGTCTGCATTTTTAATTACAGGAACAATTAAATTACCATTTGGAAGAGCCGCTGCCATACCAAGATTAATATTTTTCTTTTTAATGATATAATCACCATCAACAGAAATATTCATTCCAGGGAAATCTTTTAATGCTTTTGCAACCGCTTCCATAAAGATTGGTGTAAACGTTAATTTCTCACCTTCTCTCTTCTCGAAAGAACTCTTAACTTTATTTCTCCAGTTTACAATATTAGTTACGTCAACCTCAATAAAAGATTGGACGTGAGCTGAAGTCTGTACAGATTGTACCATATACCCAGAAATAAGCTTACGCATACGATCCATCTCTACAATCTCATCTGCACCATTAACTGATACAGGAGCTGCTTTACTTGCTGTTTGAGCTACAGGAGTCGCTTTTGGTGCAACTGCTTGTGCAGGGGCAGCAACTTGAGTAGGTTGTGAACCTCTATTTTTAACGTAATCTAAAATATCATTCTTAGTTACACGTCCATCTTTACCAGTACCAACAATAGCTTCTAATTCAACAAGAGATATTCCCTCCTCTTTAGCGATATTTTTCACTAATGGAGAGAAAAACTTTTCTGAATCAGAAAAATCAACAGGAGCTACCGCTTCTTGAGCAGCTGCAACATTGTTTTCTACTACTTTAACTTCTGGTGCTACAGTGTTATTTACTGCTGGAGCAGGTGCAGCACTTCCTCCTTCAGTTTCAATTATTGCAATTGTTTGTCCTACTTGAACAACATCATCTACTTGAAATAATATCTCAACCAAAGTTCCTTCCACTTCTGACGGAACTTCGCTATCAACTTTATCAGTTGCTATTTCTAAAACTGTCTCATCTGCCTCTATGTGATCTCCTACATTTTTCAACCAGTTTGTAATTGTTGCCTCAGCAACACTCTCACCCATTTTGGGTAATTTTAATTCGAACTTTGCCATATTTATAACCTAAGGTTGTGATTTTTGATTCAAATTACAAATTTAATAATATTTCGGACTTTTTATAATAGATTATAAAATTATCATTCTTACAAAAAGTAATCTCTATCTCCTTAATTCCTATCATTACTTCGATTTAAAAATTGTTTTTTTACTTATTTTCTTTAGAAATTTATTCAAAAGAATACATTCTATTATTATAAAGTATTTCACCAAATTACATCTAAAAAGATAGATAAAACCGATAGATGCAGAAATATACAAAAAAAGAACCTATCATAAATTAAAAAACTACTGTAGATTTCTCTAAATATTGAAGTAAAATAAATCCCAAAAAAAAGTCGACCAATACTGGTCGACTTTTATATATAATAAAGTATTATTATTTAATTACGTTACGTTTACGATCTGTTTCTTTTAAGAAGATCTTTCTAATACGTAAAGATTTTGGAGTTACCTCAACATACTCATCTTTTTGAATATACTCTAAAGCTTCTTCTAAAGAGAAAATGATTGGTGGAACGATTCTAGCTTTTTCATCATTACCAGAAGAACGAACGTTAGACTGTTTTTTAGCCTTAGTTACGTTAATACACATATCATCACTACGTGTATTCTCTCCAATTACTTGTCCCTCGTAAATTTCGTCATTCGCATTAACGAAGAATTTACCACGGTCTTGTAATTTATCAATTGAATAAGGAATAGCTTTACCATTCTCCATAGAAATTAATGAACCATTATTACGTCCAGCAATTTCTCCTTTGTATGGTTGGTATTCTAAGAAACGGTGAGACATAATAGCTTCACCTGCAGTAGCTGTTAATAACTGATTTCTTAAACCAATAATACCTCTTGAAGGAATATTAAATTTAATGATCATACGCTCTCCTTTAGGTTCCATACTTAACATTTCACCTTTTCTTAAAGAAACGTATTCAACAGCACGTCCTGATAAATTCTCAGGAATATCAATTGTTAACTCCTCAATTGGTTCACATTTAACACCATCAACTTCTTTGATGATAACTTGTGGTTGTCCAATTTGTAATTCGTATCCTTCACGACGCATTGTCTCAATCAATACAGATAAGTGCAATACACCACGTCCAAATACCATAAACTTATCAGCACTGTCAGTCTCTTTAACACGTAAAGCTAAGTTTTTCTCAAGCTCTTTGCTTAAACGATCCTTAATGTGACGAGAAGTTACATACTTACCTTCTTTTCCGAAGAAAGGAGAATCATTAATTGTAAACAACATACTCATTGTTGGCTCATCAATAGTGATAGTAGCTAATGCTTCTGGATTTTCGAAGTCAGCGATAACATCTCCAATTTCAAAACCTTCAATTCCTACAACAGCACAAATATCACCAGCGTGAACTTCGCTTACTTTCTTACGTCCTAAACCTTCGAAAGTTTGCAATTCTTTAATTTTACTTTTAACGATTTTTCCATCGCGTTTAACTAAAGAAATATTCATTCCTTCTTTTAAAATACCTCTGTGAAGACGACCGATAGCAACACGACCTGTAAAAGTAGAGTAATCTAAAGATGTAATCAACATCTGTGGCGTACCTTCGTTAGCTTTAGCTTCTGGAATATGTTTCAAAACCATATCTAATAAAGGCTCAAATGAATCTGTTGGTTGTTTCCAATCATCAGACATCCAATTGTTCTTAGCAGACCCGTAAACAGCAGGGAAATCCATTTGCCATTCTTCAGCACCAAGTTCGAACATTAAATCGAATACTTTCTCGTGAACTTCTTCTGGAGTACAGTTTTCTTTATCAACTTTATTTACAACTACACACGGCTTTAATCCAAGACTAATAGCTTTTTGTAGTACGAAACGAGTTTGTGGCATTGGTCCTTCAAAAGCATCTACAATTAAAAGAACACCATCAGCCATGTTCAATACACGCTCTACCTCCCCACCGAAATCGGCGTGGCCTGGAGTATCAATAATGTTGATTTTTGTTCCTTTATAACTTACTGAAACGTTTTTTGAAGTAATAGTAATACCTCTTTCTCTTTCGATATCCTCATTATCCAAAATTAATTCTCCCGTGCTCTCATTGTCACGAAACAATTGACAGTGGTGTAAGATTTTATCAACCATAGTTGTTTTACCGTGGTCAACGTGTGCAATAATCGCAATATTCCTAATTGGTGTCATATAAGGATTTTAAAATTTAAATTTTTAATTTAATAACTTCGTTTATAAAACGAATAAGAAAAACAAGAAAAGCCCTCAGATATTGAGAGCTTGATATTTTTTTCTTCTTAACAAACTAAATCGTCTTTCTGTATTATTATTATAATGCAGCAACGTGTTTAGTTAATTTTGATTTCAAGTTAGAAGCTTTATTCGAGTGAATGATATTTTTCTTTGCTAATTTATCAATCATAGAAACAACTACAGGTAATTTAACACCAGCCTCAGTTTTATCCTCGATCATACGTAATGCTTTGATTGCGTTACGAGTTGTTTTGTGTTGGTATCTATTTAATACTCTTTTCTTTTCGTTACTTCTAATTCTTTTTAAAGCTGACTTATGATTTGCCATTTTCTAAATATTTTATTAAGTCTATACTATTTTTTCTCTTGTAGTCCGTAGGGGAATCGAACCCCTGTTACCAGGATGAAAACCTGGCGTCCTAACCCCTAGACGAACGGACCAAAAAAATCTCAATGTGTAAGTTCTAAATGAACTAAGTAGTCCGTAGGGGAATCGAACCCCTGTTACCAGGATGAAAACCTGGCGTCCTAACCCCTAGACGAACGGACCAAAATCTCAATATATTAAGTTTCAAAAAAACTTGTAGTCCGTAGGGGAATCGAACCCCTGTTACCAGGATGAAAACCTGGCGTCCTAACCCCTAGACGAACGGACCAAAATCTCAATATATTAAGTTTTAAAAAACTTGTAGTCCGTAGGGGAATCGAACCCCTGTTACCAGGATGAAAACCTGGCGTCCTAACCCCTAGACGAACGGACCAATAATATCAATATATAAGTTTTAAAAAAACCTGTAGTCCGTAGGGGAATCGAACCCCTGTTACCAGGATGAAAACCTGGCGTCCTAACCCCTAGACGAACGGACCATTAATATCAATATTTACATTTAAAAGAACTTTGTAGTCCGTAGGGGAATCGAACCCCTGTTACCAGGATGAAAACCTGGCGTCCTAACCCCTAGACGAACGGACCATTTGTTTCTCTAATGCGGATGCAAAACTACAATAATTTTTTTATCCTACAAGAGAAAAACAAAAAAAATTAAAAATTAATATGCTTTTGCAAAAAGAACTCTACCCTTAGATGGTTGGCCTGTTAGTACACAAACACCCTCTTCCTCTTTTCTATCAATTGGAATACAACGAATTGTAGCTTTAGTAAGGTCTTTTATCTTCTCTTCTGTCTCCGCAGTACCATCCCAGTGAGCTGAAATAAATCCTGCTTTATTTTCTAACACATCTTTAAACTCTTCAAAAGAATTTACTTCTGTGATGTGTTCATCTCTATATTTTAATGCCTTATTGAATAGGCTTGATTGAATCTCTTCTAACAAATCTTGGATATACTCCACAATTCCATCTTTAGAAACAACCTCTTTTGTCAATGTATCACGACGTGCAACTTCAAAAGTTCCGTTTTCAAGATCTTTTGGCCCCACTGCAACACGTACAGGCACTCCTTTCAACTCATACTCATTAAATTTCCATCCTGGTTTGAAAGTCGTACGATCATCAAATTTGAATGAAATATTTAATTTTTTAAAACTATCTGTGATTTTCTTAACCTCAGCACGAATAGTTTCTAATTGCTCATCCGTTTTGTGAATTGGAACAATTACCACTTGTATAGGTGCTAAGTTTGGAGGCAATACTAAACCATTATCATCAGAGTGTGTCATAATCAACGCTCCCATTAAACGAGTTGATGTACCCCATGATGTAGCCCATACATATTCTTGCTTACCTTCTTGGCTTGTAAACTTAACATCAAATGCTTTTGCAAAGTTCTGACCTAAAAAGTGAGATGTACCCGCTTGTAATGCTTTTCCATCTTGCATTAAAGCTTCAATACAATAAGTTTCATTTGCACCAGCAAAACGCTCTGTCTCGGTTTTAAATCCTTTTACAACAGGGATAGCCATAAAGTTCTCTGCAAAATCTGCATACACTTCAAGCATTTGTTCCGCCTCTGCAATTGCTTCATCTTTTGTTGCGTGAGCTGTATGCCCTTCTTGCCATAAAAACTCAGCAGTTCTCAAGAACAATCTCGTTCTCATTTCCCAACGAACAACGTTTGCCCATTGATTAACTAAAATAGGTAAATCTCTATAAGATTCAATCCATTTTCTATATGTATCCCAAATAATCGTTTCAGAAGTTGGACGTACGATTAATTCTTCTTCAAGTTTTGCATCCGGGTCAACCTCAATTGTTTTCCCATCTTCACTTGTTTTCAAACGATAATGCGTTACTACCGCACACTCTTTTGCGAAACCATCTACGTGACTTGCCTCTTTACTAAAATAAGATTTGGGGATGAACAAGGGGAAATAAGCGTTTTGATGTCCAGTTTCCTTGAACCTCTTATCCATTTCTGCTTGCATCTTTTCCCATATAGCATAACCATACGGTTTGATTACCATACACCCGCGTACACCTGAGTTTTCAGCTAAATCAGCCTTCACTACAAGTTCATTGTACCACTTTGAATAATCCTCTTCTCTTTTAGTAATATTCTTGCTCATCTTTTAAATTTGGCACTAATTAGTGTTTAACTCTTAATTAACTATAATAATTCCACAAAACTAACTAAATTTGTTTTGACCGACAATTAAAAAAACAATGAAATGAAAACAATTACGAAAACTTCTAAGTTAATAAGCAGATTCTGTGCGTTTCTGTTTATCGGAGGATTAGCGGTTTCTTGTGGTTCTTATTACAACACCTCATATTATGATGATGGTGTTTATTCTCAAGGGAATAGCCCACAACAAAATAGCAGTAATCAAAATGACAACTACTATGAAAATTATTTTCAATCATTAAACAATGATTTAGAATATTTCACAGATATTAATCAATATACTTCGCCTATCAATGATAGCGTAGTTAAACATAAACCAACTAAAGCTGTTTCTTACGGATCTTGGGGTAGTGAACCATCAAGTATCCAAGTGAATGTTTATAACAGAGGTTACTATGGGTATCCTTACTACGGATATAATGGTTATTACAACAGCTATTGGGGTGGATATTATGCCCCATTTTATAGCCCTTATTATTGGGGCAGTGGTATTAGTTTAGGCTTCGGATGGGGATGGGGTAATGGATACTACAATCGTCCTTGGGGTGGTTATTACGGCTATCCTTATTACGGAGGTGGCTACTACTACTCGCCTTATTACAACAATTACTATGTAAGAACTACTCGTCCTTATGGTGATCGATCAAGCTATAGTGGTAATCGTTCTTCTTACAACAGTATAAATAATACCAGATCAAGTAATTCTTATTACAACAGAGGCAACTCTTCAAGTAATCGCGGTAATTATGGAAACACAAGATCTTCTTATTCAAGATCGAGCTATCAAAGTACAGGACGTCCTACAAATGTAAATTCGTCTAACAGTACAAATACTTATTACAACAACACAAGAAGTTCTAATTCAAGATCATCTTATAGAAATAGTTCTTCTTCATATGATAATTCGAGATATAACAATAACAATTCTTCTAACAATATAAATACAAGAAGCAGTAATAGCAGAAGCAGCTACTCTACATCATCATCAAGAAGTAGTTACTCTGCTCCTTCTTCATCGTCAAGAAGTAGCTCAAGTGGATCATCTCGCAGCAGTTATCGCCGTTAATTAAGCCAAAGACCATAAAACACAACTATTATGAATAAATATTTTTATAGCTTACTTTCTGCTATATTGTTAACCGGAGCTACTTATGCGCAAGAAGCATCTCCTGGTGATGTAATGAAATTTAACCAAACCGACCTAAATGGTACAGCTCGTTTTAGAGGAATGAGTGGTGCTTTTGGAGCCGTAGGAGGAGATTTATCTGCATTGAGTATAAACCCTGCAGGGGGAGCTATTTTCAATTATAATACTGCTGCTTTCACAGTATCATACGTTGCTAAAAACAATAAATCAGATTACTTTGGCAACAAAGAATCTAAAAACTACAACGGACTTGATGTTGGCCAAATGGGAGCTTTATTTGTATTTAACAGCTATGACAAAGATGCTGTTATGAAAAAGTTTACTATTGGGCTTAATTATGAGAGCACAAAAAATTTAAGAAACGACTATTTGTTTAGAGGATTGAGCAATGGCAATAGTTTAGGTGATTATTTTTTTAACATTGCTAATAACAATCATATTCCTTATGATGTTGCAGATCCTAAAACAAATGATGGTACAGATGCTTATATACAAGCTGGTAATATGGCTGGTTATGATGGGCAACAAACTTTCTTAGCACACGAAACGGGTGTAATCTTATCCGATAAACAAGATGGTGTTTACTCAGCAAATTACGCTACTAACAGTGCTTATCATCAAGCCAGAGTATTTACTACTTCTGGTTTTTCAAGTAAATTTGCTGGTACTTTTGCAGCTCAATTAGGTGATCGATTTTATGTGGGAGGAAACTTAAATATTCATGTAGTTGATTATACACAAACATCACGCGCTATTGAAAGAGCACAAACACCTGGAGAAGATGGAACTATTGATATTATGAATTTTTACAATAGTACTTATACTTATGGTACTGGGTTCTCTTTCAACTTAGGAGCAATTGCTCAAGTTACTGATGAACTTAGAGCAGGTATATCTTATGAATCTCCAACTTGGTATTCTTTAAAAGACGAATTAGCACAAGGATTAGAAACTATAGCTGTAGGAAAAGAAGAATCTGAATATATCTATCCACAAGTAGTAAACTTATATGATCGTTACCGTTTGAGAACTCCTTCTAAATACACAGGGAGTTTAGCTTACATTTTTGGTGAAAAAGGACTTATTAGTGTTGACTATACTTATAAAGATTATAGCAACAACGAATTCCGTCCAAAAGGAAATAATGCTTACAAAACTTTAAACAATTCTATTGCAAATACAACACAAGGTACAAGCCATATACGTATTGGAGGTGAATATAGAATTAAAGACTTTAGCATCAGAGGTGGTTATAGATTTGAACAAAGTCCTTATAAAAAGGATTTTAAAGCTTATGGTGATTTGAATAGTTTTTCAACAGGTATTGGTTATTCATTTGGAAACTCAAGATTAGACCTTTCTTACACAAGAACTGCTCAATCGTTTCAAACCAGCTTAGTTGATATGACTGTAAACAACTTATATTCAGCTGCAAATATTAAAACACGTGATAATTTTGTCAACTTAACATACAATATAAGTTTCTAATATTTTTAGAACTTTTTATACTAAATCTCTTTAATGGTTAAACTATTAAAGAGATTTTTTTTATTGTACCTTTGCAGTTCGTTTTTAGTAAATAAAAAGATTAGAAGAAATGAAGAATATTTTCAAACTATTTGTAGCTCTTTGCTTATTTGCAACTGCTTCTGGTTTTGCACAAGATGCTGTTACAACGCCATTGCGCTATACTGATTCAAACAAAGGTAAATTTTATATTTACTGGGGAGGTAACCGTGGATATTATACAAACTCAGATATCCGTTTTAGAGGTGCTGATTACGACTTTACATTGGAAAATGTACAGGCAAGTGACAAACCAAAAGGATGGCATGTTGATTATATCAACCCAGGTCGTATGACTATTCCACAAACAAACTTAAGAGTTGGTTATTTTATTAGTGATAAATACAATATCTCTTTAGGTGTTGACCATATGAAATATGTAATGGATCAAAACAAAACAGTAAATATTAAAGGTTATTACCCTGGACAAGGAGATAATCTATATGGTGAAGCTGTTACTGGAAATCCAGACCAAGTATTACTTACTGATGACTTTTTAACTTTTGAACATACAGATGGTTTAAACTACCTTAACTTTGAAGTAAACAGAGTTGATGATATTTCTAAATTATTCGGTGTTTGGAATACAGATAAAGTACAAATAAACTTAACTGAAGGTGTTGGTTTTGGTCTTGTTTATCCAAAAACAAACACAAAATTGTTAGGAAAAGAAAGATATGATGAATTCCACGTTGCTGGTTTAGGAGTTTCTGCTAAAGCTGGTTTAAACGTAACTTTCTTCAAACACTTCTTTATTCAAGCAGAATTAAAAGGTGGTTTCATCAATATGTATGATGTACGTACTACTGCTGATAAAGCTGATAAAGCAATGCACGATTTCTGGTTTGGAGAAACTGTTATTGCCTTTGGTGGTATCTTTAGATTATAATACTCTTTTAAGAGTTCAATATAACGAGAGTCCGTTTTCAATTGAAAACGGACTCTTTTTTTTAATTATCCTAATTTCTTTCTTGGTAAACTTTTAAAGCAGAAAGCCAATAACTCTATGACTTACTTAGGCTCAAATTCATATTTGTTTTCAGTTTATCCAAGACATATACCACACATACACCACATTTCTCCCAGACATGTTCGAAAAAAAAGCTTTTTTCCGAACTTCTGTGGTACTTGAGTGGTACATGTCTCGAACAAGATACCTCTAAAACTATAATAAACAATCACTAACACTGCTATTCAGTAAATCGAGGAACTCTCATTAGCAATATAAGTTTCATAAATAATGTCTCCTCTTTCTTTTTATTCCTCAACCTAAAAGATTATCCTAAATTCATATTATGTGTATCTAAAACAAAATAAATCAAACAATATCAATCATTTAAGAATTAACAGGAATGAATATAATTTACTACACACAATATTATAATTATACTAAAGCTGATGCTTTCTATAGAAAAAAAATGTACTTTTGCAGTCCAATTTTTTAAATCAATGAGAACCAAAACTTTAAAAACAAATAAAATCAACGTAGTAACTTTAGGTTGTTCAAAAAACGTTTACGATAGTGAAGTGTTGATGGGACAACTAAAAGCAAGTGGTAAAGAAGTAACGCATGAAGCAGCTAATGATGAAGCAAATATTGTAGTAATTAATACCTGTGGATTTATCAATAATGCAAAAGCTGAATCTGTAAACACTATTTTAGAATACGTAGATAAAAAAGAACAAGGTATTGTTGATAAAATTTTCGTGACTGGATGTTTATCTGAACGTTATAAACCAGACTTAGAAGCAGAAATTCCAAACGTAGATCAATACTTCGGTACAACTGATTTACCTTTATTATTAAAAGCTTTAGGAGCTGACTATAAACACGAATTATTAGGAGAACGTATGACTACTACTCCTAAAAACTACGCATACTTAAAAATTGCTGAAGGATGTGATCGTCCTTGTAGTTTTTGTGCTATTCCAATTATGCGAGGAAAACACGTTTCTCAACCAATTGAAAAATTAGTAAAAGAAGCTGAAGGACTTGCAAAAGATGGTGTAAAAGAACTTATATTAATTGCACAAGATCTTACTTACTACGGATTAGATTTATATAAAAAGAGAAACTTAGCTGAACTATTAGAAAACTTAGCTAAAATTGAAGGTATTGAGTGGATTCGTCTTCACTATGCATTCCCTACAGGATTCCCTATGGATGTATTGGAATTGATGAAACGTGAGCCTAAAATCTGTAATTACATAGATATTCCTTTACAGCATATTTCTGATAATATCTTGAAGTCAATGCGCCGTGGTACTACACAGGCAAAAACTACTAAGTTATTAAACGAATTTAGAGAAGCAGTTCCTGGAATGGCTATCAGAACTACATTAATTGTAGGATATCCTGGAGAAACAGAAGAAGATTTCCAAATCTTAAAAGACTGGGTTCAGGAAATGCGTTTTGAACGTTTAGGTTGTTTCGCTTATTCTCACGAGGAAAACACACACGCTTATTTACTTGAAGATGATGTTCCGGAAGAAGTAAAACAAGAAAGAGCAAACGAAATTATGGAAATTCAAGCTCAAATTTCTTGGGAATTAAATCAAGAGAAAATTGGTAATACATACCGTTGTATTATCGACAGAAAAGAAGGTAATCACTTTGTAGGTCGTACTGAATTTGATAGTCCTGATGTTGATAATGAGGTATTAATTGATGCAACAAAACACTATTTAAAAATTGGTGAATTTGCAAATATTACAATTGATGAAGCAACGGAGTTTGACCTTTACGGTACTCCAACAAAATAATTTACTAAAAGCTGTTCGAAGTAGAACAGCTTTTTTTGTGTCCAAATTTTTCCAACTTTCCTCCTATTCTATTTTTATTGTATTACTTTACACAAACATAACATTGAGATAATCTCTGAATAAAACAAAACAATCATCTTTGTTTAAACCAATCATTAAACAAGATGAAAACAATTAACAAACTCTTACTAATCTTCCTTACTATGAGTAGTACCTCTTTTGCTCAAGAGCATAACATATTAAGAATAGGACATCGTGGTGCAATGGGACATGTTACTGAAAACACAGTTGAATCTATTCAAAAAGCAATAGACTTAAATTGTGATGTAATTGAAATTGATGTCTTCAAAATTAAAAGTGGCGAATTAATGGTTTTTCACGATGACAAACTTAATAGACTTACAAACGCTACAGGAAACATTGAAGACTATACCTACAATGAATTACAAACAGTAAAAGTAAATGGAGTTTATCAAATTCCTACTTTAGAAAAAATAATCGAAGTTATTAATCGCAAAGCTGTTTTAAACATTGAACTAAAAGGCAATAATACAGCAGAAGATACACACCAACTTATTCAATTATTTATAAACAAAGGGTGGACTAATACCGACTTTATAATCTCAAGTTTTAAGTGGAATGAGTTAGAAAAAATGCGAAGCCTTAATAATACAATTGACATTGCAGTATTAACAGAGGATGAACCAGCTGATGCTATAGCTTTTGCGAAACAAATAAATGCTGTGGCTATAAATCCTTACCACAAAAAATTGAATGTCTTAAATGCCTCTAAAATACGAGAAGCTAATTTAAAAATATATCCATGGACCGTAAACGATCAAGAGGATATAAACAGAATGAAAGAACTAAAAGTAGATGGAATAATAACTAATTATCCTGAACGTATATAAAAGCACAAAGGCGTAATAGTAATTATTACGCCTTTGTTATATCTTAAAAAATTGATTACAAATAATCAAAGAATGTTGTAAAATGTTGTAATAACAATACCCATAAAATAATAATCGTAGTACCGATTACAGCTCCAAAAATTCCTCCAAGTCTAAAGTCTTTTTGTTTTAATAATCCTGTACCAAATACAATGGCATTGGGAGGTGTAGAAACAGGCAAGAATAAACCACAAGAAGCACAAAGCCCCACAACCAAACCTACCGGTAATAATTGCTCTGGTGGTAGCACAATTGCAGCTACGTTAATTACAATAGTTGCTGTAGCTGTACTACTCATAATATTTGAAAATAACACAGTAACAATAGCAAAAATAATCATCATAGCAATCATATTAAACTCCATATCTGCTAAGAACTGGGAGTAATATGGTGCCAATAACTCTTTAATTGCCATACCTAAGGCTAAACCACCCGCTACTAACATCAGCGTATCCCAAGGTAATTTTCTAACGTCTTCAGCTGTAATAATTCCCATCATCGGTAAAAACATAATAGGAACCATTGCCGCACCGGCAGTTGGGATATGTAATGTACTTCCAAACATCCACATTCCTACTGTAATAATTAATATAACAATTACTGTAAGTCGTTGTAAACGCATACTATTAGTTAGATCTAATGCCTTATTGGCAAATGATACGTCTAATCCTTTTACTTTAGAAGTATATTTCTTTACCACTGCTAACCAGAAACCAACTAACAAGATAGTTGCCGGTACAAAACCTAAAAAGAACCATTGCATAAAACTAACAGAATATCCTTTTGATTTCAATACGTTTACTACAATTAAGTTAGGTGGTGTAGATACCATACTCATCATCCCTGCAAATGTAGCTGCAGCTGGAATACTGATTAAAATAGCTTTAGACATCATTGAGTCTTTCCCTTCTCTATCAATCAATGGCATCACTGATGCTAATACCATTGCGGCAGTAGCTGTATTTGATATAATAAGAGATAGAACTGAAGTTACAATGATAATACCTAAAACTAAGGTATTAGGATTTGAACCAAATATTGAAAGTGTCTTTTTAAATAATGATAAGTCGAGGTTGGTTTTTCGCATTCCTTCACTCAAGAAAAAACCTCCTAAGAATATCCAAATAACACTGTCAGACCAGGTGGCGGAAATCTCTTGAGGAGATAAGGTAGCTCCTTCCATATTCCCCATTGTATAGACTAAGAACCCAATAATCATTATCCCTACTGCAAAAGGAGGAATAGCTTCAGTAGCCCATAATAAAATAGAGAAAATTAAGATAAACAGCGTATAACTTTGAGCTTCAGAAAAGGCTTCGGGTGCTAAAAAATAAGTACCTGCAAATGCTGCAACTAACGAAAAAAAGAAAATTCCTACTCTCGTTTTGATATTCCACATATTCCAAGAAGCCTCGATTAACAACTCACTATAAAAGCGAATTCCCGTTCTAATCTTTCGAATCTTATCAAAATAATCAAATTCCATATTCTAATATTTAACTGTTAAAATTACAACATATAAAGTCATAAAGCCACCAAAAATACGACATTCACCACAAATAAAGGAATGCTATTTACAACACCCCTTTAGTTCATTTATAATCAACCTTTTAATTACATACAATTTTAATACTCAGCAAACATTGATAGCAAATAAAAAAGAATATAACGAGATTACTTTACTTCTTTCAATAATATACTTTGAACTTCTAAATGAAAAAAGCAAAAATATTCTATTTAATTTTAATTAAAAAGTACCCAAATCACAAGTAAAGTCAAGGAATTATAATAAAATAACAAATGTATTTTCTCATATTAAACGTAACTTTGCATAAACACATTTTAAATTTTAATTAAAAAATTAGCATATGCAAGATTCAAAATTAGACAACAAAGTAAAAGCTTTTTTAGTCGCCTGGTTCTTTTGTCTAATATTCTACTTCTGTAGTTATGTTGTACGATCAGTACCTTCAGTAATGACTGTTCTTTTAGAGAACAATTTTCAAACTGACCAAACAGCTATTGGTTTAATGACTGGTAGATTTTATTATACTTATGCTCTTTTTGCTCTTGTAGCTGGGGTAGCTTTAGACAAACTTGGAGCTAAATATTCAATTACGACTGGAGTAGTTTTATTGGTTTTAGGTTCTGCTCTTTTCTTAACTTCAAGCTTTGTAGCTGGAAACATAGGACGCCTTTTACAAGGAATTGGTTGTGCTTTTGCATTTCCTGGTTGTGTTTATTTAGCAACAAAAGCATTCCCTGCAAAACATTTAGCAACAGCAATTGGTATTACTCAATGTATTGGTATGTTCGGTGGATATGTAGGAATACATTCAATGGGATCTCTTTTTAAAAATTATGATTATTCAGCTGAAATTTATTCTAACTTTTGGATAGTAATTTCAATCATCTTGTTAGTAACTGCAATCATTCTTTGGTTTGTTGTTCCGTTACCTACAAGAATAAAAGAAAGAAGAGCAATTGCTAAAGCAGAAAGAAAACCAAGAGTAAGTATTTTTGCTCCTTTCAAAATAGTTTTTGGAAATGCACAATCGTGGATTTGTGGTTTGATTTCAGGACTATTATTTGCTCCAACAACAATTTTTGTAATGATATGGGGAGTTAAATATTTCAACTTAGCAGGAATTAAGTATGAACAAGCTGTAGTTGTAAGTTCAATGGCAGCTTTAGGATGGGTATTTGGTAGTCCGATTTTAGGTGTTGTAACAGATAAATTAGGTCGTAGAAAACCCGTTCTTCTTGTATCTTGTATAGCAATGATGATATGTTTATTACAATTAATCTTCGCTCCAAACCTACTAAATCCAAGTGTACTAATGTTTGTCTTCGGATTCTTCTCAGGGGGAACTATGATTACTTACTCAGTTATTAAAGAAGCTAATCCTGACAATGTGAAGGGAAGTGCTACTGGTGCAATGAACTTTATTACATTTGGTGTAAGTACCCTAATTGGTCCTATCTTTATTTACCTTTTTGGTGAAAGCTTGAAAAATATAGATTTATATCAATCTGCTCAAAACAATATTGTATTATTCTGGGTAGGAAGTATTGCTATTGCAACTTTATTAGTTTTCACTTTAAAAGAAACTGGTAGTGCAGTTAAAAAAACAATAGAATAAGTTAAGCTTAAAGCAAACTGCTTTAATAATTATACTATAAAAAAGCCTGCTAATCTTAAAAAGATCAGCAGGCTTTTTTTATCATCCTATTTTTAATCTGTGTAATCAAACATCTCTAAATAGCTTTTACGAAGTTTGTCTTTAGCTTTTATACGTTCAAATGCAGTCTTACTTACTTCTTTCCACTTTTCATCTTGTGACTCCTGATATAGCTTATAACTTGCTAATGCATAGTTCGCATTAAAATCATCAAGATCATTAAACACTTCACTACAATGATCAAATGCATTAATTGCCTCTTGATACTGCTTGTCCATAGTAAAAAGAATTCCACGCATTAAAAAAACCTCACTTTTTCTTATGGTATCCCAAGTACCTTCCAACAAATACTTTTCCTCTGCAATTAAAAGATTGTTCAACCCATTTTTGACATCACCAATACTCGTAGCAGTTAATCCCATTCCATAATAAGCATCTGGATCATTAGGAAAATCTTTAATTAGCTCTTCATATTTCTTACGAGCTAACCCAACATTACCAACTCTTACTGCTGCTTCAGCTAATGCTTGTTTAAAATCAGCGTTACTATTGGTAGCAAGACTATCCGCATAGTAATAATAATTCAACGCAGCTTGATGCTTATCTTGTTTCGTTAAAGATATCCCTGCATAAAAATAAGCATCACATAAACTTTTGTCTTCTTGTATAATATTAAAAAATATCTTACCAGCTGTATTCGCAAGACGTGGATAATTTAGTGCTTCAAATCCAGACTTGTAATAATCAATTAGTTTATTATTATCTGTTGGACATTCAAGTTTAACTAATGAAAAGTTATATTCTTTTTTTACTTTTTGAGCAAATAGCTGGTAACTTGTAAGTATCACTAAAAAAACGAATATATGCCTATTCCACTTATTCAAACTTAGCATTTAACGAGGATAAACAATTTCTCCTGTTGGAGAAGCATTATAATACTCTATTTCAGCTTGCTCTTCCATGCGATCAGTGAATAACACTCCATTCAAATGATCCATTTCATGTTGCATTATCACAGCTGTAAAACCTTCTACTACCTCTTGAAAATGAGTACCACTCATATCGTAATATGTTATTTGAATAGTTAAACTTCTATATACATCTCCATAAGCATCAGGAATTGACAAACATCCTTCTTCTCCTCTTCTTTTTATATTCGAAAACCAAACAATCTCAGGGTTAATAAAAAATTCAAAAGGGTTGTCTTTTTTATCCATTCGTTGTGCTATAAATAAGCGTCTTGCAATTCCAACTTGAGGAGCTGCGATACCAACACCTGGTTTATTCTCATCACGTACCGTTTGATACATTCGCGAAATTAGTAGTTTCAAATTTTCATCTTCTGGAATAAGTTCCTTACAATTCACTCGTAGAAGCTTTAAGTCCGACTCCTCTGTTGTCTGAAGTACACGCATTGGTTCTTCAATTATTCCACAGTTTATAATCTGTAATTCTGATTCACTAAGTTTTGTTCTATTTTGCATAGCCTATTTTTTGAGAAAACAAAATTAGGAAATATATCACGCATGGATATAAAAAAAGCTCGAATAAAAATTCGAGCTTTAATTTATGCAGCATTTTGTGGTATTTCTACCGTTTTATTTTCATTTTGATCCTCAGGTATTTCAGGTAGAGGATCATTTACTGATTTAATCTCATATCCCTCTTCTTCCTCATCTTCATCACTTTCTTGCCCTAATACCTCACTTGCCTTATAACGGCCTAATTTAATATCAAAATCTTCAGCATTACCAGTAATCCTCATCGGAATACCTATTAGTCCCATAGGGGGTAAACCTAAGCGAAAACCAATATTCAAATCACCATCTAAACTAACCTGTCCTTCAAATCTTGGTCTAAAACCAGCCATTTTCATTTTAGTTCTTTCAATAGTCATTACATTGTCTTTTACACTTGACTTGATATCGACTTTTGAAAGAGTACCATTCTCTAATGATTTAGCATCTGTTTTATTAGCAATTGCCCCTAAAAGCTTAAATCCTTTAAAACTGATATCTTCAATAGACAATACGCCCGCTCCCTCTAAAGATTTCATTACAGGAAACATATTCTTATCTAACACCCCTTTCAACTTATAGTCCAAAGAAACATTTCCATAAGCATCCTTAGCCATACTAACCATTTCTCTAAAAAGAGTAATTTCATGATAAGCACGTTGAATATCAAACTCAGAAGCACTTATTTGGTAATCAAACAAAGCACTTCTATATCCAGTAGGTTTATAGTTACCATTCATCGATACTTTTGTACCTATCAAATTAAACTTAGTATCCTCTAAAGTAATAGCTCCATTGTTAACTATTAGTTTACCCAAAAGCTCTTCAAGATTATACTCTGAATACTTTACCTTTTTTGCATTAGCGTTAAACGCGATAATTATATTATTTGGTACTTGAACTACTCCCGTTCCTGTAGAAGGAGTACTAACTTGGTTTACTTTATTACTGCTAAACATCATAAACTCATCTACATTCATATAAGGTGATTCTAAATCAAACACACCTTTTAATGTATCTCCTTTTACAACATAATTAATAACATTAGTCAAATAGCCATTCATGCTAAACTTTGAACTACCATATTTAGCTTCAAACTTTTCAAACTGCATTTTTTCTTGAAAGAACTTGAAAATTCCTTTAGTAATTACCAAAGGCTTTGGAAACATCTCTGAGCTTATACTAATATTACGAACTGTAAACTGACCACTATTTTTAAGTTTTTCAAAATTACCTTTTAAAGCATCACTTTGAGAACCAATTAAAGTCAAATCAGTCAATACTTTTCCTCTTACATCTAATCCTGCAATTTTAAATACTTTATAAATATTACCAATATTAAGAACACCTTTAGATTTAATATTATAATTCAAATCATCTAAGTTGTGTAAACTGGCTGATAAGTGAAATGGCTCTCCTGCAAGTTTAAAATTAATTGGTAATAGCTTTATTGATAAATCACTTAAAGATCCACGTTTACTCTTTAAATGCGTACTAACTTGTATATCTTCAATTGGCAACTCGGGCAAATTTGCTAATCTTACGAAACCATTTTCTAACTTAATATTACTATCTATAATAGGAAAACGCTTTCTATTCGGTTCATAAATTCCTTTTATAGAACTATCAATTTTCAATACACCTTCTACATCAATATCTGTAATTGGCAAAAACTCACGCAAAGTCACTAAATCAATATTACCTTTCACGTCAGCATCCACATTGTAATTTGACAAGTTCTTCAAATAAACCCTTCCTGTGAAATAGTTATCCATTGCTTTCAAACTAATATTAGAAAGATTTACAGTCATATTTTTATAATCAGAATTCAAACAACTACTCTCAAAATCTAAATCTACATTTTCAATAGCTTTTGGCAATCGTGCTAATTTAAAATATCCATTATGTAAACTACCTTGTAAATTAAAGCTTGGAATACTTGTAATAATAGTATCACGCGATACCTTACGCAAAGTTCTGGTTACTTTTATTCCTTTAGAATAGACTCCTTCAAAATCACCTATAAGATTCAAATCACCTTTCATTTCAAATCCAGATAAACCGATAGCTTTACTAAACAGGCTAAGATCAACATTACTATTAATGTTCCCCTTCATTTCTAAAGTTTCTAATCCTTTACTATGAAAAGAAATAGCACTTTGTTTTCCATCAATAGCAAAAGATAACTCATTCATAGCCACTTGACTTTTTTGGATATCCAACTTAGGCAAGTGATACTCAAAATCTAAATTAAATGATTCTAATGGTTTATCAATTGTACCATGTTGAATCAAACCATTTTTAACTTTTAATGCAAAATCTATATTTGGAGCTAAAGAATCTCTTACTATATACTTTCCTATAAGCTTAAACCTACCTTCTACATCTCCACCAAATTTCGTATTATCTAACCATCGTTGGTACTCTGGAGGCACAATAGAAAACAACTGTTCAAGACTTGCTTTTTCTGTTTTAATATCAAAAAGCATATCATAACCATTTTCTATAAAACCAAAACTTCCAATAAAATCGACTGGTAATTCCTTTATACGAATATTGTTTTTCTTAAATTCAAAAGTTAAAGATTTTGTATCTACTTTAGTTTCTAATTTCGCAAGAATAGGTTTTTCTTTTACATAATGAACTCCATCAAAATTAAAGTCAAAAGATTTTATACGAGCAATACTTTTTATATCAAATATATCGTCGCTCATATTTCCTGTTCCTGTATAGTCAAAATCTTGAGCTACAAAACTTACTTTACTAGCTAAATCATTGTATATAATATTAGCACTCTTAATTTCTATTTGATCAATTTTTAATTCAATAGGGTCGTCACTTGTATCTTTATCATCAGTTACTTTAAAAATATCGTAATTAGCTAATCCTTCTTCATTAACATATATAAATATAGTTGGATCATCTACATAAATCTTATCAAAGCTCAACTTACCTCTAAAAAGACTTAAAAAATTCACTCCCAAACTAATTGATTCTGCTTCAAATAATTTCTCCGTAAAAAGAGAATCTATACTCACTCCTCCTATCACAGGGGAATTAATACTCGCTGTTAAATATGGAAATTTTTTATAAAAAGACAACTCTATTTGTTCAAAATAAACATCACCCTTAATATTATCACTTAATACTACACCTACCTCCTTACGAATTTCGTCATTATAAATCTTAGGTATTAAATACATTAGTAATAATACACAAGCGAATACTACTGCTAAACTAATAGCAGAAATTTTTAAAATACGCTTATAAACACTTTTCATATAAAAATATATTTTTCAAACTGTACAAAAATAATGCTTCTCTCTTCTCCTTTACACTACTATAAATAATACTTATAACTACTATATAACTAAATACTATTTACACTTCAGTTTAGAGCAAAAAAAATCCCCAACCTCATAGAGATTGGGGATTCAAAAGAAAGGCGGCGTCATACTCTCCCACTGCTTAGCAGTACCATCTGCGCTAGCGGGCTTAACTTCTCTGTTCGAAATGGGAAGAGGTGAG
>NZ_FNDQ01000011.1 GCF_900099675.1 Myroides phaeus
TGCTCACTCCAAATTATGTGCATAAAAAAATCCAGAGAGAAAATCCCTCTGGATGTATTGTTTAAAAACTTGTCAATCTATTTTAGGACTAGTCATATAAATACTTAATTATATTACCATACAAACATTGGACGTTCTTCCATCATTTCATTTACTTGATCAGCAATTTCTTCGATGATAGCTTCGTCAGTGTGGTTCATGATTACTTTATCGATTAAAGCAACGATAGTTTCCATATCAGCTTCAACTAAACCTCTTGTAGTAATAGCAGGAGTACCAATACGGATACCTGAAGTTACGAAAGGAGATTTGTCATCAAAAGGAACCATATTCTTATTAACAGTAATTTCAGCTTTAACTAAAGCGTTTTCAGCATCTTTACCAGAAATATTCTTGTTTCTAAGGTCGATTAACATCATATGGTTATCTGTACCACCAGAAATGATATCATATCCTCTTTTTACGAAAGCCTCAGCCATAGCTTTAGCATTCTTTTGTACTTGTAAAGTATAGTTAAAGAACTCGTCAGAAAGCGCCTCACCAAATGCAACCGCTTTAGCAGCGATAATGTGCATTAATGGTCCTCCTTGGTTTCCTGGGAAAACAGCACTGTCTAATAAAGAAGACATCATTCTAACCTCACCTTTAGGAGTTTTGATTCCAAATGGATTAGGGAAGTCTTTCCCCATCATAATCATTCCTCCACGAGGTCCTCTCAACGTTTTGTGAGTTGTAGTCGTGATGATATGACAATGAGGAACAGGGTCATTCAATAAACCTTTAGCAATAAGTCCTGCAGGGTGAGAAATATCAGCCATTAAGATAGCACCAACGCTGTCAGCAATTTTTCTGAAACGTTCGAAATCCATATCTCTTGAATAAGCAGAAGCCCCAGCAATGATTAACTTAGGTTGCTCTTTAGTAGCGATTTCTTGAATTTTGTCATAGTTCAACATTCCAGTCTCTTGCTCAACACCGTAGAATACAGGGTTGTATAATTTTCCAGAGAAGTTTACAGGTGAACCGTGAGTTAAGTGTCCTCCGTGAGATAAGTCAAATCCTAAGATTTTATCACCAGGTTTAAGACACGCTGCAAATACCTCAGTGTTTGCTTGTGAACCAGAGTGTGGTTGTACGTTTACATATTCTGCTCCAAATAAAGCTTTTGCTCTATCAATAGCAATTTGTTCAACAACGTCAACTACTTCACATCCTCCGTAGTAGCGTTTATTAGGATATCCTTCCGCATATTTATTAGTTAAACAAGAACCAGCTGCCTCCATAGTATCTTCACTTACGAAGTTCTCTGATGCAATTAATTCAATACCATGAATTTGTCTGTCTTGCTCTTCTAAAATTAGATCAAAAATTTCTGTGTCTCTTGCCATTTAGTTTGTGTGTTACGTTAAATTGCTTTCAAATGTACAAAAATCGTTTGTTAATTTCAGTCTTAATTATATATTTGAATATACTATTAATACAAATTAAAAAACGATTATGATAATTAGTGCAAATGATCCTAAAAGGAAAACGTGGCTTGAGGTAAGTAATGACTCTGATTTTCCAATCCAGAATATTCCTTTTGGAGTTTTTATTACCAAAGACGACGTGATTACAATAGGTACGCGTATTGGAAATTATGCGATTGATTTGAGTGCTTTACAAATGTTGGGGTATTTTAAAGGTATTGAATTAACGGATGACGTATTTTTACAAGATACACTGAATGACTTCATTTCTAACGGGAAAAAGACTTGGCGCGAGGTTAGAAATCGCATCGCAGATATATTTGACTACAATAATGACACTTTAAAGAATAATGCAAAGCACAGAGAGGCAGTTATTTTTGATATGAGTGAGGTAGAAATGCAATTACCTGTTTATATTGGTGATTATACAGATTTCTATTCAAGTAAAGAACACGCTACTAACGTTGGTATAATGTTTAGAGACCCAGAAAATGCTTTAATGCCCAATTGGTTACACATTCCTGTAGGATATCACGGTAGAAGCTCTACAATTGTTCCGTCTGGTGTAAATGTAAAAAGACCAGTAGGCCAAACATTACCAAAAGGAGAAAAAACTCCTGTTTTCGGTCCTTCACAGCGTGTAGACTTTGAATTAGAAACTGGATTTATTACTACAGATGCTAATTTATTAGGAGAGAATATTTTGGTTGATGATGCAGAAGAACACATCTTTGGTATGGTATTGTTAAATGACTGGAGTGCACGTGACATTCAAACGTGGGAATATGTCCCGTTAGGGCCATTTTTAGCAAAGAACTTTGCAACTTCAATATCTCCTTGGATTATTTCAATTGATGCCTTAGAACCGTTCAGAGTAGCTAGTCCTGAACAAAACCCGCTACCTCTTCCCTATTTACAACAAAAAGGAAATAAAACATTTGACATCAACCTTGAGGTTTACTTAAAACCTGAGAACAGTACAGAGAAGCTTATTTGTACTTCAAACTTCAAATATCTTTATTGGACAATGAGTCAGCAATTGGCTCACCATACTATCAACGGATGTAAAATTAACTCTGGTGATTTAATGGGGTCTGGTACTATTTCAGGAAAAGATCCATCAAGCTTTGGTTCGATGTTGGAATTGGCTTGGGCTGGTTCTAAACCAATTGAAATGCCTGATGGTAGTACGCGTTCTTTCATTCACGACTACGATACTGTAACAATGAAGGGATATTGTCAAAATGACGAAGTAAGAATTGGCTTTGGTGAAGTTAGCAGTATGTTATTACCTGCTTCAGTTAAAATCTAATTAACTATAAAAAGAAAAACTCCTTATAAATTTACTTATAAGGAGTTTTTTTATGTTTAACAACCAACAGTTTCGTGTGCTGCTACTGGTTTTAATGTTACTTGATTTTGGTTTTGTTTAGACAAATATAAGGTTGGTCTTGATACGTTGTAATGCGTTGCTGTATCTAAGATTAAGTCAACTACATTATCATTGTTTATATCTCCTCCGAACATTATCTTAGGTACTACCCCTTCTTCAAAAAACTTTTGTGATAACAAGACAATCTCATTCTTCATTTCTGTATCTTTTACCTCTAAACGAAGTGTATAGTCTTTCACATAAAACTTAGGCATCTCAAATCCGTTTACAATAGACTCTTGAATATCTTGTTCTGAAATACCACTTGACTTACGTGTTCCTGTTGCAAAAAGTGTGTATTCTTTCCCTTTATAAGTGAATTGTACTTTTTCTCCTGGGTAGATATAACTCGGTAAAGTAGTCGTTTCAATAGCTGAAGTAGTTAAGTCTATATTGCTTTCTACAAAGGCTAAGAAAGGTTTTTCTTCACTTTGAGCCACCTCTACTCCTGTCATCTCTCCATCCTCATCTAAAACAGGGTCAAATACTTGGCTTACTTCAGGTTTTGCCTCTGTAATCTTATACGCTTGATCCGTATCTTTATATAATCCGTACCATTTGATATCGTTTACCTCTGTCGGAACTTCATCGCTGTGAAAGGTACCTGGAGTAATCATTTTTGTTTTGAAATCATAATGTTTAGGGTATTCCTTCATATTT
The DNA here is from genome assembly GCF_900099675.1 of Myroides phaeus. Lineage (GTDB taxonomy): Bacteria > Bacteroidota > Bacteroidia > Flavobacteriales > Flavobacteriaceae > Flavobacterium > Flavobacterium phaeum. The sequence goes on from NZ_FNDQ01000011.1 coordinate 3,562, forward strand.
TCAAAACCACTCAAAATACTATAGTGTTCAAAGCCATCTTCATCTTCACCTAAATTATTAAAAGTAATCTCTTCATTTGTATCAATAACTTCTTCCGTTGTTTGAGAATCTATAGTAATAGGCTGATCTTCTTGCTTGTTTTTACAACCATAAAAAGACAGTAATCCTGCCATTGTGATAGTTGAGTAAAGTAATCTTCTTTTCATGTAATTTTATTATGTTATAAAAGTGGCGTCAAAAGTAATTAAACAAAAGACATCTTATATTTTTTAACACAAAAAAGTTTTAACAAACAACTACTACTAAATCAGTTAGTTATATCTTGCAAGAGTCGTTTTTACATCCGAAGTTAAAGAAAGCCTGTAATAATAAGTACACAGCAGGAATTGCAAGCACCCAAAGCTGTGCGTCAATTGCTTGAAAAATTAGCAAAACAGCAAGACCTAATCTCACCCATCTCATTGGAGTCCACTTTTTAAAATAACCTATTATCTTATTCATCTTCTATCATTTTAATAATGATACAAACATACATTTCTATTCTTTTAGTTAAAGTAACAATAGTTACACTATCTTTTTTATAAGAGATAAAAAACCAAATAACCCCTTTGTGTAACAATTGTTACTGCCAAGACATAAATACTACTCTATTTTCGCTTCAGATTTAATAACAAAAAATAATTTATTAAGTATGAAAAAAATAGTTTTAGCCTTCGCTTTAGTTTTATCAGCAAATGCAGTAACGTATGCAGCACCAATGACAACTAACAATTCAGAGAGTGTTTTGTTTCAAGAAACAAAAGGGGAAAAGTTTGCTATTCTTGTTCAGTCAATAAAAAACTTACGTGCTTCTATCATGACTGCGTCAGAAATGAAACAAGCCAATCCAAAAGTTGACTTTGAAATTGTAATTATGGGGCAAATGGTACAAGAACTTCACAATAAAGAATTCCGCGCAGAATTTGATGCTGCTAATAAAGCAGGAATCAAATTAGTAGTGTGTGAATTTGCTTTAAAGGTTTACGGTGTAGACATGAAAGACTTGCCTTCGTACTTTATAGGTACACCTAATGCACATAAATACATGTTCCAATTAAACGAGAAAAATTACAATACATTGTCAATTTAATTTTGATTTAATAGCAGTACTTTCCATAACTGTGAACACATAAATTATGTAGTATAAAAGAGGTTTCTAAGTTAGAAACCTCTTTTTTTTATTTTTCAATGTCTAATTTGTTTGAATTTCGTAAATTGTAGATATAAAAAACCTAAAATCAGCTATTTATGAAAAGAATAATCATCACAGCAATGTGTATATGCTCTACCTTAGGTATGGTGTATGCAAATAAGTCAAGTTTTTTCACAAGCTTTGAGTCTGTTAAGCCAATTAAAACAAAACAGTTTAAAATAACATATACGGGTAATGATTTAAGCAGTGAAGCTAATTTTCAAAAATTTGAGGAAGTCTATAAACAACTTATCAAGTTCGTTGAGCTTGAAAGAGAAACTAAAAGTTTCAAAAGCGTAACTTTTACTACACAGATTGATAGCAAAAATAAAGAAATACTTGTTTCTGATATAAAGTTTCACGACGAAAACTCTTTTGCCGTTGGTTTACTTAGAATATTTGAAGTAAACAATACTGGAATTAAAGAAATAGATATTGATGGTATTGCTATTGAAGGAACAGTAGCTAAAGAAGCTGAAGATATAAAACAAGCAGAAGTATTAGCAACTGCTGTTGTAGAAACTATCCAATCAAGTGAATATAGTCCTAATGCAAAGATTGTATCGTCTATAGACTTAAATTATCAAAAAATAGAATAACAGTCATTAACTAAAAGAGGCCAGATTAATATCTGGCCTCTTTTACTATTGTAATAGCGGATTATAAACGCAACAATAATTTTTCTGTATCCTTTCCGTCTATACTCTCATGAGAAGTGTGGAATACAGCTTTTCCTTTAGAAATAATCAAAAGCTGTGGTGATTCGTGGTGAATCTGAAACTTATCAGCAATCTCCATTGACACCAATCGATTAGCTACTACATCTACCATATAGCAAGGTGCGTCTGTTGGATTAGTAAAACTACTTTCAAAGTTTTTCAAAGCAAATTTACTAATATAGCATCTGTTACTACTTTTAAAAATAACCACAGCCTTCTCTTCAGACTGTTTAATTAGGTCCTCTATTTGTGTACTTTCTGTAAGTTGAATCCAGTTCATAAGACAAAATGTTATCTGTTTTATTATAATTAAGGCTAAATTATGACTTTTTGACATCAATAGCCACACTAAGCAAGAAAAATATTGACAAAAAGTCGCAACAACTACTTTGGAACATAAATTGACTATTACTAAGCAACCAAAAATATTACACAAATGAACTTAAATAATTTTACAATAAAATCACAAGAAGCTCTACAGCGTGCGCAAGTTATCGTACAAGGTTTAGGGCAACAGCAAATTGAGAATGAACACATTTTCAAAGCTATTATGGAAGTAGATGAAAACGTAACACCTTTCATCTTAAAAAAATTAAACATAAACGTTGATACTTTTAAATCTGTTTTAGATGCTACTATCCAAAACTTTCCTAAAGTATCAGGTGCAGATATAGGTTTGTCTCGTGAAGCAGGTACTGCTCTTACAGAAGCACAAGCTATTGCTACAAAGATGAAAGATGAGTTTGTTTCAATTGAACACTTAATCTTAGCCATCTTTAAATCAAGAAGTCGCGTTGCTCAAATCTTAAAAGATCAAGGAGTAACAGAAAAACAATTAGAAGCGGCAATTAACGAAATTAGAAATGGAGCAAGAGTTACTTCTGCGTCTGCTGAAGAGACTTACAACTCTTTAAATAAATATGCGAATAACTTAACACAGTTGGCTAACGAAGGGAAATTAGACCCTGTAATTGGTCGTGATGAAGAGATTAGACGTGTATTGCAAATCTTGAGTCGCCGTACTAAAAATAACCCAATGTTAATTGGTGAGCCAGGTGTTGGTAAAACTGCTATTGCAGAAGGATTAGCACACCGTATTGTACAACAAGACGTGCCAGACAACTTAAAAGATAAACAAATCTTCTCATTAGATATGGGAGCTTTGATTGCTGGTGCGAAGTATAAAGGTGAATTTGAAGAACGTTTAAAAGCGGTAGTTAAAGAAGTTACTTCAGCAGAAGGTAACATAATCTTGTTTATTGATGAGATTCATACCCTTGTAGGTGCTGGTGGTGGTGACGGAGCTATGGATGCTGCAAACATTTTAAAACCTGCTTTAGCAAGAGGAGAACTTCGTTCTATTGGAGCAACAACTTTAGATGAGTATCAAAAGTACTTTGAAAAAGACAAAGCATTAGAACGTCGTTTCCAAAAAGTAATTGTAGATGAACCAGATACAGAGAGCGCTATCTCTATCTTACGTGGTATTAAAGAGAAATATGAAGCTCACCACAAAGTGCGTATCAAAGACGAAGCGATTATTGCAGCAGTAAACTTGTCTGAGCGTTATATTACTAACCGTTTCTTACCAGACAAAGCTATTGATTTAATGGATGAGGCAGCAGCTAAGTTGAGAATGGAGATTAACTCTAAACCAGAGGAATTAGATGCTCTTGATCGTAAGATTATGCAGTTGGAAATTGAGATTGAGGCAATTAAAAGAGAAAATGATGAAGAGAAATTAAAATCATTAGGACTTGAAGTTGCCAACTTAAAAGAAGAAAGAAATGATATTTTCACTAAATGGCAATCTGAAAAAGAGGTTGTTGATCAAGTGCAAACTATCAAACAAGAAATAGAGACTTACAAGTTAGAAGCTGAAAAAGCAGAACGTGAAGGTGATTACGGAAAAGTTGCTGAGTTGCGCTATGGTAAAATTAAAGACGCACAAGAGAAACTTGACGTTGCACAAAAACAAGTAGAAGCTAATCAAAGTGGACACTCGCTTATTAAAGAAGAAGTTACAAGTGATGATATTGCAGAAGTTGTTGCTAAATGGACTGGTGTTCCTGTAACAAAAATGTTGCAAAGTGAAAGAGAGAAATTACTTCACTTAGAAACTGAGTTACACAAACGCGTTGTAGGACAAGAAGAAGCAATAGAAGCAATTAGTGACGCTGTACGTAGAAGTCGCGCCGGCCTACAAGACCCTAAAAAACCAATTGGTTCGTTCCTATTCTTAGGTACAACAGGGGTTGGTAAAACGGAGTTGGCAAAAGCTTTAGCAATGTACTTATTTGACGATGAAAATGCAATGACTCGTATAGATATGAGTGAGTATGGAGAGCGTCATAGCGTAAGTAGATTAGTTGGAGCGCCTCCAGGATACGTAGGATATGATGAAGGAGGACAATTAACAGAGGCTGTTCGTAGAAAACCATATTCTGTTGTTTTATTAGATGAGATTGAAAAAGCACACCCAGATACGTTTAATATCTTATTACAAGTATTGGATGAAGGACGTTTAACAGATAACAAAGGACGTTTAGCTGATTTTAAAAACACAATTATCATTATGACTTCTAATATGGGTAGTCATATTATTCAAGAGAAATTTGAGAATATCTCTTCTATAGAGCAAGCTTCAGAAGAAGCTAAAGAAGGTGTTTTAAACGAGTTGAAACAAACTGTACGCCCAGAGTTTTTAAACCGTATTGATGAGGTAGTAATGTTTACTCCATTAAGTAAAGACAATATCTTATCTATTGTGGATATACAACTGCAAGGTGTGTTTAGAATGTTACAACAACAAAACATTCATATGGAAGCTACAGCTGAAGCTAAAGAGTTCTTAGCAAGTAAAGGTTTTGAACCAGAGTTTGGAGCTCGTCCAGTAAAACGTGTTGTACAACGCGAAGTATTAAACCGCTTGTCTAAAGAGATATTGGCTGGTAAAGTAAAAGCAGACAGTATGATTTTATTAGATGCTTTCAACAATGAGTTAGTATTCAGAAACCAAGAGGTTTAAAATATAAAAGAATAGTTAGTTATAATTTGATTTGTCGGAGTCGCCTTTGGGTGGCTCCGATTTTTTTATAAATATTGTAAAAGAGCTTGCTGTTTATACAGCAAGCTCTTTTACAATATTATGCCACAAGATGGGCAGATTAGTTATTCGTTCCCATTTTTCTACTCCTATAGTTCTGACCATAGTTACTGCTTCTTGTATTCTCTTTTTAGAAGCACTCTTACTCACAATTAATTGAGATACTTCTCCCAATTGACGATACGCCTTAGTCTCTTCTATCTTCATAACACATTGAATTTATTCAAAATCTTCCTTAAGATACTAAATTTTTACCAGATTATAAAAGATTACTATACAGCCCACTTCTTTATTTTGTATTTCAGAGCTATGCGATTAGACTTTACGCTTACTAAAATCAAACAAATTATTTTATATTGAATTTAATTTCGTTATAAAATCAAATAGTTTTAATTTAGAGGTATAAATAAGTATGTTATGAGTCATAAAAAATTATTTGCTGGAAGTGAAATTATGGTCCTTGCAGTTAAAGATGTATTAGAAGAAAACAATATTAGATATATTGTTAGAGATGATATTGATTCTGCTATTACAGCAGGTTTTGGATCTGCTGATAAGGCAGTTCACGTTTTTGTTGAAGAAGAAGATTTAGCAAGAGCAAAAGAGTTATTGAAAAAAAATGACCTTGAAGAGTAATCTTTAAGCATTTTATAAACTTCTTGCCTTTATGCTTTGTGTAAAGGCTTTATTTTGCTTTCAACTCTATTTTTAAAATACAATAAGTCTTTTTTTCTTTTAAAATGACACAAGGTTTAAAAGACTTAAAAAAGAAAGTAATTGTACATTTAGTCGAGAGTTGTTCGGAAAACACCCCCTTTTTCCGAACAACTCTCGAACTTGTCTCGAACAACTTCCGAACAAGGCGACTTATAAAGTATGTTATAATTCGCCTTGTTTCTATTGTTACAGTATCTAATTAATTTGTAAAACAAGTATTTATAGGTACAAAAAAAAGCCCTTGAATAAAATACTCAAGAGCTTTTTTTTATTTTTATGTGATGCTAATCTAACTTTTTATCTATAATTCTTTCAAAATAATCTTGAATAAAAGCTTTGCATTTCATCTCAATAGCTTCCATTTCTTTATTTTTATTTTTGATTAAATTTTTCTCTAATCCTTTGTCGGTAATCGCGTAAAATCCGGTTACTTCCTTGCCGTTAAACCTACAGATATAATTACCTTCTTGGTAGGTGTATTCATTAGCACCGTAATTAACAGTAAAAGGTTTTGTAATCGTATCATTGATCAAGCTACGTCCCCAGCTTCTAAAAGGTTTGTCATAACCAATTAAATCTAATACAGTAGGATAAATATCTATCTGCTGTGCTAAACGTTTATCTACCCCCTTTAAATTGCCTTTCGGACTGTAAAACAGAATAGGAACAGCAGTGCGATTTACAAGTTTTCTATATTCGTCATAATCAATTTGATTTGTATGATCTGCTGTTATAATAAATATAGTGTTTTCAAACCACGGTTCTTTGCTACTCTCTTCAAAGAAGCGTTTAAATGCATAATCAGTATAACCTACTGTTTTGTGTATTTGCTGATTTCCAACAGGAAACTTACCTTCATATTCTTTAGGAATATTAAACGGTTCGTGTGAAGAAACAGTAAATAAAGTCGCAAAGAATGGTCCCTTTTTATCATTTAATGTCTTTCGCATATATTGAAAAAATGGTTCATCCCATATCCCCCATGTTCCATCAAAGTCAGCGTCATTGTTGTATTCTGTTTTTCCGTAATAATGGTCATATCCCAAGATATTACCAAACCCTAAAAATCCCATTGATCCATTTGGAGCACCGTGAAAAAAAGATGTATCATACCCTTTAGATTTCAACGTAGATACCAACGACTCAATCTTTTGTTTAGGAAACGGAGACGATGTAAATGCATCTTTAAACGAAGGAATACCTGCTACAACAGAAGAAACTCCGTGAATGGACTTATATCCGTTTGCAAATGCGTTTGGAAAAATAAGACTGTGTTGAGCTAAAGAATCTATAAATGGCGTGTAGCTTTTAAAGTTCGGAATATTCATATCTTCATTAAAAGCACCTATATATTCTCTGGCATAACTTTCTGTGATAAACAATACGATATTTGGCGTTGAAGGCTCATTAGTATTGTATTGCTTAATAGCACTAACATTTTGAGCTAAAGTCTGCTCATCCATATACTCCACCTTTTTAAAACTCGTTTTACCGATAGTACGCAAAATAGCAAAAGGTGTATTTAAAACAATATCGGCGTGTTCTGGTTTAGATACATTTCTATTAGCATCAATGATATTTAAAGGACGAGTTGTTTTCTTTAAATCACCGCGTACACCAGCTACAAATCCCACACCTACTACTACTGTTATTATAGCAGTAGATAACCAATAAGGTTTTTTAGCCTCTACTTTTAGGGGTGTTGTGAACTTAACTTTTTTATACAGGTAAATCCAAGAAGCACAAAGTAAAACACATAGAACGAAAACGTGCCAATAGTTTACTAAGAAGTTAAAAAATAATTGTCCCTTATTAGATTCGTGTTCTAAACTGTCAAAAACAGCAATAGTTGTTCTTGCATAGATAAATCTGTAGTAAATAAAATCGATGAAATTGGTAGAATATGCAATTAAATTAGGAATAATATAAGCATAGAAAACTGCTTTTTGGTAGCCTTTTTTAGTATTGATAAACAACGGTAAAATAGACATAATAATGAATAAACTATTAACATAAAAAATAGCCATTCTATCAAAAGTCAAACCGTGGTAAGCTAAGGATAAAAACTGACCAACAGAGTCTACATTTAATAAATCTGTATTGTAAATGTAAAATAAAGTTCGCGCAATGAAATAGAAGAAAAAAGCCAACAGCAATCGATAGCCCATAACTAACATTTCATTTAATCTGAAACGATTAGATGTCATATGATAAGTGTATTTTGAAATTTTTTAGTAAAACCACAAATTTAATTAAAACTTTAGATTATTATCTTTTTTAACTCATTATAGTTTATATAGTTTTTTTTTTATACTTTGCGTAAGCTAATTAATGTAAACATGGTAAATCCTACAAGACTTTTTGATATTCCTTACCTACAAAACGCACAATTTCCTTTAGAGGATGCGTTAGTTACGAAAGTAAATGGAAAATGGGAGAAGACTTCTTCTCAGGAATATATAAATAAAGCGAACGCTCTTTCAAGAGCCTTATTGCGCTTAGGAATAAAAGAAAATGAAAAAATAGCTGTTATTTCTGGTGCTAACCAGACTAAATGGCATTTGCTTGACATTGGTTTGTTGCAAATCGGAGCACAGAACGTGCCTATCTACCCTACTATCGCTGCAGAAGATTATCAGTATATTATCAGTCATTCTGAAGCTACATATTGCGTAGTTTCAGATCAGGAGATTTATGATAAATTGATGTCTGTTAAAGAAGAATTACCCCTTTTAAAAGAGGTTTACTCTTTTGATCAAATAGAAGGTTGTAAAAATTTTGATGTCTTGTTTGAACTTGGTGCTGATGAGAGTAATCAAGCAGATGTAGAACGCATTAAAGATACGATTACGGGAGATCACTTGGCTACACTTATCTATACTTCTGGAACAACAGGAAAGCCGAAGGGAGTAATGTTGTCTCACACGAATTTGCTTGCAAACGTTACAGGAAGCTGGGATAGAGTTCCTTTTACAAGAGAAGAGAAATATAGAGGGCTGAGCTTCTTACCTATTTGTCACGTTTTTGAACGTATGATTACCTATTTATACCAATATAGTGGTGTTTCTATTTATTTTGCGGAGTCAATAGAAAAGATGGGGGAAAATATGAAGGAAGTAAAACCTAATGTAATGACTGTTGTACCTCGTTTACTTGAAAAAGTGTACGATAAAATCTTTACAACAGGTTCTGCATTGACAGGCTTTAAAAAGAGAGCATTTTTCTGGGCATTAGAACTTGGTTTTAGATATAAACCATACAACAGAGGGTTGTTTTACAATATTCAATTAGGAATAGCAAGAAAGTTGGTTTTCAAAAAATGGCAAGAAGCACTGGGTGGTGAAATGAAGATTATTGTTTGTGGTAGTGCTGCATTACAACCTCGTTTATCTAAAGTTTTTAACGCTGCTGGACTTCCTGTAATGGAAGGATATGGACTAACAGAAACTTCTCCTGTTATCGCTGTAAATGATAAGAGAAATGGAGGATTGCGTTCGGGTACTGTTGGACGTCCAATCGGTAACGTAGAAGTTAAGATTGCTGAAGATGGTGAAATCTTGTGTAAAGGTCCAAACGTTATGTTAGGATACTATAAAGATGAAGAAAAAACAAATTCGGTTATTAAGAATGGTTACTTCCATACAGAAGACATCGGACGTATAGACGAAGATGGTTTCTTACATATTACAGATCGTAAAAAAGAGATGTTCAAGACTTCTGGAGGGAAATATGTAGCTCCGCAGATGATTGAAAACAGAATGAAACAATCTCGTTTTATAGAGCAGATTATGGTTATTGGTGAGGGTGAAAAAATGCCTGCAGCCTTTATTCAACCAAATTTTGAATTCGTAAGAGAATGGGCAAGAAGAAAACGATATGATATTGGTACAACTAATGAAGAGTTAGTTAAAAATCAAAAGGTCATTGATCGTATTATGGAAGAGGTAGTTCACATCAATAAAAAGTTTGGTAAATGGGAACAAGTGAAGAAATTTGAACTTACACCAGAAGTATGGAGTATTGATAGTGAGCACTTAACCCCTACTCTTAAGCTACGTCGTCGTATTATTTTAGAAATGTACAAAGATTTATACGAGAAGATTTACAGAGGGTAAAAGTTAAAATTTTACTAATAAAAAGAAAAAAAGAAGAAATAGTATGCACGCATACTATTTTTTTTTATATTTGATTTAATCAATAAGGTATGAAAAACAAAACTATAGATTACGTTTTGAGAGCAACGTGGCAAGCTGTATCGAGAATGTACAATGAAGAAGCTGCTAAATATGATGCCAGTATGGCACTTGCTTTTGCTTTATTAAGTATTGATAGAGAGGGTACTCCTTCTACCCTATTAGGTCCTAATATGGGAATGGAAGCTACGAGCTTAACACGTACGCTTAAAAAGATGGAAGAAAAGGGTTTGATTACTAAAGAGAAAAATCCTAATGACGGACGTGGGGTCATTATTAAACTTACTCCACTCGGTCTTGAAAAAAGAGAACTATCAAGAGCCAAGGTTAAACGATTTAATGAAAAAATTAAATCACATATCTCTGAAGAGAAGATTCGAAATTTTATTGAAGTTACAGATGTTATCAATCAACTGATTAACGACAAGAACATTTTTGAAGAAAAATAATCTTATCTTAAGGCTTGAAAATTAGACTATAAACCAAAGAATTATTTAAAGTATGAAACGTATTATTAAAAAAGTAGCGGTAGTGGGTTCTGGTGTTATGGGATCAGCTATTGCTTGTCACTTTGCTAATATTGGCTTAGAAGTATTGCTTCTTGACATCTTGCCTCGTGAGTTAACGCCAGATGAGGAAAAGAAAGGCCTTACTTTAGAAAGTAAAGTTGTAAGAAATAGAATTGCGAATACGCACTTGGCAAATGCTTTGAAATCTAAACCGTCTCCTATTTACTTGCAGAAATTTGCTGAACGCATTTCTACTGGAAATATTGAAGATGATTTAGTAAAAATAAAAGATTGCGACTGGGTTATTGAGGTTGTTATCGAAAGATTAGACATTAAAAAGTCTGTTTTTGAACAGATTGAAAAATATAGAAAACCAGGTTCTTTAATTACTTCGAATACCTCTGGTATTCCTATGAACTTAATGGTTGAAGGCCGTTCAGAAGATTTCCAAAAACACTTCTGTGGAACGCACTTCTTTAATCCTCCAAGATATTTACAATTGTTTGAAATTATTCCAGGACCACAAACATCTCCTGAGGTGATTTCATTCTTCCAACGTTATTCAAGCTTATACTTAGGAAAAACACCTGTATTGTGTAAAGATACTCCAGGGTTTATTGGTAACCGTGTAGGAGTTTACTCAATGGCAATGGTAATGCAATTGGCTCAAGAACTTGGATTAACTATTGAAGAAGCGGATACGTTAACAGGATCTATTTTAGGAAGACCAAAAACGGGTACGTTTAAATTAGGAGATTTAGTAGGGTTAGATACTGCTATTAATGTTACTACTGGTTTAAAACAAAATTGTCCTAATGATGCAATGATTCAAGGGATTAAAGACAGTAAGCCTTTAAACTTCTTATTGGAAAACAAATTCTTAGGAGATAAATCGCGTAAAGGATTTTATTACAAAGAGGTAGATAAAGAAGGGAAAACAAACCGCTTTGCTCTTGACCTTGAAAAATTAGAGTACAGACCTTTAGAGCGTGCTAAAATTACTGCTGTTGAAACGGCTAAGCAAGCAGGAGGTACTAAAGCTAAATTAGCTGTATTACTTGCGGATCAAGGAAAAGCAGGAGATCTAATTCGCAAACACTTTGCGTCTCTTTTTGCTTATGTTTCACAACGCGTACCTGAAATTACAGATACCTTCTACCCTATTGATGATGCAATGCGTACTGGTTATGCGTGGAAATATGGTCCGTTCCAAACTTGGGATCTTGTAGGTCTTGAGAAAGGTATTGCAATTGTTGAAAAAGAAGGATATCAAGTTGCTGATTGGGTAAAAGAATTAGCAGCTACAGGAGCTAAAAGCTTCTATAAAGTTGAAAATGGTAAGAAGTTATTCTACAACCAAAATACAAAAGCATTTGAGGCAATTCCTGGTCAAGATGCATTCATTATTCTTGATAATATTAGAGCAACGAATAAAGTTTGGGGCAATAGTGAGGCTTCGTTAATTGACCTTGGAGATGGAATTGTAAACTTAGAGTTCCACTCAAAAATGAATACGATTGGTGGTGGTGTTTTGGCAGGATTAAACAAAGCTGTTGAAATTGCTGAAAAAGACTTCCAAGGATTAGTAGTTGGTAACCAAGGGTCTAACTTCTCAGTTGGTGCTAACTTAATGATGATTTTTATGATGGCTGCGGAGCAAGATTACGATGAATTAAACATCGCAATTAAAATGTTCCAAGACACGATGATGAAAATGCGTTACTCTGGTATTCCTGTTGTAGCGGCTCCACACGGAATGACTTTTGGTGGTGGATGTGAGTTGAGCTTACACGCTGATAAAGTTGTAGCGGCTGCTGAAACTTATATTGGATTAGTAGAGTTTGGCGTTGGTCTTATCCCTGGTGGTGGTGGTTCTAAAGAAATGACAGTTAGAGCAGCAGATCTTTACCGCAAAAACGACGTGGAGTTAAACACTCTTCAAGAGCACTTCTTGACTATTGGAATGGCTAAAGTAGCTACTTCTGCACAAGAAGCGTATGACTTGAACATTTTACAAAGAGGAAAGGATATTGTAGTTGTAAATAAAGATTTACAATTAGCTCAAGCTAAACGTGAGGCTTTAGTGATGGCAGAAGCGGGATATACACAGCCTGTGAAACGCAAAGACATTAAAGTACTTGGACGTCAAGCATTGGGTATGTTCTTAGTAGGAACAGATAGTATGATGGCTGGTAAATACATTTCAGAACACGACCGTAAGATTGCTAACAAGTTAGCTTACGTAATGGCTGGAGGTGATTTATCTGAAGCTACATTGGTAACAGAACAATATTTACTTGACTTAGAAAGAGAGGCTTTCTTATCTCTATGTGGGGAACGTAAAACATTGGAAAGAATCCAATTTATGTTGAAAAATGGTAAACCATTGAGAAACTAATCTTTAATCTAATTTAAACTACTGAGAAAATGAAAACTGCATATATAGTACAAGGATATAGAACAGCTGTAGGTAAAGCACCAAGAGGTGTATTCAGATTTAAAAGACCTGATGAACTTGCTGCTGAAACAATAGAGCACTTAATGAAGTCATTACCTGAATTCGACAAAAGTCGCATTGACGATGTTATGGTAGGTAATGCAATGCCTGAGGCTGAACAAGGGTTAAACATTGCTCGTTTAATTTCTTTAATGGGGTTAAAAGTTGAGGATGTACCTGGTGTAACAGTAAACCGTTACTGTGCTTCAGGAATTGAAACAATTGGTATGGCTGTAGCTAAGATTCAAGCTGGAATGGCAGATTGTATCATTGCTGGAGGTGCTGAAAGTATGAGTTACATTCCTATGGGTGGGTATAAGCCTACTCCTGATTACGGTGTAGCCAAAGAAGGACACGAAGATTACTATTGGGGAATGGGACTTACTGCTGAAGCGGTAGCAAAACAATTCAATGTATCTCGTGCTGATCAAGATGAGTTTGCTTTTAATTCACATATGAAAGCTTTAAAAGCACAAGCAGATGGTAAGTTTGATAATCAAATTGTACCCATTACAGTGAATGAAGTATTTGTTAACGAAAAAGGAAAACGCGATACTAAATCATATACTGTTACTAAAGATGAAGGACCAAGAGCAGGTACTTCAATTGAAGCATTATCTAAATTGCGTCCGGTATTCGCTGCTGATGGATCTGTAACAGCTGGTAACTCTTCACAAACAAGTGATGGTGCTGCTTTTGTTATGATTATGTCTGAAGAAATGGTAAAAGAGTTAAACATTGAGCCAATTGCAAGAATGGTAAATTATGCAGCGGCTGGTGTAGAACCAAGAATTATGGGAATGGGCCCTGTTAAAGCTATTCCGAAAGTATTAAAACAAGCAGGATTACAAGTTAAAGATATTGATCTGTTTGAATTAAACGAGGCTTTCGCTTCACAATCATTAGCAGTAATTCGCGAATTAGATTTGAATCCAGAAATCATCAATGTAAATGGGGGTGCAATTGCACTTGGTCACCCACTGGGATGTACAGGAGCAAAATTATCCGTTCAATTATTTGATGAAATGAAACGCCGTGGTTCTAAATATGGAATGGTAACTATGTGTGTAGGTACTGGACAAGGAGCTGCAGGAATCTATGAATTGCTATAAAGACTATTAACCAATAACGAAATAAAACTATGAGTACAGATATCACAAGAGGAGGTCAATTCCTTGTAAAAGAAACTAAATGCGAGAATGTTTTCACTCCAGAAGATTTCTCTGAAGAGCAAGTAATGATGCGTGAGTCAGTAAAGGAATTTATTGACAAAGAGATATGGCCAAATAAAGAGCGTTTTGAGAAAAAAGATTACGCTTTTACAGAATCAAGTATGCGTAAAGCAGGTGAACTAGGTTTATTAGGAGTAGCAGTTCCAGAGGCTTACGGAGGATTGGGAATGGGATTTGTTTCTACAATGTTAGTTTGTGATTATATTTCAGGAGCTACTGGGTCTTTCTCTACTGCTTTTGGTGCACATACAGGTATTGGAACAATGCCAATTACACTTTATGGTAATGAAGAACAAAAGAATAAATACGTTCCTAAGTTAGCTTCAGGAGAATGGTTTGGTGCATACTGTTTAACAGAACCAGATGCAGGATCAGATGCAAACTCAGGAAAAACAAAAGCTGTTTTGTCTGAAGATGGTAAGCACTACTCTATCACAGGACAAAAAATGTGGATTTCTAATGCAGGATTTTGTAATTTATTTATCGTATTTGCACGTATTGAAGATGATAAAAACATTACAGGTTTTATCGTTGAAAATGATCCAAGTAACGGTATTACATTAGGAGAAGAGGAACACAAATTAGGAATTAGAGCCTCTTCTACTCGTCAAGTATTCTTCAGCGAAACAAAAGTTCCTGTTGAAAATATGTTGTCTGAAAGAGGAAATGGTTTCAAAATTGCTATGAATGCTTTAAACGTTGGTCGTATTAAACTTGCAGCAGCTTGTTTAGACTCACAACGTCGTTTAATTACGCAATCGGTTCAATATGCTAATGAGCGTATTCAGTTTAAAACACCTATTTCATCTTTTGGTGCAATCCGTACAAAATTAGCTGAAATGGCAACAAATGCTTATGTAGGTGAAGCGGCTTCATATAGAGCAGCAGCAAGTATTGAAGAGCGTATTAATCAACGTATAGCAGAAGGTAATACACACCAAGATGCAGAATTAAAAGGAGTTGAAGAGTTCGCTATTGAGTGTTCTATTCTTAAAGTAGCTGTTTCTGAAGACGTACAATCTTGTGCTGATGAAGGAATCCAAATCTTTGGAGGAATGGGGTTCTCGGAAGATACACCAATGGAAAGCGCTTGGAGAGATGCTCGTATTGCTCGTATTTATGAAGGGACGAACGAGATCAACCGTATGTTAGCAGTTGGTATGTTAATCAAAAAAGCAATGAAAGGACACGTTGATTTATTAGGACCTGCAATGCAAGTAGCTGATGAGTTAATGAGTATTCCAAGTTTTGACACACCAGATTATTCTGAATTATTTGCTGAAGAAAAAGAGCTTATCGAGAAATTGAAAAAAGCATTCTTAATGGTTGCAGGTAGTGCTGTTCAGAAATATGGTCCAGATTTAGAGAAACATCAAGCTTTATTAATGGCTGCATCTGATATGATGATTGAGATCTATATGGCAGAAAGTGCTATTCTTAGAACAGAAAAGCTTGCTAAATTAAAGGGACAAGAAAATATTAAAGAAGAAATTGCAATGGCTCAGTTATACTTATACCACGCTGTTGATATTATCTCTGAGAAAGGAAAAGAAGGAATTGCTTCTTTTGCTGAAGGAGATGAACAACGTGTTATGTTAATGGGGCTACGCAGATTTACAAAATATGTGAATCTACCAAATGTGAATGCATTGAGAGAAACAATTGCAAGCAAATTGGTAGACGCAAACGAATATGTTTTCTAATAAGGAAACAAACAGTTTGGTTTAGTTTGTTTGAAAAAACCGCTTCTATTCTTCGGAAAAGGGCGGTTTTTCTTTTTAATAATGATATTTAGTTGGGATTTTTAGGGATATTAAGGACTATTTTGTCTTATAAATAACTGATTTGATGTTGTTTAATTCTTTTTTATTAAAATAAATCACGTTTTGTTTTCTTATAATAGGTTAAAAAGATTATTTTTGTGCTATAATTTTTTATACTTAAAAGATATTTACTGTGGAAAACGCAAATGCTTTAAAATTGATTAAAAAGATCCAATCGGATTTAATTGCTGATGGACTTGTTGTAGAAAATATTGTTCCGGATTTACAAAAACTAAGAGAATTCGCTTTATTAGAAGAGAAACCGGTTCTAGTAAAATCTATTCGTTTAACTTACGAGCATATTCAAAATAACAATGCTTTTTTGATTGCTATTCCATCAGATGAGGCTATAGAGGAAACTGAAGGAGTTGTTGCTGAAATTGCAGCTGCCCAAAATGATTTAGAAAGTTTACAATACCTTTTATCTCTATATAAAGATATTAATAACAAACATAACATTGAAGATTTGAGAGATTACAACACAAGATTGCAAGCTTTCTAATTAGAAATGTTAATCATAACAAAAAAAGCCTATCAGATTGTCTGATAGGCTTTTTTTGTTCTAATATAAAATCTATATTAGCCACTCAAAACTCGTAAATTAATTAAAAATGCTTAAATCATTTAAAATTATTGCTCTACTTGAGGGTATTTCTCTTTTAGTATTACTATTTATAGCAATGCCTTTAAAATATTTTATGGATATGCCAGCAATGGTAAGTAAAGTAGGAATGGCACATGGTGTTTTATTTATACTTTATATTGTAATGGCAACTGTTCTTAAAAGTGATGAGAAATGGAGCTGGAAGAAATACGGTCTGATTTGTGTAGCTTCTGTTGTTCCATTTGGTACTTTTATCATGGAAAACAAGTTGTTAAACTCTAAAGCATAAAAAAATAAGCCTATTCAGGCTTATTTTTTTTTCTTATTTCTATGGCATCAGCAATAATTTCAGCATGATCAAATGCTAATTCTGGTAAGTTAGTAATACTAAACCAGGCAAGTTCTTTAGCGTCATCTGCTGCTTTACCTATTACCTCTTCCCCTACTTCTCCATAAAAAGCAACACTAATAGTATGTGATCGTGGATCTCTAAAAGGTGTACCATAAGCTTTAGTTTGGGTAAGTTCTTTGCATAGAATTGATGTTTCTTCAAGTAATTCTCTACTCGCAGCTATCTTTAAATCCTCATTTTCATCAACAAAACCACCTGGTAAGGCCCAATAATCACGAAATGGCTCGTTTTTGCGTTTTATTAAAAGTATTTCTAAATCCCTTATCTTTTCTTTAAACAATATCACATCTACAGTGACAAAAATCTTAGAGGTATATTTCATCTTAGTTCTTTTAATTTTACATATTTGTAGTAAATACGATGTATTTTGAAATAAAAGTATGAATTTTTCTGATATTTCAAAAGTTTAGATTATATTTGCTCCTTAAGCGATTAGTAAAGACTTGGTTACTTAAAATCAAGTTTAGTGGAAATTAAAAATACAACTATGAAAAAATTAACATTACCGTTATTGGCTTCTGTATTAGCTTTTGGTGTAGCTAATGCTCAAGACAAACCTTACAACAAATGGTCTATTGACTTAAATGGTGGTTTTGCTAAACCTGCAAGAACTTTAACTTCAGGATATACAGGTGAAACTTTCGAAAACATGCACTTAGATGGTGGTGTACGTTACAGTTTAAATAACAAATTCGGAGTTAAAGCTTCTTTTGGATATGACAAATTAGATAGCTGGACTAACGATGCAGATTTAAATACTAACTACTACAGAACAAGTGTTGAAGGAGTTGTAAACTTAGGTAGAGTTCTTAACTTCGAAAACTGGACTAAAGTATTAAACGTTCAAGCTCACGCAGGGGGAGGTTTCTCTTGGATGAATGGAGACGGATTTACAGGTACAGATAACATGGGACACATTATGGCTGGTTTAACTGGACAAGTTAAATTACACAGACGTGTTGCTTTAAACGCTGATTTTACATTCGTACAAAACGTTCAACAAAACCAAAACTTTGACGGATTAAGTACTACAAACCGTTCAAACTTCCAAGGTACAATGATGAACGCAACAGTTGGTATCTCTGTTTACTTAGGTAAACATGCTCAACACGCTGACTGGTATGCTGAAGCAGCTCAAGAGAACAACTTATTATCTGAGTTAGACGGAAGATTATCTAAAGTAGAAGGAATGCTTATTGACTCTGATGGAGACGGTGTTGCTGATTACTTAGATTTAGAGCCAAACACTCCAGCAGGTGCATTAGTAGATTCAAGAGGTAGAAATATCGACAAAAACAACAATGGTATTGCTGACAACATTGAAGCGTTTATCGCTGAGAAATATGGTAACGCTGAGAAACCAGTTAGCTCTGATGACGCTGCAATGATTAAAGAACTTATCAATAAAGGATACGTTGCTGTATACTTTGACTTTGATAAATCTCAACCAACTTCAGTTGATGGAATTAACTTCATCGTTAACTACATGAAAAATAACCCATCTGCTTCTGTAGAAGTTTTAGGATATGCTGATGCTGTAGGAAACAAATCTTACAACAATACATTATCTGCAAAACGTGCTAACGCAGTTAAAGATATCTTAGTTAAAGCTGGTGTTGCTTCTTCTAAAGTATCTGCTACAGGTAACGGAATTGACGACGCAGTTTCTAAAGATTCAGCTGCAGCTCGTAAGATTGCAAGAAAAGTTATTTTCAAAATTAAGTAATTAGATTATAACTAATATTATACTAAAGCGCAAGATTATTCTTGCGCTTTTTTCATTTAAATAAGTAACTTTGTATAAGTTATTATTTAGTATGGAATTCAAAATAAATTCAGAATATGCTCCTACTGGAGATCAGCCTGAAGCAATTAAAAAATTAAGTCAAGGGGTTATAGCTAATGAACAGTTTCAAACTCTTGTTGGTGTAACAGGTTCAGGTAAAACTTTTACTGTTGCTAATGTAATTCAAGAAGTGCAACGTCCTACTCTTGTCTTAGCACATAATAAAACTTTAGCTGCTCAGCTATATACAGAATTTAAAAACTTCTTTCCTAATAATGCTGTTGAGTATTTCGTATCTTATTATGATTATTATCAACCTGAAGCATTCATTCCAGTCACAGGACAATACATAGAAAAGGATTTATCAATAAATGATGAATTAGAAAAGATGCGCCTTAGTACTACTTCTGCCCTATTATCTGGTAGAAGAGATATTCTTGTTGTTGCATCTGTATCTTGTCTTTATGGTATTGGTAACCCTATTGAATTTCAAAAAAATGTTATTACTGTAGAACTGGATCAAGAAATATCTCGAACACAATTATTACATAAACTTGTTCAAAGTTTATACTCTAGAACAGAAGCTGATTTTGGACCAGGTAATTTTAGAATCAAAGGTGATATAATTGAAGTGTTTCCTAGTTATGCTGATAATCCATTCCGTATTCATTTTTTTGGTGATGAAATAGAAGATATAGAAGTTTTTAATGCAACAGACTCACAAGTAATAGAGAAGTTTACTAAACTTACAATCTATCCTGCAAATATGTTTGTTACTTCTCCTGATGTTTTGCAAAATGCAATATGGGAAATACAACAAGACATGGTTAAACAAGTTGAGTACTTCAAGGAAATAGGTAAGCATTTAGAGGCTAAAAGATTAGAGGAAAGAACTAATTTTGATTTAGAAATGATTAGAGAACTTGGTTATTGTTCTGGAATTGAGAATTACTCTCGCTATTTAGATGGTAGAGATCCTGGAACAAGACCTTTCTGCTTGTTAGATTATTTTCCCGATGATTATTTAATGGTTGTTGACGAAAGTCACGTTACTATATCACAGGTACATGCTATGTATGGAGGTGATAGATCAAGAAAAGAGAATCTGGTTGAGTATGGATTTAGACTACCTGCTGCCTTAGATAATAGGCCTTTGAAATTTGAGGAGTTTGAATCTATGCAAAATCAAGTAATTTATGTTTCTGCAACTCCCGCTGATTATGAATTGCAAAAATCTGAAGGTGTAGTTGTAGAGCAATTGATTAGACCTACTGGTTTATTAGACCCTATCATAGAGTTAAGACCTTCTGAAAATCAAATAGATGATCTTATTGAAGAGATTCAACAAAGAGTAGAAGTTGATGAGAGAACTTTGGTTACAACTCTAACTAAAAGAATGGCTGAAGAACTTGCTAAATATTTTACAAGAGTCGGTATTAGATGTAGGTATATACATTCTGATATTGATACGCTTGAAAGAGTTGAAATCATGCAAGATTTGAGGAAGGGATTATTTGATGTTTTAATTGGTGTTAACCTTTTAAGAGAAGGACTTGATTTACCAGAAGTTTCTTTAGTTGCGATATTAGATGCTGATAAAGAAGGTTTCTTAAGAAGTCATAGATCTTTAACTCAGACTGTTGGAAGAGCAGCTCGTAATGTTAATGGTAAAGCTATTATGTATGCTGATAAGATAACGGCAAGTATGCAAAAAACTATTGACGAAACTGCTTATCGCAGGGAAAAGCAAATGATTTATAATAAAAATCACAACAAAGTACCTACTGCACTTAATAAAAAAATAAGTAGTGAATTAGTTAAAAACTCTTATGATGAGATTCAAAAAGAATCTATCTTAAAAGCTGCTGAAGAATCTACAAAATACAAGTCTAAAGCTGATATTGAAAAAATGATACGTGATAAGAGAAAAGCAATGGAAAAATCAGCGAAAGATTTAGATTTTATTAATGCAGCTAAACTTAGAGATGAAATAAAAGCTTTAAAAGATAAACTTTAAACTTTTTAATTTACCTTTGCCAAAATTAGAATTAAAATGACGAATAACGATATTTTTAAAAAATTACGTGTTGCATTGCAACTTAGAGATGATCAAATTGTTGAAATACTTGAACTAGTTGATTTTCGTATGTCAAAAGGTGAAATAGGTAATTTCTTTAGAAATGAAGATCATCCTAAATATGTTGAATGTGGAGATCAAGTATTAAGAAATTTTTTAAATGCTTTAGTTATTTATTTAAGAGGAACTAAAGAAGAACCAAAAAATCCTATGGAAGTTTTAGCTACACATAAAAAAGAGTTTAAGAAAGAAGGTTCTTATAAAGTAAAAACTTCCGCACCTAAACAAAAAATAGAAAGTAAAACTTATTCTAAGAAAACGAATGATTCTTCAAAAGCTAAAAACTTTAATAGAAAGAAGAATGATTCTCCTTTTGCTGGAATAAAGTTTAATAATGGTAAAAAGAATAAATAATTATCATAATAAAAGGGTATTCAAATATTGAATACCCTTTTATAGTTTATAGATGTTCTTCATTATACTAACAATATCAACAATCCTCTCAGAATTAAATATTTTATTTTTATCTGTACTTATGATTAAATATGGAAATTATAGACAAGTAGCACAATAGATATATAAACCAATGAAATAATTATTAAATCAGGAGATTATAAATAAAGGAAGCCAGATATGTAAAATATCTGGCTTCCTTTATATGTATATTTAATCTATAGATTAAGATAATGCAGCTTTAACTTGATCAGCAGCTTCTTGGAAAGCAACTGCAGATAAGATTGGCATACCTGATTGGTCGATTAATTCTTTTGCCAATTCAGCGTTTGTTCCTTGTAAACGAACGATAATTGGAACATTGATATCATCTCCCATATTTTTGTATGCATCAACAACTCCTTGAGCAACACGGTCACAACGAACGATACCACCAAAGATGTTAATTAAAATTGCTTTTACGTTTGGATCTTTTAAGATAATACGGAAAGCTGTTTCAACACGTTTAGCATCAGCAGTTCCACCTACGTCTAAAAAGTTAGCAGGTTCAAAACCAGCATACTTAATTAAATCCATAGTTGCCATAGCTAATCCAGCTCCATTAACCATACATCCTACTGTACCGTCTAAATCAACATAGTTTAATCCAGCAGCGTTTGCTTCTACCTCGATTGGTCTTTCTTCAGAGAAATCTCTGTATTCAGCATAAGTTTTTTGTCTGTATAATGCATTATCATCTAATGTTACTTTAGCATCTACTGCTAAAATTTTATCATCAGATGTTTTTAATACTGGGTTAATTTCGAACATTGAAGAATCACTTCCAATGTATGCTCTGTATAAAGCATCTACGAATTTAACCATTTCTTTGAATGCATTTCCTGATAATCCTAAGTTGAAAGCAATTCTTCTTGCTTGGAAACCTTGTAATCCTACAGCAGGGTCAATCTCTTCCTTAAAAATTAAGTGTGGAGTTTTTTCAGCAACGTCTTCAATATCCATTCCACCTTCAGTAGAATACATAATCATATTACGTCCTTTAGCTCTATCTAATAATACAGACATGTAAAATTCAGATGTTTCGCTTTCTCCTGGATAGTATACATCTTCTGCAACTAACACACGGTTAACTCTTTTACCAGTAGGTGGTGTTTGTGGAGTAATTAAATCCATACCGATAATTTTACCAGCAATTTCTTTAACTTCTTCTAAGTTTTTAGCCAACTTAACTCCTCCTCCTTTACCTCTTCCTCCAGCGTGGATTTGAGCTTTGATTACATACCAACTTGTACCAGTTTCGTCTGTAAGTTGTTTTGCTTTTTCAACTGCCTCTTCTGCGTTGTTAGCTACTAATCCACGTTGTACTCTTACACCGTAGCTAGCTAATATTTCTTTACCTTGAAATTCATGTAAATTCATAGTGTGATACGTTTAGCTTTTAATATAAACAGTTACAAAAATAATAATTCAGTTTGAATTCCCCTAATTTTATTCAGGTTATATGATATATAACTGCGATTTAACTTTATTAATTGAACAAATTTATTACTTATCAGTATATTTTCTTAAAATATATCTATTGATCCCTTACCTTCTCTAACAATTTCTGGCTCAGAACCAGATAAATCAATTACTGTAGAGGCTTCATTATTACCATACCCCCCATCAATAACTAAATCAACTGTATTTTGCCATTTTTCATAGATAAGTTCAGGATCTGTTGTGTATTCTAATATCGCATCTTCATCGTAAATAGATGTTGAAACAATAGGATTACCTAATTTCTTTACAATTTCACGTGCTATATTATTATCAGGAACACGAATACCAACCGTTTTTTTCTTTTTAAAATCCTTTGGCAAGTCATTATTACCAGGTAAAATAAAAGTATATGGACCTGGTAATGCTTTTTTAAGAATCTTGAATGTTGCTGTATCTATTTGTTTAACATAATCAGATATATTACTCAAATCATAACATATAAAAGAGAAGTTAGCTTTCTCAAGTTTTACACCTTTAATTTTTGCAATTTTCTCTAAAGCTTTAGAATTTGTGATATCACAGCCTAACCCATATACAGTATCAGTAGGATAAATAACTAAACCTCCTTCTCTCAAGATCTTAACAACTCTGTCAATCTCTTTTTCATTCGGATTTTCTGGATATATTTTAATTAACTGTGACATTTCTTTTACTTCTTAAATACTTTTACAAATTACGACAAAACCTGTAGTTTGGCAAACCTTAGTAGCAATTTTTTAATCCCTCCTACATCAAATTTTATTTCAGCTTTCTTATCAGCCCCTACTCCTTCTAAATTCAAGATTACTCCTTTCCCAAATCTTTCATGCATTACGGTTTGGCCAACAATTAACCCTTGATTATCAGCTGCAACACCAGTACTTTTTGAACTTGAATTTACTGGCTTAAGTTTGCGGATATTTCTATCTTGCTTAGGTTCTTCGCTATTAGTAATATAAGCTGGAGGAGTACCATTCTCTGGCTTTTTTAACCTTAATTTACTTTTATCTACGTCACCAAATATATCAGCATTGATAGTTGGTTTATAGCGATAGTTTGTTTCAACAGGAGTTAAATACTCTAAGTATTGATCATCTATCTCTTCAATAAATCTTGATGGATCACAATCAACTAATTTTCCCCAACGATATCTTGATTGAGCGTAAGTCAAATACGCCTGATGTTCTGCACGGGTTAATGCCACATAGAATAGACGTCTTTCTTCTTCCAACTCACTACGCGTATTCATACTCATCGCGCTTGGAAACAAATCTTCCTCCATTCCAACACAAAATACGGTTGGAAACTCAAGTCCTTTTGCCAAGTGAATAGTCATCAAGGCCACACGGTCATCTTCTCCTGTATCCTTGTCTAAATCAGTAGCTAAAGCCACATCTTCAAGAAATTCACTTAAAGACCCTCTTGCTCCATCTACCTCTTTCTGTCCTTCAATAAAATCCTTAATACCATTCAGTAACTCCTCAATGTTTTCCATACGAGTAATACCTTCAGGCGTTGTATCTTTTCTAAGTTCTTGTACTAATCCTGTTTTTTTGGCTATATGCTCTGTTAACTGATACGCATCCATAGTTTCATCCAAAGCTTGAAAAGCCTTAATCATTAAACCAAAATCGCTCAATTTGTTACGAGTACCAGCAGTAATCTTTAAGTCTATTTTATCAATATGCTCAATAATCTCATAGATAGAACGTTTATAATGATTAGCAGCAATAGTTAATTTATCCATTGTTGTATTTCCAATACCACGGGCTGGATAGTTAATTACACGTACCAAAGCCTCTTCATCCTTTGGATTAATAACTAATCTAAGGTAACTTAAAACATCCTTGATCTCTTTTCTTTGGTAAAACGATAATCCTCCGTAAATACGATAAGGAATATCTTTTTTGCGCAATGCATCTTCCATAGCTCGAGATTGTGCGTTGGTTCTATATAGGATAGCAAAATCACCATTATTTTTTTGATTTACCATTTTCTCTTCAAAAATGGTTGAAGCAACAAAGCGACCTTCTTCTCCATCTGTTAATGAACGGTGTACTTTAATCTTTGGCCCAAAATCATTAGCAGTCCAAACTACCTTTTCAAGCTTCACTTTATTCTTGTCGATAACAGTATTTGCTGCTTCAACAATATTACGTGTAGAACGATAGTTTTGCTCCAAACGATAGGTTTGTACTCCCTCATAATCCTTTTGGAAGTTAAGAATGTTGTTGATGTTTGCTCCACGGAAAGCATAAATACTTTGCGCATCATCACCAACTACACATATATTTTGAAAACGATCAGACAAAGCACGTACAATCAAATACTGCGAGTGATTTGTATCTTGGTACTCATCTACTAAAATGTATCTAAAGCGATCTTGATACTTTGCCAACACATCAGGAAAACGTGTCAATAATTCATTTGTCTTTAAAAGCAAATCATCAAAATCCATTGCTCCTGACTTAAAACATCTTTCTACGTAGTTATTGTAAATCTCACCAATACGCGGACGTTTACTCATAGCATCTGCTTCTTGTAACTCCGGATTTTCAAAATAAGATTTAACAGTGATCAAACTGTTTTTATAAGATGAAATACGGCTAAGTACTTCTTTAGGTTTATAGATATCACGATCTAATTGCATCTCTTTAATAATCTGACCGATTAAACGCTGACTATCTTGAGAATCATAAATAGAGAAGTTTCCCGGATACCCAAGTCTATCCGATTCAGCTCTTAAAATCTTAGCAAAAACAGAGTGGAAAGTTCCCATCCATAAATTTTTAGCCTCAGAATTACCTACTATTTGAGCAATTCTGTGTTTCATTTCACGAGCTGCTTTATTTGTAAATGTCAATGCTAAAATATTAAACGCATCAACACCTTGATGCATTAAATAAGCAATACGTAAAGTTAAAACCCTTGTCTTACCCGAACCTGCTCCCGCTATCACTATCATTGGTCCATCTTTCTGAAGGACAGGCGCTCTTTGAGCCTCATTTAATTGATCAATATAATTTTGCATATCTATTTCCTCGAAAAAGTTCAAAATTACAATTCCTATCCCTTTATAACAAGTTATTGATGTTATAAAAAATTATGCCAGATAATATTATTCCCTATTTTTGTACCAAATCAAAAAAGCTATGAAAACAGATTTTATATTAGAGATTATAGGATATACGTTACCTGCTTTAACTACTGCAGCATTGTCTTACGTATATTTTAGTAAAATCTTAGAGCGTCAGTCTAAAAAAGACTTCTACTTATTAGAACAATTAAAGAAAAAAGAAGAAAATAAAGCTACTATTGACACTACAGCTTTGAAGCTACAAGCTTGTGAAAGGTTAGTTATCTTAATTGAACGCATTGATTTAAAGAAGTTGGTATTGCGTATAGAACCTGTTTCTGAGGATAAAAACACTTATCAATTTGCTTTAATACAACATATTGAACAAGAGTTTGATTATAATATCTCCCAACAAATTTACGTTACAAATGAACTATGGCAAATAGTACTTCAAACTAAAAATACAATTATCTCATCAGTACATCAAACAGCGCAACATCCATCAGTAGCTAATGCTACTGCGTTAAGAGAAGTATTACTTACTGAAAACATTCAGTTACAACGTAAAATAGAAATAGCCCTTTCTGCCATTCGATTAGAAGCAGATAGCTTATTATAATTTAAACATAAATAACATAATGAAAAACAAATTTTTGGTTCTGGCATTAGCTATTACATTAACAGGTGGAGTAGCTTTACCAATGCAAGCTCAAAAGAAACAAACAACAACGACGTTACTTAACAGCTTGAGCCAAGACAAAGCAGCAAACGGACTTAAAGAAGCACTTACTAAAGGTATTACTGACCAAGTGAGTACGTTAACTCAAAAAGATGGTTTCTTTAAAAATGAATTGGTTAAAATTTTATTACCTGAAGAAATTCAAAAAGTTGATAAAACACTAAGAAAAATCGGAATGGGTAGTTTAGCTGATCAAGGTTTACTTTTACTTAATAGAGCTGCTGAATCAGCTGTGAAGGAAGCTACTCCTATCTTTTTAGATGCTGTTCAAAATATTTCCTTTAATGACGCTAAAAATATTTTAATTGGAGGAGAATCTGCTGCCACTGACTACTTACAAACAAACACAAAAACTGCTTTATACAAAAAGTTTTCTCCTGTTATTAACGAGTCTTTAGCTACAGTTGGTGCAGATAAAGTATGGGAAACTATCTTTTCTACGTATAACAATTTACCATTAGTTTCTCCTGTAAACACAGATTTAACAGATTACGTTACTAATGAAACAATGAGTGGAGTTTTCAAAATGATTGCTGTTGAAGAGAATAAAATTCGAGCAAACTCTGGACTTGCCAGAAATACAAAACTCTTGCAAGATGTATTCTCAATTCAAGATAATTTAAAGAAGAGTGGACAAAAAAGCACATCAAGCAATTCTAAAGATAAAAAATCAGAGAAAAAACAGGAAAAGAAGTCTTTGTTTAAAGGATTAAATATTTTTTAGATAAATAAATAAAATAACATTTATATAACATTCAATTAACCGCTATTATCAAATTATTTTCTGAAATTTGTTTTATCAAAAATGATTGATTTCATAATAGTTAGGGTTAGTTAAAAAGCGAGTAATGAAAATTACTCGCTTTTTCTTTATTCTATTCTTTCATGTATCTGTTTGAAGTAATCAAATGCTCTAAATAGATGAGTACCATGCCAAGAGAACATTTCTCCATCTACAAAAACGGTTTTTCCGTGATGTGTGAAACGACCTATTTCAAAAGCGTGTTCTTCTTTAAAAGGAAACGGCTCTGATGATAAAAATACCAACTCTGGATCTCCCTGAATACGAATCTTTCTCAATTCTATTTCAGGGTATCTTTCCTCTCTGTTAGCATAAACGTTTTCAAACTTACAAAGAGTCATCAATTCATTGATAAACGTATCTTTACCAGCTACCATAAATGGCTCTCTCCAAATAAAATAAGCAGCTGTGTAACTTGGTTTATCACTTACAAAAGACATAAAATCTTTCTGAGCAAAACGCAATTTATCAATCCACTTTCTTGATTCTGTACGTTTGTTAAACAACACACCAAAATCTTCTATCATCTTCAAATTATCCTCTAATGTGATAACATCCGTTACCCAAACAGGACAAATCTCTTTTAAGCTTTCTACTATTTCTAAAGTATTTTCTTCTTTATTGCAAATAATAATATCTGGCTCTAATAATCTTATTTTCTCTTTGTGTACCTTTTTAGTTCCTCCAACGTTAGTCTTCGTAACTTTTAAATGATATGGATGTACACAAAATTTAGTAATCCCAACAATCTCATCTTCCAGTCCTAAGTCAAACAATGTTTCTGTTTGTGAAGGAACCAAAGACACAATTCGTTTCGGTCTACTTGTAAAAGTATGTTCTTGACCTATTTGGTCTTTTAATACAATCATTGCTTATAGCTTATTTTTTATTATCTCTTCCATTTCTTTTTGTAGAACAAGAGCCTCTTCTCGCGCTCTTTCAGCAAAATCAGTACCATTAGAAGCATAGATAATTCCTCGTGATGAATTGATTAATAAACCTACTTGACTATTAAACCCAAACTCACATACATCTTTTAAACTACCTCCTTGTGCTCCAACTCCAGGAACAAGTAGGAAACTATCCGGAACTATCTTTCTGATTTCTTTGAAATACTCTGCTTTGGTAGCTCCTACCACATACATTAGGTTTTCAGAGTTTTTGTAAGACTTAGAAGTTTCCAAAACTACTTGGTACAATTCCTTATCTCCTACCTTCTGAGTTTGATAATCAAACGCTCCTTTATTTGAAGTTAAAGCTAACAAAATAGTGTGTTTGTTTTCAAACTCTAAAAAGGGTTCTACTGAATCTTTTCCCATATATGGAGCAACAGTTACACTGTCAAAAGCCATATCTTCAAAAAATGCCTTTGCATACATAGTAGCTGTATTTCCAATGTCTCCACGTTTAGCATCAGCAATGGTGTACACCTCAGGATAATTTGCATTCAAATAATCAATCGTTTTCTTCAAAGAAGTCCATCCTTTTAGTCCGTACGCTTCATAGAAAGCAATATTTGGTTTGTATGCCACAGTGATGTCGTGCGTAGCATCAATAATAGCTTTATTAAAACTAAAGATAGGATCTTCCTCTTGTAGAAAAGTAGCTGGAATCTTTGCTAAATCAACGTCTAATCCGATACAAAGAAATGATTTCTTCTTAACTATTTGTTCTACTAATTGTTGTGTTGTCATGGTAGTATAAGTTTAAAAAAAACCACACAATACAAATAACGTATGTGTGGTTATATAAGTTCATTAAAATAAATTAGAATACTTCGCTTTCTTTAAGCTTCTCAGTATTGCTAACTAATTGTAATTCATCAATAATTTTCTGGATATTTCCGTTCATAACACCATCCAAATCATATAACGTCAAACCAATACGGTGATCCGTTACACGTCCTTGTGGGTAGTTATAAGTTCTAATCTTAGCAGATCTATCTCCACTACTAACTTGTGAGCTACGTTTTTGAGCATCTACAGCTTGTTTCTTAGCTAACTCCATTTCGTATAAACGAGAACGCAATACAGATAAAGCTTTATCTTTATTCTTATGTTGTGATTTCTCATCTTGACATTGAGCTACTAATCCTGTTGGAATATGCGTCATACGTACAGCTGATTTAGTTGTATTTACTGACTGACCTCCAGGACCTGATGAACAGAATAAGTCAATACGAACATCATTCATATCAATTTGTACATCAAATTCCTCTGCTTCAGGTAATACCATTACAGTAGCAGCAGAAGTGTGAACACGTCCTTGGGTTTCAGTTTGTGGAACACGTTGTACACGGTGTACACCTGCTTCAAACTTCAACGTTCCGTATACGTCTTCTCCTGTTACTTCAAAGATAACCTCTTTATATCCACCAGCACTTCCTTCGTTAACATCTACAACAGAAGTTCTCCACCCTCTACTTTCACAGTATTTAGTGTACATTCTGTATAAATCTCCTGCAAAGATACTTGCTTCATCACCACCAGTACCAGCACGTACCTCTACCATTACGTTCTTTGCATCCTCAGGATCCTTTGGTATAAGTAAGAATTTAATCTCTTCTTCTAATTCAGGTAAACGTTCTTTAGCTTCATCTAATTGCATTTTAGCCATTTCTACCATCTCAGCATCACTACCGTCAGCGATGATTTCATTAGCTTCTTCAAGATTAGCTGTAAGATTCATATACTCAACTCGTTTATCAACAAGTTGTTTTAAATCTTTATATTCTTTATTTAATTGTACGTAACGTTTTTGGTCAGCGATTACATCCGGCTGAATAATTAAGTCAGAAACTTCGTCAAAACGTTGCTTTATAATTTGTAGTCTATCTAACATATCTTAAAATAGATAATTTATTTGGAATGCAAAGTTAAAAAAAAAGAGGAATATTTAGTAATATTCCTCTTCAATTCGGTATTTATTGCAAATTATTTTTTAATCTCTACTGCAATCTCTACATCACTCCATGTTTTACCAGCGTGTAAATCTTTACAAGCTTCGTGTAAACTATCAAATGCAGTTTGTGCTACGAAATCCCCTAATATATCAATTGATCCGTTGATTTTCATAGTATTGCCTTCTACAACATAAGTAAACTCTTTCTCTTTTGTTACCCCATTCATTGTTAAGTTTACTACAACTTTTCCGTCTTTGAACTCTCCAAAGAAACCATTGATATTCCCAACCATTTTAGCAAAGAATTCAACTTTTAATTTCTCATCTCTACCAGCATCATTTGTGCTAACAGTTGATGTTGTTACGATAAATGCAGCTCCTTTTAAAGATTCTTCTAACGTTGTAGCTTCTTTAACATCAAGTAATTTCACATCTGAGAACGTACCTTTAACCCCTACTTTCTCAGGTGTTTTAAAAGCAGTCCACTCAATCGAATGAGTTAATTCTGTTTTTGCAGTTTCA
Organism: Myroides phaeus; assembly: GCF_900099675.1. GTDB lineage: Bacteria > Bacteroidota > Bacteroidia > Flavobacteriales > Flavobacteriaceae > Flavobacterium > Flavobacterium phaeum. The sequence continues at coordinate 34,482 of NZ_FNDQ01000011.1, forward strand.
ACTTGTTCTGTTGTTTCTGTAACTACATCTTTATTCTCTTCTTTTTTTTGCCCACAAGACATTACTAAAAGCCCCATCATTGTGATAGCTAAAAACGATTTTTTCATATTATAAGAGTTTTTAAATTTTTGTTTTTGCCAAATTACAAATTCTAATTCGTTGGCAAATATAATATTGTCTTAAAATTAGTAATCAATATAAATAATTACTTAAATTCTATCATATTTACAATTAATTAGTCTTATGAACGTTCTTTTTTTGAAAAACAAAAAGAGCTGCATCTTTTTACAAGATACAGCTCTTTGTTTTATATAATCTAAACAGATTATTGTTTTACAGGAATTTCCTTTAAAATTTGCAATACAAATTTCCAGAACTTCTGAACAGATGCAATGTTTGCTCTTTCTACTGGAGAGTGAGCTCCTCTAATTGTAGGACCAAAAGAAATCATATCCATATCAGGATAATTAGTTCCTAAAATACCACACTCTAATCCAGCGTGACAAGCAACTACATTTGGTTTCTCCCCTACTTGTCTTTCATAAATATCAACTAAGATGTCTTTAATTTCAGATTCAGCGTTTGGACTCCATCCTGGGTAAGAACCTGAAAATTCAACTTCACATCCCATTAATTCAAAAGCAGAACGCAATCCGTTAGCAACATCCATTTTAGATGATTCTACAGATGATCTTGTTAAACATTTTACTGTTAATTTACCATCAGCTACATCTACTTTAGCAATGTTGTTTGATGCTTCAACTAAGTCTTCAAAATCAGGACTTAATCTATAAACTCCATTGTGAGCTGTTTGCATTGAACGTACAAAGAAATATTGTGCCATAGGAGGCATAACTTTCTTAGGCATATCAGCATCTTCTAATCTTTCGAAAATAACTTCTAAATTAGGGTCTACTGTATGTAATTCAGCTTTAATATCATCAACAATTGTATTCATATCGAAAACAAAAGCTTCGTCATATACTTTAGCAATAATCACTTCAGCTACACTCTCACGAGGAATAGCATTACGTAAACTTCCACCTTTGATTTTTGCAATTTGTAATCCGAAATTATCGAAAGCATCAAATAACAAACGGTTCATAATTTTGTTAGCATTACCTAACCCTTTATGAATATCCATTCCTGAGTGACCTCCGTGTAATCCTTTTACTGTAATTCTGTAACCAACTGAAGCCTCTGGAGTATCTTCTTCATCATACTCTGCAGATGCAGTTACATCAATACCACCAGCACATCCGATATCAATCTCGTCATCTTCTTCTGTATCTAAATTTAAAAGAATTTCTCCTTCTAACATACCTCCTTGAAGGCCTTTAGCACCAGTCATTCCAGTTTCTTCATCAATTGTAAATAAAGCTTCAATTGCTGGGTGAGGAATATCAGTACTCTCTAAAATAGCCATAATAGTAGCAACACCAATACCGTTATCAGCACCTAATGTTGTACCTTTTGCTCTAACCCATCCTTCTTCATCTACATACATTTCAATACCTTGTGTGTCGAAATCGAACTCAGTATCGTTATTTTTTTGGTGAACCATATCCAAGTGTGATTGCATCACAATTGTTTTTCTGTTCTCCATTCCTTCTGTTGCAGGTTTTTTAATGATGACATTTCCAACTTCATCTTTGATTGTTGCCAATCCCAAATCTTTTCCAAAATTCATCATGAACTCAATTACGCGTTCTTCTTTTTTAGAAGGACGTGGAACTGCGTTTAAATCAGCGAACTTATTCCATAATTGCTTAGGTTCTAAGCTTCTAACTTCTTGACTCATATATAAAATCTTTATTAAAATTCATATTACTTTTCAAATTTAGGATATTCTAAATAAAAAATATACTATTCTCTAATAAAATATCATTAATATCTACAATCTACTATTGCTTGCAATATTACTATTCACTTATTTTAGAACCAAATTCGCTTAAGATAAGCTTCGTTTTAGGAATTATAGTTATTTATTAGCAACAAACATTTAAAATATGTTATTAAAAAAAAGTTGCTTTTATAGCTACTTCTATTGTTAATTTTTCTCCGATTATCAAAGCATATTACTTAAACCAATCTTATGCAATCCCAAAGCTACGCTAAACTTAAATGTGTTTATTTTTTCTAATAAGTAATATAAAAAAGGCGAAAATTATTCAACTGATTTAAAGCTTCTTACTCTTTGTAAGAGAAAAACACCTTTCTTTTCTTACCCTGTCTTATTTTTTGGTATTAAATTTGTTACAGTAAAAAAACATTTTTACTAAATTATATGTGAAAAGACAGCATAAAGAGTAATTAATACTTTTTATAGTAACCTTAAAAACCTCACTCTTTAAGGCAAATTAAATACTAAAAATCATTTAAAACTTATAATAACAAAAATAATTAAGATAAAATACTACTTTTTTTATGAAAACATTATAAAAAAAATTATCTTAGCCAATAAATAATTGACATGATAAAGAGAAAAATATCACTTTTCCTATTATTAGCGATGAGTACATCGCTTTATAGCCAGACAGATACCATTAAAAAAGCAGATCCTACTGCTCTATTTACAATCAACGGAAATAAAGACGTTGTTAACTACTTTAATTTGTATTTAGATAGCAGATATGATTTTAACACTACTTTTAATGGACAACAAACTAATAATAGCAATTTTCAGGTAAACCAAACAAGAATGTACTTAACTACAAAATTCTTGGATAAGGTCGAGTTCTCTATGCGTTATAGTCTATTAAACAATAACGACAACCCATTAGAGTTTGCTGTATTAGAGTATTTTGCAAATGAAAAGTGGTCTTTTGCAGCTGGTCGTTTAATGACAGGTTGGGGATCTTTTGAAATTGATTATAATGGGGGTGAATTATATATGTACTCAAACATATATCCCGATATTGAAGTGTATAGTAATGGTGCAAGTGTAAGTTACCACACTCCTAAAAGTAAATATACCTTACAATTCATAAGTCCTGGTGATGGTTTTGTAACTGAGAAATACAAAAACAAAGCTTTTGGTTATTTAGGATTATGGCAAGGTGAGTTATTTGATGGTAAACTTAAAACAAGATATGGTTATGGTTTGTTACAACACGATGCTTCAAGATATTATAACTGGGTTACTATCGGTAATAGATTAGACATTGATAACCTTCAAATTGAGGCTGACTGGATGTTTGGTTATAGAAACCTTAATTATAGCTCTATACTTGATTTAGAGAATAATTTAGGAAATACTTATATCAAAGACAACGCAACTACGTTGAGTTTAAAATATAGAATTGATAAAGTTGTTCCTTATGTAAAAGGAATGTATAGTAAGAGAAACGATTTAGACAACGGAAACGCATACTCTGTCGTTGGAATTCAAGGTGCCCTTGAATATTATCCTTTCTCTGAACCTTTATTTAAAGACATTAGACTTTTTGCTTCTTATAATTATCAAAACACAACATTCGATAAAAACTTAAGCAATTTAAATGATTCACATCAACATCAAGTAATCTGTGGAGTACGTTGGTTGGTGCCATTGGTTAAAAAATAAACCATTATATAATTAGTGAAAAGCCGGAAGTAATTTTCCGGCTTTTTTATTTTATTCCATTTTTAATGTTTACCCTTATAAAAAAGCGAACTCAAAAGTTCGCTCATAATTTATACTAAGTGTTTTAACGGATGTGTATCTGCTGTCCACAACGGAGTAAAGTAACTATCTACCCACGCTTCTGTTACTTCTTCAAAAGTAGCAGGTTGCCATTTGGGCGATTGGTCTTTATCAACTAACAACGCTCTAACTCCCTCTGCAAAATCAGGGTGTATGGAGCATTGACAAGACATATTTAACTCTGAACGAAACACTTCTGCTAAAGACATATTCTTATTTGAATGTATCTGTCTAAAAATAACGTGAGTCGAACTTGGAGAACCTGCCATAAATGTTTTAAACCCTCCTTCTATCCACTCATCTTTCGGTTGATAAGACAGCAATATTTCTCTAAATTGCTGAATAGTATCAGCCGATTCAAATAGTTTTATAAATTCCTGATGCTCGTGCGCTTGAGAAACAGGTATAGTCGTTTTACGTGCAGAATTCTCTAAAATAGCATCAATAGTCGTTTTGTGGTCTTTGGTCCAATCAGCAGTAGCCAACGCGTTAATAACTCCCTCTTTTTCTGATGATTCCATATAATAATCTGCTAAATTTAGGAATAAGGCATCAGCGCCATCTAAGCGAGTACCTGTTACCCCTAAATAAACACCATAAGCCGACGGCATACGGTTTAAAAAGTAAGTAGCACCAACATCTGGATATAATCCAATGGTAACCTCAGGCATAGCCAACTTACTTTTCTCTGTAACAATGCGGTGAGAAGCGCCAACTAATAAGCCCATTCCTCCCCCCATAACAATACCGCTTCCCCACACCACGATAGGTTTAGGGTATTTGTGTATGTTATAATCTAATTGATATTCTTTTAGAAAGAAATCGAAGCACTTTTGAGGCACTTTTGTTCCGTCTATTTGACGTTGTTCTATGATAGCATCGTGCATCTGACGTACATCTCCTCCGGCACAAAATGCCTTTTCACCTGCGCCCTGCAAGAAAACACAAGCAATATTTTCATTCGTTTTCCAATCCTCTAATACTTTTGTCAACGCATCAGCCATAGGATAATTCAAAGAGTTTAGCGTTCTCTCTGAATTTAGTGTTATAATTCCAACCTTATTCTTTATCTCTGTAAGCAATACTTCCATACTGTAAATTACTTTTTTATTTGAAAGTTTTAAATTAGTGATTTTTGTGGAAAAAGCCCTGTTAATTAATGATAAAATTACTTTAGGTAGTTATCTGTATTCATTAATTTCTCTAAAATCATCTTGTAAAACAAAAAAGAAAATTAGTACAAAAAAAAGACAGCCCGAAAGCTGTCTTTTAATAGTTTGTAGTTTGTAATGTGTATAAGAATTTCCTTCTTATTTATTTCCTTTAGCGTAATCTGCTAAGAACTGAGCTAATCCATTGTCAGTTAAAGGATGTTTTAACAATCCTAAAATAGCGCTCAATGGTCCAGTCATAACATCAGCACCAATTTTAGCACAGTTTACAATGTGCATAGTGTGACGTACAGATGCTGCTAATATTTCAGTGTTAAATCCGTAGTTATCATAGATCTGGCGGATTTCTTGGATAAGAATTAATCCATCAGTAGAGATATCATCTAATCTACCGATAAATGGAGAAACGTAAGTAGCACCAGCTTTAGCAGCTAATAAAGCTTGCCCAGCAGAGAATACTAAAGTAACGTTTGTCTTAATTCCCTTAGAAGAAAAGTATTTACAAGCTTTAATTCCCTCTTTTGTCATTGGTAATTTAACAACAATTTGTGGATGTAAAGCAGCAAGCTGTTCTCCTTCTCTAATCATTCCTTCGTAATCTACAGAAATTACTTCTGCACTTACATCACCATCTACAATCTCACAGATTGATTTGTAATGATTTAAAATGTTTTCTGCCCCTGTGATACCTTCTTTAGCCATCAAAGAAGGGTTAGTTGTAACTCCATCTAACACTCCAAGTGCTTCAGCCTCTTTAATCTGATCTAAATTAGCCGTGTCAATAAAAAACTTCATAATGATATACTATTATATTATGTTATGTTGTATGTCAAAAGTACAATTAAAATATTGCTAATCCCCCATTTTAATTGACATTTTTTACCCTTTGATCTTATAATGCTTCATTAGCAATTTTTCATATGTTTTCCCTGGCAACACCTTTTTAAGGAATAAAGAGAACTTTTGCAATGGTTCCCCTACTTTATAACGCACATTAGGCTTAGGTGTATTTATCACTTTATAAATAGCTTGCGCCATTTCAATTGGATTATTTCCCGCATCTACGTGCTCATCCATCATATCAAGTGACATTTTGTAAATCTGCTTATAATCCGAGTTTTCTATTACTGGTGCGTGGTAGCGACCTGATGCTATATTGGTAGCAAAATCTCCTGGTGCCACATTAGTAACTTCAATATTGAATGGTTTTAACTCCATTCGCAATGATTCTGTTATGATTTCTAACGCACTTTTTGATGATGAATAAATTCCTCTAAAAGGCAATCCCATATAACCTGCAATAGACGTTACATTGATAATCAACCCTTGTTTTCTTTTACGCATTGATGGCAATACAGCTTTAATCACTTCAATCGGACCAAACACATTTGTCTGAAAGTTATTGAATATCTCTTCAGCCGGAATTTCTTCTATTGGTCCTGTTATCCCAACTCCAGCGTTATTGATTAAAACATCTATTTGTCCTTCTTTCGCCAATACTTCATTTATAGAAGAAACAATGCTTTCTGTATTGCGTACGTCTAATTTCACAAGAGGAAACTTACTTTCCACTACCCTTTCAGGGTTTCTACTGGTTCCATATACTTTATATCCTTTTAAAGTAAGGAACTCTCCTACACATTTTCCAATTCCAGACGAACCTCCGGTAATAAAAACAACTTTACTCATTGATTTTTCAGTTTGAACAAAGATAACACTAATGTAATAAATCAAAAATCTTACCCCTTATTTATCAATATGACTATCTTTACCAAAACAATTAGAGAATTACACTATGAGAAAAAGCACATTCTTATTCAGTATTTTAGGACTAACTCTTTCGTTTACAAGCTGTAAAACATCACAATCAATCGTTGAAATTTCTCAACCTAAAACCTCTTATTGGGAAATGGTCAATCAAGATACGCTGGCTAAACATTTAAAAGTAATCACTTCTGATGATTTTGAAGGGCGTCGTACAGGTGAAAAGGGACAAAAAAAAGCAACTGATTATATTGTTAACTACTATAAACAACGCCATATTTCCTTTCCTAATCAAGCGGATAGCTATACGCAAGTAGTTCCTGCTTCGTTTATGTCAAAGGCACAAATGAAGTTAAAGGATAGTGAGAATATTTGGGCTTTTATTGAAGGAAGTGAAAAGCCAGATGAAGTACTTGTAATTACAGCCCATTACGATCATTTGGGAATTTTAATGGGACAAATATATAACGGGGCTGATGATAATGGTTCGGGTACGGTTGCGGTAATGGAATTAGCGCGTGTATTCAAGTCTCTTGCTGAAAATGGGATTAAGCCTAAGCGATCTGTTTTATTTTTACACGTTACAGGTGAAGAATTTGGATTGTATGGTTCGCGTTATTACGTTGAAAACCCTATTATTCCTTTAAAAAACACAATTGCTAACATTAATATTGATATGATTGGTAGAAAAGGAAAAGAATACAAAGGAGATAGTGATTATGTGTATGTTGTAGGAGCTGATAAGTTGAGTTTAGACCTAAACGAAATGTCTGAACAGGCTAATAAAGAATCGGTTAATCTTGATTTAGATTATGCATACAATGCAGAAGATCATCCGGAGCAAATCTACTACCGTTCTGATCATTACAGCTTTGCTAAGCATAAAGTACCTGCTATGTTTTATTTTAACGGTACACACGAAGATTATCACCTTCCTGGAGATACCTTTGATAAAATTGATATGCATCTACTAACACAGCGAACCAAACTTGCTTTTGCGACAGCTTGGAAAATATTAAATGCCCCTGAGCGTCTAAAACTAATTGAACCATGAAATTAAAAATGAAATGGATTAAAACAATTGACATCAGTTTATTTATCCTTTGCTCTATTAATCTAATTTTATGGATCGTTAGAAGTTTGTATGTTATTGAAGCCTACACTTCTACCCCGTTTGAATGGATTTACAAAAACTTATTTATCCCTATGGTCATTGGTGTGTTTTTATTACCAACTCTAGTGATAGCAACTTTAATCAATAGAAAAGTAGAATTACAATCGTTTACGTTTCTCTCTTTAAAGTGCATCGCATTAACTGTTCTGTTAATTCTAATTTTAAAATAATAGTGAGGCATTGTTGTTTAGCAATGCCTTTTTTATTTCCCAAAAACAGCTTTGTTTTTTATAGTAAACTAAATTTTATAAAAATATACCCTGTTTACACCAAGAGCGACGTCATTTCTATTTATTTTTTTCAATCTTATACGCAGTATCTTATAGAGGTTTCTTTAAGAGCCTTCTATATAAATAATAAAGATGTTTATTTACATTTTTATAGAAAACTATCTCAATTCCTTATAAACACAGACTTTAGACTGTTTATATTAGTTTCTCAAAGGAGATTGAGTCGTAATTAGCTCGCAATTAAGTCGTAATTCGTTCGCAAAAAAGGCTTTTAGGTGAGGTAATTACGACTTATTTACGGTTTATTTACGACTTAATGTCATTGAAAACCCTTTCAATCCCTTTGCATATAAGGGGTTTCGGAGATTTGAGTACAAAAGTGGGACAGCGTTTATTGTGCAGATGATGTCATTTGATAGCAAATGATGTCAAAATAACCGCTTTGCCGATTTCTTTGTTTGGGCTATTCCTACTTTTGCATTAGAAACAACAGACATTTGTTATGCTTATCACCCCAATACAAGCTTGCTAAATTCTTTGTTATCCTTGTAAAACAGTAACATTCGTTTATTATTACGCAACTTTTGTTTTAATCATAGTCGTACCATGTTCGAGACTGACACCACACAAGTTCGAGAGATGTTCGGAAAACACCCCTTGTTTCCGAGTAAATGTGGGCGTTGTGTGGTACTAATGTGGTACAAGGTATAATTAAAACCACTGAGAAACTTATGTTTAACGAGATGTTAAAGAAAGAAATTATTAGATTTTAGAATACAAAAAATAAAAAATAATAGAAAAAGGCACAAAAAAAAGGATACCTTTTACAAGATATCCTTTGGTTGGGTGACTAATGGGTCTCGAACCCACGGCCTTCGGAACCACAATCCGACGCTCTAACCAACTGAGCTATAGTCACCGTGTATATTATTTACTTTAAGAAGTTTGGGTGACTAATGGGTCTCGAACCCACGACCTTCGGAACCACAATCCGACGCTCTAACCAACTGAGCTATAGTCACCGTGTAAATTTTTCTTCTTAAAAAGTAGGGTGATTAATGGGTTTCGAACCCACGACCTTCGGAACCACAATCCGACGCTCTAACCAGCTGAGCTATAACCACCGTGTTAAACGCTTACTTAATGTAAGTTGGGTGACTAATGGGTCTCGAACCCACGGCCTTCGGAACCACAATCCGACGCTCTAACCAACTGAGCTATAGTCACCGTGTATCTGTTTAACGGTTGCAAATTTAGCGATTTTTCTATACTTGTCAAGCTTTTTCGTAAAAAAATTACACTAAATCTGCTAACGTATTGACTGCTAAATATCTTTCAACTGTAAATCCTTCTGCAAAATCTTTATTTATTAGCCTTCCCAGGTCCTGCGCACGATAAGTAATGCTATCTAAGAAGTTTTGTGAAGTGATTGGCGTGGTCGGTTCTTTCGAATTTTTATCAAAAAACTGTGTCCCATATGCCAATACAGACTCTACTTTTTTGTCCATATATCCTGTTACGTCAACAACAAAGTCTGGCTCTATGTTTTTCCACTGAATATAGTGGTAAACAACTTTAGGTCTCCAAGCTTCTTGTGCTACTCCATCTACTGTTGTCTCAATCTTGCGCAATCCTGATAAGAAACAAGCATCAGAAACAAGTTTACTACCTTTTCCGTGGTCTATATGGCGATCGTCAATAGCGTTACACAAAACAATCTCGGGACGGTATTTACGGATCATTTTAATCACCTCTAATTGATGTTGTTCATCGTTCACAAAAAAACCATCTCTAAACGCAAGATTTTCTCTGTAATGCACCCCTAAGATTGCTGCCGCTGCGGTAGCTTCTTGGTGGCGAATTTCTGCTGAACCTCTTGTTCCAAGTTCTCCTCTTGTCAAATCGACAATAGCTACTTTTTTTCCTAAGTCTATTTCTTTTGCAATTGTTGCCCCTGCTCCCAATTCTACATCGTCTGGATGAGCACCAAAGGCTAATATATCTACTTTCATTCTTTGTTGTTTATTGTTATATTATATGGGTCAAGCAAAAACTGATCGTATGCTAACTTCTGATTGACCATTCGTGCAATAAAGTACTACTACTCTATTGGCTTATACCTTCATTAACCTAAGAGTAAGATAGATTAATGAAGTATTTTCTTCATTGTTGAAGATTTATTCACCGTTTCTATAAACTCACTTTGAGGATTGCTATCTTTAGTTACCCCACATCCAATATACAAATTAGCAAATCCTTGCTCAATCTCCATACAACGCAGGTTTACATATAAATCTGTTCCTTCTATTTCTTGAGCAGCTACGTCACAATTTAATTCCCCTAAATACCCAGCGTAGTATTTTCTATTGTATCCCTCTTCTTTAAGCAAGTAATCTCTTGCTTCCGTCTTTGGCATACCACATACTGCTGGTGTAGGGTGTAATGCGTTCACAATAGGCTCTAAATTGGTTTGCTTTAAGCTTGCTTCTACAGTTGTGCAAATATGCATCACTTTAGCAGCGCGCTTTGTAAACGGTTCTGATGTAACCACGCTTGTAGCAAATGGCTTTAGTGTTTCCACAATAAAATCAGTTACATATTGCTGCTCTTCTTGCTCTTTTAAGCCCCAAGCTACTTCTTCTTGCCCGTGGTTTACTTGTGTACCAGCTAAGGCCATTGTGTGCAACTTATCTCCCTTTAGCGACAATAAACTTTCAGGTGTTGCTCCTACCCATAAACCAACTTGAGGGTGGTAAACCATTGAGCAAAATGCTGTTGGATAAGTAGAAGCTATCTTTTGAAATAAAGCACAAACATCGACAAGATCAAACGGAACTGCCTCTTTACGAGAAGGAACTACCTTTGCAAATTGTCCTTCTTCAATAGCTGCAATACATCTCGTTACTAAGCTCTCAAAAGCTTCCCCAGCTTCTCTATCTTGATAGTTTAATGTTATTTCCGGTAAATCAATTAATTGGTTTTCAAGTTGCTCTGTCAAAATTGCTGATTCTGCCAAAGGAATAAGCAACTTAACTCCCTCGTAAAAAGGAGCTAATACAAAACCATTTTCCTCAAAAGTTTCAACTTGGTGTAAAGTGTACGTTTTCTGAAATAACCCAATCCCAACAGAAGAATTAGGTTTGCGATAAACAGCAAAAGGTTTTTTGTCAGCAAACTGTTTCGCTAAACATTTGAATAAATACATTATTTCGTTTTATCTATAACTATATTAGTGATTTTACAAATAGAAACTAAGACGTCATTTTCGTCTGTAATACGGATTTCCCACAAGTGTACCGTTCTACCTCTGTGTAGAAGTCTGGCTGTACCAATAACGTGTCCTGCACGCTTGCTTTTCACGTGATTAGCAGAGATTTCTATTCCTCTAATTTCTTGTGTTTTAGGATCGATTAACATCAATGACGCCCCACTTCCTAAGCTTTCTGCTAAGGCAACAGAAGCACCACCGTGTAATAATCCCATAGGTTGATGTACGCGAGGATTTACGGGCATTTTAGCCACTAAGAAATCGGGCCCTGCATCTATATATTCTATTTCTAATGTCTCCATTAAAGTGTTTTTCGACACTTCGGCATACATTTTTAATATTTCTTCTTTATTGAATTCTTTCTTTATCTTGTTGCTCATATCCTTACAAAATTAATTCTTGCTTAATAACTCGGTCTTAAATTTAAAGTAAAATTAATCACGAATTCTTAAATATAACATAATTCTTAGCTTTTTCCTTTGTTTATCGACTTTAATATAGATTATGGTCTTATAGTATTTTATATTTTTTGTACTTTTAGCCTCGCATTTACGAATGCCTTTTTAACAATACAAAACACAATGGAAGATATCCAACAAGAAGTACATAAAGCTTACGAAGTAATTAAAAACGGCGGTATAATTCTTTACCCTACAGATACTGTTTGGGGAATTGGATGTGATGCCAGTAACCCTGAGGCTGTTAAAAAAATATATGCACTTAAGAAGCGTGCAGAATCAAAAAGTATGATTGTATTAGTAAACGGAGACCGTTTATTTCACAACATATTTCACAATGTTCCTGAGGTAGCTTGGGAAATTCTTGATTGTAGTGAAAAACCAACAACATTGATTCTTGACAATCCTAAGAATGTAGCGAAAGAAGTTGTTTCAAGCGATAATTCATTGGGAATTCGCATTGTAAACGAACCTTTCTGTTTTAGATTAATCGAACGTATGAAACGTCCTTTAGTTTCTACTTCTGCTAATATAAGTGGAGAGCCATCACCAAGTAATTTCAAGGAAATTTCAAAAGAGATAATTGACGGAGTTGATTATGTCGTAAATTTGCGCCGCGACGAAATGAAGTATGTAAAGCCTTCAACAATTATTAAACTAAAAGAAAACAACCAAGTTACTATTATTAGAAAATAATAATAGTTTTCATTTTACCATGAACGAGACCCCTATATATAAAGAAGCCTTAACACATTCGATATTTGATTATGTTTCAACAGCAGCCCAAGAATTAAATGTCGATTGCTACGTTATTGGTGGCTTTGTAAGAGACTTTTTATTAAAACGTGATTCTAAAAAAGATATTGACATTGTTGCTGTTGGCAGTGGAATTGAATTAGCGCTGAAAGTTTCACAGCTTTTACCAAACAAACCAAAAGTTCAAGTATTTAAAAATTACGGTACTGCAATGCTTCGCTATGAAGATATTGACGTAGAATTTGTAGGTGCGCGAAAAGAGTCATATCACTTTGATAGCCGTAAACCGGTTGTGGAAGATGGTACTTTAGAAGACGACCAAAATAGACGTGATTTTACGATTAACGCCTTGGCTCTTTCTTTAAATAAAGACAACTTTGGTGCGCTTGTAGATCCTTTTAATGGGGTTGAAGATTTAGCGAATAAAATTATACGTACTCCTCTTGATCCAGATATTACTTATTCTGATGATCCTTTGAGAATGATGCGTGCTATTCGCTTTGCTACACAGTTAGACTTTATCATTGAAGAGAAATCATTTGAATCGATTACAGCAAATCACAAGCGCTTAGAAATTATTTCTGGTGAACGTATTGTAGATGAGTTGAATAAAATATTAATGGCGGATAAACCTTCTAAAGGATTTTTATTGCTTTATAAAACAGGACTTTTAGATTTAATCTTACCTGAATTAACAGCGTTAAATCAAGTAGAAGAAATTGAAGGTCATACACATAAAAACAACTTCTACCACTCTCTTGAGGTAGTTGATAATATCTGTCCTAATACAGACGATTTGTGGTTGAGATGGTCTGCTCTTTTACACGATATTGGAAAAGCACCTACAAAACGCTTTTCTAAAAAGAATGGATGGACTTTCCACGGACACGAATTTTTAGGGGGTAAAATGGTCAAAACGATATTTACACGTTTACATATGCCATTAAACCAAAAGATGAAGTTTGTACAGAAAATGGTGGCTATGAGTTCAAGACCGATTGTCTTAGCTCAAAAAGAAGTAACGGATTCTGCTGTACGTCGTTTAGTTTTTGACGCTGGAGAAAATGTGGAAGACTTAATGACATTGTGTGAAGCAGATATTACGACTAAAAACCCTAACAAGTTCAAAAAATACCACAATAACTTCAAAATTGTAAGAGATAAGATTGTAGAGGTTGAAGAGCGCGACCACGTGCGTAACTTCCAACCACCTATTACAGGAGAAGAGATTATGGAGATCTTTGGTTTAAAACCGTGTAGAGAGATTGGTTCTTTGAAAGAGTCTATTAAGGAAGCTATTTTAGAAGGTGTTATACCGAATGAGTACGATGCTGCTTATGATTATATGCTAAAGAAAGCTACTAAAATGGGATTAAACGTTGTCAATAAATAATTTACAAAATAATATGAAAAGCTATTTTTTACCCTTAGCTAAGACTTCCCTAATATTAGTTTACTTGGTAATTTTTGCAGGAGCTGCTGTAAGGATGACTGGTTCTGGTATGGGATGTCCAGATTGGCCAAAGTGTTTTGGTTACTACATTCCACCAACGGATATTGAAGTAATTCAATGGCACCCTAACCACGATTTTGAAAAAGGGCAAATGATTATTCACGAGAGCAGTTTGTGGAAAGCGAAAGAAACGTTTACAACAACAGATAGCTACGATGAAAGTCATTGGGAGAAATATACACGCCACGATTATGCCGAATTTAATGCTAAGCACACGTGGACAGAATATGTTAATAGATTATGTGGTGCTTTAGCAGGTTTAGCTTGTTTAGTTATGGCTATCGCTTCTTTCTCTTTTTGGAAAACACGCAAAGGCATTACTTTAGCTTCTTGGTTAGTGGTGTTCTTAATGGGATTCCAAGCTTGGTTAGGTGCAACGGTTGTTTATTCAGTGCTTAATCCATTCAAGATTACAACGCATATGGTGATGGCTTTAGTAATTGTAGCTTTAATTATTGCTATTATTAGAGCAGCCAAAGACCAAACAGTAATTAAACAATACGATGGTAAGTTTAGAGTACTATTAGTTATCTCGTTAATTATGACTTTAGGACAGGTAATTCTTGGAACACAAGTAAGAGAATTTATTGATGAGCAAGTGAAAGCTGGAATTGGAAATGAATACTTATGGTTAAACAATCCAACGATTGAGTTCTACATTCACAGAAGTTTCTCTTTCATCGTTCTATTCTTAAATATGTATCTATTCTATATCAATAGAAAATTAGGATTAGGATTTGAGAAAATGAAATGGGTAATGATTTTATTAATCTTAGAAGTGTTTACAGGAGTTCTAATGTACTACGTACACTTCCCATTTGGATCACAAGCAGCACACTTAGTAATAGCATCTGTTTTGTTTGGGGTACAATTCCAATTACTTTTAGAAGCGAGAAAATGTTACTACTGTGGTAAAAGCGAAAACTAAAAATAGTAATACCTATAGAAAAAGGGGTTATTTTACACTGTAAAATAACCCCTTTTTGTTTTATATACCAGATTAATTGTTCTTCGTTTCTTGAATAAACTTAGCTGTATCCTCTGCTACTTGTTGTAAGTGCTTTGGCAATTTCTTTTCTGTATAAGGGTGTTTAGCACCAAATACGTGATCTGCACCGTCAATTACATCTAAGAGTGAACTCGAAATCCATTGATGCAACAATTGTGCTTCTTTCAAATTTACAGCCGGATCATCTGTTCCTTGTACAATTAGCGTAGGCTTCTTTAAGTGCTGTGCTGCTGTTTGTACGTTTAAGACCTTTTCATTTTCCTCATAATCCTCCCAAAAGGTAAAATAATGAGGCATTTGCTGTTTAGTACGCCCATTTTCGCTGTAAAAAACACCTTGTTCTTTCCATTCTTCAAAACGAGCACCGCGTGGAAAGCGTTTTCTAAAGTCAGATACACCTGCCCAAGTAATTACCCCTTTGACGTCTGCATTATGATAGCCTTGTAAAACAACAGCACCTCCACCTCTACTGTGTCCTATTAAATAGACATTTGAAGCATCTACTTGAGGTAAGTTCTTATAGTGATTTATAACCTCTGTAAGATCGTTTTGTTCTTGTGTATAGGTATTGCGTCCAAAGGCCTCTAAATCGTCAAATTCAGTAGGGTTATCGATTGTTGTGCCGTTTAATGTAAAGTTGAACTTCACTACAAAACAACCAGAATTAGCAATATAATCCATAGCAATATGCCAAGCTCCCCAATCTTTAAACCCTTTGTAACCGTGACAAAATATTACTAAAGGCAACTTATCTTCACTTGCTGGATAGGTATAATCAGACAATATCTTAGTAGATTCTGTTTGTATTATTACACTATCTTTTATCAAATTTTCTTTCATACTCAATATTTATTTTAACACTCAATAGCCAGCTTTTATAATTATTTTAAAACTATAATAATTAAATTAGCTGATAAACTTATAAATTATAATCACTAATAAAAACAAGGTATTATGGAAAAATGGTTTAACACTTACCACAATTTAAGTAAATACTTAAAACTTTCATTTTTATTTGCTTTTACTCTCTTAGGTCTTACTGTAGTGAACGCCCAAGAGCAAAAGGATTTTAAAGTTAAGAATACTACTATCGAGTATCAGATTAATAAGAATACTAAAGATAGTGAATTAGAGCAAATAAAAAAAGAAGTTAATGATGAAAAGATAGCAAACCTCGTTTTCTCAGGCATAAAGCGAAATAATAAAGGGGAAATGATTGCTATTAAAACTCAATTCAAAGACGAAAGAGGTTCTTCTCAATCTAAATCAGAATACAATTCAATGGGAATTAATCCATTTTCAGTTATTATTCACCACAAAGATAATGGAGAAAAGTTTTTAGAAATAGGAGGAATCAATCCAACAAGTTCGTTTGGCTCACAAGCTGCTTTTATGCAAAACCCGTTTGGAAGTATGCTACAGGAACAAGAAAGCGAGAGTTTCTTTGCAAATGATATGATGGAGCTAATGAAGTCAATGCAAGAAGATATGCGCAACCAACAAGAGTCGTTTATGAAGCTAATGGAAGGATTTCACAAAGAAAATGATACTACAGCTGATAAGACAAATGAAGCTGTAAAAACAAAAGAGAAAAAGAAGTAATCAACTTTTAAAAAAGCGAAAGTAGATTTGTCCCAAAAAGTTAGACACTTTTTGAGGCAAATCTAAAATGATTAATTTTAGGGCTTTAAAATATTATTTATGTTCTGACAAACCTGTGGATGTATTGTTTAAAAACTTGTTAATCTATTTTAGGACTAGTCATGCAGTACTATTTTATTTCTTAATCAGTTTAAACTCACTGGTTCCTTCACTTGTAGTAACTTTTATAATATACAACCCTGTATCTAATTCGCTGACATCAAGCGTTATTTCAGAAAAATCTCTAAAAGACTTTATTTGTTGTCCAGAATAATTAAAAATCTTAATATCATAAATCAGTAACATTGGATCGTATAAAATGTTTACATTATTAGTTGCTGGATTAGGCCAGAACTTAATAATTTCATCTTTACTTGACATTAATAATTTATCCAATGGTTTTTTAAAAACATCCTCTTTACCATTATCTATATATTTTAACACTAAACTCTTCTGTGTTGAAAGTAGCAAAGTAAACTCTTGATTATTATTTAGTAAATTTCCCTTATGACTTATCATTACTTCAACATCTCCTTTAGGTAAATCTTCAATTATAATACGTTCCATATTGTCGACATCATTATCATTTATAATTGCAATAGGATTATTCATATCTTTATTTATAGCGAATGGTAAATACACATTACCCCCTACTTTAATTCTAACATCAAGATCATTTACGAGAGCTTTACTAACAATACCTTCATAAATTTTATTATAATCATATTCTCCTGGTGGATCTGTCCAAGCTAAAGTAATTGCTAAACTATTTTCATTATGTCCATTATAGAATATATATTTTTTAGCTTGTCTATTTTCAATTAAACCTTCAATCAAATAAGTTCTTCCATCTAAAGTTTGCTCTAGTAGCTTCACTCCTTTTTTAGCATCTACTAATCCCCAACCATAAAAAACGTTAGGTCCATACAAATGATTCTTATTCGTTTTAAAATTATAAGATTTCATCTCTTCGTTAGCCAGTGCTGATTGAACTAAAAGAGCTCTTAATGAAGAAGACCACAAGGCACCACCAAAATTAACTTTAGCCCATTGTTGCCACATTGTAAGTACACTTGTTACTACAGGAGAAGCCATAGAAGTACCTGATTTGACAGAGTATAAATCTGTTTTTAACTCATAATCTTCATTTCTCAAGAAGTCATTGATAGAAGAATAAACGTTTCCCTTCGCTACTACATCAGGTTTTAAACGAAAATCACTAGTTGGCCCAGCACTACTAAAATTAGCTATCTTTAGACTTTCAATATTATTAGCCGAACTATTATCCATTATAGCTCCAACAGCTACAGCATTTTTTGAGTTAGCTAAACCAACTATATTACTAAACCCTTTACCGTTTGGATGAAACAATTTTGCATATTCTTGGTAATTACCGACAGAAACTACTGGTTGAAAAACATTTATTGAATTAGTAACATAATCAAAATCAGCAGATTTACCTTCATAAGCTCCTACTAAATTCGGATTAATCGCTAAACTTCCATCTATATTTATTACACTTATTCCATATGAATGATTTGAAACTAACATATCAGAAATAGCGGCATAATACATATCCCTTACATCTCGCTTCCAATCAAAAGATAATAAAGTAGCTAAAGGAATTAATCCTTGTGCTTTCTTATCAATACCTTTTGCAATTAATGTTCCTCCAACATGTGTTGTATGTTGCTGAGCAATTTGACTTTTTCTCTTTTCTGAAAAAGAAGCGTCCTTACTATAAGACTCAGACATAATTTTTAATTTAGTATTACCCAGAAACTCTTGATGGTAATTGTTAACTACAGTTGCATCAAAAACACCTACTACCATTCCTTGACCTCTCAAATCTAAGCCACTTGCATTATTCTGAAGAGGTAAAATATTAGCTACAAAAGCAGCACTTTGATTAAAAGTAGTATAATAAATAGGATCTCTTTTTCCATTAATACCTACAATTTCAACAAAATCACCTTTATTAGTTATATAGTTCCTTGGTAAATTCCTTTCTATAATAATCTCTTCTATCAATCGTTTTTGTAACTCAGCATTGTGATCAAGCATATCCAATATACTAGTAGACTTTATTGAATTATTAAGAGGTGACACATTACCTTGTGCAAAAAGCATTACGCTTTGCAGTAAAAAACAGATAAAAACCAGTACTTTCTCCTTCATCACACCATGTTTTAAAATTTAAAAAATAACATAATTTTATTAACAAAGATACATGTATTAACTTAATTTATATTCCAAAACATAAAAAATAAATGACAATTATATGTAATTATAAATCACTTTTTTATGTTTTTAGAAATCACCCAATATGCATCTAATTCTTTCTCTGTTAAGCTTGAAATCTCTTTACCGTCTGCTTTAACTAATTCCTCAACTTTTGTAAATCTTCCTATAAATTTATTGTTAGACGATGTCAATGCCTTTTCAGCGTCGATACCGATAAAACGGGCATAGTTAATCAAAGAGAATAAAATATCTCCAAATTCATCTTCCATCTTCGCTTTATCTTGTGCTTTTTCCTCTATTTTAAACTCCGCTATTTCCTCTTCAACTTTATTCCAAACATCAACTTTATCACTCCAATCAAACCCAATTCCACTTGCTTTTTCTTGAATGCGGTGGGCTTTAATCAAAGCCGGCAATCCTTTTGGAACTCCTGCCAAAACAGACTTATTTCCTTCTTTTAATTTTAATTTCTCCCAATTCTGTTTTACTTCTTCTTCAGAACTTACTTCTACATCACCATAAATATGTGGGTGTCTAAAAATAAGCTTATCTGAAATACTATCAGCAACATCTTTAATGTCAAATAACTCTTTCTCATCACCTATTTTAGCATAGAAGAATATATGCATCAACACATCTCCTAATTCCTTTTTCATTTCATCCGTATCCCCTTCAGTAATACTATCTACTAACTCATATACTTCTTCAATTGTCAGGTTTTTAAGCGAATCAAATGTTTGTTTTTTGTCCCAAGGACACTTTACACGTAATTCGTCTAAGATTGTTAATAATCTATCTAAAGACGCTAATTGTTCTTTTCTACTATGCATAATATAACTGTTTTCAAGCTATAAAGATAAAACAATAAGCAACCTTCTCAACTGTTAAACCTATTTAAAAAGGTGAGCAAAATAATTCGCAAAGTTTTAATTATAAACGCAGAAACAATAAAACTTGTGCAAAATATGCAGTTTCTACTAACTTTTAGGATAGTTAACCACCATACTATAATACTGTATATCAGATTTTTAAACAAACATTGCTTTTACTTTGTTTAAAGGGCTATTTCCTTTTTTCACTAAAAACTTTATTTTTGCCCTGAATTAAATTATAAACTTGAAGCATAAGCACTACATATTATATTCTTACCTATTTATAGGTATAATAGCATCCATTACCTTACTCGAGGTAATGCAAGGGATGGTGCATGCTTTATATCATCAAGATAAATTATTCACTCAATCAGAATTAGTTCAACAATCAAATAGTGACTTAAGCGATTATGAAAGTTGCACACATGTAAAAAGTGCGATTGACAAAGCACATAAATGTGATTGTGAGTATTTTAGTTTTACAAAAGTTTATACTACTTCAGTTATTTATAAAAATATTACTACTAACATAGTTTCAAATTTTAAGAAAGATTATTTCTTATTAGTCAAAGTTAATAGTAGTAATTACTACCATTTATTTACATCAAGACCTCCACCTGTATTAATTTAATAGAAATTAAGGCAAACTTTTATTGTTTTATCAACAATAAACCGTTTTAAATCTGTCAAATTAATAATACAAATATGTACAAAGGATTTTTATTAGTCGCTTTGGTAAATTTTTGTGTTTGTAACTTTTCTTATGGTCAAACTGATACACTTTTAAATAAAAATTTTATTGACGAATTATTGATTACCATTAAACCGATTAAAAATCAATCGGTTAGAGAAAGTACACCTATAACACAGCAATTTAAAGAAAGTAAATTAGGCGATAATATTGCAGATCTTTTTTCTAATACAGCAGGCGTTTCAGTTAGACGAACAGGTAATGTAGCTAAACCTATCATTGATGGTTTAGGCAGTTCGCGTGTTCTTTACTTAACTTATGGAGTTCGCTTAGAAAATCAAGATTGGGCGGATCAACACGGTCCAGAAATTAATACGTTTTTTAGTAAAAATATAAAACTTGAACGCAGTGCAGAAACTGTGCGTTATGGAGCAAATGCTTTAGGAGGGGTAATAAAAATTGACAACCCCAAAATACAAGATTCTGTTGATTTTAAAGGAGCTTATAGCACCGCATTTTTATCTAATACAAGAGGAATTAAACAACATTTATTAGTAGAAAAGCGTGTTAAAAAACTACCTTCTTTAAGTTTTAGAACGCAATTTTCGTGGAGTAAAGAGGGTGATTATCATACCTCTAAATACAACATTGGTAATACAGGAGTTCGTGATAAAGACTTTTACACAGAAATTAACTACTCCTCTATTCCGTTTGATGTTCAATTCTTGTACTTAAACCAAAATCAAAGAAAAGGAAGTTTCTATGGTGCTCTATCAGGTAATATTGAAGAATTAGAAGAGATTATAGCATTAGGGAGACCTGCAAAAACAATCCCTTTTAGTTATGCTATTCAAGCACCTTATCAGCATATAAAACATCAACTTTTATTAAGTAAAGCACAATGGAAACTTCAAAAGTCAATGTCTATTAATGCAATCTATGCTTTCCAAAAAAACCATAGACAAGAGTATGAGGTTAGACGTATGGATCGTACAACAATTCCAAGTCAGGATACTGATTTACAATCTCATTTCGCTGAGTTGTCTTTAAAGTACACTAAAAATAATTGGAAAGGTGAAATTGGACTTGCTTATAGACGTAAAGAAAACTTTAATCAACCAGGTACAGGGGTTGTGCCTGCTATACCAAATTATGATTTCCAAACCAAATCAGCATTCTTATTGGGAGGGTCTACAATAAAGAATTGGTACATCGATTATGGGATAAGATATGATCAAACATATATGAATGCATTGGGAATAAACTTTTTAGGCATTGCATATGGACAAGCGAAACAATATAATAATTGGTCTTCTCAAATAGGAGGTAAATACAATTTTAAAAATGGGAGTTTTTCGAGCGCTATTAGTTATGGTAATAAAGTTCCTGAACCTTACGAGTTATTTGTAAATGGAAAACAACACGGGTTACCTATTTTTTTTATAGGAGATAAAAACATAAAACCAGAAGTTGGAATAAAGTGGTTTAACCACCTTACCTACTATGTGGGTAAATCAAAATTTCAAGTAAATGCTTTTTACCATCACTTCGACAATTTTATCTATACTGTACCTACCCAAACCTATAAACAACTGTTTTCAGGACCAGCTGTTATATTTAATTTTCAACAAAGTAGGGCTGTTCTTATGGGGATTGACTGGGGATTTGAGCGACCTATTACAGATAGAGTTTTTCTAAAAACACAATGGTCTGCTATTCGTGCAACTGCGGAAGGACATAAGTATTTGCCTAATATTTCGCCTTTAAAAGGAACAACAACGATAGATTATACTTGGCCTAATGAAAAATATCAAATAGGATTGGAGCATCAATATACTGCTAAAAAGAAAAAATTTAGTGAAGATTATGAACTTTCAAAAGATACTCCTGCCGCTTCATCACTATACAATTTAATAGGGCGATTAAATTTCAAGATATCTAATCAAACGCTAAGCGTAATACTGCGTATAGATAACGTATTAAATACAGAATATAAAGATTATATGGATTATCATCGATATTTCATTCATGCTAAAGGAAGAGATATTAGGTTAAATATAGTTTATAATTTTTAAGCTTTTGTAAAAACAATAACAAATGGAAACTCTCCAAATGGACATAAATAAACAAAGAAGTATTGAAGACTCCCTCTATGTTTTATCAGGTAGATGGAGTGTGAAAATAATACTACAACTTTTAAAAAAACCGATGAGATATAAAGAAATTCTCTATAGTGTAGAAAAGATATCTGATAAGTCACTTTCAAAAGAACTAAAACACTTAGAAGACAACCTTTTAATAAAAAAGAAAAAAGTAGATAAATATATTGTTTACCACTTAACAGAACATTGTATCAACTTAATTCCACTTCTTGAGAAGCTTGCTCAATGGGGAGCAAGACATAGAGAATACCTCAAAAACGATTAAATAGTACTAAGTCCCCTTTTCCTCCTCTTGTTATTTTAGGAGGAGTATTTATTAAAAAATCACAATCAATTATTAATTAAATATTTTATTTTATGAAACTTAAATCTTTTTACCAAACGCTACTTATTCTATTAGCTTTTATTTCATTAACCACTTTGGTCGGCTGTTCTAAAGACAGTGTATCACCTGCACCACCAGTAGATGAAACAGTGGATAAAGGTCACGAAGAATGGGGTAAAGTAACTTTCACATTTACAAAAGGTCATTTACACGGATCATTGTTTCATGGAGATCCAATAAATCCAGAAACAAAATATTTTGTATCTAAACAAGAAATTTCATTTGAAGTTGATGAGAAAGGAAATGTTGTGCCGTCTACAACAGAGCCAATCCGTTTTATCAAAGATGTACACTATGGATTAGAAATTACTTATTACAATAAAAATGGAGAGCGTATGAATAGTGAGTTTACAAGTGCAGAAATGGCTCCAATACACCAACATTTCTTTTTAAATAAAAATGTTAAAGATTTATTGACAAATAAAGATCTTGGAAATCATTTAGATATATTTAAATACTCATATAGAGATACAGAACCAGAAGATCAAATGTTCTATATTTCACCGAATGCCAAATTACGCCCAAAAAATGATCCTATAGGGCTTAAAGGTTATTTTTATATTACAGATAAGTATAAGACTTTTGATTTGAATATTTTATTGGTACATGTTGTTAAAGGAACTAAATTAGATGACAATGGTAATCCTTATCCGTTTGACAAACCAAGTAAAAGAATTCTTGGAACACAAGATTTAAACATTAAAATTCCTGTAAAAATCTATACAGAACACCCAGGAGGTTCAGATGCTGAAGTAGATAAATTTATCAAAGATATTGCAAGAGAGTTCAATATTACAGAAGAAGAAGCTTATGATGATTGGGACAAATCATTTGATGCTCCACACGATAGTAGTAAATACTACATGTAATGAGAATTATTAAATGAGTAAAAGAGGCTAACCATATTTTAAGTTAGCCTCTTTTTTTACAAATAATCAATAGAATTTCATAAGTTTATAAGTGACTTTGTTCGGGAACGGTTCGGGAACGGTGCGAGTCACCTTCGGAAAAAAGGACCGTTTTCCGAACAAATGCTACATAAATCACCTATTACACCCTTAAAAACACTAATGCTAACCTCTTTTACAGATAGGAAAAGAGAAAGAAAGAAATAAACTAATTGCGAATACTATTTATTAATAAAACGCAATACGTCATTAAATAAATATTTCTATCAAATATTTATTACAACTATTTTAAAATCTACTTAATGATTTAAAAACAAGAAGATTACATCTATAAAGATACATCAAATCAAATTAAAATAGATTTTAATAAACAAAAAAAATGGACTACTATACATAGTAATCCATTTTTTTATTTTGTTCAAAGGCAAAAATTATTTTGCTTCTTCTACTTTTTCTGCTTCAGTAAATGCATCAGCAATAATTCCTCTTTTTTGAAGAATGTTATACCAGTTTAATACTTTTTTGATATCAGAAACATATACTCTGTCTTCGTCAAATTCTGGTAATACTTCTCTGAAGTAAGCTACTAATGTAGGATTATCTTCCTTGTGAGAAATAGCCTCTCCATTGTTTTCTTTTGCTGCAATATTTCTAAATACCTCAAATAACTTTACTTCATCATTGTAAGTATAAATAGAAATTTCAGAAAGCAAACTAACATTGTTTCTCAATCCCACAGTACTTTTCTTTCCATCTGCCAATGATTCAGCAACAAATCCTGTACGAGTTTGTACTAATAACTCATATAATCCTGGTTTTCCTGAAATAGCTAAAACTTTTTCTAAACTCATTTTTTTCTAAATTTTACTTTAAGAGTCGCAAATATCTTAAATAGTTATTAATTTACAATTTTTTATCTACCTTTTTTCTTTGTAAACTTCATTTTGTAGTCAGTAAATATCTTACCTTCCAAAATATTGTTAAGTTTCTTAGAAATAAGTTTCTTTTTTAATGATGGTATTTTATCTGTAAATAAAACCCCCTCAATGTGATCATACTCGTGTTGAATAACTCTTGCTGCTAATCCGTCAAACTCTTCTACGTGTTTCTCAAAATTCTCGTCGTAGTATTCAATTGTGATCTTTTCTTTTCTTTTAACTGGCTCGTGTACATCTGGAATACTTAAACATCCTTCATTAAACGTCCACTCTTCTCCTTCTTCTTTAAGAATCTTAGCGTTGATAAAAGTTTTCTTGAATGTAGTCAAGAACGCTATTTCCTCTTCTGTATTGTCTTCCATTTCTGCAAATGGTGCTGCATCTACTACAAATAATCTAATTGGTAAACCTACTTGTGGTGCAGCAAGTCCAACTCCATGTGCTGAATACATTGTTTCATACATGTTGCTTATTAATTCTGGTAAGTTTGGATAATCTTTAGAAATGTCTTCTCCTACTTTTCTTAAAACAGGATCTCCATATCCAACTATTGATAATATCATATTACTTAATTATTTTTTATCTGTGTCCTAAAAATTCTAAAGCGCAAAATTACTTAAAAATAAACGAATAAATAACATAACAAATTATTTTTGGCCTCTAATTTGTATTATCTTGCTTTCTGAAAAGAATTCTAACCTAATTAACCAATAGGAAACTAAATCTATGCTAAGCAAAGCGAGAAAATTCACAGATAATTCCCACCTTGGCGATTCCCTAAAAATTACAATATCGGCTGTTGTCCCTTTCCTTATTCTAATGCCTTATAAGGAGTTTAACTGGGCATTTGCAGCTGCCATTGGAGCTATGCTTACCGCCCCCGTGGATATACCCAGTAATATAAAAGACAAAACTGTCGGACTTCTTGTTGGTGCGTTTACTGTACCAGCGGTTACTCTTACGCTGTCTTTAACGCACGGACACTGGTATTTTTACCCCATTTTCGTTTTTATTTTGTTCTCCCTAAGTATGATTTCTGTCTATGGACACAGGGCAAATATGTTATCATTTACCGGATTATTAGCAGCCAGTTTAGGATTAGCACACGATTATACGGGAACTGCTTTATGGATGCATTGTTTGATGTTGCTCTTAGGGGGATTACTCTACTTGGTTGTAGCTGTTATTTTCTATTATGCAAGACCACGTAGGTATGCTGTGTTACAGACTTCTGAATGTATGGAGCTAACGGCAGATTACCTTAAACACAGAGCAAAACTTTGGGACAAGGAGGCAAATACTGAAAAAATAACTGAGGAACAACTTAATATTCAGGTTCAACTAAATGAGGTACATGAAAACTTACGTGAATATTTGGTACGAAACAAAGCTAATACAGGTAACTCCTCAAATAACAGGCGTCTGTTAGTTGCTTTTTCTTCTTTAGTGGAAATTTTAGAAATTGCTGTTTCTACTTCTTTTGAACATAAAAAATTACATAAGCTTTTTGAAGAACGCCTTGATATTATAACTGATTATCAGCAGTTAGCTTACCACTTCGCTGACACAATTGAGGTTATTGGTACTACATTGAATATGGGGGGTAAATACACCCCAAAGCACGATTTAACTTCTGAGTTTACTAACTTACAAGCTAAATTAAGTGAGTTTGTCAAAAGTGATAATTCTTCTGATATGATGGAGGCTGTTTTGATGTTTTCAAACGTTTTACACTATGCTGAAAACCAGATCATCAAAATTCATACTCTTGAAAAAACGCTTACTGAAAAGGCATTCTCAATGGATGTAGAAAATAAGTTTAAAGATTTAGAAAAGTTCCTTACGCCGGTTCACTATCGCTGGGAAACACTTAGAGAGAACTTGAACTTTACCTCTACTATCTTTAGACATGCTACACGTTTAACAATCACAATTTTAGTGGGATTAATAATCAGTAATATCTTTAACTTACTAAATGGTTATTGGATTTTACTGACTATTGTGGTAATTATGCGCC
Source organism: Myroides phaeus (assembly GCF_900099675.1). Taxonomy (GTDB): domain Bacteria; phylum Bacteroidota; class Bacteroidia; order Flavobacteriales; family Flavobacteriaceae; genus Flavobacterium; species Flavobacterium phaeum. The sequence goes on from NZ_FNDQ01000011.1 coordinate 61,369, forward strand.
CTGGTTTTGGACTGACGAAACAGCGTTCTTTTGAGCGTGTTATCGGTACTGTACTTGGTGGTTTATTGGCTTTTGGATTGTTATACGTGATTGATAATGTAACTGTCATTGCTTATATAACAGTAATTACAATGATTATTGGCTACTGGTTTTCACATACCGATTACAAAGTTGGAGTTACTTTCATTACAATGTATGTTGTCTTGATTTACGGAATATTAACGCCGAATTTCATGGACTTGCTTATTTTTAGGGTGATTGATACCTTAATCGGTGCTTTGCTTGCCTTTGGAGCTAACTATTTATTGTGGCCATCTTGGGAGTTCTTAAACATTAATACGCATCTGTCTAAATCGCTTCAAGCTAATAGAGAGTATGTGAAAGAAATTACACTTTATTATAATGAAAAGGGAGAGGTAACATTACCTTATAAAATAGCGAGAAAATACGCATTTATTGAGATAGGAAACTTAATGGCATCGTTTCAACGTATGATTCAAGAACCAAAGTCTAAACAAAAATTTAGAACTGAATTATATGAGTTGGCTGTATTAAACCACACTTTCTTATCTACTGCGGCATCAATAGGTATTTACGTGCAATCGCGTACGACTACCAAAGCTTCTGAAGCATTTAATATCGTAATGGACTACATCGACAATAATTTAAAACAGACAATAGACTTGTTAAGTGATGCTAATACTAATAAGGAAATTAATATTATTGAAAGACCTGAAAACTTTAATGTTAGTGTTACTTACTTAAAAAATTTACGTGAATATGAATTGAAGAAGTCCTATTCAGATGATAAACAAATTCAGAATCTGATGGAAGAATCTATCTTGGTAATTGAACAGTTGATTTGGCTTTCTAATTTGTCAGAAAAGATATTTAAAATTACAGCGAGTATAGCTGAACAAAAGAAAATGGAGGACCCTAATAGATTGATGTCCTTAAGAAAAAAAATCCTTCCATAATGGAAGGATTTTTTTATTACTCTTTACCATCTACATAATCTTGTAGGTAGTCAAAACGTTCTGTAAGTTTTTTGTCCTTTACAATCGTTGCTCTTTTTAATACTTGGTCTTTATCTCCATTAAAAAAAGCTGGCATAATCTCTTCAACAAATACTTCACCAAAGCCTTCGCTTGCGTCTTTAGGAAGCTCTGTAGGCAAGTTATCAATTGCCATTACAGTTATTGCTGCAGGATGGTCAAACTCCACCTCTTCACCTTGTCTTGGATGATACCCATAAAAAGGTTCAGCAATCGTAGATGCTCTCAAAGTAGATTCAATCGGTCCTTGGTCTACATCACAAGAAATATCACCAATAAGTTTAATCTGATTTTTAGGAGAGTTAAGCATTTCTTTTGTCAAAATCACAGGAGATCCTGTTTTGTGAAAATGCCCAGTCATAAGAATATCAGCAACTTGAGAAAACTTCTCAAAATCACTCGTGTACAACTCCGGATTGTCGTAAAAATCTTGTTTACTACCTTCTGTACCATCTATTCTCTTGTAATAGTCTGTTACACCAATTTGCGTATACACAGGTCTATCGTATTTCTGTGTTAAGAAGTGTTCCACAGAAACCTTCTTCATCTTCATTCCGTCAAGGATTTCCATAACACCTTTTGCTACTTTTCCTTGTCCTGTCAATACAATTTTAATCGGAGGAAAGAATTGTTTTTTAAGACGAAATATCAAATCTTCTTTATGCAATAACGTCTCCGCTTTAGCAAGATTAAATAATTCGTATTTTAATCCAAATCCTCTTAGTGTGTTATAGGCACCAACGATTCCGGCATATCTACCGAATCCTATAATTCTCGTGTTCTTCCCGTCTACAAATGTCTCGTGATCCATTAATGTAATGTTCTTCTCAATGCAAGCTTTTAAAAGCTCACGGTTATGTTCTTGTTTTTTTATTGTATGCGAAAAAAAGACATAAGTTTTATTTGGAATGAGTGCGTCAACTGGAATTTCTTTTACCCCTAACAGCAAATCACAATCAGACATATCGTCTGATAATTCAAAGCCACAAGCCTCGTACTGTTGGTCAGAAAAAACTCTGATATCGGAGCGTTCTATCTTAATAGTGAGGTCTTTATAGCGATCTAAAGCCTTTTTTACTTGATTAGGACAAAGCACAACTCTCTTATCCGGAGGGTTTTTCCGTTCTTTAATAATTCCTATTTTCATAATAAATAGTTTGGTTAGTTATAGTTTATTTGTTTGGTTTTGGGTTAGAAATTCAAATATAGAATTATTTCTGACTTGTACAAAAAAGTAGAAAGAAAATGACAATAGTTAAAACATTATTAAGAATCTTTTGAAGAAAACAAATATTGTTGTACTTTTGCAACAAGTTACTAAACTAAGTAAACAATGGGGTCGATCGGTATTGACAGCGAGTGGAATTAGTTAGTAAGCACGTCGAGCGTTGTTATGTAGCTCGTAAATATCATGTAACGAACTTTTTAAACGGCGAAAATAATTACGCTTTAGCTGCTTAATCTGAATTATAGTAAGATTTGCCTTTAGTTCCCACCAGGTGGGAGAGCTAGATTCCTCTTAAGAGCCTTGGTTTATGGCGCTTTGTCCAGAGGAACCGTAAAGTAAACCTAGACCTACGAGCGTCTCGTACATAGGTTGACATCTTAGAGACTAAGTTGTGAGTGGCTGTTTCTTGCCAAGCTCACAATCGAAAATTTAATAAGGAACTAAGCGTGTAGAAAGCTTCCTGATTGCTTGTTTGGACCCGAGTTCGATTCTCGGCGACTCCACAGAAAAAAAACAACCCCTTGATAATCAAGGGGTTATTTTTTTAACCATACTTTTTTGTATAGTTTTTGTATAGATTCTATTTTTTATCCGATACTTTTAAAAACTTATTTGCATTATGTCTTTACTATATACCTTAAGAAGGTATATTATAATTTGTGGAGTCGCCGAGAGTTGTAGCTATTACAGATAGACTACTAATCAAGCTACTCACCTCTGTTTTAAACAATTAATCACCTAATTTAAATAACCTATACTATAAGTAGCTTTTCAACTTAAATACCCTACTCTGTTGTTTTACATATTTTCAAGTTACAGATTTAAAATTTACTTACTTTTGTTTCTATATATGAGATACCCTAATAAAAATGCGTCATTCTTATATTCTTAAACATAAATAAAATAGCTATGAAAGTAATAAATAAAATCAGTATTACACTTCTAACTACACTGTTACTTGCGTCATGTTCAGTACAGGTTAAATCACATAAGAACCACAAACATCAACACGGAAAAGTAAAATCAAATGGAAATCAAGGTATGCCTCCTGGACAAGTAAAAAAAGTAACGGGAACAAAATCAGCTAAAGAGTATGCTCCTGGACATAACAAAAGAAAACAATCGAAAAAGCATAAATATTAGTAGATTATAAAACCAAGCCTAACTATTGAAAGTAGTTAGGCTTGGTTTTGGGGTAACTCACAATCACTTAAGACAAGATAAAAATTATATTATCTTTGTCTTATAGAGGGACAGGATAATGCCTCCCACTATGCTATAGCATTCTTAATAAATTAAGAATGCTTTTTTTATTCCAAAAACAGGCGATAACCCATTTGTATTTAAAATATATTATCCTATGCAATACATCTTTATTTTAATTTTTTGCTACTCTTTTGAAAAACTAATTACCTTAAATTACTACCCTATCATGACACAATAAAAGCAGACTTTTTTACATAAAAAATAATCTGAATACACATTTTTAACACTTATTATTTACCGCAAGAGCAAAAATACCCAAAAACCAAATTCAGTAATATCATTATTTTAAATATAAAAAAAGATATAAGGTAGTTATTTATACAAAAAAAAGAATTTTAAGTATCTATTATCACAATTACACCAATACAAAACGTTAAATAACTGAATATTAAACTTTTAAGATAAAAAACATCAAACTTTATAATTAAATATTACATTTGAACACCTGACTCTAACACCTTATAAATGAAGCTTATTAATTTAAAAAAGTTAATGAACTCTATTTTGTTTATTGTAATATTAACTCAGTTTACTTATAGTGAAGCAAAAATATCAACTAATCTTCAACAACAAATAGAATCTTTAACTTATCGTCCTCTTAATGGCTCAACTAATTTAATGATAGCCATTGACTCGCTGAATAATACTTGGATCAAAGGTAAGTTTGAAAAGGAAAATATATACGCACCTATTATTTTTCAAATTCCTAATGCCCATATCTTTTCTTACGATATGTATATCTATAATAGAAATGATTTACACTATATTGAGCCAAACTTAAATAGTAGAGACAATCTTGTTAGAAGCAGATATGCACAGTATTATATAATTACTGATAATCAAACATATTACTTAAATCTCCATCAAAATACTATTGAAAATTTAAAAGTAATTGCCACAGAACGGAGTCTTTTTGCTGCATACGAAGCAAAGCAATTGTTGTACATCGGTTATTACTATGGTATAGCAACACTTTCAATTATTATAAACTTTATTTTCTATTTTATTTTTAGAGATAAACGATTTCTTAGCTATACAGCTCTACAATTTTGCATCTTTGTCTCATTATTTTATGAAGATGGAATGATATATTATATTTCTAATGGCCAATTCCAAATGAAATATTTATTAGCTTGGAATGTTCCAATTACTTCTCTATTAGCTTGTCTTTTTACAGTTCATTTTTTAGATAGTAAAAAATATTTCAAACAATATAAAGTCATCTTTATTTCACTATTCTCTATTACTTTTTTAGCATCACTAATATTCACTTTTTTCCCGCATCAATTTGTACTTGACTTAATTACTATTCTAAGCTTCATAAGTCCGTTTTTCTGTCTTATACTTGCAGCAACGCTAATTAAAAAAAATATATATGCGCGTTTTTTATTAATTTCTTTTGGAGTTATGATTCTTTTTGCAATTGGATTTGTTTTGTTTATGAATATAAATATGGAACAGTTTAGTTATTTTAATATTAATACTTTCCGTTTTGTAAGTGCTTTAGAAACTATAATTATAACTTTTGCAATTATTTATAGAGTAAAAGACCTTCAAGATTTAAATCAAATTTATAGAGAAGAAATTGATAATTACTTAATTGTACTTGATAGAAAATCTGAAGAAATAAAAAATAAAAAACAAATAAGTCCATTAGATTCCCTCAAAATAAAATATAATCTAACAAATAGAGAAACAGAAGTTCTAACCTGTTTATGGGAAGGAATGAGCAATATCCAAATCTCTGAAAAACTTTTCATATCTGTTAGTACAGTCAAGTATCATGTCAAAAATCTTTATACAAAGCTTGAAATAAACAATCGCTCTGAAGCATTGTATTTAAAAAAAACATATTCAAAATAAGAAAGAGTGCCTTTTGCACTCTTTCTCTTTCTTAGTGATTTTTATTAAAATATACTTGCAGCTAAGAAATGGGGATATTATTGGCTGTTGTTTATTACTATTTTATAATCTTAAATTCACTTCGTCTATTAATTGCATGTTTTTCATTTGAACATGGAACATTATCTCTGCATTCATTAAGAAGTTCAGACTCTCCTACTCCTTTATAGGTAACACGCTTTTTATCAACTCCGTTTGTAATTAACCAATTGGCTGTTTCCAAAGCCCTTTTACTTGATAAGTTTAAATTGTAAGCTTGAGTACCACGACTATCAGTATGCGAACGAATCTCTATTGTAACGTCTTTGTAAGTATCTAATACTTGTAGAATCTTGTTTAAAGTTGCTATAGACTCAGAGCGTATAAATGCTTTATCAAAATTAAAATAGATCGGATCAATTATAATGTCTTTCCACTTATCATTATTTATCTGTTTAAGTAAGAAGTCTTGCTTAACAATACTTGAATATTCATTAAACTTTAGTAACACATTTTTAGGTTCATACCCTTCTGATTCGACTAAAATATCATACTCTTCACCACATAATAAATTGTCTGTATAAAAGTTACCTACTCCATCTGTCAGTAATTTAAATTCTTGTTCTTCTCCCTTTATTTTGATTGTACTTTTACTTATACCTTCAAGTGTTTGTTCATTCTTAACTTGCCCTAACAATTCAGTAATACAAAGCGAATATATATATATATTATCCGATTTAAACTTATCATTAGGTCGATTTGAACTAATGTATCCAGTAGTTTTATTCAATTTAAAAAATGCGAAATCGTCGAATGCACTATTAAATTTTTCTCCTAAATTCTTAACTTCACCCAGTGCACCATTACTTAAGATATCCACCTCAAAAATATCTAAACCACCAAAACCAATTCGGCCATCTGATGAAAAATATAAGGCATCGTCTGTTATAAATGGGAATGTTTCTCTCTCACTTGTATTAATTCCTTCTCCGAGATTCACAACTTGATTTACTGGAGTTAAATCCTGCAATTCTACTTTGTATAAATCTGATTCTCCAAATCCTCCAGGTCTATCTGAAGAAAAATATAAAAATTTCTCATCTGGAGATAAGCTTGGGTGAGCTGTATTAAAATTATCTGAGTTTATAGACAATTCTATCATATTTCCCCAAGTGCCATTTGCTAACTTTGACGCTTTGAAAATTTTTAACAAGGAAGTACCTTTCTTATTATATCGCCTCTTTCCTTTACGATTAAAGTTATTACTCGTAAAAAACATAGTATTTCCATCTTTAGAAATTGCAACAGTTGACTGATTTACCAATTTCAACGCTGGTTCTAAGTCTACAGCCTCAACTTCTCCATTTGCCATTGTCCCTACTTCAAACAGACTTGTAAAAGGTTCTCTTGTCCATCTATCAAGTTTATTTCCCTTACTTTCCGATGACCTTGATGAGGTAAAAATAACACCTGCATTAGTTCCAAAAGCTCCATAATCAGAGAAATCACTATTAAAATCTACTATACTAAGCTTCACTTGTTTATTTTTCTCAAGAAGACTAATTTTTTGAGTGGCTTGCTCTTGATAATAGCTTCTTTGCTTTTCTGTAGCGTAATTATTTAGCCAAAACTGCATAATTTCCTCTGCCTCTTCAGTTTTTCCTACTGCTTTTAAAGTTTGAGTATATCTAAAGTAATACGGTCCATCAATTTCATCCTTGTTATTTGACTTAAACAATTCGTCATACCACTGATTCGCTTCAGGCAGTTTTGCATTAAAATAGTAGGCATCTCCTAACTTTGCGTAGGTTTGAGAAGTTGCCTTTCCATTTTTCACAATTTTCATATATGTCTCTATAGCATCACTATAAGCATAGTTATCAAATTGTTTATTCCCTTTTCTGTCTTGTTTAATCTGTCCAAAAAAGACATATGGATTTACAATAAGAAAGACAATAAACAAACCAATATTAAGTAGTTTTTTGTTCATCATAATTACCTTTAAAAGAACCTTGGCGCTTTCGTGCGATTAGGTAAATTAAACAATTGAAATCTCATAAAAACCTCATGTGATCCACTACTATAATTGCTGAGTTTTGTAGTATCCATATCATAGTTATACCCTATAAATAGTCCTTTTGTAATTTGGAAACCAGCTAATGCACTAACTGATGCGTCCCATCTATAAGCTACACCTAAGGTAAACTTCTCTTTGAACAACATATTAGCTGATAAATCAACTTGTAATGGTGCTCCTTCAACTGCTTTAATAAGTACACTCGGTTTTAGTTTTAAAGACTCATTAACATCAAATACATATCCTGCTGTAAAATAATAATGCATTTTTTGTCTCATCGTCTTTACCAAATTATCATCATAGCGCGTCATTGTCAAAAAATTTGGAACTGAAACACCTACGTAAGCTTTTTCAGAATACAGAAAAAGTCCAGCACCTATATTTGGAGTAAATTTATTCTCAATATTTTGCTGTGTTACTGGATCTGAAGGGTTATAGATATTCAGTTTACTATAATCTACATCTAATAAATTACCGGATCCTTTTACCCCAAATGCCAACTTATAATCTACGTTCAAATCAACTGAATATGAAATATCAATTGCAAAATTATTTGTTGTCATTGCTCCTAATCTATCATTGTAAAAATGAGCTCCTATACCAAGTCCAGTATCTCCTATCGCTGATGTAACAGACATAGTTGCAGTTTTGGGTGCTCCATCAAGGCTCACCCATTGTGCTCTATATTGTCCATAAATATTTAACGACTCTAAACTTCCTGCATAGGCAGGGTTAATATTAGCATGATTATACATATATTGAGTATATTGAGGGTCTTGTTGACCAAACACAGTTCCTACAGTACCAATAGACAGTAAGATACTGAATATGCCGATTTTAAAATTGTCATATTGTTTCATCTCTTTCTGTTTTTATTGGGTGTCTAAGTGTAAATACCCTGTTTTCTTAATCATTCGTGTTCCTGCTGCATCTTTAAATTCATAAGACACAACATAGTAATATGTTCCCGTAGGCAATGGTTCTTTTTTAGCAATTGTACCTCTTCCTTCTGAGTAGCCTCTAAAAACATTTGTAGTTCCATTTCCTGCTGAATCATAGTTCGTTGTTTCATATACTTTAACTCCCCATCTATTAAAAATTTGAACGGTGTTATTAGGGAATTTATATATATTATCAATCAAGAAATAATCGTTTTTACTGTCATCGTTTTTACTGACTAAGTTGTAAATAACAACATCTCCTTCAATCAACCAATCTGTTTTAACTGTAGCAAGGGTAAAAAAACCATACCCTTTAACAGTAGTAGGAGTAGTAATTAACTTATTTGCAACATCAACTATTCCTCCTTCATCAACCCACAATTGAAGTTTAGCATCCCATCTAACAATACGCAAATCACGCTCTGGATTAGTTAGCAATTCTAAAGGTGTTGTTCGATCATCCCAACTTAAGGTCAATATAATATCACTACTATTATTGCTTCCTTTCTCGATTATCCAATACTCTTTATTGTCTAATTTATTAATTACACCTGCAGCAGTAGGACGCGCTCTAAAGAAAGCATAGTCATTCAAAGTATACTTTCCTGTAAATACATCTGCTTCGTTTTTTGCAGACGTTATTATTGCAGGTCTATAAAAACCTGCATCACCTTTGGGAAACGTAAAATCTTGATTTCCTATTTTCTCAACTACTCCTTCTACGTGGCTATTATCACTCACATTTTTAACTGTTGATCCTTTTAAAAAACTAATCATCCCTTTTGACAATTGTGTCCTTGCATTTTCTGTTGAATCAACTTTTACAATTCCTTGTTTAAAATTTGCTTCCCCGTGAATATCAATATTGTTCTTTAAATCAAAAGCTACAGTATTTTGTTCGTTGTCAAACACGACATCGTGAAAATTACTTAGTCCATTTCCAGTAAGTTCTTGTTTTCCATATTCCCCATCAATGCGAGTAAATATTGTTTTACTACTTTTTTTATTAACAGAGATATCATATGTTCCTTCATTAGTAAAGTTTCTATAATAATAGATAGTTCCATCTGTAAGTAAACTTGCACTTTCTTCATTTGAAAAATCATAACCAATTCCTACAACTCCTTCTGTACCAACGCTCATTATTCCAGCATTAACAAGATGTTCATTACTTGGATTCTGAGCTTTACTCGTTATTGTTAGCATTATACCTAATCCAAACAATAATACTTTCGTTATATTTAATTTGTTTTTCATACTTTAAACTATTTACCTGCCTTACTTGGCAAGGATGGATTAGTGATTGCATTACACGATTTTAGTGATAAAAGCATTGGGTTTGAGTAAGTTTCGCAACCATTCTCATTTATAACTTTAGCTCTAATCTGTAATCTATCAATCATACTATTTGCATGAGAAACTTTTAATTCCCCTTGATTTGCTGTTAGTACATTATTTTCTAACGGAGCTAAAAGTAAACTATACCAAACTGCTGGTTGTGATGATAATGTGTATTCCCAAATAATCGTTTGGTTTGCATCTGAAGTAAATTGATATGTTGCATCTGCATTTGGACAAAACTCCCATATAACAGGCAATGATCCAATTACAGGTAGTTCATTGATTGTAATATTAAAGGCTACTTTATTTCCAAAACAACTTCCTGAACTACTAACTTTACCTTCTGATACATAATATCTATGACTTCCTGCTTGTGTAGGATGAGGAATATTTTCTAATGGAACAGTTGCATTTTCACTTGCAAAATAATATAGACTTAACCCTCTTTGTACTCCATTAGCTGATAATTGGTTATTCAACTCATAAGACTCTCCTTCACACACTTGCACAGATGATACCGTTGGCACTGTTTCTATATTTTCTAATACTGTCCTTAACTTCAAATAACATCCTTGTTGTGCTCCTAAAACCACAGCGTAAAATATTTTACCTGAAGTACTTAAAGGAAAATCTCCTGTAACTATTGAACTTTCGTAACCTGAAGTACCTGGTTCTTGACTATAAAACTTTGTTCCTGCTGGATATGAATTAACAATATCACTACGCTGAATAACGTCACTGACATTAGCACAAAAAGCAGTAAACACACGTTCGTTATTTATAATCTCATTAGGACAATTTGCTAAAAATGAATTATCTACAATAATCTTTAATTGCAAATCATCAAATATTGGTGCTGGACAAGCTCCTTGTCCGTATCCGCGTACTAAAGGTGCATTTACTGCACTACCAGAAGTAACTCCTGTTCCTGTTACTTTTCCATTTATATTTATATTTAAAATACAATCATTTGCTGAAGTAGTTAATAAGGTACAATCATTAGATACTCTTAATTTATACTTTAGTTTTCCAAGAATTTTTAAAATATCTCCAAAAGGTAAATTCTGATCAAACTTCCAAGTCAGCGTACCTCCGGGTGTTATATTTGAATCTGTAGAATTTGGATGTGTCCAAGTAACAGTTCCCTTCACAGGTAATGTTTGATCAACGCTTGCAGAGACAAAATGCATTGATGGAGGAATAGGAATTTCTAATTTACCATTCTTCACGGCTTCTGTTCCTTTGTTTCTCAATGCAATTTCAAAATCTAACAGCTGATTGGGAACTATACTGGCATTATGTACAACATTGTTTGTTAAAATATTATTCTCTGCTTCAACTTCTGGCACATATGCATCCACAGCAAATGTTATGTTGTAAATAATGTAAGTATCTTGATTTGTACCAAATCTAAAACTGGTCTCTGTTTGTCCATTGTCAATGAACTTATTCCCAGTATTTCCCAAATCAAACATTACTATATCAGTCCCATAGTTATTGGTATAATTGGGTACACGTGTGTTAGGAGATATTAAAACAGTAGAATTAAAGAAGTTGTCTACTTCATTACTTGAATGTTTCAATTTCTCCCAATCATTTGAAAGTCTTTTTTTAATCTCAAATGAATCTCCTGATATAGGGCTATCACCTTCACCAGCCATCATCCCCATTTTAATATTGACATTTCCATTCTGTGCTGCTCTAAATCCTTGAACATTTAAGATTCCTGTTCTATACTGGCTATTACTACTTTCTATAAAGCTATAACCATCAAAAACAGTAATATCTCTCCATTTCATCATTGAATTTTCGTAGACAACAACCATCCCCCATCCTCCGAAATATCCTACAGAACCACCATCACCAATAGTAGTAGCTATATCAGCAACGCTATAGGTTCCCCAAGCGTTATTTCCTAATGCACGAACTTTATCAGTGATATCTACGTATGATGAGTATATCCCACTTTCAGTAGACGTTCCTTTATAAATACCGTTTGCTGTTAACTCTTGGTATGACGATTGACCTGGTAGTTTCAGCTTGACCTTTTTTTTGTTCAACCCATTTGGCAAAACATCAGCATCTGTGTTATCTCCTCTTCCAGACCAATATAAACCTACATAAACTATAGTAGTACAACTTGCGTCAAATCCTGAAAGATGTACTAAAGTAGAAGAAGATGAGTTCTTAATACTACTTATCTCATTTGGTAATTTATAAAAAGCCATATAGCTATTTAAACCATTATTAGCATTTGCATCTTTTGGTTTATTTCCCCATACTCTACTATCAAATAAGTTAGCATTACCTATCATTGTAAAATCTCCTCGTAGATTGTAAATGCTTTTGTTTTTATATGGTTCAGGTGCCATTGAGGATGTTCGTAATGTAAAAGGAACTTTATTTATAACTTGTCCAAAAGCATTACTTATCATCAATAGCACTAATAGGAAAGTATAAAAGGAAGTGTTCTTAAACATTTTTTTATATTGTTTTTTCATAGCTTACCTTATTTGTTCCATTAAATTACTTACAACAATAATCTCTTGTCCTTTCTCTTTACTCAAAGCTTTAAAATCTGTTGTTATTTGTATTAAATCACTTTCTTTAAAAGAATTTACAACAACATATTTTAAGCCCTTAAAAAGACTTAGGTCAAACTTTACTTTGCCTTGCATTGGACTTTTATGTAAGTTGATTGATACAACTTCTATATCCCTTGCAATTCTTGTAAACTCCTCATTGTTTTCTATAATAGAAGGTGAAAAATATCCTTCCATAAACAATGCTTTTGTCGCATTGTTGTCTTCTCTTTGATAACGTTCAACAGTACCGTCGCTATAAGAACTCATAAACGTTCTTTCACCACTTACCAATTTCTTTAACTCTTGTGTCTCTTCTTTAGTTAGTATAGTTTCTATATCTTGATATGTCGTTACGGTGATTTTTTGTGCCCATGCATTTATACTTAAAAAGCAAAGACCGACTATTAACCTATATTTTCTCATCTCTATTAATTTTTAAATTAACGAATGCTAAAAACAATATTCATAAAGGAACCATTGGTTACATTTGCTGTTGGTCTAACTTCGTATGTTAAGAGTCCTTGCTCAGTCAACTGCAGATTAAAAAACACATTACTATCTATATAAGTGATAATAAAATCTAAATCAGCTACATCAATAACAGGTAAGGTAGCCCCACTACGACTACTTAGTACTGGGGTACTAAATTGTTCATTATAAATTTCATATAAGTTGATTGACCCTTTTCTTGTAGCGTTACTATATGTTACTCCGTTTTGACTTGATTGTCCTTCTGCTGTTGGTATTAAAACCGATGGCATATAGAAAAACTTTGGTAATGCTGATTTAACATCAATTGTATATGTTGTCGTATTATCAAGATAAGACTCAACTACATTAACATTTTCACCTGCTGCAACATGTGATATTTTCTGATTATCTTGTACAAGTGTCTGCTGACTGCTCCATTTAGGCATTCCTGTACTATCTGTGATTAAAGCTTCAAGTGATCCTGCTTTTGCTATGTCAATTGGTAAAATTGTTCTATCTAAAATTTTATCTGAAGTAACTGCACCTGTCTTAATATTAGCTGTAACTGCTTTCAATAAAGCGGTTGGTGCATTAGCTGACAACTCTAAATCAGTTGAAGTCAATGCTTTTCCATTCAAAACATCATCTACATTTACTTGAGGTATTGCCGGTTTCCACTCTTTTAAGACTCCATCATAAGTCAATACTTGATTATTCAACGGAGTTGTTGTACTTACTTTTTCATTTTGAATTGCAACTACTTTATTTGAGTTTAGTGGTCCTGTTACATCTCCCAATAATTGAGTTGAACTTGGATCTACTGCAACTGTATATGATGTTGTATCATCAACAACTACAGAATTAACTAACACTCCATTACCTGCTATAACCTCACTTATTTTTTGTGCATTTTGAATAGCATTTTTACTAACATTCACACTATAATCAGTATGCTTAGCAGTGGTTGTACTAACAACAGTTGTATTTACTCCATCTATTACGGCATAGGTATTTTGTGCACCTTGAATTACATCTTCTAAATCAACAGATGAAGAGATATTGTTTACCGTACTTGTTAGTGTATTTCCTGTTAATCCTAAAGCGTTCGTAGTTGTAGGTACAAGTGTATTTTGATCAACCCATTCTGTTGCGTTATTGCGTGTGATTAACACTTGCTCTTCTGCTCCAGGAGTAATCTTTAAGCTCACATCTGTTAAAGAAGCACCAACTCCACCATCAACCGTAATACCAGTTCCAGTGATAGCTTTACTTGAAATAACATTACTTTCATCTAAATCAACAGATGAAGAGATGTTGTTTACCGTACTTGTTAGTGTATTCCCTGTTAATTCTAAAGCGTTAGTAGTTGTAGGTACAAGTGAGTTCTGATCAACCCATTCTGTTGCGTTATTGCGTGTGATTAACACCTGCTCTTCTGCTCCAGGAGTAATCTTCAAACTTACATCTGTTAAAGAAGCACCAACTCCTCCGTCAACCGTAATACCAGTTCCCGTGATAGCTTTACTTGAGATAACATTACTTTCATCTAAATCAACAGATGAAGAGATATTGTTTACCGTACTTGTTAGTGTATTTCCTGTTAATCCTAAAGCGTTAGTAGTTGTAGGTACAAGCGAGTTCTGATCAACCCATTCTGTTGCGTTATTGCGTGTGATTAACACTTGCTCTTCTGCTCCTGGAGTAATCTTTAAGCTCACATCTGTTAAAGAAGCACCAACTCCTCCGTCAACCGTAATACCAGTTCCAGTGATAGCTTTACTTGAAATAACATTACTTTCATCTAAATCAACAGAAGAAGAAATGTTGTTTACCGTACTTGTTAGTGTATTCCCTGTTAATTCTAAAGCGTTAGTAGTTGTAGGTACAAGCGAGTTCTGATCAACCCATTCTGTTGCGTTATTGCGTGTGATTAACACTTGCTCTTCTGCTCCAGGAGTAATCTTCAAACTCACATCTGTTAAAGAAGCACCAACTCCTCCATCAACCGTAATACCAGTTCCAGTGATAGCTTTACTTGAGATAACATTACTTTCATCTAAATCAACAGAAGAAGAGATGTTGTTTACCGTACTTGTTAGTGTATTCCCTGTTAATTCTAAAGCGTTAGTAGTTGTAGGTACAAGTGAGTTCTGATCAACCCATTCTGTTGCGTTATTGCGTGTGATTAACACCTGCTCTTCTGCTCCAGGAGTAATCTTCAAACTCACATCTGTTAAAGAAGCACCAACTCCTCCGTCAACTGTAATACCAGTTCCCGTGATAGCTTTACTTGAGATAACATTACTTTCATCTAAATCAACAGATGAAGAGATGTTGTTTACCGTACTTGTTAGTGTATTCCCTGTTAATCCTAAAGCGTTCGTAGTTGTAGGTACAAGCGAGTTCTGATCAACCCATTCTGTTGCGTTATTGCGTGTGATTAACACTTGCTCTTCTGCTCCAGGAGTAATCTTTAAGCTCACATCTGTTAAAGAAGCACCAACTCCTCCGTCAACTGTAATACCAGTTCCAGTGATAGCTTTACTTGAGATAACATTACTTTCATCTAAATCAACAGATGAAGAGATGTTGTTTACCGTACTTGTTAGTGTATTCCCTGTTAATTCTAAAGCGTTAGTAGTTGTAGGTACAAGCGAGTTCTGATCAACCCATTCTGTTGCGTTATTGCGTGTGATTAACACCTGCTCTTCTGCTCCAGGAGTAATCTTCAAACTTACATCTGTTAAAGAAGCACCAACTCCTCCGTCAACTGTAATGCCAGTTCCAGTGATAGCTTTACTTGAGATAACATTACTTTCATCTAAATCAACAGATGAAGAGATATTGTTTACCGTACTTGTTAGTGTATTTCCTGTTAATTCTAAAGCGTTCGTAGTTGTAGGTACAAGCGAGTTCTGATCAACCCATTCTGTTGCGTTATTGCGTGTGATTAACACCTGCTCTTCTGCTCCAGGAGTAATCTTTAAGCTTACATCTGTTAAAGAAGCACCAACTCCTCCGTCAACTGTAATACCAGTTCCCGTGATAGCTTTACTTGAAATAACATTACTTTCATCTAAATCAACAGATGAAGAGATGTTGTTTACCGTACTTGTTAGTGTATTTCCTGTTAATCCTAAAGCGTTCGTAGTTGTAGGTACAAGTGTATTTTGATCAACCCACTCTGTTGCGTTATTGCGTGTGATTAACACTTGCTCTTCTGCTCCAGGAGTAATCTTTAAGCTTACATCTGTTAAAGAAGCACCAACTCCTCCATCAACTGTAATACCAGTTCCCGTGATAGCTTTACTTGAAATAACATTACTTTCATCTAAATCAACAGATGAAGAGATATTGTTTACCGTACTTGTTAGTGTATTCCCTGTTAATTCTAAAGCGTTAGTAGTTGTAGGTACAAGCGAGTTCTGATCAACCCATTCAACATCTCCCGCATTATTAGTAATAAGAACAGTATTATTTGGTCCTGCTTCAATCTTAGAAATACTTAATGTTCCTCCAATCTTATTTAATTCAAAATTAGATTGATTTACGGTTAAAGTTACATCCTTTAAAATTGCCCCAGCACCTGAAGTCACAGTCAATAAATTATTAACAGACTCCAATAATTTACCCTCAATTTGTTCTTCATTTATCTTTTGATACTTAACACTACCATCAATTTGAACAACAGGTACCATAGATACCTGACTTTCTAAAGCACCTAATTTTTCCTGGGTAACAGCACGACTTTGAATCATCTCATTAGAGATTTTATCAACCAGACTTACTGATGATAAAACTCCATTAACAGTAGAACTTAATTCTGCCTGATTTAGAGTTAGCTTATTTGATGTTACTGTTTCTAATGCAGACCAAACAATATCACCTGATGCATCTACAAATAGAATATCACCCGAATTGCCACTATATAATTGATTTAAATTTAATACTCCTCCAATATTTTGAAGACTTAACTTAGCTTCATTAATATCTAAGGATACCTCTTTTAAAACCGAACCTGCACCATTTGTTACAACTATTTTTTCATTTCCACTTAAATGCTTCCCATTTAAAATTGTTGTAACATCTACACTCAATGCTCCAAATTCGTCCACAATTAATCCACTTCCTGGCTTCACCACACCTAAGTCAGAAGTTGTAGCAGTATTAACTTCTAAAACATACGTCAGTATATTACCACTTTGTACACTGCTTACAGTAATGTTTTTGGAATTGCTACTGTCAATTCGAGTGATATCTTGATTGTCTTTTACTACTTGAGTAATATCAATATTGTGTAATTGTCTATTTTCATCAGTATAAGCTAACATCTTTGTAGATGCATTATACTCTAACTTTGTAACAGTCTCTTCTAAATCAACAAAGTTTTTTAATGTTTGATATAATAATTGATCTAACTTATTATTTATTACTTCAACAAGATCTCCAATAACTGTAATCTCAGTAACAACATTTTTTTCATTTGTATAACTATAATTTCCAGGACTATTTCTAACTAAAGTTGTTTCTGTTTCATGTTTTTGAATAAAATCTGCAATTAATAAGACAGTAGAGTTCCCATTTTCATCATAAAATGTAATTGTCCCTTTATCAATATCTTGCTCAATTTTAGTAAGGGTTTCAAATGCTTTAACTGATTCCTTAATGTCAATAGTTACAACTTGTCCTTTCTCATTGGTATAAGTTAGTAATCCACTTGCCGAATCATAATTTAAAATAGTAAGGGTTTCATTGAATTGAATAGTAGAAAAATCTATTTCTACTTTATCTCCGTTTACATTTATATAGTAAAACTTACCGTTTTCATAAAAGACATTACCTTCTGTCTTTCTTACAATGTTTTTAATAATATTGGTTACATCACCACCTTGAGTAATTTCTTCAAAATAGTTAATTACTAATTCAGGAATATCCTTTTCTACAAGTAGTTTATTCCATAAATTATTGTGCCAATAATAATATCCAACACTTAATTGATCATTTTTATTGGTATTATAGACCAATAAACTTTCTATATTACCTGCTTGGATTGTTGTTATATCTGTCTTATTCTTTAAAAAAACATTAGGAATCAACAATCCTCTTTTGTCAGATACTACAGCTAATTCTGCAGATTTATTTGGAATCTTTGTACCAATTCCAACTTGTGAATACATGGAAAATGTCCCCATTAAACACGCTATTGAAAGTAATTTTTTGTTCATAATTTGTAGTTCGTTATTAGGTTTTCTTACGATTGAATACAAAACAATTTTCACTGTTTATTAGGAACAAATTTTATAAATCGAAATGTTAAATAGGTTTCATTTTATTGGAGACACAAAGAGACACGAAAGAATTTTAACAAAAACAACTAAAAACAAAACAACACCTTACAATACACAAAGCCATAAAAATCAATACATTAAACAAAAACAAAACCTATACCGCTTAGTATTAATAAAACTATCCACATAAAAACAGAAACCTATTCTCATTAATCAATCTTTTAAAATAATAATCATTGTGTTTTCCTTTATAGGACATTTTAAAAAAGTAAAATACACGTTTTTTGCTTCGTTTATAGGTCTTTTTTCTTATATAAAAAATATAACTCTAACTATACCCCAAAAAAAACAAGCCTAACTATTTTTGATAGTTAGGCTTGTCTTATTTGTCTAAGCGAAAGACTTGGTATTACTTACTACAAGTATGTAGCAATTTTATCTTATTATTTAATTTAAAGCAACTTCGCCTCAAACAAAATTACTCTTTCTTATTCATTTGATTAACAATAGCTTTTAATGCTGCTTTTCTATTAGCAACAGCTTCTTTCTCCTTCTTCTTTTTTTGAGCTATCTTCAAGCTTACTGCCTTTCTATTTGCAGGGGTATTTCTACTCATACTATTTAAAATAGACCAAGTGGTCAAATTCATTGCAAATTTAAATTATAAAAGAACAACTCACTCTATAAATCAACAAGTAATTTCTTCTTTAAAACATAATTCTTGCCAATTAACATTAACATCTAAGGGAATTATTCCTTTGTAAACAGGTATCAATGTTCTTTCATTCCTATTTACTTTATACCTCAATAAAAATACAATGAACCAATTATCTATTTCATTTCACTTTTCATACCTTAACTAAAGAAAAGGCTTATCTAAAATAATAATTTATACCTCAACATCAGATTACTTTTATATTCGCTTTAGAAATTAAAATAACACAGATGCAATATTTAAAAATATTCATTATAGTCATCTTTAGTAGCTTATTATTTGCTAATTGTCAAAGCCCCACAGATAAAGCATTAAAACTAAGTGAAAAAGAGCTATTCTCTTTTTTAAACGATTATGATTCTTATCAGAATATTGAAATATCAGAACCTAAAACTGTAACTATTACTTATTTGGATGATCCAGAATTTATTGATAAAAAAGATAAGTATATACAATTAGATAAGTTAGTCGGAGAAATTAGCCTTGATGCCTTGATTGGTAATTCTAATTTAGAATATGCTTATTTAAAACATGGTAATAAGTTTAAGCAATTAGAAGACTTAGGAAATGATTTAAAGAGAATTGAAGCTGAGTTTGTTCCTTTTCAAGGAATGAAATCAGTACAGAAACTAAGAGCTAATAATACTGCCAATGCTAAAGTAATTGTTACAATTGAGTGGGTATATGATACAGAGCTTACAAAAGTAATCTCATACAGAATAGTACAATAAAAATAAGCCTAACTATTATAGTAAATAGTTAGGCTTATTTTTATTGTACTATTCTGTATGACATACTCTCAACGCACATTATAGCACATTTCTCTCCGTCAATTGCTGCTGAGATGATTCCTCCTGCATATCCTGCTCCTTCTGCACAAGGATATAATCCTTTAATCTGAAGGTGTTCTAATGTCTTATTATCACGAGGAATACGAACTGGAGATGATGTTCTACTTTCCGGAGCGTGTAAAATAGCCTCATTGGTAAAATAGCCTTTCATTGATTTGCCAAATTCTTGAAACCCCTCTCTCATTATCTGTGTTAAAAAGCCTGGAAAGACATTACCTAATTCCACAGATGTTGTACCTGGTAAGTAAGATGTTTTAGGAATTGACTCCGACACTTTAGACTGTGAAAAGTCAACCATTCGTTGAGCGGGTACGCGTTGTGTTTCCCCTGCTAACAAAAATGCTCTTTGTTCAATTGACTTTTGAAACTCCATTCCTGCTAAAGCTCCGAATTTTTCAAATGGTTTAAAATCTTCTAACCTCAACTCTACTACAATTCCAGAGTTTGCCGTTGCTTGGTCACGTTTAGAAGGCGACCAACCGTTTGTTACAACTTCACCTGGAGCCGTAGCACACGGCGCAATTACTCCACCTGGACACATACAGAATGAATACATTCCGCGACCATTCACTTGTTTTACGATAGAATATGGCGCTGGTGGTAAAAACTCTCCTCTGTAATCGCAAGAGTACTGTATTTTATCTATAAGTGATTGTGGGTGTTCCGCACGTACTCCCAAGGCGAATGGTTTAGCTTCAATTAAAATATTCTTACGGTCTAACATCTCGTAGATATCACGTGCCGAATGTCCTGTTGCTAAAATAACTTTATTAGCTTCAATAGTATCGCCATTTGCTATAACAACTCCTTGCACTTCGCTATTCTTAACGACTATATCAACTACTTTGGTTTCAAATAATACCTCTCCGCCAAACTCAATAATCTTCTCACGCATATCTTGCATAATCTTTGGCAACTTATTCGTACCAATATGCGGATGTGCTTCTACTAATATATCTTGTGTTGCTCCAAAGGCAACCAATAATTCTAAAATACGGTTTACATCTCCACGTTTCTTAGAACGAGTGTACAGTTTCCCATCTGAATATGTACCTGCTCCTCCTTCTCCAAAACAATAGTTTGATTCTGGATTAACTACGTGGTCAATATTTATTGCTTTTAAATCTCTACGTCTTCCTCTTACATCTTTTCCTCTTTCTATCACAATAGGCTTTACACCTAACTCAATTAATTGTAAAGCAGCAAAATAACCTGCAGGCCCTGCACCTACAACAATAACTCGCTTTGCATCTTTTACATTCTTATATTCAGGAAAATCAATTTGTCTATGAACGACCTCTTCTCCTTGAAAGAAGACATCAACTGTCAAATTTATCTTTACAGTACGTTGTCTGGCATCAATAGACCTTTTTAAAATAGTGATGTGCTGAATATCTGTTGTAGAACATCTCAAATTATTGGCTACATATTGATTTAATAATTCTGCTGAAGCAGCAACGTCAGGCAGTACTTGTAATTGTAATTCTTTTGGCATATTTCTATTAGGCAATAATTATAATTAAAGCGCAAAAATAAACTAAAATCACAATGATTTACAACAAAATGCGCTATCGTGCAAAATAACATATCTTACTGTAATATAAAAA
This sequence comes from Myroides phaeus, assembly GCF_900099675.1. GTDB lineage: Bacteria > Bacteroidota > Bacteroidia > Flavobacteriales > Flavobacteriaceae > Flavobacterium > Flavobacterium phaeum. The sequence continues at coordinate 82,675 of NZ_FNDQ01000011.1, forward strand.
GTTACAACTTACTTTTTAAAATATAATCCTACCTCATCACTTCTTTGTTACTATTTACCCAACGTAAAACGTCTTGATGTTTACTAAAACGAATTTTTTTAATGATAATTATTAACTTTTTACAACATAGTCAATACAACCTAATCTTTTTATTATTTTTTACTTGATAATGACGCATAAAAAACAAAGCACATAAATTAGATACTTAGCGTATCTAACCTACGTGCTTTTAAAAGAGAAAATTTAAAATGGCGAAAGTGTTTTCGATCTTAAGTACACCCAAGTTTTACTTAGGTATGGGGTGAATATTACTAATAGTAAAATCACCAATAATAACCAGCACATTACTTCATAATAGTCCATTGCATAACGCAATTGAATCTGTTTATTTAAATCAAGCATAAGCATTTTTTCACTTGCTTTTTCTGCTGGTGTATTTAGCAAACCTCGTCCTTGAAGTTTTGCTGCATTCTGAGATAACTTACTTTGCAAAATTGGATTTGAAAAGTTCATATAATCTAAAAATCTATTTTTATGTTGATTGGAACTATACAAGTTGTAGTAATTCATCAAAGCTGTACTGCTGGTATAGCCTAAATAGCGAATTGCTAAACAAACAGCGGCAGCAGATCCTCCTAATTCAATTGGCACTGAGGCTACACAATAAATAATTGTCGGAACCATTAACAGCCCTACGCCAAACCCTTGACAGAACAATAACATAAAATATGAGTCTGGATTGGCCGTTGGTGCAAATTGCAAATACATCCCAAAGTGAAAGATGAATAAGAACAGAAAGCCTAAACTCCATATCAAACGCATTTGTAAGCGTTTGATAAGCCACACACACGCAAGCGTTACTCCAGCTACCAACCCTATCAGATTAAAGATATTTAGATATGATAAGTGTATGGGGTCTAATCGCAAAGAGGTTGTAAAGTGTACATTTGATATTCCTGAGGCAAAACGACAGATGTAAAGAATAAAAAGCAAGAACAACCCTACTTTAAAGTTTCTATATTTCAACACTGTCCAATTGATATAAGGTCTTTTTAAATGCTTTTGACGGATAACAAAAAACAACATTGCTAAAAGTATTCCTAATCCTGCCCAACGTATATCAGCATCTTCAAACCAATAGTATTGTTGCCCGTAGATTGTGATATATCCAAATAGAACAACTGCTACGGCATAGAGCACAAAACTTTCCCAGTCTAAATTAGACAGCGGAAGCTTTCTACTTAGGCGCACATACTGCATACTCATCAAAACTAAGAACAACCCGGGCACAAAAGATAAAGCTGCCATTTTAAACAGAAACGAATAGTCGTACTGGTCAATAAAATCAGCTGTTATCAATTGATTTACGGGGGTTGCACAAATTAGAATACCATAGAAACACGAAAAGGTAATCTCTCTGGCTTTTGAACTTTCAAGGCGCATATACATTGTAGAAATACTCAAGTTCACCGTACTTGCAAAGAGCATTCCTTGTAAAAAACGCACGGGATAAATAATACACAACGCCTGCGTATTGTACAGTGCTACACACCCTAAAAGTTGTAATATATTAAATATGATAAAATATTCTTTTGTAGCTAAATAGGTAAAGAAGCGACGTTCAAGGCTGTAAAACGAAACAAATCCTGCATAAAGAAGAGATACAGAAAACTGAATATCTCTAACGTCGCATCCAAAAAAACCTGCCGCTGCAACTGGATTTGCAGCAGGCAAAAAGAATAATACAATACTTGGCATTAGCAGTACAAACAGAATAATGCGAATCATCCATTCTGGTACCCAATCTGCAAATAACTTTGGAACTTCACTATTTTGCATGAGCTTGTTTTTTGGCGATGTAAACATTTACATTCATACCAGCTTTTAGTAGTTCTTCAGAATCTGCAGGTGATGTTACTTCTATACGAACAGGAATACGTTGTACAATCTTTACAAAGTTTCCTGTTGCATTATCTGGTGGTAGTAAAGAAAAACTTGAACCTGTAGCGGGTGCGATAGAAATAACGCGGCCTTTAAACTCTGTGTCTGGATAAGCATCTACTACAACATCTACCTCATCGCCTGTTTGAATGTTGCGTATTTGTGTTTCCTTAAAGTTAGCAACAATCCATTTCGGTGTTTCATCATTCACAATATAAGTCAATACTTGTCCGGGTGTAATCATTTGTCCTAAATCTATACTTCGTTTTCCCATTCTACCGCGATATGGCGCAGTAACTACTGTATAATCTACATTTAGGTTCTTATGCTTTTCAAGTTGCTCTAATCGGCTAATTTCCTTTTCAAGCACTCTCTTTTGTGCTTCTATATCAGCAAGCCCTGCTGTAGCGGCACGTGCACTTTCTATGCTACTTTCCCAATTACTCTTATCTATGGTTAGCTGAGCTTGTTTTTCTTCTAACTGTTGTGCTGTAGCAGATTCTACATCATATAACTTCTTATAGCGTTTATAGTCTAATTCTTGTTGGTGAAACTTAGATTCGCGTCCTTGAATTTGACTCTCAGCCGCAGCGGCAGTTTGCGATAAAGTATATTGACGAGCATCAAGCTCTTTAATCTGTGCGTATTGTTTTTCTATCTCAGCTCTTGTTTGTGCTTGGTCATAGATATACTCTCTGTTATCTACTAACAATAGTGTATCTCCTTTATTGACCATTTGATTTTCTTCAAAGCGTACTTCTGTCAAATAACCACCGACTCTGGCAATAACCGGATTGATATATTCCTGCACCTGAGCATCGTTTGTTTGTTCATACTTCCAATAAATCCAAAGCGTGTGAATTCCCCAAATACAACCAACGATAATGATTATCGATGCGATATAACGCGTAATACGTGTAATAAAACGGTCTGTAATTTTGATGCGAGTTTTAATGTCCATTATAGTAAGCCTTTAGCTAATTGTAGAGAATAATATTTGTAAATGCTGTCTAACTTTGCAGCTTCAAGTTCAAATTGTGTTTGTAAATATTGAACATCTGCATCGAGTAAGTCGATGTATAGAGATGTACTATTAAAATATGTGTTTTTTATAATTCGAGCACTTTCAAATGCTTCTTCTTGATTCTTGGTACACACTTGAATTTGCACAAGTGATTCTTGGTAGCGTAGATAAGCCTCTTGCACCTCTTGTTTAATTTGGTCTTGTACGTGTAAGTGTTGTATTTCTTCTTTGTGATGTTCTAACACATGGCTGCGCTTTTTATGAACGTTGTGGTAAAGTGAAGAAATCGGAAAGGATATTTGCACTCCTATTGTTCCTAAACTATACCAACTTGGATTATAAGGATAAAGGAAGATTTGTGGATTAGCCATCGTAAAGTTCCCTATTAACCCAATACTTGGTTTGGTGTTTGCTTTTACCTTTTTAAGCTCTATCTCACTTAAGGCTAAGTCTTCTTCAGACAGCAAGTGTTTGTGAGCGTGTTCTTCTGCTATTTCTAAAGCCTCCTCGTACGATTCTACAGGAGCAACTTCAGCATATATATCTTGAGGTTTAATGAAATCTGAGTCGCTTATTCCCATAAGCAGTACGAGTTTCTGGTTTTCGATTAGAATATCATTTTCAATCTGAACCAAGGTCATTTCTCTTTTAGATATTTCCATTGAAGCACGAAGTACATCGCTTTTTAGCACTACACCATTCTTGTATAGGTTTTCCATCTGACCAAGCTGTTTCTTTTGGTCTGCGATATCGGCTATCATTACCTCTTTAAACCTCATCACCTTGGCAAGAGCAAGGTAACTTTTAGCTGCTTCTAAGCGAACCTCTGACTGAGATTGTTCTGCTGTAATAATCGCTTTGTCTTCCAGCGTCTTTCGTTCTTCTATCTCCAGATTCTGTTTATTACCGTTGTATAAGTTGAGGTACATCGAAACCCCACTGTTGTACAAGGTGTGTATGACATCGTGCTGTTCTGGTTTGTGAAAAATACCATTTGTATACACGGGAATATTACTTGCCTTTTCTACACGACCAAAAGCGTTAAATACGGGGTAACGCTCCATTTTTGCGTCTTTTGTGTTCTCTTGGCGTATTTCTATTTCCTTCTGGTGTATTAAGGCTTTTTTACTGCGAACATCCGTTTGTTGCCAAACCTCTTTTAAGGTTATTTTTAAGGTATCTCTATCAATGTCTGACGGATTTTTATTTTGGCTGTAGCCAGTGATAATGCCACTTGCGAGCAATGCAAAGAGGTAGAAACTATCGGATTTCATAAATTATTTTTAACCGCACAAAAGTATAATGCAGACGCAATATGTTGTGTTTCTTAAATAGTCAATTTTTTATTGAAACCAGACAAAATCATTGTATACTTTTGCATCAGAAACAAACAAAACTCAAATGAAGATTATTGATTCCCTCGATTTAATCGATACTGTCCCCAACGGTGTTTATATCAAACATGAGAAATCAGAGAAGCGATACCCTTTACATCAACATCAAAAAGGGCAGCTTACTTATGTAGAAGGAGGCATCACGTATTTAATTGTGGACAATGTAACACACGTTGTTCCTGCTCACTACTTTTTCTGGATTCCTAAAGGGGTACCCCACGTATTGCGCCTTAGTCATTCCGCTACCGTACTTCACTCTATCTACTTCTATACAGATGACGATGATAAAAATCCGTTCTATAATGAACTGGGGATATACGCCGCTTCTGATTTAGTAGTTGAAATGATTGCTTATACGCAATGTTGGCACGAGCAAATGGTAGATGAACAAACGTATAACTTTGCTTTCTTACAAGCTTTGAAGAATATACTACCAACTTTTATCAGTAAGAATATGCAATTGCAATTGCCTTTTAGTGATAATGAACGAATGGTTAAAATAACAGATTACTTAGATGTAAACTTTGGACTGCCGTTGACGTTATCAGATATTAGCAATCACTTTAATTTGAGTGAACGCTCTGTCTCTCGTCTATTTCAAGCAGAACTACAGATTTCTTTCCTCCAATATCTAAAAGCACTGCGCATTTTAAAGGCAATAGAACTTTTATTAAAAACAGAACACTCAGTTAGTGAAATAGCCAATGATGTTGGATATAATACGGTTGGTGCTTTTAGCAATGCTTTTTGTGAATTTACAGGAAGACGTCCTTTAGAAATGAGAAAGAACAAATAATAGTAATTAGTTTTTCACAAGTAAATCAAGCACTCTTAATCCAAGTAAATACAGGTCTTATACGTACCATGTTCCACACTTCTACCACATTTCTACCACACATGTTCGAGAAAAAGGCTTAAATCCGAAGTAGTGTGGTACTAATGTGGTAGGAATCTGGTAGATGGTCCTACTAAATATCGCATAAAAGCTTTACAAAATAAGTAGTGTACTACACTTACTTTGGCTACGATATATCAATAGCAATAATAAAAAAAGCTGTCTCCTAATATGAGACAGCTCCTTTATCATTATAACTTCACTAATTCGTATCTAAGTGTAAGTTAGCCGCTTTTTTAATCATACGACTACCATTTTTATCCTTGTACTCATAAATAACAATGTAGTAATAAGTTCCTGTTGGTAGTTTCTTATTCTTGTTATATGTAACTCTTCCTTCAGAATACCCATTAAAAACATTCTCACTACCATCACCTTTCGGGTCATAGTTAGTCGTTTCATAAACTAATACTCCCCAACGGTCATATATCTGCACCTTGTTATTGGGATATTTATTGATATTATCAATGATGAAATAGTCATTCATATCATCTCCATTTGGTGTTACCAGATTATAAATAACAACATCTCCATCTAACAAAACATCTTTTACATTTGCCAAGGTAAAATATCCAAAACCACTAATTTCTGCTAAAGTAGATACTTCTTTCTTTTCCATATCAACCACTCCTCCTTCATCAATCCACATTTTTTGCTCTGTATCCCAGCGAACGATGTGAAGATTTTTCTCAGGATTGTTTAATAAATCCGCTGGTGTAATACGCTCATCCCAACTCAAGGTGAGAACTACTCTATTTGCTCCTTTTTTAGTGGTTCTTAATTCCCAATATTCGGCAGTATTTATTTTGTCTATTACCCCTGAAACAGCTGTATGCTTTTCAAAGAATTTCTTATCACGAGCAGTATATTTGCTCTTAATTACATCTTTAAGCTGCTTCGGTGCAGAAATAGTAGCTCGACGATACATTTTTTTATCGCCAATTGGGTACACAAATGATTCGTTTCCTACTTTCTCTACTTCTCCTTCTACATAACTTTTATCACTTGCATTTTTATGTGTAGCTCCACTGTTAAACGTAACCATACCATATGATAGTTTTTTCTTATCATTAAATGTAGAGTCAACTTTAATTATTCCTTCTTTAAAATCTGCTACACCAAAAACCTCTATATTGTTTTTTAAATCAATTCCGTAATTTGGATTGTCAAACACAACATTATAGAAATATGAAACCTCATCTCCTTGCAGTACTTTAGCCTTTGTAGCAGAGTCTTTTGAAAGGAAATATACTGTAGATGTTTTAACCTTAGAACTAAAATCAAAGACTCCCTTATTCGTAAAGTCTTTAAAAAAATAGATTATACCATCTGTTCTAACAGTCGATTTTTCTTCATTAATGAAATCAAAGCCTGTAGATACTATGGTATTAGGAGCTACACTCATTAACCCAGTATTTCGCAACTTAAAATTGCTTAAATCATTTTGACCATAAATCGTTCCTCCAAGTAATAGAACACTTGTAATTGAGGTTATTAAAAACTTCTTTTCCATATTAAATTGGTGCTTTATCCCCACAGCACAACATTTTAAATTAGCTATCTATTTTCTTGCAATTGTCCTCATTTTCTTAGCACTTAATTACAATGCTATTTCTTATAATTTTGAAAAAATTATAAGAACAGTAATTGAATCAAACTAACTATATAAAAACATTTATACTAAAATACATTATTTAAGCCACATTTTAATATAAAAAAACACATATTGAGAACAAAACCTCCCATATAAATGCTTATTGAAATATAGATTTAGCACATTACAATTACAATCGTCAATTTTTCATTAAGTATTACTCAATATCTCTTTATCATATTGTATTTAAGCTAAAAATCTTACTCAATCTCATAAAGAATAGTTTTCCCGTTTTATCAGAGTAAATACATTTTATTGTTTGATACATTTTATTGAATAACTGTATCTTTGTTGAAAATAGAATAAAATGCAGACTTCAAAAGACCCATTACACGGCAAAAAGCTTGTTGATATATTAGAAGAATTAGTAGAATATTACGAAGGCTTTGAAGGTTTGGGAAACCAAATCAATATTCGCTGTTTTACACACGATCCAAGTATAAACTCTTCTTTGAAGTTTTTAAGAAAAACCCCTTGGGCAAGAGAAAAGACGGAAAGTTTATATTTATATGTACTTCGCCAAAAGGCAAAAAAAAACAAACCTCAACCATAGGATGAGGTTTGTTTTTTTATAGGATAATGTTGCTTTTAAAGTAAACCTATTTGCTAATACCTTTTTATTGGATGTAAAACTGGTTTATAACAATATACTACTTTTCCCTTTGTATAGTCTATAACTACCCGGACCAATAAAAGTAATCGCTAAGGCACTCATTAAATACAGTATATTCAATTCTGCATTTAAGCCTCCTGTATTTGGGTCAATACTAAAGCCGGCCATTCCTTTAACTAAAAAAAATGTCATAAACATCGTAAAAGCTATGATAGCACCTGAAACACGTGTGGCAAAGCCAACAATCAAAAATAAAGGTGCTACAATCTCTCCTACCGGAACGCCTAACCACAACCATTTGGGCAAACCATTTGCCGATAATTGATTGATGATAAAATCATGTCCGTGGATAAGCTTAAATATCCCGTGAAATATCATTAAGCCTCCTACTCCTAAACGAAGAATAAATTTACCTAAATCTGCACTCATAACTTTATTTTTATAATTAATAAACGACTATTGTTCAGCTTACTTTACTTATCGTATAATTCTCTCTTATTGGAAACGATGTAATCTAAAGAAAACTACTTACTTGTTTTTAATGGACGTACTTCAATTTTACTCGGTAATACACGAGGATTCATCTTTAAGATATCCACTACTAATTCGCCTATATCCTCTGGTTGAATTTTCCACGCATCTGCTTCTGATGGTTCGTGGTTATTGAAATTACTTGTTACAGACCCAGGTAAAATTGTTGTAACCTTAACATCTGCATTTCTCAAATCTAACATAGCGGCTTGTGAGAAACCAACTACACCAAACTTACTTGCATTGTATCCTGAGCCACTTGCAAAAAAGTTAATCCCGGCTAAACTGGCTACGCTGATAAAGTACCCTTTGTGTTCTTTTAGCTGTTTGATGCTTGCTTTTAGCGTGTGAAATACCCCTGTTAGATTTGTATCTATCATCGCATTCCAATCTTCTAAAGACAAGTCTTCAATAGAAGCAAATATCCCCAATCCAGCGTTTGCAATTACTACATCTACTCGTCCAAACTGTTCTACTATTGTCTGAATTGCTTTTTCTTCCTCTTGGTAGTTTCTTACGTCTGACTGAATAGCAATGACCTGATCTGATTTACCTAATTGTTTTGCAACCTCTTGTACTACATTTAGTTCACGTCCTGAAATAGCTACTTTATAATTGTTCTGTAATAGTGCTTCGGCGATCCCTTTTCCAATTCCTTTTGTTCCTCCTGTTATATAGGCTACTTTTTGCAAAGAATTACTCATATATGCTTTGTTTATTTATATTACACATTAATTATTGTAATAAAGGTATTAAGAATATACTTTTTTACAAATATCACATAGCTTATATTAAGACGATTTTATAGTTAAAAAGAAAAGAAAGCTAATTTGCTTGCATAAAAATTGTGCTCAGCACGGAATTAGTTTAAATTAGCGACAATATAAACTCGTAAATCAACATGAAAAATAAATCATTATTATTTCTATTATTAGCAGGAAACGTAATGTTTGCACAACGCGACCTTACTATTACGGAAGCAACTAATGGACAATACTTTAAGTTTTCTCCTGAAAAAATACTTCAACCGAAATGGAAAAGTGACAATGCTTTTTCTATCGTTACTACTAATAGAGATAGCTTATTGATCAAAAGCAAAGAGAATAAATGGGAAAACCAGACTATTCTTACTGCAAAAGAACTTGAGACAATTTTAAATAAGAATATCAAGAATGCATCGTTTGCTTTGCGTATGTTGCCTTATGATCTACAATGGTTAAACAATAATGAAATTAGCTTTACGCAAGTTGATAAAGAGCGCAAAGCTAAATATGCTATTCAAGTTAATATTAAAGAACAAAAGGTAACGAATAGCTTTAAATATAGTGCAGATGCTGAGCAAGAGATTACTTCTCGCAACGGCAATTATTTAGCGTGGTTAAAGGATAACAACATTGTAATCACTTCTCACAATGGAACTGATATTGAGGTTACCAATGATCCTACACACGATATTGTTAATGGTAGTAGTGATACTCACCGCAATGAGTTTGGAATTAACAAAGGAATGTGGTGGAGTCCTAAACAAGACCAATTGCTATATTACCGCAAAGACCAAAGTTTAGTTACTGATTATCCTCTTGTACAATGGGGAGGTCGCGTGGCTGAAAACAAAAATATTAAGTACCCTATGGCGGGTATGAGCAATGAAAGGGTTTCTTTAGTTGTGTATGATGTCTTAACGCAGGAAAAAGTAACGCTACAAACAGGTTTTGAAGATCAATTCTTAACTATGGTTACGTGGGATCCATCAGGAAACTATGTGTATGTTGGGGTGTTAAACCGTCAGCAAAACCATTTAAAAGTAAACCAATACAATGCGGCAACAGGTGCTTTTGAGAAAACATTGTTTGAAGAGAAGTCAAGTGTTTATGTTGAACCATCTCAAGGTTTAGTGTTTACACCAGGTAACAATAAGACTTTTATTCATTTCTCTGAAAATGAAGGATACAGACAAATGTACTTATACAATACAGAAGGAAAACTTGAAAAGAAATTAGGACACGAGAATGTGATTGTTTCTGAGTTTTTAGGTTTTGATGAAGATGGTAAAAATGCATTCTACACTGGAGTTACTAATAAGGGATTGGATAGACAATTGTTTAAAGTAAATCTTAAAAAGGGTAAAACAGAGCAAATTACTACGCTTTCGGGAACACATAACGTTGTACTGAACAAAAACAAGACCTTATTCATCGATCAGTTTAATAACATTGATACACCTAATAAGGTTGCTGTTGTTAATATAGACAACAAAAAAGAGGATACTTTGTTAGTTTCTAAAAATCCGTATGATGGGGTTATTACTATGCCGAAGATGGAATTGGTAACTATTAAGGCGGCTGACAATAAAACGGATCTGAATGCACGTATCATCTACCCAACTAATTTTGATGCGTCTAAGAAGTACCCTGTAATGGTGTACGTTTATGGAGGACCACACGCACAGTTAGTAACTAACTCATGGTTAGGAGGTGCTAACTTGTTCTTCCATTATATGGCACAAAATGGTTATGTAGTGTTTACAGTGGACAACAGAGGTAGTTTCAACAGAGGACGTGATTTTGAACAAGTAATTCACAGACAGTTAGGACAAAATGAAATGGCTGATCAACTAAAAGGGGTTGATTATCTAAAGTCCCTTTCTTTTGTTGACCAAGATAAAATTGGTGTATACGGATGGAGCTTTGGTGGATTTATGACTACTACGCTTTCTATTAACCACCCTGAGATATTCAAAGTAGGTGTTGCTGGTGGTCCTGTAATGGATTGGAAGTACTATGAAATTATGTACGGTGAACGATACATGGACATGCCTCAAGAAAATCCGGAAGGATATGAGAAAACAAGCTTGATTAATAAAGCGAATAAAATAGACAATAAGTTATTGTTAATACACGGTGCTCAAGACCCAGTTGTTGTTCAACAACACACAATGGACTTTATTGAAGCAGCTATTAAAGGACAAAAGCAAGTTGACTTCTTTTTATACCCCTCTCACGAACACAATGTATCTGGAATAGACAGAGTTCATTTGAATACGAAGATTGCTAATTACTTCTTTGATTACTTGGCTAAGCCAGCTAAAAAGTAAGTAAATCTTCTTGTAAGACTATAAAAACAGAAAAGGCGAACATATAGTTCGCCTTTTCTGTTTTTTATTTTATTTTTTGTAAAAAGAGACCATTTTATCCATTGTTAAATTAAATGCCTCCGTTACCTCATCCGCATTCTTCACAGTTAAAGGAAACGGAATCATATGACTATAATTGAACGGATAGTCAATTACATCTACTTCAATATTTATAGTGCGATATGCCCCTTGAAGCGTATTCAATGCCTCTACGGGTGGAGCAATATCGTCTTTCATCAAGTTTATAGACTTTATACGTCCTTCAAGTTCTTTAAAGCGTTTTTCTCTGTTTTCTTGATAATGGTAATAGCGCAACATTGTTCTAAACCAACTCTCCTCTGGATGTTGTAATATATCTTGATAATGCTCTAATCTTGGTTCAGATACAAAAGAAGTTGTCAGTAATTGTGCAAATGTCTTCTGCATCATAATCGTTGCTCTTGCATCCATAATATACTTTGATATAGGAGCCATACGATCTATTGTCATTCCCCCACAATAACACAACAACTTAGAAGAGTCTAAGAGTCCCTTTGGATTGGCCATTAAGATGATTAGCGATAAAAACGAACCAATAGAGTAACCAAACAAGTCGATAGTAGCATTCTTATCAATAGTTGGATAGGTTCCCTTTTTTACTTCCTCTACCCACTGAATAAAATCATAGTAAGTTTGTAAACCAGACCAAAAAAGACGTAAAGGATTATCTTCCATTCTCGTTGATATAGCCGCATTCACATAACTTGTATCCGAATTAGTCTTCCAGTCTTCTGCTCTTTTCTGTGCAATACCAAACATCAGTTTACGATCAGACCACTCTGCTGGAGTTCTATCCATGTGGAAGCTAATCGGAAATAGAACAATCGCCTTTCCTGTTTGCTTAGCTAACTCATACGCCCAAGGTAAATACTTATCCCACTTTTTCTCATTTAACCCGTGAAACATTACGATGACACCAGTAGCAGAAATAACATCCTGAGTTTTTATGACAGATACTTTAAATCGTTCATTCTGTTTTATATTAAAATCAGGACATCCCAACAAATGATCTTCTATTTCGCCTTTAGTTACTTCTTCTTGGTAGTCTATATGATGTTTACCACAACTCAGATCATCAGAACCATACAATACTTTTTTACCTTTTTGAGATAAAAAATCGTAATTAAAAATCTCTATTCCTAATTCAGAACTTTCCACGTAGTCTTGCTCTGTTGAATATAACTCTTTTAAAGCGTCATAAAGTTGGTAGTATTGCATAAGTCAAAAATGTTTCACTAAATGTAATCATTTGTCTTGGGAATTAATCAAAAAAAAAGACTTTCTTTAAAACAAGGAAAATCTTTTTTGATTAAAATTAAAATTTTATTAACTCATATTTTTATTATTACCGATAAATGCCCCACGAACGTAAAATACTTCTTTTACCTGATTCTCTGGTACAATCAAATTCTCGTAATTTTCATTATCACTTATAAAAAACAATTCATTTGTATCAGTCTTGCGTTTAAACCTATAACAAACAATTCCTTTATCTTTTAAAACTAATACATATACATTCCAAGGTTTTAAGTCTTGTAAACTAATTTTCTCACTTAAAACATAAGAAGTTACTTTAATTGTAGGATACATATTCTCACTTGATATCTGAAATGCTGTATCAATTTCTTCTTCTGTTGGAAATATGAATGTAGGACAAACAGCTAATGCTTTTTTCGCATCTAAACAGTATTCAAAATGGTGTTCAACAGATATCATTTTAACCTTTCTCTTACTAAGATTAAAACCATTAATATCTTCCGATCCTTCTAAAAAAAGAGTATTCAAGTCAATCTTATTCATTTCACATAAAGTGATAATCTTTTCAAAATGCAGAGATTCTCGTGACTTCCACGATGACACTGTATTTGGTTTAACATCTAATAACTTAGCTAATTGGAAATCTGTTTTTATTTCTAATAATTCCTTTAATTTTTTAATAACCTCAATACTACTTTTCATAATCCTTTTTATTAATATCTCAATAACCAGGCATCAATACCACCATTGTATACAGTTTAGTAAGGTGTAAAGCTTAATTATTGAAACAATCCTATTTTTCCTTTTAAAAGTAATTTATAGCAAAACTGTCTTTTCTTAAACAAGATAGCTTTTATAAATTAATTTTAACAAATATAAGGAATTTATAATCATATTTTTAATAAAAAAATATGATTTGAAACAAAAATCACACAAAAAAGAACAAACATATTTAAATTTTAAAATAAAAAAAGGATTATAGTCTTGCCCCAAAAAGCTAGACACTTTTTGGAGCATTTTTTATGAGTAGAAAACAGAAATACAATTTTGAATTTAAGTTACGTATAGTAACTATTATTTTGGAAGGTAAAGACAGTATGAGGGGACTTTCTCGATCAGAAAAAATCAGTGAGTTTAACCTTTATTTTTGGCTTAAACTATATGAAGTTTATGGAGAACAAGGATTACATGGAATCTCCAAAAACAAATTCACTATAGAAGAAAAAATTCATATTATTCAGGAACATCAAAATAGTGATTTATCTTTGACAGATACCTGTGTTAGATATAGAATCTTAAATCCTTCTGTCTTATTCCAATGGATAAGAAAATTTAAAAGCAAAGGATTTAAAGGTTTAGAAGACAATCGGGGTGTACATTTAAAGAAAAAAAAAACAATTACCTCAATGACAAAGAAAAGCGCTATTCCTGGAATCAAAAGTTCAATGACGGATATAGACGTATTACATTATCTCTTAGAAAAGAGTTACGAATACCTGTAAACTTTAAAACTATCGCTGAGATAATGGAGGAATTAAATCTTAAAAGTATAATTCGAGCTAAGAAATACAAATCTTTTAAAGGAGATGTTGGTAAAGCAGCAGAGAATATACTTCAACAAAATTTTAAAGCTACAGAGCCTCATAAAAAGTGGGCTACTAATGTAATAGAATTCAATGTAAAACTATGTCTAAAAAAGGAAACTGTCTGGATAATGCTATAATCGAAAATTTCTTTGGAGTTTTGAAGTCAATGTTATTTTATTTAAAAAAATATAATTCTATATTGGATTTAACCAATGAAATAAAAGAGTATATCAAATATTATAATAACGAGCGACTTCGCATTAATTTAAATGGAATGAGCTTGGTAGAATATCGAGCTCATTATATTAAAAAGATTGCATACCTCCGTACAACTTTTTAGGGCTAGTCTATTAGCGCCTTTTTTATTTTAAATTCCTTGTAAAACTTCTCGTAATATTTTCTGTGGAGAAGGTAAACCTCCTTCTCTCCATATAATGTCTCCTTCAGCATTTAGCAAAACGAGTGTTGGTACTGAACGAATAAAAAACTCTTCTACCAACTCCCTATTGAGATCAATGTTTACTTTTTCAACCTCAACATTTAAATTTAGTATTTCAGGCTCTAATTTCACCATTGTATCTTTAAGTATTCTACAGGGACCACACCAATCTGCATAAAACTGTAATAATACTGGTTTCTTTAAACTATTTAGTTCTTCTACTGTCATATTCTCAAAAATTACTTTAAAAATAAGCTTTCTTATTTCACAATTTTACCAAGGTATTTTATTCGATTCTATAGGAGTAGTTAGGTCAAAAACAACCTTAAAAGCGCCTTCACTATCAACGCGCTTTAAATTATAGCTAAATTCTGTATCTGAAAGTGTTACCCACCATACATTACCAGCAATGCTCGGAATTAAATTAGCAGTATATTGGTCAGCAGGAAAAAACTGTGTATCAACTAATCCGTGATTTGTAGCTGTTCCTCCATACATAGTGACCTCATCAGGCATTCCATTCGCTTTTCTATGATCATGCTTTAATTCTAAACCATCGTCTTTTAAAGTAAAAACCCACGTACGAGATAAATCATCCCCAACAAAAAAAGGCACTTTAATTAATCCCTCCTCACATAACATCACAGTCATTATCAATTCTTTATCTTTAAAATCTTTCGGAATTGGATTACTTATTATTTGTCCTTTATACGACTTCCCACAGTGATTAGCTAAATTCTTTAAAAACACTTCAGAATAAATTGATTGTGCTTGGCTCAATATACTAACAAAAAAAAACAGTGTTAAACAAACTACTCTATGCATATCTATTGATTTTAAATTTAAGCTAACATACTTGAAAAAAAGTAATTAAAAAGCTTTAAGCACTAATATATTTCTCAAATATCTTATTCGCTTTCTTTTTAGTTACTTCTTTCTTATACTTATCGTGAGCTGATAAATATACCACAGGAGCACTTTTACACATCCCCTGGCATTTCATCTTACAAATGCTGTAATTATCACTCATACCATTTTCCTCCAATAACTCTTTGAAGCAACTTTTTGCTTCATCATTATATCTACAACATTTTTTTCCGTCACAAACGAAGATTGTTCTCTCTCCTTTCTTAACTTTACTCATCGTATTAGAATTTGATACAAATATATCTATTTTTATCTATTCTAATTAAAAGTTTAGTGAAATTATACTCCTTATGAAATTGCGTTATTGGTTACTTTGTTTAGGCTTATTCCTTATTGGTTTTAAAAGCATTACGTTATCCCCATATACTATAGAATCTTATTACACAAACGGATTTTATAAATATTATAGTACTATGTGGGACTCTATAACGCATTGGATACCTTTTTCTATTGGCGATATACTCTACCTCATCGCAATTCTTCAAATTATAAAGAGTCTTATAATCGTATTTAGACGTAAGAAAGAATGGAAAATAAGGGTAAAAACAATTGCAGTTGGAACTATTAAATTCTCTATTGGATTTTACATTCTGTTTACATTAGGGTGGGGATTAAACAATTTCAGACCTTCTTTGCATTCGCAACTTAAAATAGCACAAGGATATGACAACGTAGAGCTTATAACGCTTACTAAACGCATTATTAAAGAAACAAACACAATTCAGTTGTCTTTGACAAATGACAGTCTTAAAGCAGTTAATAACCCGTTTGCAACAGAAGAGATACTGGGAGATGCAAAAATTGGCTTAAAACAGATTACATCAACTTTCCACTTTGACAATATTCCTTCTTCTATCAAGAAGTCACTATTTAGTATCCCCCTTACATATATGGGGTTTTCAGGATACATCAATCCGTTTACTAATGAGGCTCAAGTAAATTATTTAATACCCAAAACAACAATGATTGTTACAGCTTCTCACGAAGTTTCTCATCAATTGGGATATGCAAAAGAAAGTGATGCTAATTTTGTTGGGTTTATGGCAGCATACCATCACCCGAATGAAGTGTATAGATATGGGGCAAATATCTTTGCTTTGAGATACTGCCTATCTAATATTGCAAAAAATGAACCAGATGAACTTGAAGAACTCCTTAGTATGCTCAATACAGGTGTAATGGAAAATATAAACGAGAATACTATATTTTGGAATTCTTACAAGAATATCACTGATTCATTTTTTAAACTTTTTTACAGTAACTTTTTAAAAATAAACAACCAAAAAGAGGGTATTCATTCTTATAATAAGTTTGTTGACTTATTAATTAATTACGATAAAATATATGTTTTATATGAGTAGTTAATCTTCATTATGATCTTTGAAGCTCTCCTCTGTTTTACGTTTAAATGGTCTAACGATTAAACGCGCTTGTCTGTCAAACATTAAATAGTTATATAACCAGTTCCAGAAAACAACTAATTTGTTTCTAAATCCAATTAATGACATTAGGTGAACAAACATCCATACAAACCAAGCGAAAAATCCACTAAACTTAAACTTAGGTAAATCTACAACTGCCTTGTTTCGTCCGATTGTAGCCATTGATCCTTTATCATTGTAAACGAAAGCTTTCAATGGTTTACCATCTCTAAGGTTACTTAAGTTGTTTGCTAATAATTGCCCTTGCTGAATTGCTGGTTGTGCCATCATTGGGTGACCCATTGGCGTTTTTTCTGTCATCATTGTTGCAACGTCACCAATAGCAAAAATATCAGTAAAACCTTCTACTTGGTTATACTCATTTACTTTAATTCTGTTACCTCTTTGAATTACAGTAGAGTCAAATCCATCTACCACAGCTCCCATAACTCCTGCCGTCCAAATTACAGTTTCAGCTGTAAATGTCTTACCAGATTTAGTAGTTACAACTTTTCCATCGTAGTCTGTTACAATCTCGTTTAACCAAACATTTACTCCTAATTTCTCTAAAAACTCTTGTGCTTTTTTAGAAGAATTATCAGACATTGCGTCTAACACCTTACCTGCTCCTTGGATAACGTTGATTTCCATTTTACTTAAATCTAAGTCTGGATAATCTTTAGGCAATACTTGCTTTTTCATTTCAGCTAAAGCTCCTGCTAACTCTACTCCTGTAGGTCCAGCTCCAACAATAACGAAGTTCATCAATGCACGTTGCTCTGTATCTTCTGTAGTCAATAATGCAGACTCAAAGTTTTCTAATACTAAACTACGAATGTTTAACGACTGAGGAATTGTCTTCATCGCCATACTATTCGTCTTAATTGCTTCGTTTCCAAAGAAGTTTGTTTTAGACCCTGTAGCAATTACAACATAGTCATAGAAAATAGTACCAATATCAGCTACTACTTTTTTATTGACTGTATCAATACGTTGCACATTCGCTAAACGAAAGTATATCTCTTCAAAACCTTGTACTACTTTACGAATTGGGTACGCAATAGACCCAGACTCTAACCCTCCTGTTGCTACTTGGTATAACAATGGTTGGAAAGTATGGTAGTTGTGCTTATCTAACAACACAACTTGGAAGTTTTTATTCTTAAGCTTTTTTGCTAAAGCTAACCCTCCAAATCCTCCACCGATGATAACAACACGTGGACGATTAGAAGTAGGAATATTCATCATAATCAATCGAATTTACTCTACAAATTTACAACATATTATTGTTATTCGCATTTTTCACATTCGTTCTGACCCTGCTTAGAGCCTTGTGATAATTGACACAAAGCAAATAATATTGTCCTTTTTTATCATTTTGACAATTTGAATTAATCAAATTATAGAATTTTTACTTCTAATGCTAAAAAACAAGCTATTCTGTTTTTTTTACAATTTTTGTTATTTTTCTGTTACAACCGTCACATCACTAAGATTTAACGGAAAAAACATATAAAAAAAAAGATAAGTCATTATAAACAACTTATCTTTCTCTTTTTATACTAATAACATTTTACTTAAAGTTATTGCGAATATTTCTTATCATTGGTTCTAATCCGTTTAATTTCAACTCATAAACCAAAGCTAACTGCTCTCCCAACTTTCCTTTTGGAAATCCTTTGTTGTGATACCAAACCACATAATACTCCGGTAAATCTATTAAATACTTTCCTTCGTATTTTCCAAAGGGCATTTTTGCGTGAGCTAACTCTATTAAATACTTTTGATCACCAAGCATATTACAATACTTTCACTGTTAGATCATCACTATACTGCATTAAGTAAACACCTGTATTTCTAATTGTTCCTTCAGGATTTCTACTATAGATAAAGCGATTTTCTACTTCTTGTGTTTTTTGTCCTGCTGTTTTTAAGAAACCATCTTTTTGGAACATTCTCAAAATAACATCTAAAGTAACGTCATACCCTCGTGTAGCAAATCTATTAGGGTGCACATTATATTTATCCTTATACTCTTTAGCAAATTCTGATTCCATTTTAGACTCTTCACTATCTCTTGTAACAGAAGGGAAAGTGTATTTTAAATCTACTAATGTTTGTATTTTAATTTCACTGTAATCAAATATATCATTCTTATCAAACGACGCTACTTGAATATTGAAATCGCGTACTTTGTTTTTTAATTTATCCGTTAATAATAAAGCTGACGCAATACTATTAGAATCTAATATAAATACATTATTTTGACCTGAGACTAATGTTTTATCAATATCCTTAATCAAAGTTGTACTAATTACTTTTACATTAGGATAATGTCTTTGCATAAACTGCTTTGTCGATGTTTTTTTATCATCTACAACCACAGTTATCTTAGCGCCACTTCTTATAAAATGATCTAATAACTGACTTTTCAATACATCACTATAAGGCATTGTTTGCACTAAGCGATTAGACGGTGTCGCTTTTTCATTTGACAAAGGAGAGATTAAAACCACTTTATCATTCGGCAACACTTTTACAGCCTCATCAACATTCGCTTTAAAGAAAGGTCCTATAATTACATCTGTATCGTCAAAGTTCTCTGTGTTAAATATATTCTTTACAGAAGAACTATTCTTTGTTTCATTAGAATCATACACATTAACAGTTAATGGTAAACCTAAATTCTTAGCATAGTCAATTGCCATTAAAGCACCTGTATAGAAATCCAGTGTTAGGTTTAAGAAACCATCCGACTGTAATCGTGTATCTATATCCATACCCGCTTTATTGGCATTAAAAGGCAACAATAAAGCTATTTCTTTTCTATTTGAACGAACCACAGAAGTTGAAAAATCAACATATCCACCAGTACTAACACTTGCTTGTGGAATATCAAAATCTACCTTTGACTCTTCCTTTTTAACAGCAGGAGCCCCATCAGTAGGAATAATCAATTCCATTCCACTGCGCAATCCTTGATTTAACTCTGGGTTTTGTTTAACTAAATCAGTAATAGAAACACCATATTGTTTGCTAATACTATATAATGTCTGTTTAGGTTCTACCGTAATTGTTGTTGTATTACTTGGCGCAGGCTTAGCTTTACCAGCAGTAAGCTCTACAACCTTTTCACCTGCTTTATATCCATAAGCAGGAACCTTTATCTTTTGACCACTCTTTAAACCGTCTTTCAATTCTGGATTTAACTCCAATAATCGTTGCACAGTAGTATTATTAATCACCGCCAAACTATACAAAGTAGCTTGTGGCTCTACGTCAATTGTCTTAAAATAGATATTATTAATATCTTTAATAGTATCAGCCGCAGACGACGGTAACTTAGCAGGAATGCGTTTTGGTTGTTGATTTGACACAACTACCTCTTTACTTTCAAAAATTTGTTTTTTAGAAGTATCCGCAGCTGCAATATAAATTGTACTTCCTGATTTTAAACCACCATCTTTTAAAGATGGGTTCCAACTGTATAAATCAGTAACTGACACGCCGTATTTTTTACTAATACTATAAAGCGTTTCTTTAGGTTGAACCATATGCGTATCTGCAGAAGCAGAAGACACAGCTTGTTTAACCGTTTCTTTTTTCAGTGGATTTGAACTCTTATTATTCTCCTTTTCTAAAAATTCTTTGGTGGGGATTAATAAAAAGCTATTCTCATTTATACCACTCTTAGCATCTGGATTATATTTCAAGATTTCAGACACAGGAATCTGATTCTCTCTTGCAATTTTACTAACAGTATCTCCCTTATTCACTCTGTATTGAACAAAAGACCCCTGTTGACCAAAAGATGCAGTAGTAGTAAAAACAAACGCCGCTAAGGCTATAAATAATTTCTTTTTCATGTAGCAATATGAATTTATAAAAAACGATAAGTCGCTGCAACAAAGTTACAGCGACTTATTCAAATATTTAAATTATTCCCACTCAATTGTTGCAGGTGGTTTTGAACTAATGTCGTAAACCACTCTATTTACACCTTTTACTCGGTTAATAATTTTATTAGAAATTTCCATTAAGAACTCATAAGGTAAGTGAACCCAATCAGCAGTCATACCATCTGTAGAAGCAACCGCTCTAAGTGCTACAACTTTTTCATACGTTCTCTCGTCTCCCATTACACCAACACTATTTACAGGTAATAAAATAGCTCCAGCTTGCCACACTTGGTTGTACAATCCGTGCTCTTTTAATCCTTCTACGAAAATAGCATCAACTTCTTGTAATAAGCGAACTTTCTCTTGTGTAATATCTCCTAAAATTCTAATTGCTAATCCAGGCCCTGGGAAAGGGTGTCTTCCTAACAATTCAGGATCAATTCCTAAAGAAGCTCCTACTCTACGTACCTCATCTTTGAAAAGCATACGTAAAGGCTCTACTATTTTCAACTTCATAAAGTCAGGTAATCCTCCCACATTGTGGTGAGATTTAATAGTAGCAGAAGGTCCTTTTACAGAAATAGACTCAATAACGTCTGGGTAAATAGTTCCTTGTCCTAAGAAAGTAGCATCTTCAATTAATTTTGACTCTGCGTCAAAAACATCGATAAACGCTTTACCAATAGCTTTACGTTTTTGCTCTGGATCTTCTAATCCTGCTAAAGCAGTCATAAAAAGGTCAGTAGCATCAACTCCTTTTACGTTTAATCCCATTCCGTTGTATTGATTTAATACATTTTGGAACTCGTTTTTACGTAATAAACCATTGTTTACGAAGATACAGTGTAAGTTTTCACCGATAGCTTTGTGTAATAACACAGCAGCTACAGTAGAATCTACTCCCCCAGAAAGTGCTAAAACTACTTTCTCATCTCCGATTTTATTTCTCAAATCTTCAATTGTCTCTTCTACGAAAGCGTTAGGTGTAAAATCTTGTTTTACTCCTGCGATATCTACTAAAAAGTTTTTCAACAATGTTGTTCCATCTGTTGAGTGATAAACCTCTGGGTGGAATTGAATTGCATACGTTTGCTCTCCTTCAACTTTGTACGCAGCGTTAGTAACGTCTTTTGTACTTGCTAAAAGAACAGCATTTGTCGGTAAAGTTTTAATAGTATCACTGTGGCTCATCCACACTTGACTGTTTTGAGGAATGTCTTTAAGGAATGCGTCTTCAGCTATAAAATCTAAATTCGCTCTACCATATTCTCTTGTATTAGATGGTGCAACCTCTCCTCCATAGAAATGAGCAAGATATTGCGCACCATAACACACAGCTAATAAAGGCATTTTTCCTTTAATATTAGACAAGTCAGGGTGTAACGCTTCTTCCGAGCGAACTGAATAAGGACTTCCTGATAAAATTACTGCTTTGTAAGCTGATAAGTCCTGTGGTAAATCATTAAAAGGTAAGATTTCGCAGAATATATTTAACTCACGAACTCTTCGCGCAATCAACTGAGTGTATTGCGATCCAAAATCTAAAATAAGTACATTGTGTTGCATGCGCAAAAATAGTTATTTCAACCGTATCTAAAAAAAGATTTTTATATTTCTTTCAATTTGGTATAATATATGTATTCTAAAGCCTGAAGTTCTTTTTAATAAGAGAACGTGAAAATAAATACTAATTTTTTAATTTTATGGTAATTATACATCATTTTCTATTATTTTACAATCTTGATTAGTTATATTTGCCTATCAAAGAATTTATTTTCTTCACTTAATTATTTACAAAAAAACTTATCGTTATATGGAATTCGGAATATACGAAACGCTTATGTTAGCCTGTTTAGTGCTCTTATTAGGTCGTTTTTTGGTTCAAAAAATTAATTTCTTCAAAAAATATAACATTCCAGAACCTGTAGTTGGGGGATTTCTCGTAGCTTTATTAAGTTGGGGCGCATTTGCCTTTCTTAACAAAGAGTTTACTTTTCACGAAGGTCTTCAAAATAGTATGATGTACATCTTTTTCTCTTCGATTGGTCTTAATGCTGACTTTTCTAAATTGATCAAAGGAGGTAAAGCCCTTGTTATATTCTTAGTTATTGCAGCTCTTTTCATTTTATGTCAAAACTCTCTTGGTGTACTGATGGCCAAATTAATGAATATCGACCTTCGATTTGGATTAATTGCCGGTTCTATTACACTTACAGGTGGACACGGTACTGCTGGTGCTTGGGCTAACGACTTTATGGCAAGCGGAAACCCACTACTGGGAGCAAAAGAAATTGGATTAGCTTGTGCTACTTTCGGTTTAATTTTTGGTGGTACAATTGGAGGTCCTTTAGCACATCGTTTGTTAAAGAAGAAAAACTATACTGAACTAAGCCCTGAGGAAATTGAATTTAGAGAAGAGACTCACGAGATGTCTGACGAAGCTTTCCCTGCAGAAAAAGTAACTTATAAGTCAATTATGATTACGGTAACAATGCTTTCTGTTTGTTTGGTGCTTGGACAAGTATTAGCTGATTGGAATGCACAGTACTCTTTTAAACTACCAACGTTTGTGTGGTGTTTGTTTGTAGGTGTAATCATTAGAAACGTTTTAAGCAACGCTTTAAAAGTTAAAATAAATAATGAACCTGTTGATATTTTAGGGAACGTTGGACTTTCAATCTTCTTAGCTTGCGCATTAATGTCTTTAAAACTTTGGTTAATTGTTGATTTAGCTCTTCCTGTTTTAGTTATCTTAATTGTACAAGTTATCTTAATGTGGTTGTTTGCAGCAAACGTAACGTATAGAGTAATGGGGAAAGATTATGATGCAATCATTTTAAGTGCCGGACATTGTGGATTTGGACTTGGTGCTACTTCTACTGCAGTTGCCAATATTCAAGCTGTTACAAATCGTTTCGGACCATCATATAAAGCGTTTTTAATCATTCCAATGGTGGGGGCGTTTTTTATCGACATTTTAAACGCGTTAATATTAAACTTGTTTATTAGTTTCATCTAAGCGAAACTTAAAAAATATATACAAAAGGACTATCGGATGTGGACTGACCCCAAAAAGTTGGACGAAGTTATGCAATCTTTTTAATATAATGAGCTCGGTATTCTACCGGGCTCATTCCATTTAAATTAATGCGA
>NZ_FNDQ01000012.1 GCF_900099675.1 Myroides phaeus
TAAAGTATAATCTCGTTGACTACGCTTTTCCCTTGTGTTTTCTGTCTCTTTCATAAATAAGTCTATTTTGTGTAAACCTATTTTAGGACGGGACATTTAAACATAAAAAAGCCACAATGTTCATTGTGGCTTTTTCTATATGCGATTAAACTTGTTCTCCTTTCATCATTTTCTCCCAATACAAATAAGGCAATAAATGTTTCTTCAACATCCATAGTCTCCAGTGTTCTTTATGACTTGAGAAGACAAGCATTTGTTTTAATTTAGGATCAGGAATAAACTCATTTTTATAGTTGAACTCCGCCAACACCATTTTGCCATATCCCGTAACCAACGGACAAGAAGAATATCCTTCGTATTCCTTGTTGTCAGCTACTTTCTTTTGAATTAGCTTACAAATATTATCAACTACAACCGGTACTTGCTTACGCACTGCTGCTCCCGTCTTAGCGGTTGGCAATCCTGCTACATCTCCTAATCCAAAAATATTAGCAAACTTCTTGTGCTGTAAACTATTCAGATCTACATCTAACCAGCCTGCTTCATTAACCAAAACAGACTCTTTTACAAACTTTGGCGCAGTTTGCGGTGGCGCTAAGTGTAAAAAATCGAATGACATTTCTACCACACCATCTTCTAAGTGGCGAACAGCTGTATCATCTGACGTTACAAAACAATGATTGTCTTGTGTATTGGTCATTTTGAAGTAAACCTTCTTATTAGCTGCATCTATCTTAATCGGATTGTGAAACGGTTTAAAGTCGATACCATATCGCTTCACGACATCCAGAAGTGTATCTGCAATTTTCTTTACCCCAAATATCACGCTACCTGGCATTGGAAAATATACCTTTGTCTTTGTGTCTAATCCGTTCTTGCGGAAATAATCACACGCTAAGTACATAATCTTTTGAGGTGCTCCTCCACATTTTATAGGTGTACTTGGTTGTGTAAAAATAGCTGTTCCCCCTTTAAAAGCTTGCAACTGTTTCCACGTATATTCAGGATCAATGTAATTACTACAAACCACCCCTTTATCTACTGCCTCTTGCAGTCCTTCTATCATTGTTAAATCGTTCACCAAACCAGGGCATACCACTAAATAATCATACGTTAATACCGTATTTTTATCTGTTGCCACACTATTGTTATCCACGTCAAAAGAAACCACCATCTCTTTAATCCATTCCACACCAGTTGGAATTAAATCCTTTGTATTTCTAATTGTCTTTTGCTTGTCATACGCTCCCGCACCAACTAATGTCCACGCAGGCTGATAATAATGTAGTTCAGAAGGATCTATAATTCCAATTTCAAGAGATGAATCCTTCTTTTTCAGCTGAGCCGCAGTCATAATTCCCGCAGTACCAGCCCCTATAATTAATATTTGATAATGAGTTTTCATTTGTTTGATCTTTTTTGGTTGGTTACCAAAATATAAAAATATACCCTTTTCTTCTGTAACATTTGTTACAAACTAACCAATACTCCTTTATTTTTACTATTAACGCAAGACATACATCAAATCGTATTATTTAATGTAAATACGACAATCGCCTAAATAGTTTATTTATGTTTTTCGCAATCAAATTTACTGTAATTATAAGGGGTATCGCAATTTTTGAAGATTAAAAACACAAACAAGACCAATTATTAAACATAAAAAAAAGAGACACAATCTCTTGTGTCTCTTTTCTATAATCTAAATACGAAATGTGCTTATTCTCCTTTAAGTGCTTTACGAGAACGCGCTAATAGCGTATTTTTTAATAACATTGCAATTGTCATTGGTCCTACTCCTCCAGGAACAGGGGTAATGAATGCTGCTTTTTTACTTACCTCGTCAAAGTCAACATCACCAGCGATAACGTATCCTCTTGGCACATTAGCATCAGCGACACGAGTAATTCCAACATCCACTACTGTAACTCCCTCTTTTACCATATCTGCTTTCAAGAAATGAGGCACACCCAAAGCAGAGATAATAATATCTGCCTCTCTTGTGATAGCTTCAATATTCTTAGTACGGCTGTGCGTTAAGGTAACAGTAGCATCTCCAGGATACCCTTTTCTACTCAAAAGAATACTCATCGGACGCCCCACAATATGAGAACGACCAATTACCACTACATTCTTTCCAGCTGTTTCAACTTTATAGCGCTCTAACAACTCCATGATTCCATAAGGCGTAGCAGGCAAGAATGTTTCCATTTCCAATGCCATTCTACCAAAGTTTGTAGGGTGAAAACCATCTACATCTTTGTCAGGGTCGATTGCTAATAAAATCTTTTGTTCATCGATGTGTTTAGGCAAAGGCAACTGAACAATGTACCCGTCAATAGCAGGATCAGCGTTCAATTCTTTTACTTTAGCCAATAGTTCATCCTCTGTTGTGTCTTCTGGTAAAGCTACTAAAGTAGATTCAAAACCTACTTTCTCACAAGACTTAACCTTACTTCCTACGTAAGTTAAACTTGCTCCGTTGCTTCCAACAAGTACTGCTGCTAAATGAGGAACTTTCTCCCCGCGAGATTTCATCTGTTGAACCTCAACAGCAATCTCATTCTTGATATCTTCCGATACCTTTTTTCCGTCTAGTAGTTGCATTAAAAAATAATAAGTGTGTGTTGTTATATATGTAAACTAAAGAAGGTTTAAACTTCATTACGAACCTTAAACCTTCTTGTTTTTATTTTTATTGCATGCCTTTCATTTGGCCCATCATCCTCATCAAATTCTTACCTTTTGAACCTTGCATCATTTTCATCATTTTGCTCATTTGGTCGAATTGCTTAAGCAATTGATTTACTTGTTGGATATCCGTTCCTGATCCTTTAGCAATTCTTTGCTTGCGTTTAGCATCAAGTAAAGACGGTTTAGCGCGCTCTTTTGGAGTCATTGAGTGAATGATAGCTTCTATGTGCTTAAAAGCATCATCTTCAATTTCTACGTCTTTCAACGCTTTTCCAACACCTGGCAACATTCCTACCAAGTCTTTCATACTACCCATTTTCTTCACTTGTTGAATTTGAGATAAGAAATCGTCAAATCCGAACTCGTTTTTCGCAATTTTCTTTTGAATCTTACGAGCTTCCTCTTCATCATATTGCTCTTGCGCACGTTCTACTAACGAGATAACGTCACCCATCCCAAGGATACGATCAGCTAAACGTTCTGGATAGAACACGTCAATTGCATCCATCTTCTCACCTGTACCAATAAACTTAATTGGTTTATTAACTACAGATTTAATAGAAATGGCAGCCCCTCCACGAGTATCCCCATCTAATTTAGTAAGGATAACCCCGTCAAAGTTTAATCTATCATTAAATGCTTTTGCAGTATTTACAGCATCTTGTCCTGTCATAGAATCCACTACGAATAATGTTTCGTGTGGCGTGATTGCTTTGTGAATATTAGCAATCTCCGTCATCATCTCTTCATCAACTGCCAAACGACCAGCTGTATCGACAATAACTACGTTGAATCCATTTGCTTTTGCGTGCTTAATAGCATTCTCAGCAATTTGTACTGGATTGTTATTTCCTTCTTCTGAATAAACCTCAACACCAAGTTGTTCTCCAACTACGTGTAATTGGTTAATCGCAGCAGGACGGTAAACGTCACACGCTACTAATAAAGGAGTTTTATTCTTTTTAGTTTTTAAAAAGTTAGCCAATTTACCAGAGAAAGTAGTCTTACCAGACCCTTGTAAACCTGACATTAAAATCACAGTTGGATTACCTGACAAGTTGATACCAGCGGCCTCTCCACCCATCAATTGCGTTAGCTCGTCTTTAACGATTTTAACCATCAACTGACCTGGTTGTAGAGTTGTAAGTACTTCTTGTCCTAAGGCTTTTTCTTTTACTATATTGGTAAAATCTTTCGCAATTTTAAAGTTAACGTCGGCGTCTAATAACGCTCTACGTACTTCCTTTAAAGTGTCTGCTACATTGACTTCAGTAATTTTACCATGTCCCTTAAGGATATGAAAGGCTTTATCTAATTTATCGCTTAAATTATCAAACATATCGGTATTATTTTAATACTTTGAGTCGCCAAAGATACTATATAACTCTTTAAGTCACAAAAAGCAAAAGCAGGAAAACATACTTTTTTTAAATAATCTTTTGGCAAACCTACTTTTGACAGATTCTACGTCTTCTTTTTCAATACTTTTTAACTCACTTTTTGAAGCACAAGAAATATAACTTTCCCCTTTTTATCCCTATTTTTGCCACTTAATAAACAACAATATGCCTACTTCTAAACCTCTTTTTAGAGTTTTTCAATCTGATATAAGTGCAATCGAACTGCCTAAAAAGTTCACTTATCCCTTTTATTACGAACCTCATCAATTATCTATTCTTGCCGCTAAAGAATTACAAGAAGAGTTAGCTACAAATCCTGTAATCACACCTTTTTTTGACAAGAACAGTCCTAATTACCTATTTTCTGGTAAGATGTTTGGCGTTTTAATCGTAAAAAATAAAGCGGGGGAATTAGGTTATTTCACTGCCTTTTCTGGTAAGTTAGGTCCTCTTTCTCACTTAGAAGGATTCGTTCCTGCTGTCTTTGATATATGGGACAAAGAAGGCTTTTTTATTAAAGATGGGGCTATTCTGACTACGATTAACAATAGAATAGAAGAATTAGAGGCTGACAGTGCATACCAAGAGGCAAAGGAACTATTAGTTAAGCAATTAAAAGAAGAAGAAACTGCTATATCGGATAGAAAAGCTGAGGTGAAGCGTTTAAAAAATGAGCGTAAAGCTGCGAGAAATGAGCAA
This sequence comes from Myroides phaeus, assembly GCF_900099675.1. GTDB lineage: Bacteria > Bacteroidota > Bacteroidia > Flavobacteriales > Flavobacteriaceae > Flavobacterium > Flavobacterium phaeum. The sequence goes on from NZ_FNDQ01000012.1 coordinate 4,794, forward strand.
ATAGCTATTTTGTCTGATGAGGAGTTTACTGCTTTTAACGACGACTTGATTAAACAAAGTCTTAGAGATAAACACGAATTAAGAGTATTGACAACTTATTGGCAAGAACAAATAGCACAGACAAAAGAGGTTATTGATTCGTTTGAAAATGTGATTAAAGACCTTAAAGAAGAAAGAAAACAAAAGTCGAATGCCTTACAAACAAAGTTGTTTGAACACTACCGCTTTTTAAACAACAGAGGAGAACAACGCGACTTATTAGATATTTTTGAAGAAACGCCAATACAACCACCGGCAGCAGCGGGAGATTGTGCTGCACCTAAATTATTGCAATACGCTTACCTAAATGGGTATAGTCCTATTGCTATGGCCGAGTTTTGGTGGGGCGAATCACCTAAATCTGAAATTAGAAAACACCAACACTACTACCCTGCTTGTCGCGGTAAATGTGAGCCTATTTTAGGACATATGCTACAAGGATTGGAGGTAGATGACAACCCTTTATTGCTTAACCCTGCCTTAAACAAACCGTTAGAAATTGTTTTTGAAGATGAGTACTTCGCGATTGTCAATAAACCAGAGGAATTCTTGTCTGTTCCTGGTATTTTTATTCACGATTCTGTACAAGAACGCATGAAGTTGAGATACCCTAAAGCAAGTGGTCCTTTGATTGTACACCGTTTAGATATGGCTACATCGGGAATCCTAATCATTGCAAAAGACAAAGATTCACACAAAGCATTGCAAAGTCAATTTATCAGAAAAAAAGTTGAGAAACGCTATGTAGCTTTACTTGATGGAGATGTTGCTGGCGATGAAGGACTAATCGACTTGCCATTGCGCGTGGACTTAGACGATCGACCTCGTCAGATGGTTTGCTATGAATATGGCAAATACGCACAAACAAGATGGGAAGTTATAGAGCGAAAAGAAGGAAAAACAAAAGTGTACTTCTATCCTATTACAGGACGTACGCATCAGTTGAGAGTACACGCTTCTCACCCAATGGGGTTAAACACGCCAATTATTGGTGATGATTTGTACGGAACTAAAGCTAATAGACTGCACTTACACGCTAATAAAATTACTTTTAAACATCCAAAAACACAGGAAACAGTATCATTTGAGGTAAAAGAAAACTTCTAACGTCTTATTTTTTAATAACTTTACTTTTTAACTCATTTATATATGCCTGATAAAAAAGCACAATTGCGCAAACACAAACAGATTGCTACTGGATTATTTATCCTAATGGCTATAGTGTATGTGGTAATGGTTTATAGTTTAAAACACGCCCCTGCAGCTTGGATGGGATATGTCAAAGCCTTTTCAGAGGCAGCAATGGTCGGTGCATTGGCAGATTGGTTTGCTGTTACGGCTTTATTTCGCCACCCGATGGGATTGAATATTCCGCACACAAATTTGATTGTTAATAGTAAAAATAAAATTGGAGACAACTTAGGAGACTTTGTTACTGACAACTTTCTAACCTCTACTAATATTCGCCCTTATGTTGAAAAGATTGACTTGGGAACACTCATTTCTACTTATATAGCAAAAGAGAAGAATCAACAGCTATTAGAAAATGAAATAGCCAATTTAGCCAAGAGAATACTAACTGATTTAGAAGATAAAACCGTTGTTTCTTTCTTAGCTGGAAAAGCGAAAGAAGGTATTGCTGCTATTAATGTACAGAGCTTTGTAGCACAAGGTGTGATGTATGCTGTAGAAAAGGGAGAACACAATAGATTAATTGATGTGATTATTCCGAAAGCACAGGTTTATGTTAAAGAGCACCGAGAAGAGATTTATGCAAAGATTGTTGAGAAACAACCTCTTTTAGGACTTATCGGTGGTAAAACAGTAACAAATCAATTGGTCAATGGGGTAAATACCTTTTTAGAAGATATTGCTCAAGATCCAAATCACAAGATTAGAAAAGAAATCACCCTTCGCTTAGAAATGCTGGCTGTAGATATTGAGGCTTCTGATAAGTGGAAAGCTAAGTTTGATGAGATTATTGGACAGTTTATTACCGATGACCGCATTGAGGATTATATCAGAGATTTCTGGACTTCTACAAAAGACAATTTATTAAAACAATTAGAGGACAACAACTCTATGTTGAGAACATACATTCAAAAAAGCTTGGCTAATATAGCGGTGGACTTAGAACAAAATGAAGAACTAAGAGCTAAAATAAATAAGTGGATTCAACATACTATTTATCGCCTTGCCCTTAAAAACACAAAAGAAGTTGGTCAACTAATCCGAAATACCGTTGATAGTTGGGACGGTCGTGAATTAAGTGACAAATTAGAACTTGAAGTCGGAAAAGACTTGCAGTTCATCAGAATTAACGGAACTATTGTTGGGGGACTCGTAGGATTGCTTATTTATATCGTTACCAGTTTTATCTAACATTTAGATACTAAAAAAGGCTACAATTCAACATTGTAGCCTTTTTTATGTTTAGTTATCAGCAACTCCTTGTTTGCTAATATCTTTTCCTTTTTTATCTGTAATAGTAATACTCACTCCGTGAAGTGCTTCTATTTCTTGTGCATCTAATAGAATGGTAATTTCCTCTGTTGTCTTTTTGTTTTTAAACTCCAATACTCTTGTTCCCATCGAACCTTGCAGATCTAAGCATCCTTCCAAAACCAAAGTTGGATGTTCGTTCATCTTAACTCCTTTCTTCCAAATCACAAGACGCATAACCTCATCATTAATATTGTCAATACGCCAAGTTTCTCCTTCTACCTCAATCACCGCATAAGGTTCTTTATACTTTTGAACGCTCTTGTGTAAACGTGTTCTATCTTGTTGTATCAATGACTTTCGCCACTTTTTTTCCATTGGCGTATCGCGATTAATTCTGTAAATAATCCCATTGTCATCCATCCACAACAAACCGTCTTTCAACATCGTTCCTCTCCATCCTACCGTACTCCAATCGTCAAGCGTTGACTTGGCAATTGCATTAATCAACTCCTTGTCGAAAATTTGGTCAAAACGAACAACAAGCTCCTTTGCTGTGTTCACCTCTGGAATAGGGTAACTTCTATTTAAGGGATAACCAATGTGATTAGCTATTTCCTCTTTGTCGTTATTTTGGAAAACAGCAATTAGCTCATTTACCTTGTCGGCAACAGCAGGAGAAAGATTATTCTCTTGTGCCCAGCTATTCATTCCAATAAAAAGAACGAATAATAATGCGATATGTTTCATAGTGTTATTTGTAATGTAGTGTCTATTTTACAAAACGAGTTCTCAAATGGTCTGACAACATTTTCTGTACTTGTCCATCAGATTCCGTAGCCTTTAGGTAGTCAAAGTGAGCTAAAATCTCTTGTCTTCTCGCCTCTGATAAAGTGATATTTGCCGTACTTAAAAAAGTATCAAAAGAAACGTGTGCTGCACAAACGTAGTCATACAAATAGTCTTTCCCTCCTCTTTCCAAAAGCTCTTGGGCTAATAAATTAAATTTGTTGAACACAACAAAATTTAACTGAGCAGTCATCCCCATTGTGATAAACAACTCTCTAACAAGATCAAGACTAACAGTATGTATTTGCTCACATACCAATTCGGCAATTTGTATTCTAAAAAGGTAGTTTGCGTCTTTAAACTTTGCACCGAATTTTTCATTCCACTCTAAAGCGAGCCACTCGCTATCCTCCTGCGTGTAGTTATCAATAAACTCTTGAAAACTCAGATTAATCATTTGCATACTTACTTTTTTTGTATTCTACCCTTTTTGCAAAACTACAATTATTATAAGAGTTAAAATCAAATAGGACACTAAATATAAAACAAAATGCAGTATTATTATTCTTGTGAAATAACAACACTGCATTGGGTGCTTCTCTTTTTTTAAAGCGTAATAACCAATAAGGTTAATCTATATTTTAGCTTACTTTAATATCAAGTACTGTTCTCTCAGGTTCTGTTACAGAAAACACTTTGTTACAAACCCACTTCTGACTTTCTTCTAATCCTTGTACCGTATTTCCGTCTTCAATAACTTCTCCTACGTGAGCTAAGTAATAAGCGTAATCCCACAGGCGATTAGCAATGCTATCTATCAAACTATCATCGTTATAAAAAATCTGTAAATCAGACAAACCTAAAGCGTGTAATCCTACTGTATCCATCAACAACCTGCCTTGTTCTGTTTCCTCTACATTATACAAACGCACATTAATAAACAAATCTAAGGCAATGTAATTAGGGTCTTTACAATCTTCTACAAACGCCTGAGTATCTAATAATTTTTGTCCGTGTACAGAAACGATTACTTGTGGATTACTCACTTTAATCATAGCAGCCAACAATTGTTGAACCAATACAATTCGAATACGAGGATCTAAACTACGGCTTAAAAAATCTGTAACTACAATTTCATATTTACACGCAGCATAAGCTTCTTCTGCTTCTTGCCAATGCCAGTTTTGTTGAAAATAAGCATCCGTTAATTCTGCCTTCTGATCGTCTTCAGTACGGAGTACCACACATTGTGCAGGACCTGTTCCATTCTTTAATTCAATTTGACAATCGGGAAATATAAACACATTAGCATCATTGTCATAACTTGCGTTTGGATATACTTTGTGCAGCTCAGTTAAAACTGCCTCCATATCAATTGTTGGCTTTTCAGTGTACAACAATTTAAACATAGCTATTTTTGGTGCGTTACCTATTTTCTTATGCTTCATAGTTCATTTTATTTTAAGCTGAAGTAACTTCAGTAGATTAATTCTTTATTCTTTATAAATGTAAGGAAAACTGCCTATAAGCCCTAAACTTATTTAACATTTTCGCCTTGTTTACTATGCAAAAGTGAAGCCAATTTAACAAGGGAGTCAACTTATTTTTGCAGTTTCTCTGTCTTATAACCCAATTCGTGTAATAAAGCGATTCCGTCTAACACTACTTGTGCTTCTTGTGGTCGCCATCCCTTGCGAATACCGTAATCCAAGGCATAACGTATAAACTTAGGTCGATTCAGATTGACGATTTCCTCTTCTTTCATTTGTTCATTGTACAACAACACTCCGTGGTTTAAAGGATTGCCAACGTAGTAATCATCCAGCGTTCGAAAATGTATGAGCAACGCAAAACGACTATATGCATCGACAAATAAGCGAATGCTAAAAACACTTTCATCTGTCTCTGAAACACGAGTAACCTTTGTAGAAAACAAATAAAAACAAGTACCTACTCTTAATGTTCTAATCGACTTTTTCATACGCATAAAAAAAGGTATGCGACAAAATCACATACCTTCTGTATTATTTTTAATTGAAGTGCTTATTTCAAACGCTCAATTAATTCTTCTAAACTAACTACAGTTTGTTCTCCAGAAGCAAGTTCTTTTAAAGTAAACTTATTGTTACTCATTTCCTCACTACCTACTAACACTGCAAAAGGAATTCCCTTTTTATCTGCAAATTGGAACTGCTTACCAACTTTAGCTTTATCTGGGTATAGTTCTGTTTTTACTCCTGCATCTCTCAATTTCATAACCGCTTGCATTGAGTAACTCATTTCTTCTTCTCCCATATTTAAGAACATCACTTTAGACGCTGCATTTACCGCTTCTGGGAAAAGGTTTAACTCCTCCATTACTAAGTAAATACGATCTAAACCGAAAGAAATACCAACACCACTCATATCTTTTAATCCAAAGATACCAGTAAGGTCATCATAACGACCACCTCCACCAATAGAACCAAGCTTTACTGTTTCAGGAGCTCCAATTTCAAAGATAGCACCTGTATAGTAATTTAATCCACGAGCTAACGTAACATCAAGATTAAGTTTAGCTGTTGCTAAACCAATTTTCTCTACTTCTTTACCTACAAAAGCAAGCTCTTCTACTCCTTTAGTTCCCTCTTCCGAAGTAGCTAATAACTGGCGTAATTTCTCTAATTTCTCTTCGAAAGTACCTGTAAAGTTGAACAATAATTTCACTTTATCAATCGCTTCAGCTTCAATTCCTTTTTCAATCATTTCAGCTTTAACTCCGTCTTCTCCGATTTTGTCTAATTTATCTAAAGCAACAGTAAAGTCGATTAATTTATCACTTGCTCCGATTACCTCAGCAATACCTGATAATATCTTTCTGTTGTTTAATTTGATAGTAACACCGTGAACTCCCAATGCAGTAAATACACGGTCGTAAAGCGTTACGAACTCAACTTCTTGCCATAGTGATTTAGAACCGATAACGTCAGCATCACATTGGTAGAATTCTCTATATCTTCCTTTTTGCGGACGGTCTGCACGCCATACTGGTTGCATTTGGTAACGCTTAAATGGAAAGTCAATCTCATTTTGGTGCATTACAACGTAACGTGCGAATGGCACTGTTAAATCATAACGCAATGCTTTTTCTGAAATTTGGTTTGTCAGTTTCAAACTGTTTTTACTTTCTAAAATAGTTTCATCTACTTTACTTAAGTAATCACCAGAGTTAAGAATTTTAAAAATTAAACGATCTCCCTCTTCACCATACTTCCCTAACAATGTGTCTAAATTCTCAAATGAAGGAGTCTCGATGGGATGGAAACCAAATTTTTCAAATCCATGTCGAATAGTTTGCATGATGTATTGTCTTCTTGCCACTTCTGTAGGAGAAAAATCTCTTGTACCCTTTGGAATTCCAGGTTTCTTTGCCATCTCTAATTAATTTTTATTCATTTAACATTATACTACAAAACTACTACTTTTTTTAAAAAAACCCTATTCTGAGCGATAGCAATAACAATTTGTTTACTGCAATTAAATAAGTGTCCCTTTTTCATTATTTTATTAATTCTGTTCAATTTAGAGAGTGAATCAAATAATTTTCGATATTTTTACTTCTAAAGCCACATCAATAGTAACGTCTAACCTTCATGATAAAACTTAGTTTAGAGAATATCCGAATTGCCCTTACCAGTATTAAGAGTCAAATCTTGCGTACTTGCATTACTATTTTCATTATTGCAATTGGAATATGGGCGTTGGTAGGAATACTATCTGTGGTGTCTGCGCTAAAGAATACCATCTTGACAGACTTTGCATCAATGGGAGCTAATACCTTTACGATTAGTCAATATGACGTAGCTGGTAAAATGGCAAAAAATAAATCGGTACAACAAGTAAACCCTCCTATTACTTATGCACAAGCACAGAGTTTTAAAGAAGATTATGCCTTTCCTTTGTCTACGGTTTCTATCTCTTTTCAAGCAGCTACAAATATTGAAGTAAAGAACGATATGATGAAAACAGATCCGGAGATTTCTGTTTTAGGGTGTGATGAAAATTACTTATCTAACAGTGGCATTAAAGTAGAGAATGGACGTAACTTTAGTTATACGGATATTGTAAACAATCACTTTGTATGTGTGGTAGGTTCAGACTTTTCTAAGAAAATGTTTAAAGACTTTAGCCCTATTAATCAAATCATTTCTATCAGAGGATATAAGTTTAAAATCATCGGAATTCTAAAAGAACAAGGAAGTACTTTTGGTCAGAATGAAGACCAGCGAGTGTTTATTCCTATTCAAATTGCCAGAACGATATTCAATGCCTCAAATATAAATTACGAATTAAAGGTTAGTTTATTGCAAGACCATTTATTGGACCAAGCAACAGACCAAGCTATTTTGGACTTCCGAAATATCCGTCGCTTATCTCCGGCTCATAAGTCTAACTTTGGGATTGAACGCAGTGATGATATGATTCGCTCTATGCTAACACAGGTTAATATGCTAAATGTTGCCGCTTGGGTGATTGGCTTAATTACAATCTTAGGGTCGTCTATTGCTTTAATGAACATTATGCTGGTATCTGTTACTGAGCGTACCCGTGAAATTGGGGTTCGTAAATCTTTAGGCGCTAAGCGAAAAACAATTGCTTTACAGTTCTTTACAGAAACGGTTATTATTGGCCAACTGGGTGGACTTATAGGTACGCTATTGGGTATTTTAACTGCGTTTGGTTTGTCTAAAGCAATGAACTTCTATTTTGTTATTCCGTGGACTGCCATCATTGCCGCTTTTGTAACAACGTTTATTGTTGCGGTGATTTCTGGTTTGTATCCTGCGGTTAAAGCAGCTAAACTTGACCCAGTAGAAGCCTTGAGGTATGAGTAATCAGTGATCAGTAATCTGTATTAGCAATCAGTGATCAGTAATCAGTGATTAGTAATATGTTTTCTAAGTATATACAAGAACAATAACCCGAAAACTGTAAACTATAAACCTACTTATAAAACTCTTCTAAATCAAATCCTAATACAGCATTATACTTAGTGTACTGTTCATCAATAGTTGCACGTAGTTTAATGCGTTCTTGTGTTATTGGATGATCAAACTCAAGTTCTAATGCGTGAAGTAGCATAGCGCCAAGGTTATGTGTATCTAACCACAACTTGTTTTGTTTATTACATCCGTGAGGCCGACTACCGATAATTGGGTGGAAGATATGCTTGAAATGCTTGCGCAATTGATGTTGCCTCCCTGTTTCAGGATGTGCTTCTACCAAAGAATAACGAGAAGTTAGGTGTTGCCCAAAAGGCATATCTACCTCAACGCGTTGCAAGGTTTTATAATACGTTTTTGCCTCTTGTGTTTGCCCACTATCATTTGTAAGCGCGTAATCAATTGTTTCTTCGTCAATAGTGTACCCACGAACAATAGCGATGTATTTCTTCTCAACTTTTCGCGTTGCGAAGTCGTCATTCAACACCTTAAGCGTTTCTTTATCTAATGCAAATAACAATACACCAGAAGTTTTTCTGTCTAATCTGTGAACAGGATAAACGTATTGTCCTATCTGATCTCGCAAGATTTGAATAGCATACTCCTGTATATCGCTCGCGATAAACGACTTGTGTACCAGTAAATCTCTTGGTTTATTAATTGCAACGACGTACTCGTCTTGGTAAAGAATTTCTAACATAAGCGCAAAGATAAAATAAGTCTGCACATTCTAAATAGCTAATTCCTAAAAATCAAAAGCTCCTTTCTTGTGGAGAAACAAATACCTTATAAATAGTTTTTAAAGTATCAATACCACCTTCTTTGCTATAAAACATAAAAAATCCCCAAGCACATAGCACTTGGGGATTCAATTACTTTATTTTGTAGGCTACTCTGCTGTAGCTTTTCTAATCATATCTACGTGTGGGATATTGTCTTCCAAATAATCCTCTGACACTGCTTCAAATCCAAATGAACCGTAAAACTTCTTTAAGTAACACTGTGCTCCGATTTGAATATCTTGCGCTCCAAACTCCTCTTCTATCTTATCAATTGCGTGTTGCATCAATACCTTGCCATAACCATCTTTGCGATAATCAGCGTGAACAGCAACTCGTCCAATAGATATTTCAGGATAACTCAAGCCCGGTGGTACAATACGCGCACAAGCGATAACTTGATTTAATTTAGTTGCATATACGTGAAGACACTGTTTGTCCTTTCCATCTAATTCTGGATAAGCACAATTCTGTTCAACTACAAAAATATCTGTACGCAAACGTATAATATCATATAGTTCCTCATTTGTCAATTCTTCAAATAATTTCGTGTGCCAATGTACGCTGTTCATATAGTGAGCTTTTAAGTTCGACACAAAGGTAAATAATTCTCAAAAAAATCAAATAAAACATTAACACTAAATAGCTTACATCTCAGGAAAATATTTCATTCCGATATAAAACACGGTAAAGGCAAAGCCATTGTTTAAGGCGTGAAACAAGTATCCGTACCAAAAACCAAAGCGTATTCGCACATACCCCATCCCTACTCCTAAAATCAACTGAGGCAAGGTAATCAATGGGAATAACAACAACAAGCGCAGTGATACTGTGTCAAAATTAAATATGTGCACAAACCCAAACAAGATACTGTAACCGTAAAATACATATATAAAATTCTGATGCCAATACTTAGCTATTCGTTCTTTAAAACGAGTAATAACATAAATTCCCCCTGCCAAAATAGCTAAGAAAACTCCGCTAATACTAATGCCTTTCGCTATGCTAATATCTCCTAATACCTCAACAATAGAAAAAGTACAATACAACAACAATAAAACAAAGCCTATACTAATATACTTAATCCGAAACCGCATAGGCAAACGAAAGATTACCTCTTCTAAAAAAGGTCCAATAACAACTGCAAAAACAAAAAAAAGAGTAAAACCAAATTGCTCTATTAGCTGTTCAAACCCATCGTGCATTGGTAAATCAAAAAACTCATCTATTACACTACTACTGGTTATAACAATCAAAAAGGTAATTAACCACAATTGAAATGTTCGAACCATTTTATACGGTTTACTCGCCACCATTCCCGATAAATCAGGTTTCCTTACAAAAGACAAATAGTCGCTTAGCAACTGATTAAAATTCATAATACAATTCTTTATGCCCAAGATAAATAAAAAAAGCGACTACTCCTGTAAGAATAGTCGCTCTATTATATCTATTTTTTATTGACTAAAAAAGACCTTTTAATGCATCAAGTGCACCACCTAATCCTTCTTTTCCTCCTGTTAAAGAGCTCAATAAATCTTTAGCATTTCCACCACCTAAGCTGCTTACTAAATCAGTTACTTGGAAACCACTTTCTCCTCCTTTAGATTTAGAAACTAAGCTCTCGATAATTTTTGGAATTACAGAACCTGCGAAGTTCTTAGCAATTCCGTCAGATAATCCTACTTTACTTGTAAGACCACTAATTAAGTTAGTAACCATTCCCATTACAATAGGGTTTGACATTAAGTTATTTGTAGAACCACCTAATAAGCTTGTCAATCCACCGATATCTCCAGCAGAAAGACTGCTTTTTAATCCATTGATGATACTATCACCTGTTTCTTTTGTAACTGCACCTGCTAAGTCAGAAGAGATTCCTGCTCCACTGATTTCGCTTGAACTAACTTGTTCAATTAATTTTGAAATTTGCTCTATCATAGTATTTATTTTTTTGTGTGCTAAAACTAACCAATTATTTTCTCAATACTTGAATTTTATCAAATATTTCATCCCAAATTAACACTTTACTCTCATCTGTTGAAGCATTAACATTAGGGGATAAAGAAAAGGCTGGTTGCATTAAAACCTGAATAGCAGGATGTGGTTCTTCTTCAAAACGGTCTATTCCAGCAAATAACAAGGCTTCTTCATTAATCTTGTCCACTAAGTCAACCTCATTGATTGCTTCTGGATAAGCACAATTGACAATTCCCAACAAATGGTGTGCATTTTCTAAAACCTCTTTATCTACTAAATAACGTTCGAAATGACGTGTGTGAATTGTTAAAAACTGCGCATCGTGAATAACCTTGTGCTTGTCTGTACTTTTTAGATCAACAGGAAAATGAATTCCGTTTGGCAATACATATTCTCCTTTCAACTCTTCAATCGAATCATCATTATACAAAACGTGCATTCCCAATGCCAAAGCTTTCTGAGCTACTAACTCCCCTGCTTTGTTCATTCCTAAAATACCCAAAGTTTTACCAGCTAATTCAATTCCATTGCCATAAGACTCTTGTAACATCTTGAAGCTTGCATCTCCTTCTAACGGCATATTTCTATTTGACTCTTGTAATAAGCGACACCCCGTTAACAAATGAGCAAACACCATTTCGGCAGTTGCATTAGCCAGTGCCTCTTCAGCCCAAATAACTTTGATACCGTTGCTTTTTAAATGGTCTATAGTTTCTAAATTAACTTGCGTTCCTGAAAAAACAACAGCCTTTAAATGCGCTAATTCATCTATCGTATTTTTGTCTAATAAAGTTCCTCTTTGAACCAATAAGACTTCTATTTCATTCTTTTTAGTATAATTAACCAGTTGTTCGTGAGCAACTCTAACTTCTTTTACTTCAAATCCTATTTCTTCTAAGGCAACCTTAACTTCTTCAGGGATGCCGTCATTTGCTAAAATTCTCATTTGTTCTATTTTATCAATTATACTTGTTTTAACTTGTTTACTTATCTCCCCCTATCTGCTTGTTACGTTGACAACGGTTTACACAAAGCTAAATGTACTAAACAAGGGAGTTCATCTGCTGTAACACAGAAACTAATACTTCTACGCTTTCTAACGGCAATGCGTTATACAAAGAAGCTCTATAGCCACCAACAGAACGGTGTCCTTTGATATTCATTATTTTCGTATCCTGACATAGCGCATCAAAAAGAGGTGCCATTTTCTCTTCTACAAAATCAAAAGTAACGTTCATCTTAGAACGAGAGTCTACTTTTGCAATTCCATTGATAAAATCACAATCGTCAATTGCCTTGTACAACAAAGCTGCTTTTTGATTATTAACTTTTTCTATGGCTGATACCCCTCCTAAATTGTGTAACCATCTAAAGTTTAATAAACTTGTATAGATTGCAAACACGTTGGCTGTGTGGTACAAACTCCCTTTATTTATATGCTCTTGATAGTTCAGCATATTGGGAATAGAACGCGATGTTTTACCTAATACCTCTTCTTTAATCAAAACAACACTCAAGCCGGCAGGACCTATATTTTTTTGTGCTCCTGCGTAAATAACATCTATTTTGTCGTAATCAAATTCACGCGAATAGATATCAGAACTCATATCACACACCATAGGGCAATCTGCTTTAGGAACAGCGTTAAACTGTGTTCCGTAAATCGTATTATTTGATGTAAAATGAAGGTAATCAAGTCCGGTTGGTACTATAATATCTTTCGGAATATAAGTAAACTTTTGATCCTCAGAAGAAGCGATTAAGTCCACTTCTCCAAACTGAGTAGCTTGTTCCAAAGCTTTAGTAGCCCAAGTGCCGGTATTGATATAACCAGCCCTGTGCGCTAATAAATTATAAGGAATCCGCATAAATTCCATACTGGCTCCCCCTTGTAAAAACAAGGCAGTATACCCTTTGTTTTCCAATCCAAGTAAAGACAAAGCCAATGCTTTTGCTTCTTCTAACACGGCGATAAACTCTTTACTTCTATGCGAAATAGATAAAATAGACATACCGCTACCGTTGAAATTCTGAACAGCTTCAGCCGCTTGTTCATACACTGTGGTTGGCAACAAACAAGGACCAGCCGAAAAGTTATGCACCTTTTTCATTTTCTATAAATCTAATAAGAAACGCAATGTATCTACATTATCAGCATAATCCCATAACTGTGGGCTTTGCGTTTGTCCAAATGCAATACTTCCGTCAATTAAATTGTTGGATACGATACACTGGATTTTCTCGTGATCATTTGCAAGACGTGTTTTCACTTCTTCAATATCGTCATAATACTCGTAAAATACAGACGATATAGGTGATGCATAAGTAGTATCTTCTTTAATTGTCAAGAAACCATTGTCTAACAATTTGAACTCACTCATCAAGAAAACTGCTTTGTTATAGTCGTAGTTATTTGAGTATTTCTCATATTCAATAACATCGCGGTATTCGTACATTCCTTGGTAAAAACCATCAAATACAAAACCTCTTGGTACGAATAACTTAGACACGTTTCTACATCCTAATCCGTAGTAAGTAAATACGTCTTTCCCTAAAGCAACCATATCATCGTGGCTTTCTTCGCCATTTAAAACAGCTACTGAGTTTCTGTTTTTACGAATGATATTAGGCACTTTGCTAAAGTAGTAGTCAAAATAACGCGCAGTATTATCACTACCCGTTGCAATAACAGCATCAAAATCTTCCAATTTACCTTTCACAAAAACTACGCGATCAGCAAATTTAGGTTCAACCTCTACCAAGTAATTTGACAAGAAAGGCAATAGTTTCTGGTCGTTTGAAGACATTTTTACTAAAGCGATATTTCCTGACATAAGAACAGATAAGAAATCGTGGAACCCTACTAACGGAATATTTCCAGCTAAAATAAGTCCAACTTTCTTTAAAGGTTCTTTTTCAAAATCATATTGTGAAGTCCACTTTTCTAAGTTTTCTTTAGTCAAAGCATCAGCCCAAGAGCTAATCGAATTAATAACTTGTTCTCTTGTAAACCAACCATTGTAGTTTACGCTACTATTAATTAATTCTTCAAATTCGCAATAAAATCTATCATTATGACAAACATCATTGTTTCTTATAAACTCATTTGTAGCGAATTGGCGTAAAAAGTCTCCAATTTTAACAAATGCAACTTTTTTAACATCTAAATCCATATTGACTTGTATGTGAATTGTTTTGGGTGTAAATTTGCCACAAAGTTAATACATATAAAACAAAAATATAAGCTATGGCAATCATTATAACAGACGAATGCATTAATTGTGGAGCTTGCGAACCTGAATGTCCAAATACAGCGATTTATGAAGGTGCAGATGATTGGAGATACAAAGATGGTACAGCCCTTTCTGGTAAAATCGTTTTACCTGATGGATCTGAAGTAGACGCTGATGCGGCTCAAGAACCAGTATCTGATGAATTTTACTACATCGTACCTTCTAAATGTACGGAGTGTAAAGGATTCCACGAAGAACCTCAATGTGCTGCTGTATGCCCAGTTGATTGTTGTATTCCAGACGACAATCACGTTGAAAGTGAAGAAACACTTTTACAACGTCAAGCATTTTTACACAAGCACTAAAATATAGAAAGCGAAACTTAATAGTTTCGCTTTTTTTGTGCTTAAACACTGTTAAATAAAAAAGACGATTAAGCTAAATATAGTTTCATACTTTAGAGTATTACTTTTTTTGACTATTTTTACTTAAAATTAAATTTTTAAACAATTAATTTAAACAAAAATGGAAAAGAAAAACTGGTTATTAACACTTACTTTAACATTAGTCAGTACATTTGCTATGGCAAATGATAGTACAACAAACTTATCTCAAGGAGGTTTGTTTGGTGTAAGCATCGGTTCATTGGTTGCTGTATTTTTATCTTGGAAAAGAAATAAATCAATCTTATGGGCAATACTACACTTCTTATTTGGATGGTTTTATGTAATCTATTACTTCCTATCTGGAGGTTCTAAAAAATAATAGACAACTAAGCCCTTTCTTAAATGAAAGGGCTTTTTTATTAGCATTGTCTCTCTTAATAAGACCTTCTTATCACTTCACTTTTCTCTTACTTACTCCTTTTTTATTCTTCATAAACACTACCTACTTTATTTTAATTGTTTTTCATACTATTACCATACATTTTTCATAATTCTTATAGCCTTTAAAAAAAACACAAAAAAATTGCTATAAAACTAATTGCATCAAGCTTTTTTAAGCTACTTTAATTATATATATGATATCCCCCTCTATTTTGAGACTCAAGCAAAAAAATTAGAAACTAAGCTTAAATAACTCTTTCCTAAAATAAACAAAGATTTACAATGAAATATATTGAATTGTACTTGCGATAAAGAACCTATAAAAATGAAGTT
Source organism: Myroides phaeus (assembly GCF_900099675.1). GTDB lineage: Bacteria > Bacteroidota > Bacteroidia > Flavobacteriales > Flavobacteriaceae > Flavobacterium > Flavobacterium phaeum. The sequence goes on from NZ_FNDQ01000012.1 coordinate 20,198, forward strand.
TTAGACGTACCATGTTCGACACTTCTACCACATTAGTACCACACACTCTCCAAAAAGAGGCTTTTTTACCGAAGATGTGTGGTACTAGTGTGGTACTAATGTGGTACTAGTGTAAAACAAGAATTAAAAATACTTCTAATAAAAATACTTTAAACCCCATATAACACCTTGTAATTGGTAATTCATGTACTTTATATCTATTATTAAATAAGCATTTTAATTGTTCTACTATCTCTATTTAACACCCTTTTAATGTTGTTATTGTATTAAGTATATCCTTTTTCTACTTACCTTCACACTTCAATATAAATACTTATTATATTGTAAAAAAATAGGGATAAATCTTTTAAAAGATTTATCCCCCTACCAAAAACTAAAAAATGTAAGATGCTTACAAAATTTAAACTATTCTACCTCATCCAAAATTGGAATCGGTTTAAAATCATCATTCAATGCTACTAAAGTAAACACACCACTTACTACTTGTTGTCTATAATCTTCTTTCATCTTCTCTCTATAGACTTCTACGCGGATGCGAATACTTGTATTTCCAATTGACTCAACATTACCTACCATTTCAACTAACGAGCCTGCAGGTATAGGTTTAGAGAAATCAATTTTATCGCTACTAACGATTACAAAGTTCTTTCTACAAAATCTTGTTGCTGTCATAAAAGCTGTTTCTGTCATCATCATAATCACACGACCACCAAACATTGTGTTGTGGTGATTTGTAGTATCAGGAAAAACGACTTTAAATACGTGTGTTTCTGCTTTTACTTTTCTCTCCTCTACTGTTTCTTTAAGAACCATTATTATTGCTTATAACTATTTCAATTCAATCAATACAATCTGTGATTACTGATAACAAATGAGAATACTCTTGTTATAGCAACTAACACTGACGTAAAAACGATATGGGAATGGAAAAATAACGTGAAGTATGAATACAGCAAAATGCGATTTAGTTAGTAAAACATAAAACTAAATCAATACTAAAGTACTTTTAGGATGTACTTATTATACTTGTAATTCAACTTGACATTAAGCTCTAAACCGCGAAAGCATCGTCTTTAAAAGAATAGGCAGGTCTCCTGACTTGTAACAACTTTTATCAACCTTCCCATCGTTTATGACGACAGTGGTATCCTTTGGATAAAAGCCTATGCATTACTTACAGTTGCGCGACAGTTCGTGATTTTAACACGATTCCCTTTTCATACACAGTTAAGTGTAACCTCTCTTTGTTGGTAAATTCTCCTATATTCTTGGAGAACTAAAAAGCGAATATAAAAAAAGTTTTGAGAATAACTATAGATAAGTTTCCTTAAAACAATAGAATAGTTTAAAAAAGTAAACAATTACAGGTGAAGAAAGTTACTTCACTTTAGTGTTTTATAGAAATTAAAGAATTTAAGAACACCTATTATTACTTACTAAAAGAAAGACTCCCACACTATTCGAAAACAAAGCTATCTACATTAATTATAAATTCTCACATTATATACTATATTTAGTTACCTTTTCTATTATATTTGCAAGAGAAGGAAAACTCAAAAGAAAAACTAAAAATATTTTTCAAAACATTTTGTAAGAGTAAAAAGACTTTTATATATTTGCACTCGGTTTTGAAAGGACAAGTATTTCGAAGCTAATTTTTTGAGATAGTAAAATTTAAGATTTAAAGATAAAAGCAATGAGCAAAAGAACGTTTCAACCATCGAATAGAAAAAGAAGAAACAAGCATGGTTTCATGGAAAGAATGTCTACTCCAAACGGTAGAAAAGTATTAGCTGCAAGAAGAGCTAAAGGAAGACATAAAATCTCTGTTTCTTGTGAAACAAGACATAAAAAATAATGTTTGTATAAAACATAGCTAAAGGTGTTACTATTATTCGTAACGCCTTTTTTTATAGTCTGTCGGAAACAAAACTATCTATCACACACAACAACACTAAACTTACTTTACTGATTATAAAGTAATTAACATAACAACACAATTTTAAAGATGCCTAAAGACACTTCCATTAAAACTGTACTAATCATTGGTTCAGGACCAATCATTATCGGACAAGCTTGTGAATTTGACTATTCAGGTTCACAGTCAGCAAGATCTCTAAGAGAAGAAGGAATTAAAGTTATTCTTATTAACTCTAACCCTGCTACAATTATGACTGACCCTTCAATGGCAGATCATATTTACTTAAAACCTTTAACAGCAAGATCAATCATCGAGATCCTTGTAGCGCATCCTGAAATTGATGCTGTACTACCGACAATGGGAGGACAGACAGCATTAAACTTATGTTTAGAATGTGACGATAAAGGTATCTGGTCTGACTTTGGAGTTCGCCTTATCGGAGTTGATATCAACGCTATTAACGTAACAGAGGACCGTGAGCAATTTAAACAATTGTTAGAAAAAATTGACGTTCCTGCTGCACCTGCAAAAACTGCTACTTCTTACTTAGAAGGAAAAGAAATTGCACAAGAATTCGGTTTCCCATTGGTAATTCGTCCTTCGTTTACTTTAGGAGGAACTGGAGCTGCTTTTGTTTACAAAGCGGAAGACTTTGACGAACTATTAAAAAATGGTCTTGAAGCATCTCCAATCCACGAAGTTTTAATTGACAAAGCTTTACTTGGATGGAAAGAATATGAATTAGAATTATTACGTGATAAAAATGATAACGTAGTTATCATATGTACTATCGAAAATATGGACCCTATGGGAATTCACACTGGAGATAGTATTACTGTAGCACCTGCTATGACATTATCAGATAGAACATTCCAAAGAATGCGTGATTTATCTATCAAAATGATGCGTAGTATCGGAAACTTCGCTGGTGGTTGTAACGTACAGTTCGCTGTATCTCCAGATGAAAAAGAAGATATCGTTGCTATTGAAATTAACCCTCGTGTATCTCGTTCTTCTGCTTTAGCATCTAAAGCAACTGGATACCCTATTGCTAAAGTAGCTACTAAATTAGCGTTAGGTTATACATTAGACGAGTTACAAAACCAAATTACTAAATCTACTTCAGCTTTATTTGAGCCAACTTTAGATTATGTAATTGTAAAAATCCCTCGTTGGAACTTTGATAAATTTGAAGGAGCTGACCGCACATTAGGTCTTCAAATGAAATCAGTTGGTGAAGTAATGGGTATTGGACGTTCTTTCCAAGAAGCATTACACAAAGCAACACAATCATTAGAAATTAAACGTAACGGTTTAGGAGCTGATGGTAAAGGTTATACAAACTATGATCAAATCATTGAAAAACTAACTCACGCAAGTTGGGATAGAGTTTTTGTAATCTATGATGCAATCCAACACGGAATTCCATTAAGCAGAATTCATGAAATTACTAAGATTGATATGTGGTTCTTAAAACAATATGAAGAATTATATATGCTTGAAAAAGAAATTTCTAAATATACTCTTGAAACTTTACCAAAAGACTTAATGTTAGACGCAAAACAAAAAGGTTTTGCTGACAGACAAATAGCACATATGCTAAAAACAGTTGAAAGTAAAGTTCACAATTTACGTGATGAACAAGGAATTAAACGTGTGTTCAAGTTAGTTGATACTTGTGCTGCTGAATTCCCTGCTAAAACACCATACTACTACTCTACTTTTGAGTCTGAAATAGAACGCCCTGACGGAACTCGTTATGTTTCTAATGAAAGTGTTGTATCTGACAAGAAAAAAGTAGTTGTATTAGGATCAGGACCTAACCGTATTGGTCAAGGTATTGAGTTTGATTACTCTTGTGTACACGGGGTATTAGCAGCTGAAGAATGTGGATACGAAACTATTATGATTAACTGTAACCCTGAAACTGTTTCTACAGATTTCGATACAGCTAATAAATTATACTTCGAACCTGTATTCTGGGAACATATCTACGATATTATTCAACACGAAAAACCGGAAGGTGTTATCGTTCAATTAGGGGGACAAACAGCACTTAAACTTGCTGAGAAACTTGAAAGAAACGGTATCAAAATATTAGGTACAAGCTATGATGCATTAGACTTAGCTGAAGACCGTGGACGTTTCTCTACTTTATTAGAAGAATTAAACATCCCATTCCCTCAATTTGGTGTTGCTAAAACAGCTGAACAAGCTTTAAAATTAGCAGACGAACTTGCTTTCCCATTATTAGTACGTCCATCGTACGTATTAGGAGGTCAAGGAATGAAAATTGTAATCAACAAGAAAGAATTAGAAGAACACGTAATTGAATTATTAAACTCAATTCCTGGTAACTCTCTTCTTCTTGATCATTATTTAGCTGGTGCTATTGAAGCGGAAGCAGATGCTATCTGTGATGGAGAAAATGTACACATCATTGGTATCATGGAACACATTGAGCCTTGTGGAGTTCACTCTGGTGATAGCCACGCAATGTTGCCTCCATTCAACTTAGGAGAGTTTGTATTAAACCAAATTAAAGACCACACAAGAAAAATTGCTGTAGCTTTAAAAACAGTTGGTTTAATCAACATTCAGTTTGCAATTAAAGATGACGTTGTTTACATCATTGAAGCAAACCCAAGAGCATCTCGTACGGTTCCTTTCATTGCTAAAGCATACGGTGAACCTTATGTAAACTATGCTACTAAAGTAATGTTAGGTGAGAAAAAAGTAACAGACTTTACTTTTAATCCTCAATTAAACGGATACGCTATTAAAACGCCAGTATTCTCTTTTAACAAGTTTAAAAACGTGAATAAAAACCTTGGTCCTGAAATGAAATCTACAGGAGAAAGCATATTATTCATCGACAATTTAAGAGATGACCAATTCTACGAAATCTACTCTCGTAGAAAAATGTACTTAAGTAAATAAGCTTTTATCTACTATACTCAAAAGGGAGGTTGGTTTTGTACTAACCTCCCTTTTTTTGCTACAAACCATAGCAATACTTTATACGCCTACAATCGTTATATTCCTTACTTTTGGGATTTAAAACAATTTCTCTATGTCACAAGAAATCTTAATTGGTCTATTAGCAATATTAATTATTGTAGCCTTTTTTATTGGAAAATCAGGAAAAAAAGATGGTTCTACTAATGAGTCAACGATTAAACTACAAGCCGAAAATGACTTTCAAAACAAGCAAATTCACCAACTTCGAGAAGAGAAGGAAAGTTTGGAAGATAGCAATGAAATCTTACGACAAGACAACCAAGAATTAATTGCCCGTATTAGTATTCGCGAAACGGAATTTGCTAATCTTAAAGAACGTCTTGAACAACAGCAACAAGAAACCCAAGCGTTGCAAGAAAAGTTTACAATTGAATTTGAAAACTTAGCTAACAAGATCTTAGAAGAAAAAAGTGAAAAGTTTACCAAACAAAACAAATTGAACTTAGAAACAATTCTTACTCCTTTGCAAGAAAAAATACTTCACTTTGAACAAAAGGTAGAGCAAACACACAAAGAGAGCATTGACCACCACGCGGCATTGCGCCAACAAATCTTTGGTTTACAACAAACCAATATGAAGATGAGTGAGGAAACGCTAAACCTGACAAAAGCACTAAAAGGAGATAATAAAATGCAAGGGAATTGGGGAGAAATGATTCTTGAAAGTGTTTTAGAAAAATCTGGTTTAGAAAAAGGCCGCGAATATGAAACACAACAAAGTTATACGACTGAAAATGGAAACAAACTTCAACCAGATGTTGTTATCTATTTACCAGACCAACGCCATATGGTTATTGACTCTAAAGTATCTTTAGTTGCTTATGAACAATATGTAAATACAACAGATGTAGATGAACAAAGACGTTATTTACAAGAACACCTAATATCTATCAAACGCCACATAGATGGTCTATCTGAAAAGAATTACTTTGAATTGTACAAAGGGACAAGTCCTGATTTTGTCTTATTGTTTATTCCGATTGAAACAGCTTTCTCAACTGCTATTAATGCAGACAATAGTTTATACACAAAAGCATTTGAGAAAAATATTGTTATTGTAACCCCTTCAACGTTGTTAGCTACTCTTAGGACTATTGAATCTATGTGGACACAGCGTAAACAACAAGAAAACGCGTATGAAATAGCAAGACAAGCTGGTTTATTATATGATAAATTTGTTGGTCTAATTACTGATTTAACAAAAGTTGGTAAAAAAATTGATGAGACTAAAAACGAATACGAAAGTGCTTTTAATAAATTAAGTGAAGGAAAAGGGAATCTAATTACTTCTGTACAAAAATTAAAAGATATGGGCGCTAAAGCAAAGAAGAGTTTAGAAAATAATTTACTTGACAAATCGGAAAATAACTCCTAATTTTTCTCTGTTTTATCAACTTTTGTATTTGTTTTTAATATAAAAATCAATAGAAATTTTAAAATATGCATTCTAAAGCTTATTTTTGTATTTGTTATTTATCATATCAGTTATAATTACTTTACAAACTTCATCCTATGACTTTTACAGATATGCACCCAGCAGATATTGCTGAAGCTATTTCAGAAATGAAAAGAAAACAGCGAAACCTTGAATTTTTAAAGCTTTCGCCCGACTTAAAGGTTGAAGTTTTTTCTTTTCTTGACATCAATATACAAGAAGAAATTGTACACAGTATGACACAAGAGGATTATGCTGATGTATTAAATAACCTTGAGCCAGATGACCGTACTGAATTATTAGAAAACTTTCCGGATGAGTTAATTAAGTATTCTATTAACTTATTAAATGATACGGAAAAACAAATAGCTTTAAACCTAATCGGGTACAAAGAAGATAGTATTGCCAGACTGATGACACCTTTGTACATTCAAACAAAGGCTAACAGAACGGTAAAACAAGTTCTTCAGCATATCAAGAAATACGGAAAAAAAGCAGAAACATTAAACTACATCTATGTTGTTGATGACAACAACAAATTAATTGATGACTTAAAGTTAGGGGAGCTTGTACTTGCAAATGAAGATACTTTAATCTCTGAATTAGTAGATAATACTTTTGTTTCAATCACCTCAACTACTCCAATGGAGGAAGCGTTTGATACGTTTGAAAAATACGATCGATCTGCTTTACCAATTATTACCGAAAAAGGAGTATTGGTAGGAATTGTAACCTTTGATGATATCTTAGATAAAATTAAAGAACGTGATACTGAAGATATCCAGAAATTCGGGGGGATGGAAGAATTAGATTTATCATATACACATACACCCCTATTTGAATTAGTTCGCAAACGTGCTGGTTGGTTAATTATCCTATTCTTAGGAGAAATGTTAACTGCCTCTGCTATGGGGTATTTCGATGAAGAAATTGAAAAAGCAGTTGTACTTGCTTTATTCGTTCCATTGATTATTTCAAGTGGTGGTAACTCAGGTTCTCAAGCAGCATCACTTGTTATTCGTGCTATGGCATTAGGAGAATTAAAATTAAACGACTGGTGGTATGTAATGCGTAAAGAGCTTGCTTCTGGAGTTATGCTTGGAGGACTATTAGGTACAATTGGATTTATCCGTATTCTAATTTGGCAAGAAGCAGGAATATACGATTATGGAGAACATTGGGTATTCGTAGGGTTGAGTGTATCTGTATCGTTGTTATTCATCGTTCTTTGGGGAACACTATCAGGCTCGTTAATTCCATTTATACTTAGAAAGTTCGGAATGGACCCTGCAACAGCATCTGCTCCATTCGTAGCTACTTTAGTAGACGTTTCTGGATTGATAATCTATTTCTCTATTGCAGCAATGTTCTTAACAGGAAAAATACTTTAAAACGACTTAAAATCGATATAACAAAAAAGCTTGAAGTTTATTCTTCAAGCTTTTTTATTTTCTCTTATCACTAATGCGTTTGTAATAGATAAGCATCGCAATCGTCTTTCTTTATTTCGTTGTTCTATAAACTGTCTTAGATAGAAACTCTTTCTTGTTTTACTCCACAATAAACAGCTTTCGAAACTATGCAAAACTATGCTATATAAGTTATCCTCTATCTAAATACAGGTTTTAGCAAACTAATCTATTTCAGTTGCCTTGCCTTGTTACTTGTTTACATCAAGTATTGTTGGACTCTAATAATAACCTTCTTAACCCTACTTTTTGATTAATAGAAAATTCTTGTTATCAATCGTATTATAAGTCTGTGGATTTACCGTATCATTATAAACAGTTACACGAGTTGTGTATTCTTCTTTAAAGGTGCTTTCTTGCTTCATCACAACCACTTTTTTTTGCGAATTCTTAATAACCACTTTCTCTTTGCTCACTGTACAACCAACACAGCCTATAACTACTACAAACAAAAACAACTTACTCATAATCAACATATTTAATTAATAATCATAAATATACTCAACAATATTATACTTCCTCTCTAAACTTCACTTTTTTCATATTAGGCAAAAAGGCAGCTATAATTCCAATTAAAGGTAAAAAAGCACAAATGTGGTATATGTGTTCAATAGACGTTTTATCTGCCCACACCCCTAATATAGCTGATCCTAAACCACCCATACCGAATGCAAAACCGAAAAACAAACCAGATACCATACCTATCTTCTTAGGCAACAATTCTTGTGCATACACTAAAATAGAAGGAAATGCAGAGGACATAATTAAACCGATAATAACGATTAATATACCTGTCCAAAACAAATCTACATAAGGCAACAGCAGTGTAAATGGCGCTGCCCCTAATACAGAAAACCATATAATATATTTACGCCCTACTCTATCTCCAAAGAAACCTCCGATCAAAGTACCTGCGGCAACGGCAATTAAAAAGTAGAATAAATATACTTGTGCTTGGACTTCACTTACGCCAAACTTTTCCATCGTAAAAAATTGGAAATAACTTGAAATACTCGCTACATAGAAATACTTTGAAAAAATCAGCAATAACAAGACAGCTATAGCTGAGTTAACACGAAACTTAGACAGTTCAGGAATGCGAATTACCTTTTTCTTTTTGTGAACCGGATTACTTAAAATTCCCTTATACCAAGTACCTATAAAATAATATACAAACTGTGCGACTAAAGCTACAAACACAAACCACAATAAGTGTTGCTGTCCTTTTGGTAATACAATCCACGCTACTAATAGCGGAGCTAATGCCGTACCTGTATTTCCACCTATCTGAAAAATAGATTGTGCTAAACTTCGCTTTCCACCTGAGGCTACAAAAGATACTCTTGACGATTCTGGATGAAAAATAGAAGACCCTATTCCAATCAATACAACGGAACATAGAACAATAGCGTAACTTGGTGCAAAACTCAACAACATCACCCCTAACATTGTGCAAATCATTCCATACATTTGAGAATAAGGTTGTGGATGCTTATCTGTATAATTTCCAACTAAGGGTTGTAGTAAAGAGGAAGAAACTTGATAACAAAAAGTAATCATACCTATTTGAGCAAAACTCAACTTATAGTTTTCTTTCAACATTGGATATACAGCAGGCACCACTGCTTGTAATAAATCATTACATAAATGTCCAAAGCTAATGGCCAATAAAATAGGATATACTGTCTTTTGAGCCAGCGATTGTTGTCCTACTTTATCCAACCATTTCTTTTGAAAACCGATAAAATTAATCATATAAATATAGTTTGTGAGTTCGTAAATATAGCTGTAAAAGCCCTAAAACTTGGTTAAAGTGTATTTTAATTTTTAACTGAGGAGATTTTTACTAATTTTACTACTCACACATCAAAAACACTTACTTCATGCATTCGTCTAATTTACAAATGAATAACAAATCGGCATTAAAAGAAAATGAAGGGGTTGAACAACCTCACATTACTAATGCTAATGCTATTCAACGTTTTCAACAAAGACGCAAGCAACGTATCAGTACGGAAGAAATTATCAAGCGAATTACCAACCACGATAAAGTGGCTTTAAGTCAGGGTATCACGCTTATTGAAAGTCTTAATCAAGACCACCATAAACAAGCAGAAGAAATTATTCAAGGTTGTTTGCCTTTTGCAAACAATTCTATACGCATTGGTATAACGGGAGTTCCTGGTGTTGGAAAAAGTACGTTTATCGAGTCATTCGGACAATTATTAACAGCAATGGGTAAAAAGGTAGCTGTATTAGCTATTGACCCAAGTAGTAGTATTACCAAGGGAAGTATTTTGGGAGATAAAACAAGAATGGAAGAACTTGTGAAAGATCCTAATGCTTATATCCGCCCTTCTGCATCAGGCGATAGCTTAGGTGGGGTAGCTCGTAAAACAAGAGAAAGCATCATATTATGTGAAGCGTGTGGTTTTGACACTATCTTGGTAGAAACAGTTGGTGTCGGACAAAGTGAAACAGCTGTTCAAAGTATGGTTGACTTCTTTTTGTTGCTTAACTTAGCTGGTGCTGGAGATGAGTTACAAGGAATTAAAAGAGGGATTATGGAAATGGCTGATGCTGTTGTTATAAACAAAGCTGATGGTGAAAATGTAAAAAGAGCTCACCAAGCTAAGTTAGACTTTAATAGAGCATTGCACCTATTCCCTAAAAAACCTTCTGATTGGACTCCAAAAGTTACTACTTGTAGTGCTTTACAGAACACAGGAATTCAAGAAATATGGGATATAATTGAAAAGTATTGTGAATTAACAGCACAAAACAATTACTTCCAAAATCGCAGACAAGAGCAGAATCAATATTGGATGATGGAAACCATTAATGAGAACATCTTAATGAATTTCTACAATCACCAAGGTATTAAATCGCTGATTACAGAAAACAAAAAAGCAGTGCAAAACAATGAATTATCACCTTTTGCAGCTGCTCATAAAATCTTAGAATTCTATTTTAAAGAATAAGGATTAGTCTTCTTCTCCTAATTCTTCATCTTCTACATAACGTTCCATTTCTCTCTCGTAAAACTCTCCAGCTTTAACGATTAATCCTTCCATTTCAGCTTCTACTTCAGCTTCTTCATTCTCCTCAATAGTTTCTAAAAACTCGATTTCATCTGTATTTAAGTTGATAATGAATCTTGGAAAATCTAAATGTACAATGAAGATATCATCTGGAAACTCTGTATTATCTGCTAAAACAAATTTAGGTAATTGCATATTATATGATTTTAATTATTTATTAATTTATTTGATAGTTTGTGGAAGCGAAGATATAAAAATATTGCCGCAGTAGTTAATCCTGCTAATAATCCTATCCATATACCTGGTGCTCCTACATCTGTGTATAATCCTAAATAAATTGACACAGGGAACCCTATAATCCAATATGATATAAAGGTAATAATCATTGGTACATTTACATCTTGTAATCCACGCAATGCACCAAGTGTCACCACCTGAATACAATCTGATATTTGGAAAATTGCAGCTACTAATAATAATTGTCCTGCTACTCTAATCACTTCGTCATTCAACAAAGCGTTTACCTCATCTTTGTTATCTAAAAACAACATTGGAATATAGTTGTGAAACAATACAAAACACAGAGCGAATACAGTATAAATGATAATTGCCATTAATAAAATAGAACGAGCAACAACTTTTAGCTGCACATAATTTTTAAGTCCTTTCTGGTTTCCAACGCGAATCATTGCTGCTACGCTCAATCCACTTGCAAACATAAATGTCATTGAAGACATACTCAACGCAATTTGATTTGCCGCTTGAGCCACTGTACCAATCATTCCTGACAGCCAAACAGCTCCAACGAATAATGCAACTTCAAAGAAACTCATCATTCCAGAAGGAATTCCAAGTTTACTTATTCTATTTAGCATATCCTTTTTTAAGTCAGTCAACTGCATCTTAGACATAAATGGCTTGAACATCTCTTGGCGATTCAAAGCAAAATGCATATACACAATCATCACCAAACGCGAAATAAGTGTACCATACGCTGCCCCTAACATCCCCATTTCGGGGAAAATCCACACACCATAAATCAAAACGTAGTTACAAACAATATTTGTTACATTGGCAATTATGGTTGCGTACATTGAATTTTTGGTTTGACTTTTACCATCGGCAAACTGCTTGTAAGCTTGATACATTACCATTGGGATTAAAGACAATGCCACAATATCTAAAAATGGCTTTGCTAATAAAGTAACATCCTCTGGTTGCCCCATATGCATTAATAACGGCTTAGAAAAAAAGATTAATAAAAACAATCCAATTCCTAAAGTCGTACACAAAAACAAGCCATTCACAAAAATACTTCTTCCTGTATCTACGTCATTCTCAGCATCACTATGTGCTACAAGAGGGGTTATAGCAGTAGAAAAACCTACTCCTAAAGAGATGGCAATAAAGACAAAACTATTAGCTAACGAAGCAGCTGCTAATTCAGTTGCGCCAATTTTACCAACCATTATATTATCTATTACTCCAACAATTGTATGTCCCAACATGGCTAAAATAATTGGATAGGCAAGTCGGATATTATAATTAAACTCTTTAAAGTAAATAGATAAATTCATCTTTTTTTTGCAAATATACAGAGTTGAGCCCGAAATAAAATTTTCACTTCTCTTAATAAATTAAAAATGTTTAGTCAACGGCAAGTTTTTTGTTTATATCATCCACAATAAAACTAATAAAACTCAAAACCTATGTTCGCATTAAGTAAAAAATTCGCTTTTACTTTACTAACAGGAGCCTTATTTATAGCTTCACCAGCTATGGCTCAACAAAAAACTAAAGCTTATTACCCTAAAGGATTCCGCGTTGGTTTCGGAATTAATGGTGGAGTACCGACAGATTCGAAATACGATGCTGCTTTAGGTGTTGATGCAAGATTACAATATGATGTAAGTAAAAAAACATCATTTACACTTACCTCTGGATATACTCATTTATTTGATGGAGATAACGGAGATTTAGGTTTAGTACCTATAAAAGCAGGTTTCAAACAATTCTTAAGCAAGAACATTTATGCTATGGGAGAGTTAGGAGCTGCTATTGGTACACATAAAGAAATGGGAAACTCATTCCTATGGTCGCCTTCAATTGGTTTTGCAAACAAATTCATTGATGTTAGTTTACGTTATGAAAACTACAATGACTATAACACAGACCAAATTGGCGTACGTGTTGCTTATGGTTTTAGCTTAAAGAATTACAAAAAGCACAACGAAAAAGCTAAAAATAAGTACAAAAAGAAACAGAAGAAAAATAAATAAGCCAGCCAAAAAACACAACAGAAAACAAGCCACAATTAAAAACGCCTACAGCATATTGCTCGTAGGCGTTTTACTTTTTATATTTTATGCTGTAGAAAAGGTCAATCATTCTTCTTCATTCCCTTTTGTTTGTACATCCCCCTCTAACAACATTTTCTTATACCTTTCTAAATCACCTTTTATATCTTCAGAAACCTCTGGTATTTTCACATCTGTAAACTCACTAAATATTTCATCTAATATCTTTGCAAAAATATACCTACAAACTGCTTTGTCATCTGCTGGGATAACATACCACGGACATTCTTCTGTTGATGTTGCGTTTATTGCTTCTTCATAATATTGTTGATATAAATCCCAATATTCCCTTTCCTTTACATCTTCAGGCGCAAACTTCCAATTGTGCTTCCCTTGGTCTAATCTCCTTAAAATTCTCTTCTTCTGTTCATCTTTACTCAAGTGTAGAAATATCTTAATAACCACTATCCCATTGTTTTGAATATGTTTCTCAAAGTTCTTAATCTCATCTAACCTATTTTCCCAAAACTCCTCTGTAATATCTTCTTCTTTTGTTATGTGTGGTAAGCGTTCATTTAAAACAATCTGTGGGTGAACTCTTGAAACAAGTACGTTTTCATAATGTGTACGATTAAATACTGTAAACTTTCCTTTCTCCGGTAAAGCTACATAATGACGCCATAAATAATCGTGTTCTAACTCATAAGAAGTCGGCTTCTTAAAACTCTGAACAACTACTCCCCTTGCGTTAAAAGAGCGAAACACCTCTCTAATCAAACTATCTTTCCCTGCTGTATCCATTCCTTGTAAGCAAATCAAAACGCTGTATTTATTGTGTGCATACATCACATCTTGAAACTTACTTAGTTTTCTACTCAATCCTTCTAACTTGCGAATAGCCTTCTTTGAAGTAATATCTATATCGGGTTTCGTTGATAATTTTTCCAACTCAATTGGATTGTCTATCCTATAATTTTCTCTTACCTTCATAACGTACTTTTTGTAAAGTATAATTTACTACTTTTTATTAGTTAAACGAATTATATTCAAATATTTATTTCAATGAAGCAATTTGCATTAGAACTACTTTTCCAAATATTCGGTATAAGCGCAGCATCTGGCCTTATCTACAACGATAATCAAATTCACTTAATTGCTGACAACTCAACCAACTTCTACCATTACAATATGGAGAAAGAACAACTTTTTAAAACACCCTTAACAACGGATGGTAATGGTGCAGACAATATTGTGAAAAGTGTAAAGCCAGATTATGAGGCAATAACAACAGATGGAATCAACTATTACATCTTTGGTTCTGGTTCAAAGTCTAACAGAATAAATCTGGTGGAAATAAACAGACTAACGAATGAGGTAATTAGTGAAAATGACTTAGATATTTTATACGATTCTATGAGGAGTTTCGCAGACTTATCTGAAGAAGATTTTAATATAGAAGGAGTAGTTTTTGATAACGAACAATGGTACTTTTTTAATAGAGGAAATGGCCCTAAAGCGGCAAATGGTATATTTGTTGTAAAAGGAGCAAATATTTTAAATGACTTTCAAATCACTTATACCCCTATAAAATTACCTAAGATTCAAAAAGTACAAAGCAGTTTTACAGATGCGGTAAGAGTAGGTGATAAACTATACTTTTTAGCAGCTGCAGAAGATAGCCAATCTACTTATGCAGACGGCGAAATAAAAGGAACATTAGTCGGACGTATTGACTTAAAAAAGTTGAAAGTAGAGAAAACAAAAGTGATTTCTGAGACACATAAGTTTGAAGGTATTACACTGTTTGACCAAAACCAATCAACAACAACCTTCTTATTGTGTGAAGACCCAGATAATGACGATAAAGCAACGAGTATTTACAAGTTGACCTTATCAAATTAAAAGTATAATTAAACTGTTATCTATTCTCAACAGCAAAGATTTATGACAAAACACATACATTTTCTTTTCTAATTGATATATAAAAAGGGGAAGTATACTTGATATACCTCCCCTTTTCGTTTCAAATTATATTGAATCAGTTTTTTTTTCTTGTTTACAAAATCTACTATTAGTCCATACAGCCAGTACAAAATAAAATATACAAACTGCCCACATCTGAATAAGCAGACTTTTCATTTCAGATAAAGAAGCACCAAATTGACTTAATGCTACAAAGCCTTGAGCTCCAGTAGTACTTGGTACAAAAACAGACACAATCTTGGCCCAAGTAGGAAAAGCAACTGTAGGCCACGATATTCCAGACAATAATAACGTAGGAATAGAAAAAATAGTGACTGTCATAATTGCATCTTCTCTTCTTCTAAATAAATTTACAAGAGCCATTCCCATAAAAGTAACAGCTAAAATAAATGGAATTAAGAAGACCATAATTTCAAATAAGTTACCTCTTTGTGGAAACGTAAAAATATGCATAACCACACAGATTTCAATTAACAATAACACCATTGAAATTATTAAATAAGTTAGTGATCTTCCTAAAGTCAAAAACACACTTCCAAAACGCCTGTTAGCAAATGCAAATGTTTTAGAATACTGATTTAATTCTCTCATCGTACCTCCTAAAATCCCCATTCCTGTCAATTGTAATGTTTGCAATGCAATAATAAAAACAACAGGAATTAAGAATGTAGCATATCCTACATTTATGTTATACAAAGGAGTCGCTGTAATATTAAATGGTCGTCTTGTAGCAACAGCTTGTTCCATTGGAATACCACTTGACAGCATTTTATTTACCTCAACTTGACCGTTAAAAGTACCTAAAGCCTGCATAACAGCCCCTATTGTTTGCTTATAATACAACATATAAGAAGCATCACAATAAGCAGAAACGTGAGGCATTAATCCCTTCTGTATATCTCTTCCAAAATCAGCAGGTATAACAATAATTCCCTTTACTTCTTCCTTTTCATATAACTCTTTCGCCATGTCAAGACTTGATGTATGATAAGCAATAGTTAATTGAGGAGTAGCCTCAATCATTCTACTCACTTGCTGACTTAAACTTGAATGGTCTTTATCAACCACAGCAACCGGCAAATCGTTAAATGTTTCGTGAGAATACACGTACGAATAAAAGAAACCAACTAATAAAACTGAAATTATATAAGACATCACAATTGCTGAATCTGCAAAAATCAGTTTAAATTCTCTCTTACAAGCCTCTATTATTAAAGCAAAACTTTCTATAATTCCCTTAAACATTGTAGCCTCCTCTCTTTAATTTATTATAGTAAAAAGGTATCCCTATAATTCCGACACATACAAAAACAGCAAGTGTAATCACATACGTTTGTTGTACACTATTATATGCAAACCCTCTAACAGCATAATCCACAATAAATCGCAAATAAGCGTGGAATGGGAAAATATAATTAAACCCTCTAATAAAAGCACTCATCCCTTCAGGAGGAAATGTATATCCTGCAAAAGAAAAAGCTAATGCAGCATAAGAACCTCCTATTGTAAGAGCTGTTCTCATACTAAACATTACAGATGCTAAGAAAAAAGCCATACTTTGACATACCACAATAAAGGATATGAAAAACAAGTTAATTACAAAAAAACTACCCTGAAATGGAATACCTATTTTGTAATATAGCAATGTATTCATAAAAAAACCTATGATAGAAAAGACAATTGTATAAGGCAATATCTTACCTAAAATAATAGTAAATATATTTCCATTTCCTTGTACTAATAATTCTCGGCCTTTTCTATATCTCAATACAGAACCAAATGCATAGATAGAAACAACCATAATCACAATCTGAAATGCCATAGGCATAAATGCAATTGTAAGGTAATATTCATAACTTGTATACGGATTGTATAAAACATGAGAATCTGTACCTACAGGAGAAACCATTGTTACAGCTTGCTCTAACATTGCTCCTCCTTGTTGTAAAACTTGCACACGAGCACCTGCTGCAAAGATACCAGCAGTCAATTGAAAATCACGAAGAATTAAACCTGCTGGCAACAAATATTGTCCATTATAATAACAAGTAATATTTGTATAAACACTTTTCTGTACATTCTTTTGAAAATCTTTAGGAATAATAACCATCGCAAATGACTCTCCCTTACGAACAGTTTTCTGTCCTTCAACTTCATCGGCAACCTCATAAGCAATTTTCATTGTTGATGTTGACTCCAACGTACGTGCAAATTGACGAGATAAATTACTTTTATCTAAATCTAACAATGTTATCGGTAAATCCCTTGAAACTCCTTTGCCTAATAATGAGGCATAATAGATAAACAGTATCAAAGGGACTCCCAACATCAATACTAATAGCCTCGGACTTGTAAAAATCCTTGTGCATTCTCCCTTAAATATGGACCAAAAACCCTTTTTCACTTTACTATTTATTTATTTCAAACTACTTTCTAACACTAATGCACTCATCCCTGGTCTTAGACCTTCAACTTTAGTTGTTGGATAAGCTTTAATTAGAAATGTTTTCATATCAAAATCACCTTGTGCTTTTGTAGCACTCCATGTAGCATAATCTCCTTGTGCAGCAATATATTTTACTTCAAGTTCAATATTATCTTGTCCTAAAGCAGGAATACTAACAGTAAACTTAGTATTCATTTTAAACTTTGGCATTAAGTCTTCTCTAATGTTGAAATAAATCCAAACATCACTTAAATCTACTAAGTTAACTACTGGATAACCTGAGTTTACAATTTCTCCTTTATTTGGCATAATTGTTAATACCTCAGCATTTTGAGGTGCTTTAACTTGCCCTTCACTTTGTAATATTTTTACTTCTTCTACAACAGCCATTGCTTGGTGTACCTGAGCCATTGCAGCAGCTTTATCCTCAACACGCGCACCTTTCAATGCCATTTGATATTGAGAATGAGCAGCCTTTTGAACTTCTTGTGCTGCTTTATATTGTGTATAAACCTCATCTCTTTTTTGAGCAGGTAATACTTTCTCATTAAACAAGTTTTCAATACGTGCAAACGTCTTTTCTGCTAATTCAGCTCCAACTTTTGCTTGTTGCCACATATTAAAAGCAGCTTGAATTTCTTCTTCTCTTGCTCCTTTTTTAGCTTTATCATCTAAAGCTTGTGCCGCTTTTTGCACAGACTCTGCTTGTGCTAACTTTGCATCAATCTCTGGAGTACTAATTTGCAACAAAACCTGACCAGCTTTTACTTGTTCTCCTTCTTTCACATAAATATCACTAATACGACCTGGTATTTTAGAAGCTACATTAATTTGTGTTGCTTCAACCTGACCTTGAATATAAGACTCTGTCGGAGCACTCATATACCACAATGATACTGTTAAGATAACTACGATTACAAATAGTCCTACAATTGCGCTTACTATCTTATTTCTTTTCATTTCTAAATCTTATATTACTTTGTATACTGTAAAAACTCATTACTCAATCCTGTGAATTCAAATAAAGAAGCCAAAGCTACTGCATAATTAAAATGCGCTTGTAACTTCATTAGCTTCACTCCTGACAATTTCATCTCTGCATCTACCACATCTGTTGACGTAGCAAATCCTTCTGAAAACGCCTTATTTCTAACACGTAAAAACTCTGTAGCTAATGTTTCTTGAACATTTAAATTATTAATTTGTTCTTCTTGCTTTTGAATATCCTGATATAACTTAGCTACTAACATCTTAATATCACTTTTGGCTTTTACTTCAAACAGCTCTACGCTTTCTTTTGTAGCCTTAGCAGCTTTAATTTCATTCTTATTTTTAAACCCTTCAAATAAAGTATAAGTAACTCCCACACCTATAGTCCAAGGTTTGTTATCATTATACAATATATCTAATCCATTCACAGGGTTATTATGTGCTAAAATAGTTTGTCCAAATGCCAACACTGTTGGATAATTTGCAGATTGCTTTACCTTCACCCCTTGCTCTGCTAATTCTTTTTGCAAAGCTACTTTTTGTAATTCAGGATAATTTTCAACTGCTGACTCTTGATAAACCGTTAGCTCCTCTAATGAGGGTACAATAAAAAAGTCACTCGCCAATTCATTGTTTACTATTTCTACTTCTAAAGTATTAGCTAAAGCTACTCTTGCTAAATTTGCGTCTTTTACTGCCGCATCTAATTCTCGTTTAGCTTCAGATACCGCTACATCCGCAGAAAGCTTTTCAACCGGAGCTATAATTCCATTCTCTTCCAGTTTAGTAGCATCATGTAAATGGTTTTCCATTCCTTTCAGAACCTCTTTACGGACAACTACTGCTTGTTCTGCTAACTTAACAGTAAAATAGCGTTGAGCAAGTTCAGAAATCAATTTATTCTTAGCACTGACTAGCTCTTTTTCTCCTATTTTTTTCTCTATTTCACCAGCTTTTATAGCAGCATTAATTTTTCCTCCCGTAAACAAAGGCATTGTTGCCATAAAACCTCCCATGGCCATACCGCGTTTATTTAAAGTAATGTCCCAATCTCCAAGTACACCAGGATTTGGAAGGTGTATAAAATCACCAATGCCATTTTTCAATCCGTTCAAATCAATTCCTAATTGACGATCTTTATATAATCCTAAACCAAAAGCACGCACTGTAGGGTAACGAAGCCCTTTTCTTGCTTTCCATTCAAATTCGTGAACCTCCTCTTTTTTCTCAATAGCTTTTAACAAACTATTCTCTTTGTTCATTATTTCATAAGCTTCTCTAAATGTCATAGACTGCCCAAAAGCAGCATTTGTTCCACATACGCAAAGAAGAATTCCCCCTACTATAGAAAGACATTTATTCAATTCCAATTTCTTCATTAACTTACATTGTTATTTTAAACATACACAAATATAAAAACTATAAAACTTTAGCCTTGACTATTTTAAAAATCAGCATAAAATTAAACTATTTTATGTAAAAGTAAAGTCATATTTGAAAATTTTAATACTCCAAACCACATATTACTCATTTTATTTAGAGCTTAAACACAAACTTTAACTTAATACTCTTTTTTTCATTTGCTTCTTTTTTTTCGCAAATTATCATTAAACAAAACATATGCCATTTATGCTTTTAAAGATCCGCAAAATAAATAGAGCATCCTTCTAAATTTAGAAGGATGCTCTATTTATTTTGCGTAAAAAACCCTGCTACGCGTTTATTTTAAAATTACCATTACTAATAATTAAGTAAGTTCTGCTATTTCTCTATTTCACGCAAACTTTCCATTTTTTTAAACGCTAAGAAACCTTTGATATCTTCAAAGTGTTCCACAACTCTTTTATTCCCAAATTCGAAAACTTTTTCTGCTAATCCATTTAAGAAATCACGGTCGTGAGAAACTAAGATTACTGTTCCTTCAAACTCGTTTAAAGCATCCTTGATAATATCTTTTGTTTTCATATCAAGGTGGTTTGTAGGCTCATCCAGAATAAGAACATTATAAGGTTCTAACAATAGCTTAACCATTGCTAAACGAGTTTTCTCTCCTCCTGATAACACCTTCACTTTTTTATGAATATCATCTCCAGAAAACATAAACGCTCCTAAAATATTCTTGATTTGTGTTCTGATATCTCCTTCTGCAATACGATCTACTGTTTCAAATATAGTCAGGCTTTCATCTAACAATGATGCTTGATTTTGTGCAAAATACCCAACTTGAACATTGTGTCCTAACTCTAAGCTTCCTTCATAGTCAATTTCCCCCATAATTGCTTTAATCATAGTAGATTTACCCTCACCATTTTTTCCTACAAAAGCAACTTTCTGTCCTCTTTCAACAACAATATTAGCATTTTTAAATACTACATGGTTTCCGTAAGACTTACATAATTCATTAACTACAACAGGGTACTGACCTGAACGAGCTGCTGGAGGAAACTTCAAACGCAAAGCAGAATTATCTACTTCATCAACTTGAATAATCTCTAATTTCTCTAACATCTTAACACGCGATTGTACTTGTAAAGTTTTAGAATAAGTCCCTTTAAAGCGCTCAATAAACTCCGTGTTTTCAGCAATCATTTTTTGTTGCTCTTCATATGCTTTCAATTGGTGTGCTCTACGATCTTGACGCAATACCAAATAATCTGAGTATTTCGCTTTATAATCATAGATTTTACCCATCGTTACCTCAATCGTACGGTTTGTGATATTATCTACAAAAGCACGGTCATGGGAAATTACCATAACAGCTTTAGCCGAATTAATCAAAAACGACTCTAACCATTGAATACTCTCGATATCCATGTGGTTTGTAGGCTCATCAAGTAAGATTAAATCTGGCTTCAACAAAAGAATTTTAGCTAATTCAATACGCATTCTCCATCCACCACTAAATTCAGAAGTTGGTCTATCCATATCTTCACGACTAAAACCAAGTCCTTTTAAGATTTTCTCAACTTCGGCTTCGTAATTAACTTCTTCAACAGAATAGAATTTTTCACTTAATTCAGATACACGCTCAATTAACTTCATATAACTATCACTTTCATAGTCTGTACGTACAGTTAATTCTTCATTAAGTTTATCTATTTCATCTTTCATTGAAAAAATGTCAGAAAAAGCCTTAGATGCTTCTTCTCTAACAGTACAATCGTCTTGCGTTAATAAATGCTGTGGTAAATAAGCAATTACGGCATCTTTTGGTGCTGAAATTGATCCAGAAGAAGGTTTGTTTTTTCCTGCTACAATTTTTAATAAAGTAGATTTACCTGCTCCATTTTTTCCCATAAGAGCAATCTTATCATTCTCATTAATTGAAAAGTTAACCCCACTAAATAAAGTAGTACCACCAAACTGAACTGAAATATCATTAACTGTTATCATGTAATCTTGTGTATCTGATTTTTAATTAAGTTGCAAATATAGTATTTGTTAGATATCCTATACTATATTATACACAATAAAAAATGCCCAGTAAACGATGTTGTTTACTGGGCATTTTTATATTTTATTACTGAGTTTTACTACTCTTGTTTTTTCTTTCCTAATACACTTAAAAGTAAATATCCTAATATTCCTCCCAAACCAGAAGCAATTAAAATACCTAATTTAGCTTGATCTGGAAACTCTGGATGTAAATTAATATCAAATGCTAATTCTGTAACGAATAATGACATTGTAAATCCAATAGACGCTAAAAATCCAAGTCCAATTAAATTTCCGTATGTCATTCCTTTCGGCATTGCTACCACTTTTAGCTTAATTAGTAAACCTGTTAAACCAGCAACACCAACTACCTTACCTACAAGTAAACCAAATGCTACACCTAAAGTAACAGCACTTAATCCACTACCTCCTCCTAAAGAAATTGGAATAGCCGCATTGGCTAAAGCAAAAACTGGCATTACAAAGAAGCTAACAAAATTATGCATACTGTGCTCTAAACGAATAGCTGGTGGTAAAGCATCAGTAGAAACCTTCTGCATACCTTCAACACATTCCATTTGTTCTCCTGTTAAGTTAGGGATTTTGTCATCTGGATCAATCTTGCGAAAACGCTCTCTCAATTTATCCATTTTATTTACAAAATAAGCTTCGTGCACTTTTGCTGTAGATGGAATTGCAAATGCAGCTAAAACAGCAGCAATTGTTGCGTGTACTCCTGATAACAAGAATGACAACCAAACTCCTCCAATACCTATAATTGCATAATAAACAGTATTTCTAACTCCTAATAAATTACTGATGATTAACAATCCGAAGAACCCTAATCCAATTCCAAGGTTCATTAAAGACAAATCGTTTGTATAGAAAATAGCAATAACCAATACAGCACCTAAATCGTCTGCAATTGCCAATGCTGTTAAGAACACTTTTAAAGACGTAGGAACGCGATCTCCTAATAAGAATAAAACCCCTAAAGCAAACGCAATATCCGTTGCCATTGGAATTCCCCATCCGTGAGCTGCATCTGTTCCTCCGTTAAAAAACAAATAAACTAAAGCAGGTATTGCCATTCCTCCAATTGCAGCAATAATTGGTAACATTGCTTTTTTAGGAGATGACAATTCTCCCGTAGTTAACTCTCTTTTTAATTCAAGCCCCACTACAAAGAAAAATATCGACATTAATCCGTCATTGACCCATTCCTTCAAAGAGTGATTTAATACGCTCTCGTTAAAAGAGAAACCTATATGGTTATTTTCCCAAAAATTCACGTACTCTGCTGCCCAAGGTGAATTAGCCATAAAAATGGCAATCAAAGCCGCTAAAAACAATACAACTCCTCCAGATGTAGATTTACTCATAAATCTGCTAACTGGATTTGTAATCCATTTATCTGCAGGTGTAACTTTAATTTGATTCTCCATTTTTTAAAATATTTGTAAGCGAATATATGTTTTCTGTAGATTTTGGACAAATACAACCACTATTTTTTTACTTTTTTTAAAACATTTTTCTTTTGAAAATAATCAAATTATGTATAATCAACTGTTCTAATTCCTAAAATTCACTATCAAAACACCACCTATATTCTTAATTTATTAAATCCTCTTTATTCATTTCTTATATAATTTTTCTTCTGTTTTTTTTAAGCGTTAAATTCAGCTGATTTAATTAGTTATCTAAACAAGTAATGAGCTAAGCCATATGCTTTTTAATATTTGAATATAAGTTTAATACTACTATCATTAGAACCTTCATTGTTACTTATTTGAGACAAGTACCACACTAACCCCACATTAGTACCACACACTTTCGGGAAAAATGTCCTATTTCCGAAAGTGTGTGGTACTTGTGTGGGAGATGTCTCGAACATGGTGCGTTTAAAACTAAGCTTTAATATGTTCTTTACAACAAGCAGAATCAATAATATTGCACTTATCCCTTCGTTTTTTAGAATAAAACGCATTAGCTTCAGCACTTAAAAACTCGGCAACATCAGTCCAAACAACACCATTATGTAGAATTTTACTTAATAAACATTCCAACCATCTATATTGACAAAAAACAGCATCTATATTCCGAAAACAAGTAATATCCTTCATTTCACAGCCATTTACACCTCATTAAAAACCTACTAACTCCCTATCATTAGTAACTTTACAATCTAAAAGCGACATTTTTAATCTAATCAAAATGTACAATGACTAAGTTTAAGTATATTTGTACTTTGATAAACTGAAAAGTATGAATACAATTTTAGACTCAAATATAGAACCTAAAGCTAAACCAAAATGGTTACGCGTTAAACTTCCGACAGGAAAAAAATACACTGAACTAAGAGGATTAGTTGACAAATATAAGTTAAACACCATCTGTACATCAGGTAGTTGTCCTAATATGGGAGAATGCTGGGGAGAGGGTACTGCTACCTTTATGATTTTAGGTAATATCTGTACTCGTTCTTGTGGATTCTGCGGAGTAAAAACAGGACGTCCAGAGACAGTGGATTGGGATGAACCAGAAAAAGTAGCTCGTTCTATCAAGTTAATGTCTATCAAACACGCTGTAATTACAAGTGTGGACCGCGATGACTTAAAAGATGGAGGATCTATCATTTGGGCAGAAACAGTTGAAGCTGTGAGACGTATTAGTCCAGGAACTACAATGGAAACCCTAATTCCAGACTTCCAAGGTATCGAACGCAATATAGACCGTATCATTGAAGTTGCTCCTGAAATCGTTTCTCACAATATGGAAACTGTACGCAGATTGACAAGAGAAGTTCGTATTCAAGCAAAATATGACCGTAGTTTAGAAGTGTTGAAATACTTAAAAGACAACGGTGTCAATAGAACTAAATCAGGAATTATGTTAGGGTTAGGAGAAACAGAAGAAGAGGTTATCCAAACAATGCATGATTTAAGAGCTGTAAACTTAGATGTACTGACTATTGGTCAATACTTACAACCAAGTAAAAAGCACCTACCTGTGAAAGAGTTTATCACTCCTGAACAATTCGAAAAATATGAAAAAATCGGATTAGAATTAGGATTTAGACACGTTGAAAGTGGCGCTTTAGTGCGTTCTTCTTACAGAGCACAAAAACATCTTTTATAATAAAATACAAGGTCGCTTACACAGCGACCTTCTTGTTTTTATATTTATGAAAAAAATAAATATTGCTATTAATGGTTTTGGCCGCATCGGTCGTAACTTGTTCAAACTTCTTTTAGAAAATCCATCGATTGATGTTGTGGCTATAAATGACTTAGCCGACACCAAAACAATGGCTCACTTACTTAAATATGATAGTATTCACGGAATACTAAAACACGATGTAAGTTGTGATGAACACCATATTATTATAGACAACAAGAAAATACCTTTTTATAACGAAAAGGAAATCTCAGGTTTAGACTGGAAAGCTTTAAATGTAGACTATGTTGTTGAAGCTACTGGAAAACGTAAGACTTACGACTTACTTAAACAACATATAGACCAAGGGGCTGAAAGAGTCATTCTTTCTGTTCCTCCTGAAGATAATGTTATCAAAACAATTGTACTTGGTGTAAATCAAGATATTCTAACGGGAGAAGAGTTAATTATATCTAACGCAAGCTGCACTACAAATAATGCTGCTCCAATGGTTAAAGTGATTAAAGAGCTTTGTGGTATGGAACAAGCGTATATAACTACTGTTCACTCTTATACAACAGACCAAAGTTTACACGATCAACCGCATAAAGATTTACGTAGAGCAAGAGGTGCCGCACAGTCAATCGTTCCTACTACAACTGGGGCTGCTAAAGCTTTGACAAAGATCTTTCCTGAATATGAAGGAAAAATTGGTGGTGGTGGTATCCGTGTTCCTGTGCCTGATGGATCACTGACAGATATTACTTGTTATGTTAAAAGAGACGTAAGCATTGATGAGATCAATACAGCTTTTAAGCAAGCGGCAGAAACTGATTTAAAAGGAATTCTTGCTTACACGGAAGATCCGATTGTTTCTGTTGATATTTTAGGCAATACTAATTCTTGTCTTTTTGATGCACAATTGACTTCTGTACTAGATAAAATGGTTAAGATTGTTGGATGGTATGACAATGAAATTGGATACTCCTCTCGACTAATTGATTTAATCACTTACTTCGATAAGATTAAAAAATAATAGACATAAAAAAGCTCCTCAATTAAATTGAGGAGCTTTTTTAATATAAAGACTAATTAAATTAGTTTGATGCATTTAATTTTTGGCTCATCTCCATAGAAATTGAAGAACGCTCCATTTTAATTTTACCAGCCATTGTTTCTAAAACAATAGTACCTTCTGATAACTCAGCAATTTTACCGTGAATACCTGACTTAGTTATCACACGCTCTCCTACTTTAATACTTGCTTCGTATTCTTTCTCTTTTTTCGCTCTTTTTTGTTGTGGGCGAATCATTAAGAAATAAATTACCGCAAACATTAAGATAATAGGTAAAAACTGTTGTAATTGTTCCATTGAATTTTAATTTTTAAGTTAGTTCATTATTCGTTACGAGCAGCAACATTAGCTTTAATAGATAAGACTTCTTCTCCTTTTTCAGAGTTAGTAACTAACGTTACAGTCTTACTTTGTTGTCCTTGAGCTCCTGTTTGAAATCTTACTTTCAACTTAGATGTTTCACCTGGTTTAATAGGTGTTTTTTGATACTCAGGAACTGTACATCCACAAGAAGCACTTGCATTAATAATAATCAAATCTGCATCTCCTTCGTTCTTTAATTCAAACTCCGTTGTTACAGCTTCATTATTTTCAATATCTCCAAAATCATGTACCAGCCTGTCAAAAGTTACTTTAGGATACACTCCTTGTTCTTTATTAGATGCTACAATCTCAGCAGCTTTCTCAGGGTCTATACGACTTGATGCGTCTGTATCTTTACAAGAAACAGCTACAAATGCCAAACCTAAAGTTAATAAAATTGCTTTTTTCATAATCTTTTTAGTTTTTCTAAAACTACATTAGACCTTTTCCGATCTTATTTAATTTATCACCTTCTTGGTATGCTTTAGAAATATTATCTAAAACTCCGTTGATAAATATACTACTTTTTGATGTAGAATATTCTTTAGCAAGCTCTAAATATTCGTTTATTGTAACTTTTACTGGAATAGAAGGGAACTTTAAAAACTCACAAATAGCCATTTTTAAAATAATTGTATCCAATTCAGCAATACGCTCTGGATCCCAGTTAGGTGTTTTATCTTCAAACTCTTTACTTAATTCTTCAAAATTAAGAATTGTTTTTCTGTATAAATTGATTGCAAACTCTTTATCCTCTGAGTCTTTATAAACTTTAGGAACAAAAATTTGAAGATCACTTTCTTTTAACTGGCGTAATTGTTTCTGAATCATTGTATTTACCACTGGTAAATCATCTAAATAAGTAAGTTTACTATCTTCAATGAAAGAATAAATCTTCTCGTTTGGAGCGATGATTTCAGTAAAAAGATCAACTACAAATTGACGATCGTCATTGAATGTAACCTCTTTTTTACTCATATAAGCTTTGTAAAAATCACTTTCTTTCATTTCATCCAATATCATTTGGATATAATGATCGTGAATTTGCCAATCTGTAATTTTTTTCTCTTCTACTTTCGTAGTAATAGAAACTGAATTTTCTAACAAATTCAATACAGCGTTTTCGATAAGACGTCTATTGGGATTTCGTTCTTCTTGTGTAGCTAAATGTTTCTTTTGAGCAAGTGAAACATATTCTTCTTCTTTCTTTCTAACCTCTATTAAAGCAGTGATCATTAATAAGTACAAATCTTGTATACTTTCAATGCTGTGGATTAGAAACTTTTCTCCTGACTGAACCTGTTCAGAATTACTTTGTTGCATCGCATAAAGCGTTTGCATAACCTTTATACGGATGTGTCTTCGGTTTAACATGCTACTTAAGAACTTTTTTATTATTGGATTGTCGTTTGTATAACCGCGCAAAGGTATAAAAATATAGTTTTAATCAAATTATATTTTTTGATAAGTATGTAATTTAACTCTTTTTTAAAACCTATATTCTCTTTTTTCTCATCAAAAAGAACTTTTCTATACTTATTTCACTTTTAATCAGCTGTACAAAAATAACTTAACAAACTATTTATAAATACTTTACAAGTATTTCTTAGCATTCTTTAAAGCTAAAAACACCAACTAAGTTCATTGTATTTCAAGCTCCAAAAAGTCTTCTAATAAATTATTCTCCACTACATTTTTTCAATTCTAAACTAACTCTTCTTTATTCTGAAACAAATAAATATTGATAGTTTTTTTAATTTTCGAACAATACCTCTTCTACAATAAACCTTTATCTTTGCACACATTAGTAGTTAAACAACTACATAAACTATACAACAATTTGTCATTGCTCTTAATTGAGCATTATTAAATACTATGAGTGCATTACGTCATCTAAATAAATACTTCTATAAATATAAAACTCGCTTTACAATTGGGGTTTTAATAACAATAGTAGCACAAATATTCACCCTTTATACTCCGAAATTAGTTGGGGATTCTATTCGAGTATTAGAACAAATGAATGTTTTTGACAAGCAAGAAGTAACTAAATTACTGTTGAACAATATTCTATGGATATTAATTACAACACTTATTGCTGGTTTCCTTACTTTCTTAATGCGTCAAACGTTAATTGTAATGTCGAGGCACGTTGAGTTTGATCTGAAAAATGAAATATTCAAACACTACGAAGTGCTATCTCAAAGTTTTTACAAGAGAAATAGAACGGGTGATTTAATGAATAGAATCAGTGAAGATGTTGGAAAGGTAAGACAATATGTGGGTCCTGCTGTTATGTACTCTATCAATACGATTATTCGTTTTGCTGTGGTATTAACGCAAATGTACTTAATATCCCCGCAACTAACTTTATACTCTTTACTACCGCTTCCTTTGTTAGGGTATTATGTATTCAAATTAAGTCGACAGATAAATCAACGCAGTTCTATTTTTCAAGCCAATTTATCTAAACTGACAACATTTACGCAAGAGATGTTCTCTGGTGTGCGCGTAATTAAAGCATACTCCATAGAGAAAGAAAAACAAGACGAATTTAGAACGCTAACACAAGAGAGTAAAGACAAATACTTAAACTTAGCTAAATCAAGTGCTTTGATTATGCCTTTGATGACTTTCCTAATCGGACTAAGTAATCTTGTTGTTATTGCCGTTGGAGCTTTATTATTCTTCAATGGTAAAATTCCAGATATAGGTATTATAGCCCAGTTTATCTTATACATCAATATGCTTACTTGGCCTGTAGCGTCTTTAGGTTGGGTATCTACGATGATTCAAGAGGCCGAGGCTTCTCAAAAGAGAATTAATGAGTTCTTAGAAGAGAAACCTGAGATTTATAACACTAATCCAAACCACACTGATGTAGAAGGTAAGATTACTTTCGAAAACGTGTCTTACACATACGAGGATACAGGTATTAAAGCACTTGATAATGTTTCGTTTATCTTGAACAAAGGACAAACCTTAGCGATACTTGGAAAAACAGGTTCTGGTAAATCTACTTTACTTACTCTTATTAGTAGAATGTATGATGTTAATGAAGGACAAATTCTAATTGACAATACTCCTATTAAGGAATGTAATTTAGAAGATTTACGAAATAGTATTGCAGTTGTTCCTCAAGATGCATTCTTGTTTTCTGACTCAATTGCTAATAATATTCGATTTGGTAAAGAAGATGCAACTGAAGAAGAAATTATTGAGGTTGCTAAAAAAGCTGCTGTACACGAAAACATCGTCCAATTCAACGATGGTTATAACACAATTTTAGGAGAAAGAGGGTTAACGCTTTCTGGAGGTCAAAAGCAAAGAGTTTCGATTGCCAGAGCCTTAATTAAAGACGCTCCTATTCTTATTTTAGATGATTCTCTTTCGGCTGTTGATACTGAAACGGAAGAAAGAATTCTACATAATCTGGAAAAACACAGCAAAGATATAACTACCTTAATTGTAACACATAGGGTGTCCTCAGCAAAGAATGCAGACTTGATTATCGTTTTAGAAGACGGGAAAGTAATCGAACAAGGATCACACAATGATCTAATAAATAGCAAAGGGTACTATAGTGACCTGCATCAAAAACAACTAAATGAAAAAGAAATCTTATAAATAGTTGGTTTATTAGGTTTTTTTTTAGACTTTTGAATGCTATATGAACAAATCAATTAATTGATAAGAAGGAATTATGAGAGATAACGAAATGTTAGAAAAAGAGGAAATTTTCTCAAAAGTTTTAAGAGCAGGTAGAAGAACCTATTTCTTTGATGTAAGATCTACAAAAGCAGATGACTATTACATAACAATTACTGAGAGTAAAAAGTTCACAGAAGAAGATGGATCATTTCACTTTAAAAAACACAAAATCTACTTATACAAAGAAGACTTTGGTGCATTTAGAGAGATTTTAGACGAAATGACACAATTCGTTGTTGATCACAAAGGGGAGGAAGTTATTTCAGAAAGACACCAAAAAGATTTCAAAAAAGAATATCAAAAAGGTGATGACGTAAATTCATTTACAGACATTAGTTTTGACGATATTTAATCGTTTAACAACAAAATATTTAAAAGTCCGATTTATACAATCGGACTTTTTTTATACCTTTGTATGACATTTTTATAGGCAATGATGTCTGCCTTGAACCGCTTCTAATTATGAATGCTGATGACGTCTAACATAATAAGTAATATAAATACTATATAACTAAATGATAGACTATGGCATTAAATGACTACTTTAAAAAAGAAGCTCTTACTACAAAAACACTTTTTTCGTATTTTTTAAAATGGACTGTAATCAGTACAATTGCGGGTAGTTTAATTGGCTCTTCTTCTGCCCTATTTTTATTTCTTTTAGAAACAATAACGGACCTTAGAATTGACACGCCTATCTTACTATACTTTTTACCTTTAGGTGGATTAATTGTTGGCTTAGTTTATTACTACTGGGGTGGTGAGGCTAATAGAGGAAACAACTTATTAATTGACGAATACCACACCCCCACGCAAACGATGCCTTTAAAAATGGCGCCTTTGGTTTTAATTGGTACCTTAATTACACACCTATTTGGTGGTTCTGCCGGTAGAGAAGGAACTGCTGTACAAATGGGAGGAGCTATTGCAGACCAATTCACTAAATACTTTAAGGTATCACATCAAGATAGACAAACCATTATTCTAATCGGTGTTAGTGCAGGGTTTGCCTCTGTTTTTGGTACTCCTATAGCAGGAACATTATTTGCATTAGAACTAATGCTTGTTGGAAGAGTAAAATACCAATCGCTATACCCTGTTTTGATTGCTGCACTAACAGCACACTTTACTTGCTTAGCCTGGGGTATTTCACATACTATCTACCTAATAGATAGTATTCCTAATTTCTCACTTCTATTACTTCTAAAACTAATAATTGCCGCTTTTACTTTTGCCATAGCTGCTATTTTATTCGTTAAAACAACAGACTTGTGGTCTGCTTTATTTAAAAAGTACATCGCCTTCCCTCCTATGAGACCTTTCGTTGGAGCAATTCTCTTTATAGTATTAATACTAACAATTGGCAACGATACTTACCTTGGACTTGGCGTACCTACTATTGTTGCGTCTTTTGATGTATCACAAGAATGGAATGTTTTTTTACTTAAAATACTTTTCACAGGGTTAACCTTAGGAGCAGGCTTTAAAGGAGGCGAAGTAACTCCCCTCTTTTTTATCGGTGCAGCATTGGGTAGTTTTTTAGCGCTGTATCTAAACTTGCCTATTAGTTTTCTTGCTGCATTAGGTTTTGTATCTGTTTTTTCAGGTGCTACTAAAACACCTTGGGCATGTACTTTTATGGGAATTGAATTATTTGGCGCAGATGTTGCTATATATATAGCGCTGACTTGCATTGTTGCTTTTATGCTCTCAGGAAAACACACAATCTATAAATCACAACGTTTCACCTCTGAGATAAACGCAAATAATAACGCGAAATAAAATAAGAAATCATTAAAAATAGCTCACATAAATAACATATTACCAATTAACTACCATAATTTTAAGATTTAATTATCATATTGTTATTTTTACAATTTTAGAACCGCAAAATTAAGGTTACAAAAAGTCTAAAAATTCAAAATCTTTGCTACCTTTGTCCGGTATCTATGCTAAATTATTGATTGATTTGAAAGTAGAAAAAAAGCATCTTTTAAAATCAATTAACTTTAGAAATGGAATAACTAAATACACTAAAACTATTACAAACTAAACAACAAAAAGATTACATTAAATTCTATTTTATGTTTCACAAAAAATTTTTAAATCGATTTACATTTGGGCAATTGACGGTTGCCATTGTAGTAATTTATTTACTTTATTCTGTAGTATCTGTAGTTCTTTCTTTGAACCCAACCCCTTCTACAGCAAGCATTGTTAACTTAGTTATTTCAGGTATTCTTGCTATACTTGCTTTTACAGACCTTACACAAAATAAACACACAATTCGTAAAAACTACCCAATCTTTGCTCGTTTCAGATATATGTTTGAATCTATCAGACCTGAAATGCGTCAATACTTCTGGGAAGGTGAATTAGATGGTAAACCTTTTAATAGACGTGAGCGTTCTATTGTTTACCAAAGAGCGAAAAATGAAAAACAAACAGTGTCTTTTGGTATGCAAGATGACCCTAACCGTTTAGGTTATGAATGGGCAGCACACTCTGTATATCCAAAACACGTTTCTGATACAAACTTTAGAACTTTAATCGGTGGTGACCAATGTACACAACCTTATAGCGCAAGTGTTTACAACATTAGTGCAATGAGTTACGGTGCGTTGAGTAAAAAAGCTATTACTGCTTTAAACGAAGGTGCTAAAATTGGAGGATTTGCTCACAATACTGGTGAGGGAGGTATTAGTCAATACCACCGTTCTGGAGGTGATTTAATCTGGCAAATTGGTACAGGATACTTCGGATGTCGTGATGAAAAAGGTTTCTTTAATGATGCCTTATTCGAAGAACGTTCTAACTACCCTGAAGTTAAAATGATTGAGTTAAAACTTTCTCAAGGAGCTAAACCTGGACACGGAGGATTACTTCCTGCTGAAAAAAATACTCCAGAAATTGCTGCTATTAGAAGTATTACTCCTCATACAACAGTTCACTCTCCATCTGGACATACTGCATTTTCTAACCCTACTGAATTAATTAATTTCGTAGCTAAACTTAGAAAATTATCAAATGGTAAACCTGTTGGTTTTAAAATTTGTATCGGTAAAAAAGACGAGTTCTTAGATATCGTTAATGCAATGCTTGAAACAGGTATTCATCCTGACTTTATCACGATTGATGGTGCTGAAGGAGGAACAGGAGCTGCTCCTTTAGAATTTATTGATTATATGGGTATGGCATTAAACGATGCTTTAGTTTTTGCTAACAAAACATTAATCGAAAACGGTTTAAGAGATAAAGTGAAATTATTAGCTTCTGGTCGTATTATCTCTGCTTTTGATATTTCTAAAGCAATGGCTTTAGGTGCTGATGCTTGTTACAGTGCACGTGGTATGATGTTCGCTTTAGGATGTATCCAAGCATTACAATGTGATAGCGGATATTGTCCAGTAGGTATTGCAACTCAAGATGAAACTCTTTACAAAGGTTTAGATGTTACTG
Organism: Myroides phaeus; assembly: GCF_900099675.1. Taxonomy (GTDB): domain Bacteria; phylum Bacteroidota; class Bacteroidia; order Flavobacteriales; family Flavobacteriaceae; genus Flavobacterium; species Flavobacterium phaeum. The sequence continues at coordinate 54,001 of NZ_FNDQ01000012.1, forward strand.
ATAAGAGAATGCGTGTAGCTAATTTCCACAAAAACACAATGAAAGCTTTAGGTGAATTTATTAGTGCTTGTGGTTATGAAGATCCTAAACAAATCGACGCTAAAACTTTCCACAAACGTATTGAACATGGAGTTAATAAAACTTTCCAGGAGATGTACTTCGGAGAATTAGATACAAGAAAAAAACAAGCTTAATTAAAAGCTTACTAAATACAGAAAAGACTGCAATATAATTGCAGTCTTTTTTTTTATCTTCGCTTTTCACATATTAATCAAATCGTCTTGCAAATAAAACTAAAACACTGGGTTACTTTATTTATACTTTCTCTGGTATGGGGATCATCGTTTATTCTAATTAAACGAGGTATTGAATATTTTACCCCCATACAAGTTGGAGCACTAAGAATTACATTAGCTGGCTTATTCTTACTTCCTATTTCAATTAAACACATTAAGAAAATGCCTAAGAAAAACTTTCCTTGGTTATTTCTAACAGCTGTAGTTGGTAGTTTTATTCCAATGTTCTTATTCCCAATTGCAGAAGTACACTTGAATAGTTCAATTGCAGGTATTTTAAATGCACTTATGTCCATTTTTGTAATTGTATTAGGTGTAATGTTCTTCAAATACAAAACACACTTAGGCGAAGTATTAGGTGTCTTATTTGCTTTCATAGGAGTTGTTTTATTATTACAATCACCTGAAAATAGTGTTGCTGTACCTAACGAATGGTTTTACCACCTACTTCTTATTATAGCTGCACTAATGTATGCGTATAGTGGTTTATTGACACAGAAATATATGGGAGATATTCCTCCTATTGTATGGACAGCCTTCATAGAATTAGTACTTCTCGTACCTGCATTAATTGTCTTAATTAGTTCAGGATTCTTTCAAACTATTTTAGAACATCCTGAAGCATTAAAAGGAATTGGGTTTGTATTCTTATTAGCTTTATTCGGAAGTGCTTTAGCAAATATCTTTTACTATAAATTAATCAACGAAACCAATGCAAGCTTTGCATCATCTGTTTCTCTATTAATGCCTCTAATCGCTTTTTGTTGGGGATTATTAGATGGGGAATACTTAGGGTTACTTCAAATATTAGGAGGTGTACTGATTATAGCTGGATTGTATTTTGGTAGAAAAAATATACAATTACCTAAACGTAAAAAAGCAATTGAAAAAGTATAAAAAAAGGGAAAGATAATCATCTTTCCCTTTTTCATTTTATATCGTGAATTAATCAAATGGCAGGTTGTCTAAATCAACATTACCACCCGTTAATATAATTCCTACTTTTTTACCACTGAATTGTGGGCGTTCTTTAATTAACACTGCTAATGCCACAGCACTACTTGGTTCTACAATAATTTTCATGCGTTCCCAAATAACGCGCATTGCACTGATTATCTCGTTTTCACGAACTCTAACAATACTTTCTACATTGTCTTTTATAATCGGAAATGTAATATCCCCTAATTGCGTACGTAAACCATCTGCAATCGTATTAATTGTCAAATTTCCTTCTATATGTCCACTTGCCAAAGAGCGGAAAGCATCATCTGCTTCAAGTGGCTCTCCTCCGATTACAACAATTCCCTCTTTTCCAAAATGTTTAGCTGCAAGCGATGTACCAGCAATAAGTCCGCCACCACCTACTGGCGTGATAATGACATCTAAATCCGGATGATCTTCTAAAAACTCCATTGCTGCAGTTCCTTGTCCAAGAATCACATTCATATCATTTGACGGATGTATAAACGTTGCACCTGTTTCATCCATAATTTGCTTACTCACGCGCTCTCTTGACTCCATAGTTGGAGAACATTCGTGAATATCTCCTCCGTAAACCATAACAGCATTTCTCTTTACTGCCGGAGCATCGTGAGGCATAACAACATAACACTTGACATTCAAATAACGACACGCTAACGCTAATGCTTGCGCAAAGTTACCCGACGAGTGTGTGATAACACCCTTTTCTCTTTGTTCGTCACTTAATTGTAGAACAGAATTAATCGCACCACGCATTTTAAACGCACCAGCACGTTGAAAGTTTTCACATTTAAAATACAAATCACTACCCAAAAAGTTTTCTATATGCCCTGACTCCATAATAGGAGTATTGTGTATATACGGCTTAATACGCTCGTGACAAGCCATCAATTCTTGTTTCATAAATCGCTGATTTTATAAAGAAAAAACTCCCAATCCGAAGACTGGGAGTTCAAAAATATTTTATCTTATTTTACGTCCATTAATTCTACGTCGAATACTAAAGTTGCATTTGGAGGAATAACTCCACCTGCACCGTTTTCACCGTATCCTAAGTAAGAAGGGATAATAAATCTTGCTTTATCTCCAACTTGTAACAAAGCAATTCCTTCGTCCCATCCTTCGATAACATAACCTTGTCCTAAAGGAAACTCGATTGGTTTTTTACGTTTGAATGAGTTGTCAAACTCTTTACCATCAGCTAAAGTACCTTTGTAGTGTACAGAAACGATTTTACCTTTTTCTGCTTTCTTACCAGTACCTTTGATAATCATTTGGTAACGTAAACCACTTTCTGTAGTTTCAAATCCTGCTGCTAATTCTTCTACTGCTTTATCAGCCGCAATTTTTGCTTCTTGTTCTCTTCTTGCTCTTGATCCCTCAAAAACTCTGAAAGCTTCAACTGCATTAAACTTTTCAGCTTCTGCACCTACTCTTACGATTTCAATTGACTCGATAAGATCTCCTTGAGCTACTGCATCAACTACATCTTGTCCTTCAACTACGTGTCCGAAAACAGTGTGTTTACCATCTAACCAAGGAGTTGCAACGTGCGTAATAAAGAACTGAGAACCATTTGTTCCAGGTCCTGCATTAGCCATCGATAATACTCCTGGTTTATCATGTCTTAATGAAGGGTGGAATTCATCGTCAAACTGGTAACCTGGTCCACCTGAACCTGTACCTTGAGGACATCCTCCTTGAATCATAAAGTCTGGAATAACTCTATGGAATTTTAATCCATCGTAATAAGGTTTCCCTTGTGGACGAGCATTATTCTCAAGATTTCCTTCTGCTAAAGCTACGAAGTTACCTACTGTTCCTGGTGTTTTATCCTCTGTTAACTTTACTAAGATTGCTCCTTTTGACGTGTTAAACTTTGCGTAAATACCGTTTTCCATTGTTTATTATATTTTGCATTTAAAATGACGCTTCCTTTTATTCAAAAAAAGCTGTTTTATACTTTCTAATTTCTTCTTGAGCGCAGATAAATCACAAAAGACATCCCTGCTAAAGCCATTCCGCCAATGCAAACTCCACTCCATCCGAAATATTTCCACAAATATAAACCAAAAGCCGAGCCAAACGCAGTTCCAAGGAAACTAAATGACATATAGACAGTATTTAATCTATTTCTGGCTTCCGGTAATAAAGAGTAAATTCGGGTTTGATTAGACACATGAATTGTTTGCAACCCTAAATCAATCAACACAATACCAATAATCAACCCTATAACAGAAGTGCTTGAAAAGTAAAAAACAACAAAACTTAAACCTGTCATAAGTATGCCATAAAGTATCAATTTTCTCGCACCTCCTGCTCCTCCTATTTTTCCAACTAATGGCGCTGCAAAGGCTCCACAAGCTCCTATTAACCCAAAAGCTCCTATCAAGGCCGAATCATAACCAAAAGGTTCATTGTGTAACAACAGAACCATTGTAGTCCAAAAAGCACCAAATTGAGCAAAAGCTAAACTCGTAATTCCCGTTGCCTCTCTTAAAACAGGCTCTTGTTTAATTAAAACAAACAACGACTTATATAAATCTATTAAATTCCCTGTAAACACAGGTTTATTCTGTGGTAACCTAATTTGAATCATTATAACCAATAGAACACTAACTGCTGTTGCAATCCAAAACATACCTCTCCATCCTAACCATACGCCCACAAAACCACTTATTGTTCTTGAAAACAATATTCCAATCAACAAACCACTGACTACTGTTCCAATTACCTTTCCTCTTTGTTCATCTGATGACAAACTCGCCGCCATTGGTAAAACTAATTGAGGTACTATAGATGTGGCACCAAGTACAAAACTGATGATTTGCAATATTAAAAAGTTCTTCACAACAGCCGTTATGGCTAAAGCAATCGTTGCTAAAATAGTGGTGAATATAATTTGCTTCTTGCGTTCTAATTTATCACCAAGGGGAATCATTAAAAACATTCCTATTGCATATCCTGCTTGTGTTAAATATGTCAAAGTACCCGCAGACGATTCTGAAACACCAAACTCATCAGCTATCAAAGGAATTAAAGGTTGACAATAATATAAATTGGCTACAATTAACCCCGTAATTGCAGCCATAAACAAAACATTCGATTTAGATAAACTCATATGGCAAAAGTATAGAAAATCACAAAAACAATTCTAATGCCAAAAAGCTAAATAGATAATTATTACAACTCTTAGATAAATAGCATAATAACTTTCTATAGACTAAAGAGTATCAAAAAAATGCTAAAAAACTATATATCTATCTCTTAATTGATATTTTTGTCGAAAAAATTGAAGAACCTTCTATTCTTATTAGTAGCTATTTTATTAGAAACTATAGCAACAAGCACACTAAAAGCAAGTCATAATTTCACTAAGTTACTTCCGTCAATTGTAACAATTGTAGGTTATGCTGGAGCTTTTTACTTTCTAAGTTTAACCCTGCGTACCATTCCAATTGGTATCGCTTATGCTTTGTGGTCAGGAATTGGAATTGTATTAGTAACTATAGCAGCATACTTTATCTATAAACAAAAATTAGACGTTCCTGCTTTAATCGGAATTGCCTTCATTATCATAGGAGTAATTATCATTCAACTATTTTCAAAAAGTCAGGCACACTAATACAATTTTGTTAACTAAGATTTCGATTGTACATTTGCCAAAATTTCACATTTATTATGCGCATAGATATTATTTCAGTTTTACCAGAACTAATAGAAAGTCCTTTTCAAGCTTCTATTTTAAAAAGAGCAATTACTAAAGGATTAGTAGAAGTACATTTTCACAACTTACGTGATTATAGTACCAATAAGCATAAGAATGTAGATGACTATCAATTTGGTGGTGGTGCAGGAATGGTAATGAGTGTTGAGCCAATTGACAAGTGTATCACAGCGCTTAAAGCAGAAAGAGAATACGACGAAATTATTTATATGACTCCTGATGGAGAAACATTAAACCAACAGATGGCTAATGGAATGTCAATGTTGAAAAACATCATTATCCTTTGTGGACATTACAAAGGAGTGGATCAACGCGTACGTGACCATTTCATCACAAAAGAAATTTCTATTGGTGATTATGTCTTATCTGGTGGTGAACTTGGAGCTGCAATTTTATGTGATGCTATCATCCGTTTAGTTCCAGGTGTATTGAGCAATGAAACCTCAGCACTTACAGATAGTTTCCAAGATAACTTACTTGCTCCTCCTATTTACACAAGACCAGCAGAATACAAAGGATGGAAAGTTCCTGATATTCTATTAAGTGGAAACTTTGCTGCTATTGACAAATGGAGAGAAGATAAAGCTTATGAGCATACAAAAAATAGAAGACCTGATTTATTAGATAGAGAATAGGTTCTAAAATATTCCTGCTCTAAGCCGTTTCACAATATACTTGCTAATGCAATTTTTTAAAAGTAAGAATACAGGTGACGAAAAATAGAGAATACAAAGAAATAAAAAACTAACAAACAGAATAACAAGTAGTTATTATTAAAAAATAATTACTTGTTATTCTGTTTTATTTTTTATATTTGCACTCGATTTAGATCAACCTCTGGCGAGGTCCGTGTATGTTGTTCTAAGATTAACAAATTATACATTATTACAATGGCAGATTTAATGAAATTCGTTCAAGACGAATTAGTTGCAAAAAAAGATTTTCCTGCATTCAACGCTGGAGATACTATCACAGTTTACTACGAAATTAAAGAGGGTGACAAAAAAAGAACTCAGTTCTTTAAAGGAGTAGTTATTCAAAGAAGAGGTACTGGAGCTACTGAGACTTTTACTATCCGTAAAATGTCTGGAAACGTAGGTGTAGAGCGTATCTTCCCTGTAAACATGCCAGCTTTAGAAAAAATCGAAGTTAATCAAAGAGGTAAAGTTCGTAGAGCTCGTATCTTCTACTTCAGAGAACTTACTGGTAAAAAAGCAAAAATCAAAGAAAGAAGAAGATAATCAACTTTCTGAGAGTTATAAAAAAAGAGATTGTAGTAATACAGTCTCTTTTTTTTTGTGCCTAAATTCAGCTGTAATAGTATTGAAAACAAGTTCTATTTACTATCAAAACGAATTGGATTATCTGAAGTATTATTACACCTAACTTCTGCTATACCATAGTTAAGTACACAAAAAAAGGAGCTTTCACAATGGAAAACTCCTTTACAAAATATACTTAATTTATTACAACTTTCTACGGTTGTCAAAAGAACGAGTATCAATCAATTTGTAATACGGATCTATACCAACTTCTGTTGGTTCTTCATCTACAATAATTGTAAACTCATTTTCAATTGCAGTTATTTTTACTTTTTTCAAGTAAAGCACCTTTTCATCTTTCGAATTCTTATCACTTGCCTCTTTTGATTTGTCAACCTTTGTAAAAACACCTACCTCAACATAATCTGCCAAAGGAAGAGATTCTATCACCAAGTCTTTATCTCCTTTAAAAGTTAATTGTTTACCTCCCTTATCAGCATACAACTTCTCTCCTTTTTCACCTGCTCTATGTTTACTCACAAAAGCCTTTATCTTCACTTCATACTTGCCGTTGTCTAACTTTTTAACCTCTGCTTTATCAACGTAATTATCGTAAAGTGTTATCGTTTCAAACATATCTTTAATCATATATTGCAACGAATCTGGTGTAACTACTTTTAAATCGGCTACTAACTCCGCTGTTGTTGTAAAAGGAGCCTCTTGAAAAGCAACCTTTTTAATATATGCTTTCAACGTACCATTTAGCTTATCATCTCCAATATAATCACTCAATGTATAGAATACTAAAGACCCTTTGTTATAGTGTATGTATTGTTGATTTTCGTTATACATCAATGGTTGCTCTTTCTTTCTCTCGCTACCTCTTCCTCTCAAATAACCATCTAACGCATCTTTTAAGAAACGACGCATTTGTCCTTTTCCATATTCCTGTTCTAATACTTTAAGCGAACTATATTCAGACAAACTCTCTGATAACATCGTTACCCCTTGTACGTTTCCTCCAATCACTTGATGTGCCCACCACTGATGTGCTACCTCGTGAGAAGTAACAGAGAAAGGGTAATCTACTGCATTTTCATCTGTCTCATCTACATCTGCTACAAACCCAATTGTTTCTGAAAAAGGAATTGTATTCGCAAACGATTGGGCAAATGACCCCATTGTCAATGGAAACTCAATAATACGCACTTGCTTATGTTGATACGGACTAAACTCTTTACTGTAATAAGCTAATGACTTTTTCACACCTGAAACCATACGATCTACATTATATGGATGTCCTTTATGATAGTACACTTCTATATTAATGCCATTCCACTTCTCTGCTTTCACTTCATATCGTCCAGAATTAAACGCATAAAAGTTCAACATCTTTTGGTCCATCTTGTAGTGGAAATAACGTCTATCACCATCTGTCCACTCTTTTTGCAAATACCCAGGAGCAATTGCAATTTGGTCAGCTGCTGTGCTTACAGTTGTTTCAAATCGAATCCAATCAGAATCGCTACTGATATACGTATTTTGCAACGCCTTTTTATCCGATTGCTTTGCCATACGCTCTTTCGGCTGTAAATCGTATTTCTTACGTACCTCATCGTCGGTTAACTCACCTCTCTCGCTATACCCTAAAGATGGAAATATACTATTATTGATAAAAGTACCATTCTCTAAGACAGGCGAATTTGAACGCAGTAACGTATTCGGTTTATTAGCAACAGTAAATGTCATCTTCACAGAATCACCAGGTTGAAGTGGTGTTTTAAAACGGTAAAACTGCAACCCTTGCACACTATCTTGAGACAAGAAGTCAGCTCCCTCAATCGCTATCGTATTTTTGTAATCAACCAAATAATTAACAAGTAAACTATCTACTGCTTGAGTAGATTTATTCTTCAACACATACGTTCCTTTTGCAGAGAAATCACGCGTATTAGGAAAAATATCAAAGTCCACTTTTACATCAACAATACGAGGTAACACTAACGAAGCATACTTTTTATACGTCTTTTCATATTCCACTTGAAGCAACTCCATTTCTTTCGCTGAATGGTAAGTATTCAGTACAGTCGCTTCATAATACAAATAACTACCTATCGATAAAAAACCTACTAAACACAACACTGTTGGAACAACAATCAATGCATTTGCTCTTTGTTTTGCATAAAAAATACGCTCTTTTAAACTACTAAATGTTCCTCTTCTCCAAAACAATAAAGTCAATCCACCTAAGAAACCAACAAATAAAAGCCAGTAAAAAGCATAGATATAGAACTTCATTGCTCCACTGCCAAAACCATTCATATCTGAATAAGAAGACTTTGGTAAATCATTAAAGAAAAACAGCTGTTGCTCTATTCCAATAGCAGTCAATTCAGGCCAAGCAATAGATACGGTTAACAACACAAAGAAACCAATAATATAGTTTCTAAACATCGTTTGAACAGCGATACTAAACAACGCCCAAATGATATAACCTACCCACGAAAAAGCAAGTAAACTACGTAAATACAAGCCTATTTCAAATTGGTAATAACCATTGTAAATTTGAATTCCTATTCCCGTTACCATAACCAATAATAACAATACAAACTGCAATGCTATTAAGGCAAAAAACTTAGAAACAAAGAACACCCAGTTTGGTGTAGCTGTTGAATCTACTAATAAGTTCATTTTAGACAACGAACCTCTTTGTACTAATAATCCAGAACCAAGGAACGTCATAATCAAGATAAACAAATCAAATGTGCTTCCTGGTATTTCTAAGATACTACGGGTTAATGGGAATGTTTTAGTACCATACATCGTCATAGCAAATCTACCTACAGATACCATAAACAATATCCCCACACCTATTAAGATTAAGAATACTCTATTCTTTGCTAAATATTTAAAATCAAGTTTTGCAAATGCCCATACATTAGTCCAATCTCTTTTACACGAGTAATCGTAAGTTACTTTCGGCAATTCAATTTTAAAAATTCCGATAAAGTTGTTTTTAGTAACGCGTTCTCCTTTTACTTTTTTACCAAAAGACAATGTCATTGGGTGTTGAGAAAAACGGAACATCTTTCCTAACAACACTAAGAAAAAGGCAGTAACACCTAACCATATTAAACGGTTGATGATAAACCATTTTTCTAACGGAAGTCCGTTGTAATTCATCTCATTTACAGTCCAATATTGTGTGTAATAACGCAAAGCTTGTCCACCTGTCGGATCAATCAACGCTGCTACCACACGATTGTCTAAATCAGATGCTATACCACCTACAACCCCTTGTAAGATGATTAATATCAAAATAACCACAAAACCGATGTACACATTTCGAGTCAAGGTAACTACTGCAAACACAATAGCCCCCATAAACAGCATATTCGGAATGACATTGAACAAATACACTTGTACATAGTTCATAATATTATTGGGTCCAACCAACGTCTCATTTGCCCACGGTAAAAGCGTAGCGATAAACGCAGCTACTCCCATAGACAATGAAATCATCAGGGTAACCAAGAATGAACTCAAGAATTTACCTGCTAAATAATCAACTTTAGAAAAGGGATAAGCATAAAGTACGTGATGCACATTATACTTGTAATCCCTGTATATTGAAGCTCCAATAATAGATGGAAACAAAAAGTACAACAGCGAATTAAAGCTATAAATGAAAGAGTTTAACATCAATGGCGAATTGACAAAACGCAATGAGCTTGTCGTATTCTTTACGGAGTCAAACATTCCCAATGAACTAACCATTGCGAAAAAACACAAGGTAAAAAATATCGCTATGTACAAATAAAAAGTCCAGTTCTTAAACCAACGTTTAAGCTCAAAAGAAAAAATAGTTCCAAACATAGCTTAATCGTTTTTAAGTGCCACAAAATAAACATCCTCTAAGTTTGGTTTCACTTGTGTAAATCCAGCATCAGCTAAAGAGTTTTGTGAGTAAGCACGTACATTTAGTTTATTGTCTTGGTTGTATTTTCCAGAAAGAATAGTCAATTCTTTGTTTAACACCTCAGCCTCTTCACGAACAACCTCCTTCGTCCAAATCATTCCCTCTAACTTTTGTTCTGCTTGCTTAGGCGTACTTCTTTCTAATAGTTTTCCTCCGTTCAAAATAGCCATCTCGTGACATAATTCATTTACATCATCTACAATATGCGTCGAGAAGATAACCGTATTATTATTACCAATCTCGCGAAGTACATTTAGAAAACGGTGTCTTTCTGCAGGGTCTAATCCCGCAGTAGGTTCATCTACAATAATCAATTTAGGGTCATTTAACAACAACTGAGCAATTCCAAAGCGCTGTTTCATTCCTCCTGAATAACCACTAACACTTTTGCGTCTTACCTCGTATAAATTTGTAACATCCAATACGCTTTTTACAATTTCACTGCGTTGTTTTGCATTTGAAATACCTTTCAAACGCGCGAAATACTCTAACAAATCAAGGGCTGACATATTCGGGTAAACACCGAAATCTTGAGGCAGATACCCCAGTATTTTTCTAAACTCATTTTGCTGTTCTAACACATTGATATCACCAAAATGAATAGAACCACTATCTGGTTTTTGCAACGTAGCAATCGTACGCATTAACGAAGATTTACCAGCACCATTCGGTCCTAATAATCCAAACATTCCTGCACCTATCTCTAAATTTAAACCATCTAATGCTTTAACCCCATTTTTATAAGTCTTACTTAAATTTTCTATAACTAATTTCATAATTCTACTTTTGGTTTACCCTATTAGTGAGTAAAAGACTCTGATTGTTACATCTTTTTTCAAAAAACTTTGATGCTATTGACTATTTGATTTTATAGTATCTATGACTTCTCTTCAAACGCAACTACTATTATATAAAGAATCGCATTAAAATAATTAACTATATTTGAAAATACCTTAACCTTATAAAAACCAACTACTATGTTAAAAAAAGCACTATCTATTCTCCTAATCATTTTAGGAATTTATATGATTTACTTAGGCACAAAAGCGAATATGCTCCCTCCTTCTATCACGGGAATTGGCTTTATAATTATCGCGGCATTATTTAATCTTCCAAAAGAAAAAATAAACTAAAACAGTATTTTTACAAATAACTAAAAAACAACACATTACACAAAAACACATCGTTTGATAGTATCATATGATACTATCAAACGAACTATCACATACAAAAAAAGCACCTCAATTGAGGTGCTTTTCTATAGCATAACGCAAAGCTTACTTCACGTAGTTGATTTCATTTTTAGGCTCTCCATCTAAAAATCCTTGTTGCTCCATCCAAGCGTCGCTATAAATTTTACTCATATAACGAGAACCGTGGTCTGGGAATAACATTACAACAACGCTATCCTTGTCAAACTCACCTTCAGCAGCATATTGTCTTGTTGCTTGTAACACAGCACCAGAAGTATATCCTAAGAACAATCCTTCTGTACGAGCTAATTCGCGAGCAGCTTGTGCAGCATCCTTATCCGTCACTTTCATAAACTTATCAATTACAGAAAAGTCAGTCGCAGTAGGAATAAGGTTTTTACCTAATCCCTCAATTTTATAAGGAGCAATTTCATTAGGGTCTAACTCACCTGTTTCGTGGTATTTTTTCAGTACAGAACCATAAGCATCAACACCTAATACTTTTACGTTAGGATTCATTTCCTTTAAGAACCTTGCAGTACCAGAAATAGTACCACCAGTACCAGAACAACAAACAAAGTGTGTAATCTTCCCATTTGTTTGGTTCCATATTTCAGGACCAGTAGATAAGTAATGAGCCTCCGTATTCAACTCATTAAAATATTGGTTGATATAAATAGAACCAGGTAATTCTTTATGTACGCGTTTTGCAACTTCGTAATATGAACGAGGGTCATCAGCCGCTACGTTAGCAGGACATACATAAACTGTAGCTCCCATTGCACGTAACATATCGATTTTATCCGGAGATGATTTATCACTAACAGACAACACACATTTGTATCCCTTAATAGCACTTACCATTGCAATACTAAATCCAGTGTTTCCAGAAGTAGTTTCTACAATCGTATCTCCAGGTTTTAAAATCCCTTTCTTCTCAGCTGTTTCAATGATATGTAAAGCAATTCTATCTTTTGCAGAATGCCCTGCATTAAAAGCCTCAACCTTTCCGTAGAAGTTTCCTTCTAACTTAGCAGTTGCTTTTGGCAATTTTACTAAAGGTGTATTTCCTACAAAAGACAATACATTATCATACGCTTGAATCTCTTCTTTCATAATTTTATTTTTTATTATAGCCTTCACATTGCTGTATCGACTTCCTTTATACCTAACAAATTTACTAAAAAATAGTGCTAACTATTTCGTAATTCCTTCTAAATCGAACATAAAAGCAAACTCTTTTGCTACTTCTTTTAAAGCTTCAAATCTACCTGAAGCTCCTCCGTGTCCTGCATCCATATTTGTATCTAAAAATAACTGATTGTCATTTGTTTTCATCGCTCTTAATTTAGCAACCCACTTTGCAGGTTCCCAATATTGCACTTGCGAATCGTGTAATCCCGTAGATACATACATATTCGGATAGGCTTGCTCTTTTACATTGTCAATTGGCGAATAAGACAACATATAGTCGTAATACTCTTTATCATTTGGGTTACCCCACTCATCATACTCCCCTGTTGTCAACGGAATACTATCGTCTAACATCGTTGTTACCACATCTACAAAAGGTACTTGTGCAATAACACCATTATACAAATCAGGGCGTTCGTTTACAATAACCCCCATCAACATTCCCCCTGCAGAACCACCCTCTGCATACAAGTGTTCTTTAGAAGTATATCCTTCTTTAATCACGTGTTCAGAACAAGCGATAAAGTCGTTAAACGTATTTTTCTTTTCTAACAACTTACCATCTTCATACCAATCACGTCCCATATCTTCCCCTCCGCGAATATGTGCAATTGCATACACAAATCCTCTGTCTAACAAACTCAAACGCGTCGTTGAAAAATAAGGTTCCATCGAATATCCGTACGAACCATAAGCATATAACAAGAAAGGATTAGAACCATCTTTCTTCATTCCCTTTTTATACACCATTGAAATAGGCACTTTTACTCCGTCTTTTGCTGTAGCCCAAATACGTTCTTCTACGTAATCGTTCTTGTCAAAAGTTCCCAAGACCTCTTGTTCCTTCTTCACCTCTTTCTCTTTCGTTTTCATATTGAAATCAATGATAGAAGCAGGCGTATTTAACGATTGGTAACCATAACGCAAGATGTCTGTGTCAAAGTCAATATTCGTTGTTGTATAAGCGTTATACGTTTCACTTCCGAAAGGTAAATAATACCCTTGTTCAGGATTGTTCCAAGGCAAAATACGCAAGTGAACAAGTCCGTTTGAACGCTCAGAAATAACCAAATAATCTTTAAAAATATCAATATCCTCTAACAATACATCCTCGCGATGAGGGATTACCTCAACCCAGTTTTCTACAGATGTTTGCGTTTCTGTACATTTCATCAACTTAAAGTTGTCTGCATCATCTAAGTTAGTCGTTACATAGAAGTGTTCTCCATAATGAGAAATATTGTACTCCAAACCGCGAATACGCTCTTGGAAAACGCGAAACTCTCCATCTGGGTTATTAGACTCTAATATACGGTACTCACTTGTCAGTGTACTTTCAGAACCAATAACAATATATTTATGTGATTTTTCTTTACTTACATACGTATCAAAAGTTTCATCCTCCTCAAAATACACCAATACATCTTGGTCAACAGCAGTTCCCAATTTGTGTTTATAAATCTTATCTGCTCTAAGCGTTACCTCATCTTTACGAGAGTAAAACAACGTCTTATTATCTGCAGCCCACGTAGAACTACCCGTTGTATTTGTAATTTCAATCGGAGAAATCTCACCTGTAATTAAGTTCTTTACATATAGTGTATATTCTCTACGCGAAACTGTATCCACACCATAAGCAACCCATTGGTTGTCTTCAGAAACGTTTACTCCACGTAAATGGAAATAAGCGTGTCCTTCTGCCATTTGGTTACAGTCAAAAAGAATTTCTTCTTCTGCCTCCATACTGCCTTTTTTACGAGACATAATAGGATAACATTGCCCTTTTTCAAAGCGAGTAATATAGTAATAACCATTGTAGAAATAAGGAACCGAACTATCATCTTCCTTAACTCTCGCTTTCATTTCTTCAAACAAATCCTTTTGAAACTCTTGTGTATGAGCAGTTTGCTCTTGGTAATATGCATTCTCTGCATTTAAGTAATCAATTACTTCTTGATCTTCTCTGTCGTTTAACCAAAAGTAGTTGTCAATTCGTGTATGGTTGTGTGCCGTTATCTTGTGAGGTTTCACCTTAGCAACTGGCGCTTGTATATCTATTTTCATCATATTCATTAAAAGTACAAAAGTAAGGTTTTATAACTTGTAGGCATAAAGTTTAGGCATTTAGATTAAGGGGGAAAAAAAAGAGGTATAACTTTGATAATAAAAATATAAACAGTCTAAACTACAATGGTTACGTAATTTACAATAGTACACTAAAACAGATTAAATAATACGTTTTGCTGTTTACACTTTTCAAGCGAAATTGCTTCAACTCCTTATAAACACAGGACTTAACCAGTATTCGTTACAATCTCATACGGCCTTTAGTCGTAGATGAGTCGTAGATAAGTCGTAGATGGTTCGCCAAAAAGGCCTTTAGGTGAGGTATCTACGGCTTATCTCTGGTGTATCTCCGAACAACCCTTATCCAAAACCCTTTCAATCCCTTTATAGATAAGGGTTTAGAGAGAACTGAGTACAAAAGTGGGACGAAGTTTATAGTGCAGATGATGTCATTTGATAGCAAATGATAGCAGATGATGTCAAAATAACCGCTTTGCCGATTTCTTTGTTTTGACTCTTCCTACTTTTGCAGTAGATATAACAGACATTTATTCTGCTTATCAACCCAATACAAGCTTGCTAAGTTCTTTTATATCCTTCTAAAACAGTAACATTCGTTTATTATTACACAACTATGGTTTTAATCATAGTCGTACCATGTTCGACACTGACACCACACAAATTCGAGAGATGTTCGGAAAACACCCCCTGTTTCCGAGTGAATGTGGGCGTTGTGTCGAACTTGTGTGGTACATGGTATAAACAAAACTCGCCTAAGCCTCGTGTTTACTGTGATACCCAAAACAGCATTTGTGCAATAAACAACTATAATTAAGCAGCAATCAATGTGTTGTTTTTGGAATGCTACCATACTGCTCTCATCAGAATTATGGAAAATGTATGGGAACATAATAAGAGCATTGTGTTTGCTTTTTGGGAGCATACCAAATAAGACCAATAGCATTTTGCATATAATTACTATCTAATTATCAACAACTAAAAAAACAATTTAATTGTTATTATTTTTTTATAACTTTGAATATTAATAAGTTGTAAATGGATATACAAACAAGAAAATTAGAATTCATTAAAGAATTTCTAAAGGTTCACAATGAAGAACTTATAAATCGTTTAGAAAACCTATTGTATGCTGAGCCAATTTCCTATGACGATACAATAGAAGAAGTGATGAGTATTCAGGAACTGAAAGAGAGAGTTGAAAAATCACTTTCTGACTCTAAAAATAATCGTCTTACTTCAAATGAAGATTTACTTTCAGAAATAGAACAATGGAAGTAACGATCTATTGGACAGATTTTGCAAAAGAAGAACTACATTCTATCTATAATTTCACGCGAATTAAGAATAGTGCTAAATTTTCTAAAAAGATTATCAAGAAGATTATTGATTCGATTATAATATTAAAATCTTTTCCTGAACTTGGACAGATAGAAACTTTTTTACAAGATAAAAAACAAAGCTTTCGCTTTATCATTCAAGATAACTACAAAATCATCTATTGGTTCAACAAACCTAACAATAGAATTGAAATCATCGATATCTTTGATTGCAGACAAAATCCCATCCTACTAAATCGCATTAAATAACCTCGTTTCACCTTAATTTTGTCCCTTGTCAACTCACTCAAAAACGACTGCTTTTTATATTTTAAGTATTCTATAACATTTCTGTAGAACTTCAAAAGATTTTAATATTTTTGCTCAACAAATTTTTAATACATTAGATATGTTTGGAGACTTAATGGGTATGATGGGTAAATTACAAGAGACCCAAGCGAAGATTGAAGAAACTAAAAAAAGATTGGATACTGTTCTTATTGACGATAAGAGTAATGATGGTTTATTGCAAGTGACTTTAACTGCAAACAGAACTATTCGTTCTCTTTCTATTGCTGATGAATTAATGGAAGATAAAGAGCAATTAGAAGATTATCTTGTTATGGTATTAAACCGCGCTATTGAAAAAGCGGGTACTATTAACGAAGCTGAATTAGCTGCTGCAGCTAAAGACGGAATGCCAAACATCCCTGGATTAGACCTATTCAAATAAAAATATGAAAAAAATTCTTTACACTCTTTTAATAGCTACTGGAGCACTTTTCGTTTCTTGTAATAAAGAAAGCGGAAAAGGTAACTTAATTGTTACTGGAAAAGTAGATGGCTTTAAACAAGGTAATTTATACTTGTATCAAATACAAGACACTGTTTTTAAAGCAATCGACTCTTTAGCTGTGACTGGCGATTCAAGCTTTAAATTTGATTTAAATATTGATTCACCAGAGGTATTCTTTTTGACGTTAGACAGAGGACATACAAATTCTCAAGACAACCAAATTATGTTTTTTGCTGAACCAGGGCAAATGACTGTTAATACTACTTTGAAGAATTTTTATGCTGATGCTAAAGTAACGGGGTCTAAATCTCAAGAAACATACGAAAACTACTTAAAAACAAGATCTGCTGTTTTAGATAAGCAAAACGAATTGTTAGTAGCGCGTTTCAACGCTGAGAAAGAAAATAATACTGCTAAAATTGATAGTATTACTAAACTTTCTAAAAAGTTTTTGGTTAGAAAATACCTTAACGCTGTAAACTTTGCATTAAATCACAAAGATTCTGATGCTACTCCTTATATTGCATTGACTGATTTATATGATGCAAATGTGAAATACTTGGATACGATTTACAAATCGCTTTCTCCTGAAGTAATGGCACATAAATATGGTAAACAATTAGAAGAGTTTATTAAAGAAAGAAAAGCAATGGAAGAAGAATTAAAGAATAATTCTACTCCTCAAGAATAATTGATTAACGCCCTACTTTTTTCGTAGGGCGTTTCTTTTTTGTTATTTTTGACTATGCCAACATTTTCAGAAAAACTTCAAAGTAGCTTACAACTTTCTGTTGAAGAAATTAAAATAGCAGAAAACTTATTCTCCCCAATTACTTTTAAAAAGGGTGAATTATTACTTGCTACCACGCAAAAGTGTAACCACCTCTACTTTATACAATCTGGCTTTGCAAGAATATATGCTATACAAGACGACAAGGAAATTACGCAGTGGATTAGTATGCCTAATTACTTTGTAACAGACTTATCTGCCTGGTTATTCAACACTACAAGCAAATGGAATATTGAAGCCTTAACACCTATTCAGGCACTTGTGATTTCAAAATCAGATTATCTTACTTTAGAACAACAAATTGCTAATTGGTCTGCAAAAGAAAGAATGTTTATAGCGCATTGTTTTGAACAGATGGAACAGCGTATCTTTCAATTTATTTCTCTTAACGCAGAACAACGATATACGCATTTTTTTAATGAATACATGGGACTATTCAATGAAATACCTCATCAATATATTGCGTCTATTTTAGGAATAACACCAGAGACACTCAGCCGTATTAGAAAGAAATCAATTTCCTTATAAACGTTTATTCTTATACTGATATATTACGAATTAAGTTATATTTGTGTAAACCAACTTACTACACAATGACTTTTGACGAGCAACTTCAAGAAAAAATTGACTTAAAAACAAAACCAATAAAAGCACTTGGACTATTAGAGGATATTGCTTTTAAAATAGGGAGAATTCAACAATCTTTAACGCCACAACTTATTAATCCTACAATTGTGGTTTTTGCAGCAGACCACGGTTTAGCTAAAGAAGGTATTAGTGCCTATCCTCAAGAGGTAACGTTTCAAATGGTCAGTAATTTTCTAAATGAAGGAGCGGCGATTAATGTGTTTTGTAAACAAAATAATATCGACTTAAAAATTGTGGATGCTGGTGTAAACCACAACTTTCCTTTATCTCCAATATTAATAGATGCTAAGGCAGGATATGGTACAAAAAATTTATTAGCAAATCAGGCGATGTCTGAAAGTGAATTAAACTTTTGTTTCAAAATGGGACAAAAGATAGTAGGTGATATCGCTAAAAAGGGTACAAATATTATTGGCTTTGGAGAAATGGGAATTGGAAACACTTCTTCTGCTTCTTTATTAATGAGTGTTTTCTTGGACTTGCCAATTGATAAATGTGTAGGCAATGGTACTGGATTAAATGCAAAACAATTGCAACAGAAAAAACAGACACTTACTGCTGTATTAGACGCACATCCAAAACCAAAAACACCACAAGAAACACTTATGTTCTTTGGTGGTTTTGAAATTGCACAAATGTGTGCTGCTATGTTAGAAGCGTATGAACACAATATGATTATCTTAGTAGATGGTTTTATTGCTTCAAGTGCTTTTTTATGTGCTAATAGAATTAACCCTAAAATAATAAACAACGCGATATTCTGTCATAAATCAGATGAAATTGGCCATAACTTAATGCTTCGCTCTTTAGAACAAAAAGCGATTTTAGACTTAGGAATGCGCTTAGGAGAAGGGACGGGCTGTGCTTTAGCTTATCCTATTATCGAAAATGCTGTTGCCTTTTTAAATAATATGGCAAGTTTTCAATCTGCTAATGTGTCAAACAAATGATTCGGAGGCAACTAATTTATATTGCAACAGCTATTATGTTCTTCACCAGAATACCTATACCGTTTAAAATACCGTATAGCGAAGAAATAATGAATAAATCACAGCGATACTTTCCCTTTATTGGTTATATCGTAGGTGGTGTGGCGGCAGCGAGCTTTTTCTTATTCCAATTCTTATTTTCAATTGACATCGCTATTGTACTATCAATGTGTATCTCTGTGTTATTAACAGGGGCATTTCACGAAGACGGTTTTACTGATGTATGTGATTCTTTTGGTGGTGGTTATGGCAAAGAAAAAATAATGACTATTATGAAGGATAGTCGTATTGGTGCTTATGGCGTAATTGGTATTGTACTGTTGCTTTTACTAAAATTTCTTGCCTTACACGAACTTGGAAGTGCATCTATTTCATTAGTAGTCATTACGCTAATAAATGCGCATATTACCAGTAGATTTCACGCTTCTACAATGATTTACACACATCAATATGTACGCGACACAGACCAAAGTAAATCAAAACCATTAGCTAATAAAAGGTTACCTTATCAATCATTATTATTTTCACTTACCATAACACTTGTTCCCTTTTTCCTTTATAACAACTGGATTTTTATTCTCAGTTTTTTTATCAGCTATTTGGGTAAACTCTATTTAGCTTATTACTTTAAAAAACACATCGGTGGATATACAGGCGATTGTTTAGGAACCATACAACAAGTATGTGAAGTGCTATTTTACCTATCAACTATACTATTATGGAAATTTATGTAATGCGACACACCGCGGTAGATGTCCCCACTGGCGTATGCTACGGTCAAACTGATGTACCCTTGTTAAATGGCTACACAGATGAAATAAAAATAACCAAGCAACGAATACCTAACGATATTGATGCAATCTTTTCAAGTCCTTTGAGAAGATGTACGTTTATCGCAGAAGAATTCAACCAGTTTTACTCCACTGATGATAGGCTATTAGAAATGGATTTTGGAGCTTGGGAAATGCAACCTTGGGATGAGATTTCGAAACAAAGTTTTGACAACTGGATGAGCGATATTGTGAATACATCTCCTCCTTATGGGGAGAACCTTATGACTGTACAACAAAGAGTAACGTCCTTTTTAGACGAATTAAGACAGCAGAAATACAACAAGGTTTTATTAATTACACACGGAGGTCCTATGAGATGTATGTGGAATTATCTTTTGAATACGCCTTTAGAAAATACATTCAAAATTCCTGTTGGCTATGGTGAGGTCTTGCACTTTAACCTTGGAGAAACGAAGAAAGACGACTATATCGTTGAAAAAATGTAGGCATACTATAGCAACTTCTCAGAAGGTATTTTCTTGATTAAAGTCAATAGTTCTTTGTTTGTGAAGTCACATCTTTGTCATATATATACTTGACAAGATGAAAATAGAAACACGTATAACTATTCAAGCGACTAAAAAACAAATTTGGGATGTATTAATGGACTTTCAAGAATACCCGAATTGGAATCCCTTTATTTCGCATATAGAAGGACAGGCTGTGATTGGAATGCCTTTGTTTATTCAACTTCCTACAATGTCTTTTAAACCAATTGTATTTAGCAATAGAAAAGAACGCTACTTTAGTTGGAAAGGAAAATTACTATGCAAAGGTATTTTTGACGGACACCATTGTTTTACAATAAAACAGATTAATGAAGGACAATGTGAGTTTTACCACTGTGAAGAATTTTCAGGAATCCTTGTTCCTTTCTTGAAAAAAAAATTACAAACTGAAACTTTAGCTGGTTTCATTGCGATGAATAAAGCTTTAAAAGAACAAGTAGAAAAGGTGCATTTATAACATAAAAAAAGCTCGTTGAATCAACGAGCTTTTTTATCTTATTCTAAAATTTCTATTTCTTTCTCTACACGTAAAGGGTCGTAACTAATCACTTCCCAATCTTTATCTAATAAATTGATGTAGTAATAATTTACATTATCATCTTTATCAAACGCACCATTTTTATTAATATCTTCAATTGT
The DNA here is from genome assembly GCF_900099675.1 of Myroides phaeus. Lineage (GTDB taxonomy): Bacteria > Bacteroidota > Bacteroidia > Flavobacteriales > Flavobacteriaceae > Flavobacterium > Flavobacterium phaeum. Next base: position 75,241 of record NZ_FNDQ01000012.1, read on the forward strand.
TCTAAAGTACAATCTATTTTGAGCATCTATTACAGTCCAATCTAACACTTCGTGTAAGTTTTCACTCAACCTTTTAAAACTTTTCCCATTAGACCTACTAATGTAGAGTGTCTTGATGTCATTAGAGTCAATCTTACCATCTCTATTTGTATCCGCGTCAAAAATACTATACACTAAAATATTCTTATTGAATTTCTCGGCAATAGTGTTTAAATAGGTAACACTTTGGATTTGTATTTTAGCATCCGTCAAGGGTCTAATTTCTAAAGAATCTTTGTGTTGAAACATCAAATTCTCAAGATATCCTGTTAATTCAAAAGGTGCATAATTTGAAACAGTATAAGAAGTTTGACTTACTTTACTCATACCACTTTTAGAAGTATAGCTATAAACGCGTACTTCACCAACTGGGTGAATTAAATAATTAGACTGCCCCATTAAAACAGGTAAGTCAGCGATACGAATATCCTCTGCTCTTTCTTTTTCTTTTACTGGTTCAGTACCAACCGTAGAAGAACTCTCGTCTTTATAACTAACTTTTGGCTTCCCTTCTTCTTGTTTACAAGCTCCAAATACTAAAAATATTCCTAAAAACAATCCTACGCCTAATTTCATAATATGAGTGTTTAATAAATCAAAGATACTTAATTCGTGTTTTTATACATCAAAATGAGTAATCTATTTTTTAGCTAAAGTTCCCTACAACTATATAGACTACCCTTAAAAACATATTCATTGCCTATTTAATGAAGAAATGAGATTCAAAAACACCTTCATTTCCTACATTATCAGTAACTTTTATAACAACGTCATTTCTTCCTGAAACAACAACCTTATCGCTAAACTTATGTACAATTTTCTTTGTTTTATAATCGTAATCTAACAAAGCCCATTTTCCGTTAATTGTTCCCACAATAGATGAAATACCAGCTACATCATCAGAAATTAAAAAAGAAACTTCTGTTGCACTACTAATCCATTGTCCTTCTTCAAAACTCGGTTTGTAAATCTTAGGTGCTAATTCATCCGTTAAAATCTTATAGTCTCCAAAACTCTTTGTGTAGATAGTCCACAGATTTCCTTTTTTAGTTGTTTTGAAATAATCTCTTTTTCCCCCATCAACACGAGCGATAAATGCTTTATCTCTATTTGATATATCCATATTAGAAGTATCAAATGTAATGGCAATACTTTTCGCCATTGGAACAACAGGCTTATGTAATTTCAACACATTATTTGCAACAGACATATTCATTTCAAAATCATTGTAAAACGCTTTAACAGGTATACTCACTGTTACGTTCTCCTTTTCAAAAATATAATCTCTATCTGCATTAATTTTATACTCTCCCGACTCCACTTTTCTTGTATTCTGAACTACTTCATCAGCATATTCAACCGGAATGCTAATTGTTTTTGTGTTTCCGTGATAATCAGCCAGCACGATTTTATACGTATAATTCTCCCCTGCTTTCACATTAATTTGTCCTTTAGAAGCATCTATTGATAAAACCGAAAGATTATAAGGTTTGTCATAAAACAACTTCTGTACTTTCTTTCTTGTTGTAACAAAGCGTTCATAGTCAATTAATGCATTAACCAATCCGCTTTCAGCAAATGAAAAACGGTCGAACTTATAATTAAAGACGCGCTTGCTATTTACAAATGTTTCAACAGCATAAACACCATTTTTATTTGTGTTGAAATTAGCCGTATCGTGAATATCAATTCCAAAACCAATAGTCCCTTTCGCTTTAATAGGCGAAACTAAAAGCGTTCCATCACTTTGAGTAACATACGATAATTGCTGAGGAATTTGTCCTTGGTTTACAACTGCATCATCACTCAATGGATAGACAAAAACGGCATTAACAGAAGGAACCTGCGTATCAGTCAACATTTTATCCATTCCCTCACCCAATGGGTTTAAGATTTGTTGCGTCTGCGTATCTCTAAACTCATAGTGTAAATGTGGTCCACCAGAGCCACCCGTATTACCAGTATAGGCAATAATTTGTCCACGTTTTACAGCAAGTTGATTTTTACGAGGAAATATTTCAATTTCAAAACTCTTTTCAGCATAATGTCTGTTTTTCACTAAATCCGCAATTTCGCCAGCATAGCTATCCAAGTGTCCGTAAACAGTTGTTTGTCCATTTGGATGATCGATATATAAAGCTTTACCATATCCCCAAGTAGAAACTTTAATTCGCGATACGTAACCATCAGCAGGAGCATAAACCGGTAGTCCTGTACGCTGTTGCGTCTTAATATCAAGTCCGGCGTGGAAGTGAGTTCCTCTTAACTCTCCAAAATTACCAGAAGCATTAATAGGAATATGTAATGGATTGTCAAATTGAAGGGCGTTGTTATTTTGAGCGTAAACACCGAAACCGCATAAGATAATACCAGTAAGTACTCTTACATTCATAACAATAAAACTTTTTGGCTAAAATACATAATAACAGCCAAAATAATTAGTATTATAACTTAAAATGAACAACATAGCTAACAGCTTGTAAATTATGTACAGAAATTTTCTTTTTTTTTTATGAAAGCTTTTTAAATATGAATACTAATTGTAACTTTGTAGTATTAGGATAGTGAATATTAAGCGTAATGAGTGAACTAACTGATGTTGTCAATTCTTTGGAAATTAAGTTTGCAAGACTTGTACAAAGACTGAATGTATTAGAAGCTGAAAATACAGAGTTGAAAAAGACTTTGCTTTCAGCAGAAGAGGAAATTCGAAGAAATGAAAAGCAGTTAGATTCAATTTATGAAAAGTATGAATCGTTACGTTTAGCGAGTTCACTATTGGGCAGTGAAGAGAATAGAAGAGATACGAAACTGAAGATAAATTCATTGATTAAAGAAATCGATCAATGTATAGCTCATCTCACAAAATAGGGGTATATGAGTAAAAATGATGAACAATTAAAGATTAAATTATCAATTGCAGATAGGGTTTACCCACTAACAGTTGGTTATTCTCAGGAGGAGGCCTTGCGTTCTGCTTCTAAGAAAATTGATATAATGATTCATCAATTTGAAGAAAATTATGCTGTTAGAGATAAGCAAGATGTTTTAGCGATGTGTGCATTACAGTTTGCCTCGCAAAAAGAACAGAAAACAATTGACACTACAGAAGGATATACAAAAGCTGTGGATAGATTAATAAAACTGGATGAAGCTTTAGATCGTATTCTATCAAAATAAATTCGACATCACGTTCTTTACATAAGACTAAAAATACTGCTCACATTAGTACTGTTTGATAAACTCAACACAAACAAATTAAAATGGGTGAATCTTTGCTACTAAAGCACGCTGCGTTAAGCAGATCCTTGAACAGCAGGCTAACTCAAAACTTGTTATTTAGAGAGTTTACGCGACTCAAACTGATGTGAGCTTTTTTTATATATAATTTATAGGAACATTTATGGAAATATTATTGATGACCATTGGAGGAATTGTGATCGGTGCCGCAATAGGCTTCATGGTAGCAAAATACCTTGAAAAAAACCATGCTTCTTCTATATTGAAAAACGCAGAGGGGGAAGTAAAGACAATTTTACGTGACGCAAAAGCAGAAGGTGAAGCAATCAAGAAAGAAAAAATATTACAAGCAAAAGAGAAATTCATTGAATTAAAATCTGAACACGAGCAAGTAATATTAAGTAGAGATAAAAAAATTGCTGAAGCTGAAAAGAGAACAAGAGATAAAGAATCTCAAATCTCAAGTGAATTAGCTAAAGCAAAGAAGGCTGTTGAAGAAGGAGAAAAAAGAGTTAAAGATTACAATCATAAACTTGAAATTATTGAAAGAAAACAAGAGGAAATTGAAAAACTTCACCGTACTCAAGTTGAACAATTAGAAATAATCTCTGGGTTAACTGCAGAAGAAGCTAAAAACCAAATCATTGAAAGTTTAAAAACAGAAGCTAAAGCAAACGCAATGGCATCTATTCAAGAAACAATTGAAGAGGCGAAACTTACTGCTCAACAAGAAGCTAAAAAGATTATTATCAATACTATCCAACGTATTGGAACAGAAGAAGCAGTTGAAAACTGTGTATCTGTATTCAATATCGAATCTGATGATGTAAAAGGTAGAATTATTGGTAGAGAAGGAAGAAATATTAGAGCTATTGAAGCTGCAACTGGTGTAGAAATCATCGTTGACGATACTCCAGAAGCTATTATCCTTTCTTGTTTTGACCCAGTAAGAAGAGAGATTGCTCGTTTATCTTTACACCGTTTAGTAACAGATGGTCGTATTCACCCTGCAAGAATTGAAGAGGTAGTTGCTAAAACTACTAAGCAAATTGAAGAGGAGATCATTGAAATTGGTAAAAGAACTGTTATTGATTTAGGAATTCACGGATTACACCCTGAATTAATCAAAATAGTAGGTAGAATGAAATACCGTTCATCTTATGGACAGAACTTACTACAACACTCAAGAGAGGTTGCTAAGCTTTGTGGTTTGATGGCGGCTGAATTAGGATTAAATGTTAAGTTAGCTAAACGTGCTGGATTACTTCACGATATTGGTAAAGTGCCAGAAACAGAAAGCGAACTACCACACGCAATCTTAGGTATGCAATGGGCTGAGAAATATGGTGAAAAACCAGAGGTTTGTAACGCTATTGGAGCTCACCACGACGAAATCGAAATGACTACGTTAATTGCTCCTATTATTCAAGTATGTGATGCTATTTCTGGAGCAAGACCAGGTGCAAGACGTCAAGTATTAGATTCTTACATCCAACGTCTAAAAGATCTTGAAAGCATTGCTAACGAATTCAACGGTGTGAAAAATGCTTATGCTATTCAAGCTGGTAGAGAATTACGTGTAATCGTAGAGAGTGAAAAAGTAACTGATGATATGGCGGCAACGCTTTCGTTTGATATTTCTCAAAAAATTCAAACAGAAATGACTTACCCAGGTCAAGTGAAAATCACTGTAATTAGAGAAACAAGAGCAATTAACATTGCTAAATAATAAAACAAAAAAGGAGTTATTTTTCAATAACTCCTTTTTTTATGCTTAAAACTAATGTTCTTTATTCATCTTGTTCATCAAATAGCTCTTCTAAATTATAATCACTTCCATTTTTAGAAGAGTGAAACTAAAGCCAAACTACTTTTCTCATATATACCCCCCATAGATCTACCTGCCAGCTTATTTTTATTTGTGTTAAGCAAAATAGTCTGCTATTTATTATTATCCAACATCTATCTACTTCTTATAAATTAGCCACAATTCATATTTTTTTACTGCATTTGACCAAACACCTTAAACACTAAACTTAAACAAGCAGACCAATAAATATTAGCTATTTCTTTGACCTTGGATGATAATCCTCTAAAACCACTCTTAAACGTTCTGTTGTAATATGTGTATATATTTCTGTCGTTGTAATAGATTCGTGTCCTAACATTACCTGAATTGCCCTAATGTCCGCACCATTCTCTAATAGATGCGTTGCAAATGAATGACGAAAGGTATGTGGACTTATATTCTTGTTTAACTCTACTTCTATGGCTAAGCGCTTTATAATCGTAAATATCATCGCACGTGTTAATTGTGCTCCCCTTCGATTTAAAAAAACAATATCACTACTCTCTTTTTTTACTGTGTATTGTGAGCGAATAGTATTTATATATAAAGTGATTAACTCCATCGAGTGCTCATCAATAGGCACAAACCTATGTTTACTTCCCTTACCTATTACACGAATAAACCCTTCTTCAAAAAACAAATCAGATAGTCGCAAACCAACCAATTCACTAACGCGAAGTCCGCAACTATACAACACCTCTAACATCACCTTATTTCTAAAACCTTCTGGTGTTGACTGATCAATTGCGCTAATTAACAAATCTATTTCCTCTAAACTAAGTGTATCTGGTAATTTGCGCCCTGTTTTAGGTGCTTCTATCAACTCAACAGGTGATTTCTCTATATATCCTTCAAGAATAAAATAATTAAAAAAATTCTTCAATCCTGAAATAATACGTGCTTGGGTAGTAGGCGCTACAATTTCTGCAATTGAATATAAAAACTCTTGCACTAAAGATGTGTCAATTTCCTCAAGCTTATACTCTTGTTCATATCCACCTAAATACATCAGAAACTTGCGAACATCAAGTTCATAACTCTCCAAAGAATTTTCTGACAATCCCCTTTCCAACTTTAGATAAGTTGTAAACATTTTTATATTTTTCTCCCAGTAATTAGATAACATAAATTGATTTTATACCTTTCAAATATACAAACAAAAAAAGAGCCTCTCGAAATGAGAGGCTCTTAATAATATAAGTTTTACTTATTCTATTAATTAGAATTTGTAAGTTAAACCAAATTTAGCATTATCAAAGAAGTTATTGAAAATGTTAACATTAGCGTTAGTGTTAGAAACAGTATTTGTTTTTTTACCATCCTCTTTTACATTGTAATTAGCGTAAGAGAATACGTTAGCAACGTTGAAAGAAACTGCTAAGTTTTGAGTTAAGAAGTAGTTGAAACCTAAGTCTAAACCAGCACGGATACCAGTTGCTTTGTTAGAAACTCCGCTTACATCCATTTTACCTTCGCTAAATCCAACACCTACTTCAGCAAAAGTTTTGAAACGTTGACCAACTTCTAAGAAGTAGTAACGAGCAAAAACACCAGCGTAAGTTGATTTAATATAATCTGCATCAACACCATCAAAAGCACCATCAAATAATTCGTTGTCAAGACCTAATTTACCGAAACCTACAGAAGCTCCAACAGCAAATTTATCGTTTAACATATAACCTACTTTAGGGTTAACTTCGAAAGTAGTAGTTTTAACTTTTGTATCAGTTCCAGTCATTTTTACATTAGAATCAGAAATACTGAAACTTCCTTCTACAAATACATTAGACTCTTGGAATCCGTAAGTTGGTTTTTCTTTTTCTTGTGCGTTAGCTGCAAAACCAAAAGCTGCAACTGCCATAACTGAAAGTACTAATTTTTTCATATTTAGCTATTTTTAATTTTTAACTAAGTCAAATTTACAAACTAGGTTTAAAAGCGACAGAATTTTTAATAAATAAATAACAGATACAATGACAATCACCCTACTAAAACACCATAATAGATTATTAATCAATAAAATACACATTTTGTTTTTTTACTTAAAATATTGTTAATTAAAGTAAAACACACCACTAACTATTGAATATAATTACATAAGACACGAAATAAACACAAAATAAAAAAACTATTAACACAAATAATCACTTATCTATTATTAATACCTTATAAATTAACACATACAACATCCTTAATACAGCACCTATTTATTATACATCCCTTCAACTAGATCCTGCCTTATGCATTAATGACAACTTTTGTACTATAGTATTAGATAATATAATATATTTGTTTGTACTTAATAGAATAAATATGAAAGTATTAATAATTAATGGTCCTAACCTAAACTTATTAGGAACACGTGAACCTACGATTTATGGTAATCAATCATTTGAAGAATATTTCTTACAATTACAAAGCAATTACCCAGAAGTACAATTAGAATACTATCAATCTAATATTGAAGGAGAACTTATTAATAAATTACACGAAGTAGGCTTTTCTTATGATGCGATAATTCTAAATGCAGGTGCTTACACTCATACGTCTATTGCTATTGCTGACGCTATTGCTGCGATTGAAACTCCTGTTATTGAAGTTCATATTTCGAATACATTCAAGCGTGAAGAGTTTAGAAAACATTCATATATATCAAGTGTTTGTCAGGGAACAATAGTTGGTTTTGGATTAAAAAGTTATGATTTAGCCATAGCATCCTTTCAAATTTAATGTCAAAACATCTATTTAATTCAGTAATTACAACTATAGTTTTACTACTTGTTACTTGTAATGCTTATTGTCAAACAGCTACTATATTAGGACGAGTAACCTCTCCTAACGGAAAAGCATTGCCTAATGCCAAGGTATTTGTCAAAAACACTGATAGGCAAACAAGTACTAATATAGATGGTATTTTTAAAATTGATGTAAAGCAAAAAGACATCATTTTTATACAAGAACAAGATTATATCACAAAAAAAATAGAATACACTGATAATAATACTCCAAATGGTCAATGGGATATTATCTTAAAACCGTTAGATCAAGTAGATTTCTTTTATGAAAATCCTCAAGATGAATATGCCTTATTTATAATGGGGTTAGTTGCTAAAAATCTGGAACAAAATACCCTTACTAAGTATTCTTTTGACTACTATTCTAAAGGAAACTTACAATTAGCAACTTCCAGAAACTCATTTTTAGGCCAGAAAAGAAAAGATTTAGACCCTTCATTAGATATTGATCCCTCTGGAAATTTTGTTTACCTTGGTGAAATCTCCTCAAAAGTTACTACATTAAATGAAAATCACACAACAGAAAAAGTAATTGGTCTTAAGGAAGTAGGTATTTCTAAAGACTTATACTTTTTAACTGCTTCAGATAGCGATATTAGTCTGACTAATAAAATTGCTTCAAAACAGTTTAATTTAGTTTCTCCTCTAATGCCTTATGCTAAAACGTATTACTATTTTACAGTTAAAAGCATTGACAAAGATAGCAATGGTAATATGCTATATGAAATAGAATTTACTCCCAAAAGAGATAGGGAACCTATTATGAAAGGTACAATGACCATCACAAGTGACCAGTGGCAAGTAACACACTTATATGCTGCAATAGATGGAGAAAATATTGGGCTAAAACATATACAGCAATTGGTATTAGTACAAAATTACAAACACGATAATAGTTTCAATAAGTACATAAAGAGTTCACAGAATATATATCTAAAAGGAAAGTTTCTTGTTTTCAATTTTACTGGTCAATTTGATGCTATTTATAGCGATTACCAATATGACAACTCTTTACAAAAAAGCGACTTCTCTAATGAGCTTATCCAATATTCAAACAACTTTCTAAACAAAACAGATGATTATTGGGATAACCTAAGACCTTATACTTTGAAACAAAAAGAGATTGAGACCTTTAACTCACAAACTATTTTTGCACAAGAGGGAACTAAAGCTACTTTAGATTCAATAGATAAAAGATCTAATAATTTCACTTTATTCAAATTCATCAAAGGATACCAATATATTAACTCGTATAAAGCTACTTCTTATACTTATAGAGGATTGCTTTCAACGTTTGCTTTTAATGCCGTGCAAGGATTTAATGTTACCACTGGGCTTGACTACGTAAAAGATTATGATGACTTCCAACAAATACAAATGGGAACAATTGTTAATTATGGAGTATCAGAAAACAAATATCGAGTTTCAGGATATGCATCTCATATTTTCAATCAAAAAAACTATAATAAAGTTACGCTTTCAGGAGGAAGCTCAATCTTACAATTCAACCAAGATGACCCAATAAAAACGCCAATCAACTCATTTGCAAGTGCCTGGTTTGGTAAAAACTATGCAAAATACTTTCAAAAGAGTTTTCTTAAATTACAATATGAACAATATGCTTTTAATGGTTTAAAACTTACAACAAGCTTAGAATACTCCTCAAGAAAAGCGCTAAGTAATCACATTAACACACCACCTTTTGTACCACACTTAACCTTTTCATCAAATAATCCATTAGATCCAAATGATACAGAAAATCATCCTTTTGAAGACAACAAAATATTTAAATTAAACATAGGTTTCAACTTAGTATTTGACCAAAAAATAATAAGTTACCCCAATCGAAAACAATATATACCAACATCTAAATACCCTATCCTATTTTTAAATTTAGAAAAAGCATTAAACTCAACAACAAGTGACTATAATTACACTTATGTTTCATTATCAACTAAATATAATGACAATATTGGAAACATTGGTAATCTATATATTGGTTTAAGTGCTGGTAAATATTTAGAACAAAATAATATTGCTTTTACAGACTATAAGCATTTTAATGGTAATAATACTTTCATAGGATCTTCCGCTGTGTACAACAAACACTTTAACCTATTACCTTATTATGAATACAGTACTAACAAATCATATATTGAATTACATTTAGAACACGACTTTAGAGGGTTTATCATTAATAAGATACCTATATTAAATAAAACGAGATATTCATTAGTTGCCGGGTATCATATGTTACACGTGCCAGACAAAGATGTATATGGTGAATTTAGTATCGGATTAAACAACGTTGGTTTTGGTAAGTTTAGACCATTTAGAATAGACTATTTCCGCGCTGTATCAGCTGACGCTCCAAATAAATACGGAGTCGTTTTTGGGATTAAAATACTTGATTTACTTCAAAAATAAAGAATAAAAAAGGCTACGTGAATTTTACACGTAGCCTTTTTTATTACTTATTTGGCTTATTTGTTTAAACAAATAGACCAACTATATTTAGTCCTCTATTCTCTCAATATGTGCACCTAAAGCCCTCAATCTCTCATCAATTCTTTCGTACCCTCTATCAATTTGTTCAATATTCTGTATCACACTTACTCCTTTAGCAGAAAGTGCAGCAATTAACAAAGAAATACCAGCACGAATATCAGGAGATGACATATTAGTTGCTTTTAACTGAGATTTGAAGTCGTGTCCAATCACCACTGCTCTATGTGGGTCACATAAGATAATCTTTGCTCCCATGTCAATCAACTTATCGACAAAGAACAAGCGGCTCTCAAACATCTTTTGATGAATTAACACCTCTCCTCTTGCTTGTGTTGCCACTACTAAAATAACACTTAATAAATCAGGTGTTAATCCAGGCCAAGGAGCATCAGCAATTGTTAAGATCGAACCATCAATAAAGCTTTGAATTTCATATCCTTCTGTATGAGCAGGGATATAAATATCATCACCTCTTTTTTCCAGTGTAATACCTAATCTTCTAAATGTGTTTGGAATAACACCTAAATGTTCCCACCCTACATTTTTAATTGTAATTTCACTTTTAGTCATTGCAGCCAATCCAATCCAAGAACCAATCTCAATCATATCTGGAAGCATTGCGTGTTCACAACCGAAAAGTTCCTTAACTCCTTCAATTTTCAACAAGTTAGAACCTACTCCTTCAATCTTAGCTCCCATTGAAATCAACATCTTACATAATTGTTGAATATATGGCTCACAAGCAGCATTGTAAATAGTAGTTTTTCCTTCAGCTAAAACTGACGCCATTAAGATATTTGCAGTACCTGTCACAGATGCCTCATCAAGTAACATATCAGCTCCTACCAACTTTTCAGCTTCAACTCCGTAAAAATACTCTTCTTTATTATATCTAAACTTTGCACCTAATTGAATAAATCCATCAAAGTGCGTATCTAATCTTCTTCTTCCAATTTTATCTCCTCCTGGCTTTGGTATATAACCTTTTCCAAAACGAGCTAATAATGGTCCTACCATCATAATAGAACCTCTAAGAGCTTTTCCTCCACTTTTAAAATCGTCAGAAACTAAATAATCTAAGTTTAGATCATCTGCTTGAAAAGACTTTTTATTAGGTCCTAATTCCTCAATTTTAACCCCTAAATTTCCCAATAACTCTATTAACTTATTAATGTCAATAATGTCAGGAATATTAGAAATAACTACCTTTTCAGGCGTAAGTAAAACAGCACATAAAATTTGCAAAGCCTCATTTTTAGCTCCTTGCGCGTGCACCTCACCTTTTAATTGGAATCCTCCTTCTATTTTGAAAGTACTCATTATTTTTTACCTTTAGAGTGATAGTTATTATTTGTTTTAAACTTCTTGTTATTATTGTTATTGCTATTTGTACCCGCGTTCTTTTGATTACTTGTAAAATTAGCCTTATTTGATTGTTTTTTATTTACTTGAATTAGATTTGCTGTAGTAGATAGCTCTTCCTCTTTCTTAAACAAGTTTATTTTTCCATTTGACAATTCGCATAAATGTTCAAAAATAACCTCGTCTTTAACTGTTTCCTTATTCCAGCTCAAGTAACTTTTTTTCATATGATTAGCAATAACCATAATTAAAGCATCTTTCATTTCTCCATCTTCCCACGCAATAGCTTTATTAATCATATAGGTAATATTATTACCATAAAATCTATACTTAGGATGATTTTGAGGATACGCTAATTTTTCAGGTTTACTAAAAATAGTTTCTTGGGTAGCAATTGGAAAAGGACTATCAACATCTAATTCAAATTTTGACATCATAAATAATTGATCCCATAATTTGTGTTGAAAATCAGGCACATCTCTCAAGTGAGGATTCATACTCCCCATTACGCTAATTACATAACGTGCAGCTTTGTTTCGTTCTTCTCTATCTTCAATTTTACAAACATGGTCAATCAAACTTTGCATATGACGCCCATACTCTGGAATGACAAGAGCTTTTTTAGAAGTATTATAATCTAAATTATTTACTGCTTCTCGAGAATTAAAATTCATAGGATACTATAATTATAAATGATGCGAAATCAATTCAGCTAAATATACTAAAAAAGGAATTCGCAATAAAATAAATGTTCTAATTAAAATTAAAACGAAGTTATAAAGAAACAATACCTTCTATTGAAGATACTGCAATATATTTATCAATAATTTCTTGAGCATTATTGACATTTAATTTTACAGATACGCTTGAGAACTTACCTGTACTTGAATTTTTGATTTGAATATCAGCTTTACATCCGTCAAAAGCTTCTTCTACTTGGGCAATTTTACTTGCATCACCTGGCACAATAAATTTGTATAAATAAGGTCTTGGCCAATTTTTATCGCTCTCTAATTGCTCTTTAAGTCTTGCGTAAAATTCTTGTGTTTTTTCGTCCATAATCTTTTTATTAGGCAAATATAATCATTTTTAGATGTAGTATTTTCAAAAGATGTCGTTAAAACTCTTTCAAACCAAACATTTTATTGTAATTTTGCGCCTTTGATATTTACAGCAAAATGAACACAAAATTAATCTTAATCATAGGAGGCCCAGGATCTGGTAAAACGACGTTGATTAACGAACTTACTAAGAAGGGATATATTTGCTATCCAGAAATATCTCGTGAAGTAACTAAACAAGCTCAACAAAAAGGAATTGATCAACTATTTTTAACAGAGCCTTTACTGTTTAGTCAATTACTTTTAGAAGGGAGAATTAAGCAACATAAAGAAGCAATTAGCGAAAAAAGTAATATTGTTTTTATAGATAGAGGAATACCTGATGTATTAGCTTATATGCACTACAAAGGAGATAATTATCCTGAAAGTTTTGATGCAGCCTGCAAAGAGCATATGTATCATCAAATTTTCTTGTTGCCTCCTTGGGAAAACATTTATATTAGCGATGAACAACGTTATGAAAGTTTCCAAGAAGCAAGTGAAATTCACGAACACTTAATTAATACATATTCTAAATATGGATATGATTTAATTGAAGTTCCACGCGACACAGTTGAAAATAGAATTGACTTTATATTAAGTAAAGTTTAATAAAATATCACAATAACACTAAAAGGGTTATAGTTTTCTAACTATAACCCTTTTCTTTACCATAAAATACTTATATTCGTTACAAAACTTCTTGTAGTTAACATATTATGGTTACACCTCTTGAAATACTTCAAAAGTATTGGCAATACGATAGCTTTCGTGAACCACAACAACAGATTATTGATTCTGTTCTGAAAGCAAATGACACTTTTGCTTTGTTACCAACTGGTGGTGGAAAAAGTATCTGCTTCCAAATTCCTGCACTTGTAATGCAGGGAACTTGCTTAGTTGTTTCTCCTTTAATTGCTTTGATTGAAGATCAAGTTAATAATCTAAACAAACTCAACATAAAAGCTACTGCTATTATCGGTGGCACTCCAATGCATGAGATTGATGCTATCTTTGATAATTGTCTCTATGGTAATTACAAGTTCCTTTATGTTTCTCCAGAGCGTTTACAACAAACCTGGATATTAGAAAGAATAGAAAAACTTAACATCAGCTTAATTGCAATTGATGAGGCACATTGTATTTCTCAATGGGGACATGATTTTAGACCCTCTTATTTAGAATTAGGAAAACTACGAAACTTATTTCCAAACACGCCTATCATAGCATTAACAGCTTCTGCCAACCAAAAAGTAGTTGAGGATATTTGTACCAATCTACATTTAAAAGAACCTAAAGTTTTTACGAAAAGTTTTTATAGAGAAAACTTAATCTATGGTACATATAAAGTAGAAAATCAGATTAATATTGTTGATCGAATTCTACGCAAAAACCCTGCTCCGAGCATTATATATGTTAGAACAAGAAAAGAGGCTTTTTTCTTTGCACAACGCTTAAATCAACTCAACTTTAGTGCTACCTATTTTCATGGTGGACTGACTATAAATGAGAAGAAAAAAAGAATGCAAGACTGGATAGAAGAAAAATGTCCTATCATGGTTGCAACAAATGCTTTTGGAATGGGAATAGACAAAAAGAATGTGAAAAATGTCATTCATATTCAAATTCCAGAAAATATTGAAAACTATTACCAAGAGGCAGGACGTGCTGGTAGAGATGGTAACAAAGCTTTTGCAACACTCTTGTTTTCAGAACAAGAATTACAACAAAATACAGCGCAATTTAAAGATAGCTTATTCGACAAAGAATTTTTAAAATTACTCTATAGAAAGTTAAACAACTTTTTAGGAATAGCCTATGGCGAAGGATATAATAGTGTAAATAGTTTCAATTTTAATCAGTTTTGCTTTCACAATAAATTCCCTTACCGCAAAGCGTACAATGCTTTACAATTTTTAGACAGACAAGGAGTTATACGTTTAAGTCAGAATACAGGAAATAAAACTAAACTAATATTCACAGCTTCAAGTAGTGATATTTTAGACTTCTCTTATGATAGTGAAATGTATGAAAATATTTTATTGTTTATTCTTAGAACTTACCCCGGTATTTACGAATACGAAACAGATATAAATATTGATCTTATTTCTCAACATACAGAAGAAACCCAAGAAGACATAATTAAATGTCTTCAAGAATGTCAACAACAAGAACTATGTAGATTTACTCCTGAAGAGAATGATATTACAGTTATTTTCAACGAAGCATGGGAAGAAGATCGAGCACTATATAGAACTTTTACGCATTTAAAAAATTACAATGAACAAAAAATAAAACAATACAACGCTCTATTGTTTTATATTCAAAATGAAGATATTTGCAAAAACAGAATTCTTTTAAAATATTTTGATGAAGAATCTGATAAAGATTGTGGTACTTGCTCTACTTGTATGACAAAGAGATTAAGCCTTACTACAAAAGATAAAGCAGCTGTAACAGCAGAAATTTACAAGCTCTTACAAGAAAAACCCTTAAGCATAAAAGACATTGACTTGTTAAATCAATTTACAAAAGATGAAATCTTATATACTATTCAAGTTTTACTTGAAGAAAATAAAATAAAACCAAACGATAAAAATCAATATCAAATAATATGAAAGACTTACGTATCATTTTTATGGGAACACCTGACTTTGCAGTTGGAATCCTTGATGCTATGTATCAAAATAATTACAATATAGTAGCAGTAATTACTGCACCTGATAGGCCAGCAGGTAGAGGTCAAAAATTAAAATACTCAGCTGTTAAAGAATATGCTCTTGAAAAAAGCTTACCTATTCTTCAGCCTACAAACCTAAAAGATGAAGCTTTTTTAGAAGAGCTTAAAAGCTACAATGCTAATTTGAATGTGGTTGTTGCTTTTAGAATGTTACCAGAAGTAGTTTGGAAAATGCCCGAATTAGGAACCTTTAACTTACACGCTTCTTTGTTACCTGATTACAGAGGTGCCGCACCTATCAATTGGGCGATTATCAATGGAGAAACAAAAACAGGTGTTTCAACTTTCTTTATTGACGAAAAAATAGATACTGGGGCTATTATCTTGAAAAAAGAGACTCCAATCAACGAAAACGAAAGTGCGGGTGAACTTCATGATAGGTTAATGGTTTTAGGAGCAGAAACAGTAATAGAAACACTTTCTTTAATAAAAAACGAAAAAGTTGTGACAACTACTCAACCTAAAGAGGAAACAAAAACAGCTTATAAACTAAATAAAGATAATACTAAAGTTGACTTCTCTAAACCAGGTGCTGCTATTCACAATTTGATTCGAGGACTTAGTCCTTACCCTACTGCATGGTGTACAATAACAGACAATGGACAAGAGTGGAACGTCAAACTATATGAAACTTCTTTTGAGAAAGAAGTACACAATTTACCATTAGGTACAATTACTCATACAAAAAAAGAAATAAGAATAGCTATTGAAGATGGTTTCATTAATATTCTTAGATTACAATTTCCAGGAAAGAAACCGATGAAAGCAAACGAATTGCTAAATGGAATCTCTTTCACAGAGGAAGCAAAAGTACTTTAATGGTATAAAAATCAAGGTTTTAAAGTCAAAATACTCATAGCTTAAAAAAAACCTAATTAAAACTTTAACTTTTTCTGTTTTTTTGGGCAAAACGCTTGTTTTATAAGAGAATAGCCCTAAATTTGTAAGAGGACGTTAATAAAGTTAACCATTAAAAAAATTATTATGAACAAAACAGAATTAATTGACGCAATTGCTAAAGATGCAGAAATCAGTAAAGTAGCAGCTAAAAAAGCATTAGAATCATTTTTATCAAACATCGAAACAACTTTAGCTAAAGGAGATAAAATTTCATTAGTAGGTTTCGGTTCTTGGTCTGTAACTGATAGAGCGGCAAGAGAAGGTAGAAATCCTCAAACAGGTAAAACTATTAAAATTGCTGCTAAAAAAGTTGTAAAATTTAAAGCTGGTTCTGAATTAGAAAGTGCTGTAAATAAGAAAAAGTAAGAATCAATAAAAACTACTTTTTTTAAAGATTTAAAAGACTTCATTTTTTATTAAGTGAGGTCTTTTTTTGTATATTAGGCTATAAACAATACTTTTTTTCTAAATGGCTAACAAAAAAAACATTTCTAAAGGTGATATCCTTATTTCTTTACCTTCAGGAAACTTGATCGATTTATCTTTCTCAAGATCACTAATCTTATTGGCAGACCACGAAGAATTAGGCTCTGTCGGATTTGTACTTAACAAACCTATTGAAATAACTTTAAGCGATTTAATTCCTACAACGAATGCTCAATATACTATTTACGAAGGAGGGCCTGTAGAACAGGATAAAATATTCTGCATACATAAAAGACCAGATATTATACCTAATTCTTTACATATAAACGATGAGTTATATTGGGGAGGCGATTTCGATACCATTTTAAACCTAGTAAACACGGGAGTACTCTCTAAAGATGATATACGGTTTTATTTAGGTTATACAGGATGGGATATTGACCAATTAGAAAATGAAATAGAAGACAACTATTGGATAACAATTGACAAGTTTGAATATGATTTACTTTTAACTATTCCTTCTAAACAAGTATGGAAAAAAGCCATCAAATCGTTAGGTCAAGATTATACTATTTGGCTAAATGCACCAGAAAATCCGAACTTCAATTAAAGAAGTCGGATTTTTGCATTTAATCTATTTAATAAATCTTTAGAAAGATCATTTTTAAATTCTTTCTTACGGTATTTAGTTACAGCTTGAATACCTATAATAACATTTGTCAAGAAAATCTCATCTGCTTTTTGTAATTCAAAAGGAGATATCGAAACCTCTTCTAAAGTATAATCAGGGTGTTTTTCAAGTAATTCTATTACTTGCTTACGCATGATTCCTTTTACACATCCATCACTTAAAGGAGGTGTTTTTACCACTTTATCTTTAACAACAAAAATATTAGCATTCAAAGCTTCTACAATATTTTTACTGTCATTCAATAAAAAACAGTTTTGATATCCATTCTCATCAGCAAAAATACTACCTGTAACATTTATCAAACGATTATTTGTTTTAAGCGTAGATAGTAAATGTGCTGTTACATAAAAATCTTTGTACAACTCAACTTCGTATGCTGTTTCATCAAAGCTATAAACTGATTGATCTAAACACTCTGCAGTTGCGATATAACCAATTTTTCTATCTGTTGGTAAATATCTACCATTAGCATTACGATAAACATTAAAACGAACTCTAATAGCGTTTGAATCACTTTCTAAAGCTTGTGCTGTTTTAATAATTTCCTCTTGAAAATATTCCATTGTAAACTCCATTGGAATTGCCATTCTCAAAATTCTCATTGAAGACATTAATCTAAAATAATGGTCTTCAACAAATAATACTTTATTATCTAATACTCTAACTGTTTCAAAAACAGCATCTCCATATAAAAACCCTCTATTATTTTCTAATGATATCTCACTATTAGAAACAATTTTGCCGTTAACATTAATCATATTTCAATTATTCTGATTACTATTAACGGCAAATATAAGTTATATTTTATGGAATTATGCAGATCCTAACACTTGTTTTAAATCCATTATCTGATTTTCCCACAGTTGTTTTGATTCATTTATTTCATCTGGCTCTGCAAAATCAGTAACAATTATTGTAACGTCTTTTGTTAGCTCATCTCTATTAATTCTTAACTCAAAGTAATATTCTGTATCTTTATCATCTTCATCCAGCCATCTATATTTCACTCTCTCATCTGTCTTACGAGTAACAACACGAGCTTTTTCTTCAGAATCTCCCCAAATAAAAGTGTAGTATTCTCCTCTTGAGTTTACGTTATCAGCAAACCACTCGCTTAATCCAGATGGATCAGAAATATACTGAAACAATAACTGCGGAGAAGAATTTATCGGAAATTCAAGTTCGTATTTTTCTTTCATAGCCATAGCTTTAATTTTTAATTTTTTCGAATATAGACATTTTTTTTAAATAAAAAAATATTTTTTTCTTACATCAGTATTTGCATTGTATTAATTTTATTATATCTTTGCACCCGCATTACAGAAGTAACAGTCAAGACCAAATTAATGGCGAGGTAGCTCAGTTGGTTAGAGCGCAGGATTCATAACCCTGAGGTCACGGGTTCAACTCCCGTCTTCGCTACAAGGTAAAAGGACATAATCTACAGATTATGTCCTTTTTTTTTTACAGATGCTTATAAAGAATCAAACGAGAAAGCTGGGATCAGGTGCAAAAGTTGGGGACTAAGCAAAAAGTTTCGTCAATCTAAACAGGAAAAATGACTTATCTCTTACACCTCTATACATCATTCTAAA